>JAMOPI010000015.1 GCA_027064585.1 Candidatus Desulfofervidaceae bacterium | reverse complement strand
TCATTTTGATGTCCCAAATTGCAAGGTGTTGAGCTGATTTTTAGCATATCTTTGCATTTTTGTCAGCCTTATTTCAAGAAAAATGTGTGATAAAATGGTAGGTTAGAGCGTTTTTCAGGGATGACTAACTATATTTTTCAAACAGCCCCAAATAGGTATTGCTTTATATCAAATTTTATGTTATCTTCACAACTCTCTGTGGGGTACTCTTTTTCTATTGACATTCATGATTTGAATTCGCATAATAAACTATGTCCAAATTCAAATGGTGAGTGTTGAGGGAAGATGAAAGGATATCTAGACCAATTAATCAAAAAAGGCCAAAAAAACGGCTATTTAACTTATGATATGTTAAATGATCTCTTACCGGCTGAAGAAATAGACCCAGACGAAGTAGAAAAGATTATTGACCTTTTAGAGGAAAATGACATTAAGGTCATTGATGAACTTAAAGAAAAGGGAAAAGAAGCCGAACCAGCTAATAAAGAAACAGTAGAAAGATTGCCTGTAAAAAAGGAAGAAGGGGGAGAAAGAGAACCAGTTACAGCCTACCTTCAGGAAATTGGTGTTTACGAACTTTTAACCCAAGAAAGAGAACAGGAACTCACGCGTCGTATTCGGAGAGGATATAATGCAGTTATGTTTCATATTCTGTGCAGCAAATTAAATTATCCTGAATTGAAACGACTCAAGCTTCATATTAAAGAGTGGAAGGAAAAGGACGTTGCTCCCAAAAGGCGGCGTTTAGATACCGTGGTAAAAGTGGTTAAAAAACTTCGTCACCGTTACCGTGATCCTGAACTTGATAAACTGGTAAAAAGGATTGAAAGATTAGAAGCAATGATTAAAAAGGCCCGCGATGAAATGATTGGGGCCAACTTGCGTTTGGTAGTAAGTATTGCCAAACGCTACGTAGGACAAGGGTTAAGCCTGTCTGATTTAATCCAAGAAGGCAACTTAGGATTGATGAAGGCCATCTTTCGTTTTGACTATACAAAAGGGCATCGCTTCAGCACTTATGCCACTTGGTGGATAAGACAATCCATCACACGGGCCATTTTGGATAAGGCCAAAACAATCCGTTTGCCTGTACATTTTGTAGAACTAAAAAACCAGGTTTTAAAGGCATTTTATGAACTTCTTAAAGAGCACGGAAAAGAACCCAGTCCTAAAGAGGTAGCCGAAAAAACAGGATTACCCTTGGAAAAAATTACAGGAATCCTTTGCTCGGTTAAGGAACCAATTTCTCTTGAATCTCCTATTGGAGATGAAGACAGCACCTTAAAAGACTTTATTGAGGACGCAAAGGCCGTCTCCCCATTTGATGCAGTGACACACGCTGAACTTTCCCGAAAACTGCAGGTCATCCTGGCTACTCTTACCCCACGCGAGCAGGAAATCTTACGGTTGCGTTTTGGTCTTGGGGGAGAAAGTGAACACACTTTAGAAGAGATCGGTAAGCGCTTCAAGGTCTCGCGGGAGAGGATTAGGCAGATAGAAAAACGAGCCTTGCAAAAACTAAAAATGGCCTCAGAAAATTTAAATCTAGACTTGGAAAACTTTCTTTAGGTCGTAATTTCTTTTTGATCTCACACCTTGCGTAAAAATAAGCCCTCTTTCCTCAAAAAGAAAGAGGGCATTTTTATTAAGGAGTTAAAGCAGGCTGTAAGCCGGGTTCTGTCTCCTGAAGAGGGTCACCCCTCCTCAGGCGATGGCCATTCCTCTGGGACGTCGGTTACCCGACGCCTCAAGCGACCTACCCGAGGGCATCGGACGGGCCACCCTTATCTCCTCTTTAAGAGGAGAACGCCCTCCTATTTGGTCTTGCTCCGGGTGGGGTTTGCCTAGCTCCAGGTGTCACCACCTGGACTGGTGAGCTCTTACCTCACCGTTTCACCCTTGCCCGCACCCCGTAGAATAGGCTTTATTATTCCACGAGGCCGCTGGCGGTCTGTTTTCTGCGGCACTTTCCTGGGGTTACCCCCACTGGGCGTTACCCAGCACCCTGCCCTGTGGAGCCCGGACTTTCCTCCCGTAGCCTTTACAGCTACGAGCGGCCATCCGCCTGCTTTAACTCCCAATCAATGGCATAATTAGCCAGTTTATCAGCCAGTTTGTTGTCTTCTCTTCTTATATGGTAAACTTGATATGACAAATGCTTTAATAACTGCCGAATTTGATCGTAAATTGGCTTTAAATGAGATGCCTTGAGCTTATAAACCCCTTTAAGTTGATTCGCCACCAATTGTGAGTCTACAAATATACATAAGTTCTTTATACCCCGTTGGCAAGCCTCCTTAAGCCCTAACCAAAGGGCCAAATATTCAGCCTCATTATTTGTCTTTTCTCCTAAGAAGAAACTTTTTTTTAATATCACCTTTCCTTCGGGCGAGACGAGAACAATACCTGCCCCAGCCTTGCCTGGATTGCCCCGACTCGCTCCATCGGTGTAGAGGCAATACCAGTTATTCCTCTTCTGTTTGGCCATTGTTTTCCAAAATACCCTTCCAGTAGATAATACGCTGACAGGTAGGACAGGTCATCAATTTATCACCCTTTAAGAGCTCATTGTATTTCTGGGGAGGAATATGCATATTGCATCCCTCACATACCTCAGCATTTACAGCTGCCACAGCTATACCATTGCGACGTGACCGAATGAAGTCATAGCGTTTGAGTAACTCCTTGTCCATCGTCTTGACCATCTCTTCTCTCTTTTGCCTTAACTGAGCAAGTTCTTTCTTAAAATGAGCAAAGGACTGTTCAAGCCTTTGCTGTGCCTCTTTTAAGCGTTGCTCTAACTCCTTCACTATTTTTTCCTTTTCTTCTACGATCTTTTTCGCTTCTTCAATTTCATCCATAGCAACAATAATTTTATCTTCCCACTCTGATTTTAGGCTTTGCAGTTCATCAATTTCCGTCAACAACGCTTGATATTCCTTATTGGTCTTTACTTCTGTCATCTTCTGCTTACTTTTTTTAATTCGCTCTTCACAATCTTGCAGTTCTAATTCTGCATCCCGTTTTACCTTCTCTCGTTCCTCTAGCTCTGCCTTAGCTGTAGCTAAATCTTCCTTTACCTCTTTTAATTCCTTACGTAACGCCTTTATGGCTTCTGGTTCCGTCTCAAGCTCTTTATTGATCTTCCTGATCTGAAGGTCTAATTCTTGTAACTTAATGAGCTTTAAAAGCTGCTCCTTCAACGCTCCCTCCTTATTAAAAGTAGTATTTATAAGGAGAAGTTTCCTCAAAGAGAAGAACTTCTCCTTTCTTCCCTCTTTGTTGAAAAAGTATTTCCAGCCATCCCTTTAATCTTGGCAAGATAAACTTTTCTGATTCGTAATGGCCTACTTCTATAATCAAAAGAGGCACATTTTCAAATAACCTGGCCGGATGATATTTTATTTCTCCTAAAACCAAGGCCTCTATTCCTCGTTTTAGGCAAAGGGGAATTAAGTCTGCCCCACTACCTCCACAAACACCTATCCTTTGTACTTTATCTCGCTCACCTAAAACTCTTACTAATGGAACATGCAAGCGTTCCTTCACCAGCCGCACAAATTCATCCCGACTTAGGGCCCGGTCCAACTTTCCCCAATACCCAAAGCCGGTTTCTGGGAGTTTACCTAGCTGGATTACCCCTTCACCTTTAATGCCTAATTGGTTCAATAAGGCAGCACTTACTCCCTCCTTTATACTGTCTAGATTAGTATGTAAGGCAAGAAGATTTAGGTCATGTTTAATCATCTTCATAAGAAGAGAAGCTACCGGATCAGAAGAAGTAACCTTTTTTAGAGGAGAAAAGATAAGAGGATGATGGGTAACAAGGAGTTGGGCCTTTTGCTTAATGGCAAAATTGATGGCAGCTTCAGAAGGATCTAGTGCTACTACGATTCTTTTTACTTCTACCTCCTCATCTCCACACTGAAGGCCTATATTGTCCCAAGGTGCGGCTAAACCAAAGGGCACTTTTTGTTCAAAATATGCAACTATATCTTTGACCTTCATTTGGCAAAATAAAAAGGTGCGTCTTTTAAACGCACCTTTTTAAAGTTGTTTTTTAAACTATGTTTAAAAATATCTTCAAAAAAAATAACATCGCCTTTTCTGGTGGGCCCACCAGGATTCGAACCTGGGACCTTCCGGTTATGAGCCGGTGGCTCTGCCAACTGAGCTATGGGCCCTTAGATTTTTATAATACAATGAAACCTATCTTTGTCAAGTTTGCAAAATCCCAACATCCGTGATTGATTTTTGGAGAAGAACATTTGAGATGGAAAAGAATTAAGAAAAACGCCAGAATTATCCCTTCTCCTCTTAAAAGATTATATGCCAGGGCCTCGGTTATACGGTCAAGGGTCTTCACTCGTTCCGCTCGCTGCGACCTGCCCTTTGGACAGGCTACGCCCTTCGGGTTTGCCCTGACCCTTGGCCTTGACAAAAAGAAATTGTGAAAGGAGGAAGAGGGAAAAAATTTCTCTTTTCCCTTCCAATCTCAAATAGAAAGTCAGCGCCGAAGTTCACCCGCAGAGCTTGGTCTTGACCGCTAAGGGAGCGGAGGCGCTATAACTATGATTAGGCCTTGGAAGGAAAAAGTTTCCACAAATTACATAGAATTATGCGGTTAACTATATTTTTTAAACAGTCTCAGTTTGATAAAATTTGAAGTATCTCTCGGCTAAATTGTTAAAAATAAAAAAAGGCCCTCTAAGAGGGCCTTGCAAGGCTGGGGTTTATTCTACCTTTATCTTTATCTCTTTTCTCTTTGCCTTTTCAGACTTAGGCAAGACAACCTTTAAAACACCATTTTTGTAAGAAGCCTCAATTTTATCTTCTTGTACTTCTACGGGCAGTCTAATACTGCGGACAAAACTCCCATATCTGCGTTCTACCAGATGGTAGTTTTCATCCTTTTCTTCTTTTTCTTGTTTCTTTTCACCCTTTATAGTCAAGATATTACCACTTAAGCTTATCTCCACATCTTTAGGATCGATGCCCGGCAGTTCGGCTTTAACGATCAAGTTATCTTTCGTTTCGGTTACATCTAACGCAGGCATCCAACCTTCAACAGGTTCTAACCCCCCTCTTTCACCAAAGAAGTTTTCCCAAAGTCTATCCATCTCCCGACGCAGACTTTCAAGCTCTCTTCTGGCACTTATCGGTAAGATTTCAAACATCTCTCACCACCTCCTTTATTTTTTTTCTTACTCCAAAAAGAAAATAATCACTGTTTTGTTAAAGTCAAGTTTTAAAACAATCCAGATCAATGAGATTGTTTGAAAAAATAATTTGCGTAATATATAAAAGGCCCGAGCATAAATTTCGGCGTTATTTTCTTTTTAAGGCCAGAAGGAGAAAACAAAAATTTCTTTTCCCTTCCTCCTTTCAGTTTTCTTTTTTGTCAAGACCGAAGATAGTCAAGGGCAAACCCGAAGAACGTCGCCTGTGCCTGAAAAGCACAGGTCGCAGCGAGCAGTGAGTGAAAACTCTTGACCGCATAAGCAGGGCCTTGGCATATAATTCCTTAAGGAAAAGAAATTTAAGTTTATTTTAAATCAACTTTTGCGGAATACTTTAATTCCCCTTCTTTTTCCTCAAATCAATCGCGGATTCTTGAGGCACACTGAACTATAACCCTTCTTATAGCTAGTTTTTCAGCAAAAGGTAAAATGAAGATAGCCTTCACAACAACTACCAGTTGCGTGCGATTTTTTTCTTCCTTTACTGTTCACTACTCACTTTGCTCGCTTGACATCCCTCTGAAAATCCTTTAGTTTCAATAAATATCCAAATTTTGTTATCATTGGAGAGTTGATAGTGAGTAAACAAGGGTACCACATAAAAAGAGTACGTAATATAGGCATTATTGCCCACATTGATGCAGGTAAGACGACTATTTCTGAACGCATCCTTTACTATACAGGTAAGTCTCATCGTATAGGTGAGGTGCACGACGGTGAGGCCATCATGGATTGGATGCCAGAAGAAAAAGAAAGAGGAATTACCATTACTTCGGCCGTAACTACCTGTTATTGGCGTGACCACGAGATTCATCTCATTGATACCCCAGGGCATGTAGATTTTACTATTGAGGTGGAACGGTCCTTACGGGTGCTGGACGGAGCCATTGGTGTGTTTTGTGCTGTGGGTGGGGTAGAACCCCAATCAGAGACCGTATGGCATCAAGCCGACCGGTATAAAGTGCCAAAGATTGCCTTTGTTAACAAGATGGATCGCTTGGGAGCAGACTTTTTTGGTACCGTCAAACAGATGGAAGACAAGCTTGGCGCTAATCCTTTAGTCCTGCAGCTTCCCTTAGGTGTGGAGCAGGACTTTAAAGGGGTAATTGATCTTATACGAATGAAAGCCATTGTTTGGCACGATGAGACCCTAGGAGCTACTTATGATATTTCAGATATTCCTAGCGAATACCAAGAACAAGCAGCCAAGTATAGAGAACAACTTTTAGAAAAATTGGCCGAGACCGACGAGAAGATAATGGAGCTTTATCTAAACGAAGAGTCTATTCCTGAAACAGAGATAAAACGGGCCATACGTACAGCCACCTTGCAACTTAAGCTTGTGCCTGTCTTGTGCGGAGCGGCCTTAAAAAACCGTGGTATTCAGCCTCTTTTGGATGCAGTAGTAGATTATTTACCCAGTCCGGTAGACATTCCTCCTGTAAAAGGAGACAACGCCATCACCGGCAAAAGTGAAACTCGTCCTCCAGACGAAAAGGCCCCCTTTTGTGCCTTGGCCTTTAAAATTATGATGGATCAAGGCAGAAAGCTTACCCTGGTACGGGTCTATTCTGGTAAGGTGAAAGTAGGAGATATAATTTATAACTCCCGCCAGCGCACTAAAGAACGTATTGCCCGTATCTTTCGTCTACACGCCGATAAAAGGGAGCGGTTAGAAGAGGTAAAGGCAGGAGATATTGTGGCCATTGCTGGTCTTAAAAAGGTAACGACAGGAGACACCCTTTGTGATGAAAATCATCCTATTATTTTAGAACCCATTGACTTTTACCGTCCGGTTATATCCATTGCCGTAGAACCAAAGACAAGAGAGGATGCAGAAAAGGCCATTTTGGGTCTGCAGAAGCTGGCCGAAGAAGATCCTACTTTTCAAATCAGAACCGATGAAGACACCGGCCAGACGGTCATTTCTGGTATGGGTGAGTTGCATTTAGACATTATTATCCATCGCCTGGAAAGGGAATTTCATGCCCGGGTCAATACAGGTAAGCCCCAGGTAGTATACCGGGAGACCATTACCAAACCTATAGAGTTAGAAAAGATATTTCAAAAAGAATTAGGTACTACACCCCACTTTGGCCAGGTCAAATTAAGAGTTACACCATTACCACGTGGAAGTGGAGTTAAGTTTAAACGGACTCTTTCCGAAGCTGACATTCCTCCTAACTTTTGGCCTGCCATTGAAGAGGCCTTACAGAATGTATTACAACAGGGGGTTGTAGCTGGTTATCCCATGACAGATTTGGAGGTGGATTTGTGTGGAGGTGGTACTCATGAGCACGCTACAGAATTGGGATATCGCATTGCCGCTTCTCAGGCCCTAAAAGAGGCCTGCCAGCAGGCCGATCCCATCCTCCTTGAACCCATTATGAGGTTAGAAGTGGTCTTGCCAGACGAATACATGGGGGAAGTAATAGGAGATATAAATAGCCGTAAGGGGCAGGTAGAATCCATTGATAAGCGTGGTAAAGTAACGGTAATTACCGCTACCGTTCCTCTCTCTCGGATGTTTGGGTATTCTACGGATCTTCGTTCCCTTACGCAAGGCCGAGGATCATTTACCATGCAATTTCTGCGTTTTGATAAGGTAGATTAAAAGTTAAGGAGATGGGCCATGAAATATGAAGCAATCATCGGTTTAGAGGTACATGCGCAGCTTTTGACTGAAAGTAAGATATTTTGCGATTGCTCTACTAAATTTGGGGCTCCGCCCAATACTCATGTCTGTCCCATTTGTCTGGGTATGCCAGGGGTATTGCCCGTACTGAACAAACGGGTGGTAGAGTTTGCCATGAAGATGGCCTTAGCCACCCATTGCCGGATCAATCCCTTCAGTGTCTTTGCCCGGAAAAACTATTTTTATCCTGATTTGCCTAAAGGATATCAAATTTCTCAGTATGAATATCCATTGGCCGAAGATGGCTGGGTGGAGATAGAAGTCAATGGGCAGAAAAAAAGGATTGGCATTATTCGTATTCACATGGAAGAAGATGCGGGTAAGCTCATACATGATCCATATAGACCTATCAGCTATGTAGATTTTAATCGCACTGGTGTGCCCCTTATTGAAATCGTGAGCAAACCCGACATCCGCAGCCCAGAAGAGGCCGTGGCCTATTTAAAGAAGCTACGCACCATTTTGCGGTATCTAGGAATCTGTGATGGTAACATGGAAGAGGGTAGCTTTCGCTGCGATGCCAATATTTCCTTAAGACCAATAGGTAGTGAAAAGTTTGGGACAAAGACTGAGCTAAAAAATATGAACTCCTTTAGACATGTCCAAAGGGCGCTTGCCTATGAAATTGAACGCCAAGCAGCCATTTTGGACGAGGGAGGCACCATTGTTCAAGAAACCCGGCTCTGGGACGAAAGCAAAGGCATTACCCGCTCTATGCGGGGAAAAGAAGAGGCCCATGACTACCGCTATTTTCCTGATCCTGATCTGGTACCCGTAGAGATAGATGAGGCCTGGATTGAAGAAGTAAGGGAAACTTTGCCTGAATTACCAGACGAGAAAAAAGAACGGTTTATCACACAATACAATCTGCGATCCTATGATGCGGATGTCTTGACTTCTTCTAAAGAGCTAGCCGATTACTTTGAGGCCGTGGTCAAGGCCTGTAACAATCCCAAACTGGCAAGCAGTTGGGTGATGTCTGAACTCTTGGGCAAGCTTCATCAAGATAAAAAGGAAATTACAGAATGTCCTATTCCTCCAGAGAGATTGGGTGAATTAATCAGACTTATTGCGGATGGTACTATCAGTGGTAAGATCGGTAAAACTGTTTTTGAAGAGATGTATGATACAGGGAGAGCTCCATCCGAAATTGTGAAAAAGAAGGGCTTGGTGCAGATCACTGATGAAAATGTCCTGCGGGAAATTGCTGAAAAAATCTTGGCTGCGCATCCAAAAGAGGTTGAGCAATACAAGGCTGGTAAAGAAAAGCTCCTTGGTTTCTTTATTGGCCAGATGATGAAGGAGACTAAGGGGAAGGCAAATCCCCAGTTGGCTAATAAAATCTTCAAGGAGTTATTGCGTAAATAGGGTTTTAAAACGGGTGTTGTCCTCAAAAGGACAACGCCCGCCACTTAGTAAGATTGTTTGGACAGAATTTTAATCTACCAAAAGAAGCAATTGGGAGATTTTTCTCTTGCCTAACCAAACAAGGGGGGTGAGTAATGTTAACTCAAGCTGAATTAAAACAGCTAATAAAAGAAAGCGTTAGAGAAGTTTTAAAAGAAGAAAGATTGGGCCTTTATGAGCTTTTAATTCCTTATGTCTCTAATGAAGAAATGAAAGAAATTAAAGAAAAATATGGCATACCTTCTAATTACGATGAAAATGAATTTGTGGATATGACAGAATGGGTAATGGAATGAGGGTTAAATTTAGTAAGAGAGCTCTAAAATTTTTAGATAGATTAAAAGAAAAGGATAAGGAAAAGGTGCGGTTAAAACTAAAAGTCCTCATTACATCTATTACAGATAAAGGAATAATTCCTTTCAAAGAACTTAAAATCAAACAGTTAAAAGGAGAATGGAAGGGCTTTTTGAGGATGAGAAGTGGTAAAATAAGGATAATTTTTAGGATAGATAAAGAAGAAGGTATAATTTTGATCTATGATGAGATAGATTTTAGAGGTGATATTTATAAAAATAAATAAGCTTTGTCTTATTACTACTCAGGATTGAAAATTAAAACTATGAACAGAGCAATACCAGATAAAAAGGCATTTTGGTCCCAAATTGATTGGGTGCTTTTGGATATGGATGGTACCCTTTTGGATAAATATTTTGACGATTACTTTTGGGAAACCCTTGTTCCCCAAAAGTATGCTGAGAAATATGGCCTCTCAGTCCAAGAGGCCAAGGAAGAGCTCATGCGTTTTTATCGGCGAGAAGAGGGAACCCTTAACTGGACTGATCTGGACTTTTGGTCTAAAAAACTAAATTTAGATATCCCTGCCCTTAAGGAACAGATAAAACACCTCATCAGTGTCCATCCCTATGTAGAAGACTTTTTGTGCTTTTTACGGCAGCAACAAAAAAAGACAGCCCTCGTGACCAACGCTCACTATAAATCTCTGGCTTTAAAAATGAGACAAACACGGCTTGATCATCACTTTGATCATATTATCTGTGCCTTTGACATTGGCCTGCCTAAAGAAGATAAGGAATTTTGGTTTAAGCTTCAGCAAAGGCTTAAATTTGATCCAAACCGAACCTTATTTATAGACGACAGTGAACCACCTTTGCTGGCGGCCAAGGAGGCAGGGATTAAATACCTTTTCTTTAAAAGCAAGGCCAACTCTAAACTGCCTCCTAAATTACCCCTTAACGGCTTTAAGTCCATTTCCTCTTTTAAAGAATTGATGTAAGGTTAAATAAGACTAACAAAAATTTGGTTGGCAGTATTAAGGTCAAGGGAAGTTTCCTTCCCTTCAAGTTCAATGAATATTTTTTCATCCTCTTTTTTAAGCACCTTAATCCTTGCTCCAGGGACAAAACCACTTTTTAGAAGGTTCTGTTTGGTTTGACTAGAACCGTTTAGTTTCACGATTTCAGCCGTTTCCCCTGGATTAAGTTCATTGAGGAGTTTTAGCTTGATCTTTTTACGCAAACAGGTTTCAGGATAGGTCCCATACTGCAAAAAATAAAAAAAATTGGTCAACCACGTAGGGGCGCCTTCTGGACAACTTTCTATAAATTCAATAAAATCTACAATCCGTTCCAGCCCTTCAGGGGAAAGGTAATGCTCAAGGCGGCAGGCATCTTTGTCGGCAATATGGGCTGGAAGTCCTAATGTTTCATGAAAAAACTTAAATAAAAGCTGATGATGTTTATAAACCCTTTCAGCAATTTTTGCCCCCGCTGAGGTCAGCTCTACATAGCCATAGTGTTCATGCTTAACCAGTCCCTTTTGCGCTAAAGACTTAAGACCAACGACCACCGAGGCCATTTTTACATTTAATCGTTTGGCAATATCCTTTACCCGCACTACTTTTTTTGTTTTATCCAAAACATAGATTGCCTCTAAGATATCCTCGGCGGTCTCGGTTAGTTTCATTTATTGCCCTCTTTAGGTACCTATTTCCCAAGAAGAGAGATACTTTTCCTGTTCCGGTGTAAGGGTGTCAATCTCTATGCCCATGGCCTTCAGTTTTAGACGGGCTACTTCTTTGTCTAACTCTTCAGGTACCGTATATACCTGCTTTTCTAACCTTTTACCTTCTTTAACTAAATATTCAGCTGCCAAGGCCTGATTGGCAAAACTCATGTCCATAACAGCCGAAGGATGTCCTTCAGCCGCGGCTAGATTAATCAAACGCCCTTCTCCTAGGAGGTAAATACGGCGTCCATCCTCCAAGGTGTATTCGTCTACATATTCTCTAATTCGCCTTACCCGTTTGGCCATCTCCCCCAAGGCCTTCTTTTCTATCTCCACATCAAAGTGACCTGAGTTGGCCAAGATGGCACCATCCTTCATGACCATAAAGTGTTCTCTGCGGATGACATTGATGTCTCCGGTAACGGTGACAAAGAAATCTCCGATCTTGGCTGCTTCATACATAGGCATCACCCGAAAGCCATCCATGACCGCCTCAAGGGCCCTTAGAGGATCAACCTCGGTGATGACCACATTTGCCCCCATGCCTTTGGCCCGCATGGCCACACCCCTTCCACACCAACCATAACCGCATACAACAAAGGTAGACCCAGCAATAAGCCGATTGGTAGCCCTTAAGATGCCGTCAATAGTACTTTGGCCCGTACCGTAACGGTTGTCAAATAGATGTTTGGTCATGGCATCATTGACGGCAATAATAGGATAACCAAGCACTCCGTCCTCAGCCATACTCCGTAAACGAATGACACCAGTGGTAGTTTCCTCAGTTCCACCAATGATCTGATTTAATAACTCTCGGTGGCTACTGTGGATGGTAGAGATTAAATCAGCCCCATCGTCCATGGTAATTGTAGGAGAGGTGGCCAAAACCCCTTCAATATGCTGATAGTAAGTATCTCTGTCCTCTCCTTTAATGGCAAAGACAGGAATGTCATCGTATTTTACCAAGGCAGCCGCTACATCATCCTGAGTACTCAAAGGATTTGAGGCACAAAGGGCCACTTCGGCCCCTCCAGCCTTTAAAGTGCGCATCAAATTGGCCGTTTCAGTGGTAACATGCAGGCAAGCTCCAATGCGCACGTCGGCTAAGGGCTTCTCTTTTTCAAAACGGTCTCTAATAAGCCTTAAAACAGGCATAGTTTGCTCAGCCCACTCAATGCGTAACTGCCCTTGCTCAGCCAGATTTATATCTTTGATGTGATAATCCATTTATGGCCTCCTTATAACTCATTTCCAAATAATTTTTAAATATTGTCTACCAAACTATTACTTTCCTACCTCTTTCTTTAACACTTCCACCATGTCCGTCTTTTCCCAAGTAAAATCGGGATTTTTACGCCCAAAATGACCATAGGCAGCCGTCTGTTTGTAAATAGGGCGGAGCAAATCCAGATGCTTAATAATCATACCTGGCCGCAGATCAAAGATCTTTTCTATAAGTTTCTCAATTTCTTTATCTGGCACAACACCTGTTCCATGTGTGTCTACCATAATAGAAACTGGTTCTGGACGGCCAATGGTATACGCAATTTGGAGTTCACACCGCTCAGCCAGTCCGGCCGCAACAATATTTTTCGCCACATATCTGGCCATATAATTGGCACTTCTGTCTACCTTGGAAGGATCTTTGCCTGAGAAACACCCACCTCCGTGGCGGGCCATACCACCATACGTATCAACGATAATCTTACGACCCGTAGTGCCAGTATCAGCCATCGGACCGCCAATAACAAAGCGGCCAGTAGTATTGATGAAATATTTTATGTCTTTTGCCCTTTTTTCTTCAGGAATAATATAGTGAATAACTTCTTCAATAATACCTTCTTTAAGGGTTTCGTATTTGACCCATGGTTCATGCTGGGCGGCAATAACTACCGCCGTTACCTCCTGGGGTTTGCCATCTACATATTTGACTGTAACCTGGGTTTTCCCATCAGGTCTTAAAAAGTCTAAAATTTTGCTCTTTCTTACTTCAGCCAACCTCTTGGCCAGCTGATGGGCATAATAAATAGGCATAGGCATAAGGACTTCAGTCTCAGTACAAGCATAACCAAACATCATGCCCTGGTCTCCTGCCCCAATCTCTTCTAGTTTTTCCCGGTTAACACCCATCGCAATATCAGGAGACTGACGGTCAATACTGGTAATAACCGCACAAGTTTCCCAATCAAAACCCATGTCTGAGCTGTTATAGCCAATTTCTTTTACGGTTTGCCTTACTACCTCTGGAATTTCTACATAACAACTAGTTGTGATTTCGCCAGAAATGAAGACCAAGCCAGTCGTTACGAGGGTTTCACAGGCCACCCTCGCATTTTTGTCATGGGTAAGAATAGCATCAAGAATGGCGTCAGAAATTTGATCAGCTACCTTGTCAGGATGCCCTTCGGTCACAGACTCTGAGGTAAACAAAAACTCCTTTTTGGCCATTTCTCATCTCCTTTCTCTAAATTTTGCTAAATAAAAACCTGTTTTTGTTAAAATGTCAATTACTTCTTTTCTTCAGGGGTAACGATACCCCCAGAAATAATCAACTTAAACGCGTCTTCTACATTCATGTCTAAAAATATCAGTTCTTCTTCTGGCACCAAGAGATAGAAACCAGAGGTAGGATTAGGAGTCGTAGGCACAAAAACATTGACTACATTTTTATGAGTTTTATTTTGAATTTCCCCTTTACTCATCCCCGTCGTAAAGGCCAAGGCATAGACTCCCTTGCGCGGATATTCTACCAAGACAACGCGTTTAAAATTTTGATCGGTTTTTAGAAAAATTGTTTCTATCAGATGTTTGGTGGCTACATATATGCTTCGTATAAAGGGAATCTTGTTTACCAATCCCTCCCAAAGTTCAATAATTTTACTACCAATATAATTGCGGGCGATAAAACCTACCAGCATAATGATGAGAAAGGCAAAGATTAATCCCAGACCAGGGACAGGAAAAGGAAGATAAGTTTGAGGGTTATATTTGGTTGGCAAGTAGGCCAAAATTCTGTCAACTGCCCGAAAGATGATAACAATAACATAAATCGTAAGAGAAATAGGGACTAAGACAAGAATCCCTGCCCAAAAATTACGCTTTAAAAATTCCTTCAATCTTCTACCCGCACAATAGTATTATTTTCATCCACAAATACCAACTTAGGCCGATGTCCTTTGATTTCTTCTTCAGCCATTAGGGTATAGGCGGTAATGATGATCAAATCCCCCTTCATGCCCTTACGGGCCGCCGCTCCATTTAGTCCAATTTCTCCCTTTTTACCAGGAATGACATAGGTAGAAAACCTCTCCCCGTTAGAAATATTATAAACATGCACCATTTCATAAGGCACAAGGTCTGCCTTTTCCATAAGCTTAGTGTCAATAGAGATACTCCCCTCGTAGTTCAAATTGCTTTCCGTTATCCTTGCCCGATGGATTTTAGATTTTAACATAAACCTCATTTTTTGACCTCTAATATGGTGTTATCAATTAATCTGGCTCTGCCTATTTTAACTGCCAGGGCCAACAAGGCCTTATCTTTTATTTCAGTTAAATCCTCTAATGTTTCTGGATCACAGATTTTAACATAGTCTATCTGGGTATAAGGAAATTGCTTGATGAAATTGGTTACCCTGTTGACAATTATTTGTACATTTGTTTCACCAGCATTAACAAGGGCTTGGGCTAACTTTAGTCCTTGCGAAAGACTTAGGGCTGATTTTCTCTGTTCAGGCGAAAGATACTCATTACGAGAGCTCATTGCTAGGCCATCTGCCTCACGCACGGTAGGATATCCTATGATTTCAATGTCAAAATTAAGGTCTTCTACCATCCGCTTTATAACCAGATATTGTTGATAATCTTTAAGTCCAAAGATGGCAATATGAGGTTTAACAATGTTAAAAAGTTTAGTTACAACGGTTGTTACTCCCCGAAAGTGTCCTGGTCGTGAAAGTCCACATAGATATTGCGTTAATTCTGTTACTTCTACAAAGGTTTGGAAACCAGATGGATACATTTCTTCCTGTTTAGGCACAAACAGGACATCTACCCCTTCTTTTTGGGCCAGGGCCTTATCCCTTTCCAAGTCACGGGGATATTGATTTAAATCTTCTTTAGGTCCAAATTGGATGGGGTTGACAAAAAGGCTTACGACTAACACATCACCCCGGCGACGACCCTCACGCATGAGACTTAAATGTCCTTCATGGAAATAACCCATGGTGGGCACAAAGGCAATGGTTTTTCCTTCCCGCCGCCAGCGTTCAGATAAAGCGGACATTTCTTTGATAGAACTTATGAGTCTCATAAACAAAAATACCTCCTGGACCAAAGACCAGAAGGCACTTCTGTTCTGCCTTATCTTGGTCTTGGTCCCTTAAGGATCCAAGCCTAAGAAAGGCTAACATACAAGTAAATTTCGGTCAAGGGTAGGAGCTTGCGATTAGGAGTCTTGCAGGATACTATTTACTTTCATTAAAAATACCAAATGCCTTTGACAAAATGCCATATATTAGCCTTTACGGAGCGAGAGAGCATAACCTTAAGAATATCAATCTTAAGATCCCTCGCGACCAGTTGGTTGTCATTACGGGTGTAAGCGGTTCAGGTAAGACCTCTTTGGCCTTTGATATCCTATTTGCCGAGGGACAGAGGCGTTATATTGAAACCCTGCCGGCCTATGTGCGGCAATATTTGCAGGTATTGACCAAGCCAGACATTGACTTACTTACAGGTATTCCCCCTACGGTGGCCATTAACCAACGCACAAGTCTTTTTACCCGTCGTTCTACCGTGGCTACCATTACCGAAATCCACCATTATCTTCGCCTCTTGTTTGCCAAGGCTGGTCGTCCGCATTGTCCGCAGTGTAGACGGCCAGTCCAGGCAATGTCAACAGGAGCCATCTTAGATGCCATTTTGAGTGAATGGAAAGGAGAAGAGGTCATCATCTTAGCCCCAAAGGTAAAACGGCGTAAGGGATGGCATAAGGAGGTCTTTAAGGAAGCGGAAAAGAAGGGATTTAAAGAAGCACGGGTAGACGGAAAGATTGTGAGTCTTAAACATCCTACGGTGTTGAGCCGATATAAAGAGCATGACATTGAAATTGTGATTGGACGGCTTTTGGTAACACCAAATAACTTAGCCCGGTTGCGACATAGTATTACCCTAGGCCTTAAAGAAGGTAAGGGTGTGGTTATTATTGCTACTTCTGATAAAAAACGCCTTTACAGCAAAAGGCTATTTTGTCCACATTGTCAGATAGGTTTCCCCAGTCTTGATCCGAGGCTTTTTTCTTTTAACACTTCGCTAGGGGCCTGTCCGTTTTGTGATGGGTTAGGTATAATCGGCGAAAAACCCTGTCCCCACTGTCAAGGCAGTCGTTTAAATAAACTTGCCTTAGCCGTAAAGATTGGTGAAGAAAACATTGCTACCCTTCAGGCAAAAAGCATAGAAAGGCTTTTAGATGTTCTTCCTCATTTGCCCTTTGATGAACGCCAAAGGGAGATTGCCAGACCTATCCTGCCAGAAATCCTAAAAAGACTTTCCTTTTTAAAAGAAGTAGGACTTGGCTATCTTACCTTAGACCGAAGTGGTGATACCCTGTCTGGCGGAGAGGCCCAGCGCATTCGTCTGGCCGCCCAATTGGGTTCTAATCTAAGAGGAGTATGTTACATTCTAGATGAGCCTACCATTGGTCTGCATCCACGGGATAATGCCTTACTCATTAAAGTGCTTAAGGATCTGCGAGATTGGGGTAATACCGTCATCGTAGTAGAGCATGATGCTGCCACGATAGAAGCGGCCGATTATGTGATTGACCTTGGTCCAGGGGCAGGAAGGGAAGGGGGAAGGGTTATGGCTGTAGGCACGCCCATAGAGATTAAAAATAACCCTGCTTCTATAACCGGCCGGTGTTTAAAGCGGGCTTTTAAACTTAATTTCTCGCCTAGGACACCCAAAGGCTGGCTTAAGGTAAAAGGGGCAAGGGCGTTTAATTTAAAGGAAATTGATGTAGATATACCTTTGGGTAACCTTGTTTGTGTGACCGGAGTTTCTGGTTCGGGAAAGAGTTCTTTGGTTATGGAGGTAGTTTATAAGGGACTTAAAGCAAGGCTAAAAGGAAAACCACCACCAGATAACCACAAGGCCCTTTTGGGCTGGGAGGCAATTAAACGTGTTTTGATTGTAGACCACAGCCCAATTGGCCGTACTCCCCGGTCTACGCCAGCTACCTATGTTGGGTTTTGGGCTGAAATAAGGCGACTTTTTGCCAAGGTCCCTGCTGCGCGGGCAAGGGGACTAACGCCTAGTCACTTTTCTTTCAACGTCAAAGGCGGCAGATGTGAACATTGTGCTGGACAGGGAAAGGTAAAGATAGAAATGAGCTTTTTACCAGATGTATATGTGGATTGTGAAATATGTGGTGGGAGCAGGTTTAATGAAGAAATCTTAAAAATTACTTACAAAGGCAAAAATATTGCCGAGGTTTTAGGAATGGCTATAGCTGAGGCCGAGGAGTTTTTTGCGGCCATTCCTGCACTCGTGCGTCCCTTAAAGATTTTAAACGAGATGGGACTTGGTTATCTTACTCTTGGACAGCCAAGTCATACCCTTTCTGGTGGGGAGGCCCAGCGGATAAAACTGGCTAAGGAGTTATATAAAAAAAGTGAAGGTAAGACCCTTTATATTCTGGATGAGCCCTCTACTGGTCTACACATGGCCGATGTGGAGAAGTTAATTAATGTCTTTCATAGACTCGTAGAAGCCGGTAATACAGTCTTAGTCATTGAACACAACTTAGACATTATCGCCGCCGCCGATTACATTATTGACCTTGGCCCAGAAGGCGGTGAAAGGGGAGGAAAGGTTATTGTCTGCGGACCGCCAGGAGACATAATAAAATGTGAAATCTCTTATACTGGTCAATGGCTTAAAAAGGCAAGTTTAAATGCTCCACCAGGCTAACCTACCTGCCGCGCGCTGGTTAATACCACTACCGGCGCTACAGCCAAGGCTTCTTTTAACCATTGTTTTTTATAGTGTTGGAATTGTTCCATAATTTGAAACAAAATATATTATACTATGAAACAATTTGCAAATCCTAAAATCTGCGATTGATTTTATAGTATTCCGTAAAAATTAAAGTCAATTTCCCTTTCTCCTTACTTACAGAAAGTATACGCCAAGGCCTCGTTAGGTGGTCAAGGGTCTTCACTCGCTCCGCTCGCTGCGACGGGCTTGCCCTTGACCACACTCGGCCTTGGCAAAAAAGAAAAATCGCAAGGAGGAAGGGAAAAAAGAAATTTCTCTTTTTCCTTCTGGCCTCAAAAAGAAAATTGCGCCGCAGCGAGCGCGGTCAAGGCTGGCCGAAGGCCACCCGTAGGGCTTGGCCTTGACCGTATAAGCGAGGGGAGGCGCTATAATTATGATTAGGCCTTGAAGAAAAAGTAAGTGTGTCTTCACCTTTTTAGTGAAAGACATTTTTAAAAAATCGCTCTTTATGATAAGAAATTTATGTGGTTTCTTATAGGATAATCACGGATTTTGGCATTGAGCATTGACTGTATCCAAAAATGCATATTAAGATATTTCAAAATAAAAGGGCAATATTTCATGAAAATCAAGGTAAGATATGAAGATTTCTGGGTAGAAGAACGTATTAAATGGCCTCAGAAGGGAGGAGAGTATGGGCTTTACCTCCTTGAAAAAAGGGGTTGGAATACACTTGATGTGCTTAAACAGATCTCTAAAGAATATAAAATCCCTTTCAATTACCTTGCTGCGGCTGGAAGGAAAGACCGTTATGCCATAACCAAGCAGTTTGTAACGATAAAGGGAGTGAAAAACCGTGTCTTTAGTGAGAAAAATTGGCAGCTTTTGCCAGTAGGAGAAATGGATCGTCCGATCGGGCCAGATTTAATCTTGGAAAACCGGTTCCGTATCGTATTGCGTAAGGTTTCTCAAGAAGAAGGTAGATGGATACAGAAGGCTTTAAAAGGGATAGAATCTCAGGGAATACCCAATTATTATGGGGAACAGCGCTTTGGGACTTATGATCCTAGAAATGGTTTTGTAGGAGAAAAGATCGTTAAAAAACAGTTTAAAGGGGCAGTAAAGGCCTTTCTTTGTGCCATTCATCCAGGAGATAAAAGGCCGGCCAAGGAGAGAAAGCGGTTTTTCTTTGATCATTTTGATCAGCCAGAAGTTTGTTTGCAAAAAGCCAAGACGGTGATAGAAAAACATATCTTTTCTTATCTGACCAAAGAAAGAAACTATCTTAAGGCCCTTTATCTTATTCCTCAAATAGAAATTAAGTTTCAACTTTCCATGTTTCAAAGTTATCTGTGGAATCTCTTTTTAAAAGAGCTAATTTATGCCTTTTGTAAAGAAGGATATGAGATTAGAGGAAGGGTAAACAAATACTTCTTCCCCTCCCATTTACCCAAGGAGGCCAAGGAGTATCTTTCTAAGTTTTTCCCTACACCTGGATATAAGGCAAAGATGCCTGACAGGCTAACTAAAGGGATATACGCGCAGGTTTTAAACAGCCACGGCATAAACCCATCTTCTTTTAATTTCCGCAAGTTTCGCCTTTGTTACATTAAGCCTTTTCCACGACAGGCCTTGGTGCAGGTAAAGGGACTGAAATATAGTGAACTAGAAAAAGATGAGCTTTATCCCAATTACCATAAACTTACCCTTGCTTTTGCTTTACCAGCCGGAAGTTATGCCACCATTTTAATTAAAAACCTTCAGGCCTATATTGCCAGTTTAAAAGGATATAGTTAACGGTTTATTGGATTAACTCCTTTTTTATCTTTATTTTGGCCTTTTTTCGCAATTCTTTAACCCAAGTCTGAAAGGCAATAGCCCTTCTTTGAGCCAAAAGTCCCTGTTTAAATTTATCCTTTTCTTTTTCATAATCTTCCTTTTTCACCCCTTGACGGCCTTTCAAAATAAAAATGTAAAACTTGCCATTTATTTCTGCCACATAATTAAGGATAGGATGTTTAGAGGTCAGACTAAATAAGTCTTTTTCTACCTTAAAGTTAAATCCTATTTTAGGAATCCAACCTGGGGAGAAAAATCCTGTTTCTTCCTCTTTTAAGTTATATTTGGCAAGCAGTCCCTTTATATCCTTTCCCTTTTGCAATTTGACTAAAATATCCTCAGCTACCTTTTTGGCCATTCTTTTGGCTTCCTCTCTAACCCAATCCTTTTCTACCTTGTCTTTGACTTCTTCAAAGCTAGGCATCCGCTGTGGTTTTTGATCTAACACCTGTACGAGGATATAGCCTTTTGCCATCTCTAAGGGAGCAATAATCTCTCCCTTTTTGCGGTTTATAAGTTCCTTTTTAAGATTAGAAGGGAACATAGAAGGCAAGTTATTTATGGGGAAATAACCAGTTTCTTTTATTTCTTTCTGATATTTTGTGGCGGCCTTTTTTAAGCTTTTTTCTAAAATGGCCTCAGCATAAATCCGGTTGGCCACGGTTAGGGCCTGTTCTTTGGCCCTTTCTTGTTTAATTTTTTGGACAATTTCATTTTTTACTTCCCGCAATGGTTTTGTTCTAGCCTCTTTGATATCATATACTTGAATGATATGAAAACCAAAGCGCGTCCTGATCAAATTAGAAACTTCTCCTTTTTGTAAGGCAAAGGCCGCCTGTTCAAATGGTCTGACCATTACCCCTTGCGGAAAACAACCCAAGTCTCCTCCACGAGCAGCCGTAGCCTTATCATCAGAATATTTTTTGGCTAACTTGGCGAAGTCTGCTCCCTGTTTAATTTGCTTCAGCACTGACTCCGCCTTCTTCTTAATCTTTTCTACTTCCTCTCTAGAAGCATTAGGAGAGACCCGAAAGAGAATGTGTCTAGCGCATACCCTTTTGGGCTCAAAATATTGATCCTTATTGGTTTCATAATAGTCTTTGATTTCTTTATCCGTGGGCTGAATTTGATCTAAGAAGTCGGCATAGTTGATGTTTAGATAAGCCAGCTTAAGTTGTTTAGGGATTACATATTCTCCCTTGTGTGCTACGAAGTATTTTTTTATGGCCTCTGGATTAGATTTGACCTCTTTGGAAAACTTCTCTGGATTAAACTCCAAAAACTTTAGATTTATTTTTTGCTTAATCCAGGTATAGGCTTCATATACTTCTTTTTCAGATATATGGGCTAGCCCTTCTATTAGATGACGAAGTTTGGCAATGATAAGGTCTTCACGCAAACTTTTTTCAAACTGGGCAGGGGTGTAATGATAGCGGGTTAATACTGATGCGTAAAGTTTGGGGTCAAATTTCCCATTTTTTTGAAAGGTCCGATAGCTGGCAATACGTTTCCATACCTCTGCCTCTGAAACGGTTAGCCCCATTTTTTGGGCCTCTTGCAGCAAAAGCTTTCTTTCAATTAACTGATCCAGAACTGTTTGTTTTAAATGTAACCGTTTAATCCAGTCTTCATTAAAGTCCTTAAAGCGGGCTCGATAACCTTCTATTATCTGCCGGAAAAGGCTTATGTAGTCTCGGTAATAAATAGGCTCTCCATTTACCTTCGCAACCACTACCTCGTGTCGGGCCCGAAATGATCCAACTCCCCAGAAAATAAATACCAGAATAATTACTGCGAAAATAGCCTTTATGATCCAAGACTGAGCGTGGCGGCGCATGAAATTAAGCATAAACAACTCCCCTCACAAAATTTTCGTTTTGATATCACCTATAAAGGAAAAAGTCAATTGATCTGAGGGCTGTTTAAAAATTGGCGATCTTTCTCTTTTTCTAAAGATTATATACCAAGGCCTCGCTTATACGGTCAAGGTTTTTCACCCGCTGCTCGCTGCGACCTGTGCTTTTCAGGCACAGAAAGCGCCCTTTTGGCTTTGCCCTTGGCCTTGATCGATAAGCGAGCAGAGACGCTACAATTATAATTGGGCCTTGGAAGGAAAAGACCTTAACAAATTACATAGAATTATGCACTTAACTATAAAGTAACATGAAAGCTTTATCTATATTTGACTTCTTTCTTCCCTTCTAATGCCTTCTTCAACCTTTCTATATTGGCACCTACCACTCTCTGTCCATTATCTAAGAAAAAGGTAGGCACACCTCTTATAGCAAGCTTTTTAGCTAATTTTATGGATTTTTCTAAAAGCTCTTTTCCTTCTTTACACTGAAATTTTTGCGTGTTTTTCCCCTTACGCCAGTCTTCCTTTAAATATCCATCTAAATCCAGATGCCGACATACAGCTTCAATGGCCTTTTCTTTACCTTTAGGAAGGTGGACAGGGAAAAAGATAATTTTGAAGGTAGCATTATATTCCTTTGCTACTTTTTTAATAAAAGCTTCAGCCCGATGACACCAAGGACATACTGGGTCAGTAAACATATAAATGGTTCTCTGCGTTTGCACAGAGGGCTTGTACTCAATGGCCACGACCTTTTCTACCTCTGGCTTTAATTTCTTAAAAAGTTTCTGTTCTTCCTTTTCTTTCTCTTGTGCAAGCTTTTTAAGGGTTATAGCTGATAAATTCTTTTTTTGGCTGAACATTTGACCAAGAATGACAAAATCCTTTCCTACATAAAAAGGAAAGTTCCTTCCTCTTATGTTCAGAATTACTTCACAAAATCCCTTTACGTTTTTTTTAGAAACGATCCTTGCGTCTTTAGGAAAGATGAAAGGGATTTGTAATTTGAGAGTCTCAATGGTTACCTTACTGCAAATATCTTCTGCCCTCGCTCCATTTAAGCAGAGTCCAAATACAAACAAAAAAACACCCATCCTTCCAACCCATTTCCGCATTAAAAGCCTCCTTAAATTTACTCTTTTCTACAACCTCTCTAAGCTTATCTTAAAATTTCACCTAGTGGCACTATCCAACGGTAGTACTTACCTCCTGCTATGGCCTTTACTAAAATTTTACCTCCGTCTGGACTAAAGATAGGACTCCAAAGGGCCTCAAATTCTTTACACCACGGTTTCCCATCTATGACGATGGTGTATTTGCCATTCCTCTCCACCTTTGCTGCTACGTGCTGACTGTCAGGGCTAAATACAGGTGGCCAAACCATGTCATACTTCTCTGGCCATGGCTGACCATCAACCACAATCCCCCAAACCTTCTTGGGAGCAAGTTCTACAACGGGTTCATCTTCTTTGTAAATAGCGGCTACACGTTTGCCATCTGGACTAAAGGTAGGGTCTAACACGGCCGCACTGAAGGTAACACGCCAAGGGTTACCATCAACGGCAATCGTCCACTGGCCAAATTTAGGGGCAACAATAGCAGCGATAGATTTTCCATCAGGGCTAAAGAAAGGATGCCATAGTTGGACAAAAGGCCTATCCCACGCAATTTCCCCATCAATAGCCAAAAACCACTTTCCCTTCTTTACCGGGGCTACAGCACTAATTGTGTTAGGTCGAAAGACAGGAGCCCATACACACTCATAGAAGGAGGGCCAGGTGGTTCCATTTACAGCAATAGTATATTCAGTAGGGCTAACTCTCACTTCGGCTGCTATATGGTTGCTGTTAGAGGCAAAGCTTATATCCCAAACATTAACAAACTTTTTTTCCCAAGTTTGGCCGTCCACGGCCACAGTCCAATGACCTTCTAGAAACTTAAAAATTTCACCTTCGCCAAAAGGGGTTACTTGTACAGTCGCAGCTACCTTCTCTCCATTGGGACTAAAGACCAACTTTCTCATTTCCAAAAACTTGCTTTCCCAAGGATTATCATCTACGACAACCGTATAGTCTGTTCCACATTTGGCCTTTACCGCAATCCGCTTTCCGTCAGGACTAAAGGTTAAATCCCAGACATAATCAAACTTATTTTTCCATTCTTGGCCGTCTACGGCTACAGTCCATTCCATACCATCTGAGACCAAAACGGCTAAACGTCCATTTGGACTAAACTTTAACCCCCAGGCCTTACCAAAAGTAGCTTCCCAGGGATCTCCGTTCACACATACGGTGTATTCCTCATCCTCTGTCTTAACGACCGCAGCGATCTTTTCGCCGTCATCACTGGTAACGAACTCATGGATTTGAATAAATCTTTCTTTCCATTCGTTTATATCTGTAATTTGTTTCTCGCCTGTATTCCAATCCCAATTTTTTATATTAGACATATTTATCCTCCCATGGCTTTTTGCTCTATCTAACACAAGTTTTTGAAATTAGTCAAGTTAAATTTTATCCCAAAACCACAACTGGCCTAAAAAGAAACCAGCAAGTGGGATAAAATAGGTTAATTTCAAAGAAGCACCCTCACCTAGAGGGTGAAAACTACATTTGCGGGAAAGAAAATGATAAAACAAAAAGGCTCTAAAGTAAAGCAAACTTCCAAACCAAAAATCCGAGATTGATTTATAGTATTCCACAAAAATTGATGAATTTCCCTTCCTTCTTACTTAAAGAAAGTATACATCAACTTTTGCAGAACACCTTAATTAGATATGTATGTAATACTTCCTTAGGCAGGGATGAAGTTTTTATTTTTGCCTTTCTTCCTCGGTACTGGATGCTTACCTCCACAGGCCTGTCTTTAGGGGCATCGCTATAGGTAACGGCTAAAATGGCCGCTAGCTTAATCCCTTCAGGGTCTCCTCCATAAGGAACAAGCACTAGGGGACCCGGATAGCCAATGACCTTAAGTTCTACATCTTTAGAAAGGGTCATTTTTTGTAAAATTTGGTTCTCCGTTTGCTTG
This sequence comes from Candidatus Desulfofervidaceae bacterium, assembly GCA_027064585.1. Lineage (GTDB taxonomy): Bacteria > Desulfobacterota > Desulfofervidia > Desulfofervidales > Desulfofervidaceae > JAGHCL01. The sequence continues at coordinate 28,995 of JAMOPI010000015.1, read as the reverse complement.
CGCCCCACAATGGCCTTTGTCTTAGGATTAAGCCGAAAGTGGCGGCCTACTTTTAATAACTCTAGATCGCGTGGGGTAATGTCCTTTTGGTAGGCCAATAGATCCTTTAATCGTGCAGCAAAGGTTACATCTGTTAATAAACAGCCTCCAGCAGGGCTGGGATATTCCCTCAGTCCAAAGCCTTTCGCCAACTCTATCTGCAAGCGTCGGGAACGTCCTTTTAAATCAAGAAGATCCTCTCTCTTTACCCAGCCTTCTTTTTCTGGAATCGTTGGTGGCAAGTGTTTAGCACTTAAGGGACGAAGGAGATAATCACCGCACAAGCATTCTTTTTGGATCTTAAGCATGGCCTGCTTTGTTTGGGAAAGAGGCCTTTGTCCTAAAACTTCACCAGTAATAATAAAATCATATCCTTCCTTCTCTTTAATTTCACAGGCCTTTTGACACATAAGGAAATGACAATCCATACAGGGATTCAATCCTTTACCGTAACCAAAACGTGGATTTTTAATAATAGAAAGCATTTCATCGGTAATATCTATAATTTTTAATGGAAGGTCAATCTGAACAGCACTTTCTTTAGCCCTTTGGGCTGGGAAAAAGGGAGTTTCAAAATACACCCCTTCTACAAAAATGTCCTGTTTTCTTATCACCAAAACGGCCAATATACTGTCTAAACCTCCAGAAAAAACGGCTAAGGCATGATGTTTTTTCAAAGCCATTAAGATAAAATAACAAATTAAGAAATGAAGTCAATAAGCACTAGATCCCAAAATCTGTGATTGCCTTCCAATAGAGTCCACAAGTGGGCTGTAATAAAGCGATTTTTTAAAAAACGCCTTTCACCTAAAAGGTGAAACACATTCATTTTTTTTCTCAAGCCCAATCATAATTATAGCGCCTCCGCTCGCTCATACAGTCAAGGACAAGCCCGCAGGACGCAGCCTGCGCCTTTGGCGCAGGTCTATAGCGAGCGTAGATTCATGAACACCTAACAAGGCCTTGGCGTATAATTTTTTGTAAGTAAGGAGGAAGGAAAATTCATCAATTTTTGCGGAATACTATAAATCAATCGCGTATTTTGGGGGATCACTTTATTTCCTCCGAACAAATTTGCAGACTAACCGAAAAATATACTGAGGTAAAATCCGTCAGGAGGATAAAATGGTCACTTTATCTCTATGTATAATTGTAAAAAACGAAGAGAAAAATCTACCTGCTTGCCTAGAAAATATAAAAGAAGCAGTAGATGAAATAATTGTTGTGGATACTGGTTCTACCGACAATACAGTTGAGGTGGCTAAAAGGCTTGGAGCAAAAGTATACCATTTTCAATGGTGCGATCACTTTGCCAAGGCCAGAAATGAGTCATTAAAACATGCTACTTGTGATTATATCCTCTGGCTGGATGCAGATGACCGCATGAAAAAAGAGGATGTGAAAAAGCTTATTGAACTTAAGAAGTTTTTAAATCCACAGGATAAATATGCCTTTTATTTTCAATTGGTAAATGAATACAAAGATGGTAGACAAGATAGATGCTTTCAGATCAGGATGTTTCCCAACTCTGATCAAATCAGGTTTAAGGGCAGAATCCATGAAACGGTGATGGCGGATTTAAAGCGGTTAAAGATTGAGTCTAAATTTTTAGAACCTGTTATCCGCATATTCCATATGGGTTATAGGGAAAAAAATCGGTCAAAACTTGAGAGAAATTTGAAACTTTTATTAAAAGCCCTAGAGGAAGCGCCTGAAGAACATATTTACTATTACTACCTTGGTATGACCTATAGCGGCTTAGGCGAATCCGAAAAGGCAAAGGAATACCTAAAGAAGTTGCTTCGCTCAGAAAAGATCAAACATGGACTTTCTCCAGTTTATATTGCTGGTGGTATTGAATTGGCCAATCTTTTCATAAAAGAAAATAATTTTGACCACGCTTTAGAAATTGTTGATGGTCTTTATAAAAACTTTCCGCAAGCCGATGTGATCAAACTGCTTAAAGGAAACTTGTTATTAAAACTAGACAAACCCCAAGAAGCAATCAGTATGTATATGCTTACAGATCCTAAAAAATTAACCCTTCTTATTGTGCCGGTAATGGAAGATGTACTTCAAAAAGGGTATTATCTCAATCTTGGCAAGGCTTATGAGAAACTGGGATATTTAAATCTGGCAAGGAATGCGTATGAGAAGGCCCTGGACGAAACCAATACAGATGCTAGGGCCTATTTCTACTTGGGACAACTAGCAATAAGAACACTTCATTTCCAAGAAGCGATTCATTATTTTCAAAAGGCACTACGCTTTAAGATAAACAAGCAGCAGTGTTCTCGGGTATATACCCTTTTAGGAGTGGCCTATCAAGAATTAAATGACCAAGCAAAGGCACAAGCGTGCTTTCAAAAGGCGGTAGAACAGGATCATACTAATATAAGGGCAAAAATTCACCTAGCAGAAATTCTCTTTGACCGTGGTGAAATTGAAGAAACAAAGAGGATTTTAAAAGAAATCACTCCCTCTGTTAATGGTTATACCCTGAGAATAAAAACTTTACTCTCAGCGGTATATGCCCAAGAGCTGAAATTAGAGAAGTGTGTAGAAATAGCCGACGATATTCTCAAAATGTTAAAGCAGCCTAGAAACTACATCTTAAACGACATTAAAGATTTAATCTACATTTATGCCCACATTGAGCAGTGTTTAAATGAGGATCCTTCTTTTTACCGCGAAAAGCTCAACATACACAAGACTATTTCTGTTTTAAATATCTTACAACAATATACCGAACAAATGGGAAATAAGGCCGATTAATTTTTTAGAAAAACTCAAGAAAGGAGGGATGAGGTTATGGCATTTAGGATTCCGCACAATGTAGAAGCCATGAATGCGCACAGGTGGCTGAACAATGCTCAGTTCCACCTGAACAAATCGTTGGAACGGCTGTCTTCAGGTTATAGGATTAATAGGGCAGCGGATGATGCGGCAGGACTTGCGATTGCTAATCAGTTTCGGATGCAGACTCGGAGCTTGAACCAGGCACTAAATAATACCTCACAGGCGATCAATCTCATCCATGTAGCAGAAGGAGCGGCTAATCAGATTAACGCTATGCTGGATAGGTTAAAAGAATTGGCAACGGAAGCGGCTTCTGATACGGTAGACGATACTAGAAGACAAACCATTCAGAATGAGGTGGATCAGATTTTAAGCGAAATTGATAAGATTAGAGACGCAACACAATATGCGGGTATGCATCTATTCTCTGGTTCATTTCCTGGAACGGATCAGGTAGTTACCAATGAAAATGGAGAGGGAGTGCACAATGCAGGTAATGTTATTAACCATTGGGATGCGGCTACGATTGTGGCAGCAGGAACGGTAACTTTAACTGTTGAAACTGCAAGTGGACAAATGTTTACGATAACTAGCAGTAGTGGTGTTACTATTGCTGAAGATGAAAATGCAAGAAAAATTACAATTAAAGCGGGTAATCAAACCTTCGAGTTTAATGAAGACATTAATGTAACTCTTGATATTGCTAATTCTGCTAGCGTGATCACTCTTAATGGTATTACGGGGTCTAATCCTGAAGGTATTACGAGCGGAACGATCGCGGGAGATACAAAGTTTGAGCTTAAGTTAGGAGATAGCGGTGGTTTCTTTACCTTCCAAGTAGGTTTTGAAGAAAGTGATAGCAATCTTATTACTCTCCAAATAGGAGATGTAACCACAGGTGCACTTGGTATCCATAATTTAGATGTGAATGACATTCAAAATGCTCAAAAGGCCTTAACAAGTATTGATAACGCACTCTCAGTCATAAATGGCATTTTGGGCGACCTTGGTGCAACTGAAAATAAACTTCTCTTTCAATCTCATCAGGTGCAGGTAATGGTAGAGAATTATACGGCCTCTGAAGCAACCATTCGGGATGTAGACATGGCAGCTGAGATGGCTGAATTTACTAAGAATCAGATTCTTGTGCAAACAAGTATGGCAATGCTTGCACAGGCAAATGCTGTTCCTCAGAACATTGTCAGCCTCTTAAGGTAAAAGAGACAGCCTGGCGGGAGCTATCCCGCCGGGCCAGTTAATGAGGTGTAAACATGAAAATCTCACCTTCAGGTTATCACGAAATAGAATTGTTTGTCAAGACAAAACTTGAAGGGAGAGATTTTCCTAAAAGAGAGCCTACAGCAAATGAAGTTACCCAAAGGGCTCCGCGTCTAAAAGATATAGACAGGAGTAGTCTAAAAGAAAGGCTCACCAAAAAGTTGGAAGAGAAATTAAAGGTACTTACAAAAAAGAATTATATTCTTAATATCTCCATCCACAAACCCACAGGGCAATATGTAATTAGAATTATTGATCCTACAGCCAAGGTCAAGGCCCAGCGTGTCGTAAGAGAAATGCCTTTAGAGAAGTTTTTAGATATGGTAGCTCATATGATGGCAAGGATAGAAAAGCAGAAAAACCGTCCCTATGCTAGCAATGTGGCTCTACCTAAAGAAATAAAAGAATTATTAAATTTATAAAGAGATAAAAAAATGCCAGGCACAATCTTTTTAACAGGCTTATATACAGGGGTAGATTGGGATAGTGTAATTGATAAGATTATGCAAGTAGAGCAGAAACGAATTGATGTTCTTGAAGATCAAAAAAGTGTTTATAAAAACAAACTTTCCGCCTGGCAAGATTTAAATACAAAGGTATTAAATGTGCAAACACAGGCAGAGGCCCTTTCTCGGACCGATGCTTTTAATATATTTACGACCACTCTTTCTGCCAGCTCTGGCGATCCAAAAAGTTATGTAACCGCCACTGCAGGTTCAGAGGCTACGGCTGGAGTATATGAATTTACTATTAAACAACTGGCTGCGGCGAAGATGGATAAAACAACTAATGCCTTCTCCTCTATGACTGATGCCCTTAACTGGAATGGTGTCTTACAACTTAGAAGAACAGGTGCAAGTGAATGGACAACAATTACAATAGAAACGAGTGATTCTCTAGAAGACATTAAAGATAAACTCAATCAGGTAACTGATGACACAGGGGTCATTGCCTCTATTGTTAAGTATGCAGATAATGACTATCGTCTAGTCCTTACGGCAAAGGATACAGGTGAAGCAAATGCCTTTGAAATTAATAACGCCGCCACAATCACGGTTGATAGCACTACTTATGACAACCTCGCCCTCCCTAGTTACCTTGGGCTTTTTAGCTCTACGGATGCGAGTGGAAACGGCGCAAATGAAAACATTATCCAGCAGGCACAAAATGCGATCATCAATATTTATGGCCAGGATGCCGAACGCAGTTCTAATACCGTTACAGATCTCATTCCTGGTGTTACCCTTAATCTCTTGCAGGCAGATGAAAATGTAAATGTCACCCTCCAAGTAAGAAGGGATACAGATGCAATTGTGGGTAATATTCAAAACTTTATAGAGGCGGTAAATGATGTACTTTCATATATCAATAAACAATCAACTTATACGGAAGGAAAGGAAGCCCCCATACTCTTAGGTGATACAACGATGATGCGGCTTAGAAGTGATATTACCACCACCATGCGCCAATATGGTTTTGTGGATAATGATGGAAATGAAAGATATCTTTTCCACATAGGGATAAGGCTTTCTGATGACAATGTCTATAAAATCAACACCTCTGAACTTACAGAGGCAATTGAAAATAACTTTGAGATGGTCGTAAGACTTTTCACCGACGAAGATACAGGTATTGCTAACAGAATGCAAAAGTTGGTAGAAAATATTACCGATCCTTACTCCTACGGCTATATGGAAAGTCATAAAAATGAATTTGAAAGCCAGATTGAGAATATAAACAACCGGATTGAAGACATCCAAGATCAAATGGACAAAGAAAGAGATCAACTTTATCAACAGTTTGTTACCCTTGAAAAATATATGGCTCAAATGCAACAAACACAACAATGGCTAAGTCAACAGTTGAGTAAACTACAATAAAAAAATTAAAAGGAGGTAGGTTATGAAGGCCTTTGCAAATATATATGAGCGGTATGAAGAGCAAACTGAACCTAAAATTAATTTGGTCATCAAGGCCTATGATAGAGTGGCAGAGCTCCTAGAAGAAATAGTAGAAGCAATAGAAAAGAAGGATATTGAAAGGAAGGCAATGGCAATAGAAAAGGCAACAAATATTATTACCGAACTCATGACGGCCTTAGATTTTGAACAAGGAAAGCAAATTGCGGTAGGCTTAAAGAGTATCTACAGTTTCACACTGACAGAGCTTATGAATGCAAATTTAAAAAATGAAGCTAAGTCTTTAAAAAGATTAGCCAATATTTTTAAAGACCTAAATTCTGCCTGGCGAGAAGTGGCTAAACAATATTACCAAAAGGCAACTCCTAAAGAACAAGGATTAACTTTAAATGCAGGACTTTAAAAAAAGTTATTTTAACTGGAAAAAAGAGCAAATAAAAAGGCTTATTGAATGGTGTGAGAAACAAAAGCACATCCTCCAACAAAAAGAGTTTGCTGAGCTTTCGTCTATTCAAACACAAAAAATGGAGTTAATAAGAGAAATAGAAAAAAGAGAAAGGGAATTAAATTTTTCTTTAAAAGGCGATGAGCAAGAGGTTTTAAAAGATTTATTGGAACGTCTTTTGGCGTGTGAAAGGGAGTTAATGGAAATGGCGGAAGCTACATACCTAAATGTAAAGCGGAAACTTTTAGCTATCAGTAAAGGTTTAAACACTTTAGATCATTATCGGCTTAAATTACCTAAAAGGACAAAATTCATAAATCAGAAAACCTAAACTTGCATTTCTACCGTCTATAAGCTATAAAGACGCAAAAAGATTTGTTCTTTTTTAAAGGGACACAAGTCTGTTTATATGCAAATAATCTATTTAAAAGCTGTTTTTGTCTTCCTCCTTTTAGGTCTTTCTGCCTTTTTTTCAGGTTCAGAAACGGCCTTTTTTTCTCTCACGCGCTATCAGGTTTTAAAGCTAAAGGAAACACCCAGGGGTAAAGTTGTTGCCTTTCTTTTAGAAAGGCCAGCTGAGCTCCTTATTTCTATTCTTATTGGAAACGAGAGTGTAAATATTGCTGCTTCCGCCCTCGTAACATCTATTGCTGTTTACTTCTACGGTGAAAAAGGAAAATGGCTGGCCATTATCGTCATGGCACCTCTTTTATTACTATGTGGTGAAATTGTACCTAAAGCTATTGCCTTTGTTAAGGCAAGGAGTTTTTGTTTAAGAGTAGCGCCAATGATTGTGCTTTTTATGCGCATAATTGCTCCTATCCGCAATGTTATTAAATGGGTTGTTAACATAGTTATGACACCACTCCCTCCCCCGCCAAGGGAAGAGAAGAAGGCGTGGGATACCAACTTTTTAGACTTAATAGAACATGGTCACAAAAAGGGTGAATTTAAGGCCATAGAAAAGGATTTTATAACAAATCTTATGCGGTTTCGGAAAAAGACCGTGTCTGAAATAATGGTGCCTCGCCCAGATATATTTGCTGTGTCCATAGATACAAACATTGCTAGTCTTAAAAAAATGCTTAAACGACATCCTTTTACTCACATCCCCGTATATAAAGAAAACTTAGATAATATTATCGGCATCTTGCGAACAAAATTCTTGCTTGGCCAAAAAGAAATGGGTAAGGTCTCAACATTAAAAGACGTCTTCATTCCCCCTTACTTTGTGCCTGAGACAAAAAAGGCAGAGGAACTCTTTTGGGAATTGCAAAAGGGAAAAATCACCCTTGCCATCGTCGTAGATGAATACGGCAGTGTGGTAGGTCTAATCACGATAGAGGACTTATTGGAAGAATTATTTGGAGAAATTTATGATGAATATGATATTACAGAACAGTGGTATAGACAGATTGGTCCTAACAAATACCGCGTACTTGCCAAGGTCCCCCTGAGTGATTTCAACTTTTTGTTTAAAACAAACTTTTCTTCTGAAGAAGATACCTTAGCTGGTTTTCTTATAAGTATTTTAGGACGATTACCTCAAAAGGGAGAAAAGATCACTGTTGGTAATTTTCAGTTTACCGTAACGCAAGTTAAAAGGCACAGGTTAATAGAGGTAGAGGTAGAAAAGAAGGAATGAATATTTTATTTGGTGTATCAGCATTTTTACTTCTGCTCTTTTTAGAAGGTTTTTTTTCAGGCTCAGAGATTGCTATTATTTCAGCCGATCCTAAATATATTCAGGGAAAGGGCAAAGAGCAAGTTCTAAAATTCCTTCAAAATCCAGAATATCTTCTTGCCGTAACCCTTGTGGGCACCAACCTATGTGTCGTCACTAATACTGCCCTTACTACTGCCTTTTTGTTAAAAGCACTAGGAAATAAAGGAGAACTTGTTTCTATCTTTTGTTTGCCTCCAATCCTGCTTGTCTTTGGCGAGGTAATTCCCAAAAGTATTTGTCGCCGCTATGCTGATTATATTGCCCCTAAGTTGGCCTATAGTCTTAAAATCGCTTCTTTCTTTTTAACGCCCCTTGTTTTTATCTTTGCTAGAATAACTAAAATTGTCCTAAGCTCTCTTGGGGCAAAGGATCTTGAAAAAAAGCCCTTTTTCACCAAAGAAGAACTGCGTTTCCTTATCCAAAAAGACGAATTAGAAATAAATCTTTCTTCAAAAGAAAGAAAACTCCTTAATCGTCTTTTTAGTTTTACCGAAAAAGAAGTAAAGAAGGCAATGATTCCCCTAGTAGAAGTGGTTTCCATTCCTGAAACAGCCACCATAGCTGAGGCAATAGAGCTTTTTTCCCGGTATCATTATAGCCGCCTTCCTGTCTATAGAAAGCGGGTAGACCAGATTATTGGCATCATTCATTTTTTTGACATCCTCTTTGTCAAGGACACACAGCAACCAATTAAGCCTTACATTAAACCGGCCTTTTTTGTCCCTGAAACAAAGCCTGTACATCTTCTGTTAAAAGAAATGCAGCAATACAAACAGCCTTTAGCCGTAGTGGTAGATGAGTATGGCGGGGCCGTTGGGATTGTGCATATTGAAGATGTCCTTGAAGAGGTTACCGGTGAAATCATGGGGGAAGACGAAATTGCCCCTGTTTTTTACCAAAAGCTGGATAGAAATAGATATCTGATCAAGGCCCGCATGGAAATAGAGGCCATCAATGAACAGCTTCCTTTTTCCTTACCTAAAGGGGATTATGAAACCTTAAATGGTTTTATTATTGACTATCTAGGACGCATTCCTAAAGAAGGAGAAACCTTTTGTTACAAAAACTTAAAGTTCATTATCCGTAAGGCCCAGCCTAGACGAATAGAAGAAGTAGAGGTAGTTATAGCATAACCCTTAACTAACCAATACACACAAGTTATCCCTATGAATTACCTCATCATATCCCTTATAACCCAGTCGTTTTTCTATCTCTTTTGTGTTAAGCCCTTTTATCTTTTCTACTTCTTCGGCATCATAATTAATGAAACCAATAGCAATTCTCTTCCCTTCTTCATCTACACATACGACTGGATCGCCGGCGAAAAATCTGCCTTCTACCCTGACAATGCCTGAAGGAAGTAGACTTTTTCCGTTAAACACAATCGCCTTTACCGCACCAGCGTCAAGCACTAATTTACCTTTAGGTGGTAGAGAAGAAAGCCAGTGTTTACGGGTTTTTTTGGGTCCTTGGGGAACAAAAAAGGTGCCAATTTCCTCTCCAGCAAAGATACGCAACAATACATCTTTCCTCAGACCACTAGCAATAATGACTGGTATGCCAAGACTTGTCATCTCTTTGGCTACCTTAATCTTACTCGCAACACCTCCACGTCCTACTTTATTAGGGGCAGCCTTGCCCAATGCCTCTATTTCTTCGGTAAATTTCTCTACTATCCTTAAACATCTAGCCTCTGGATATATGCGTGGATCACGATCACAAAGCCCGTCAATATCTGTTAAAAGAATAAGTAAGTCAGCCTCTGTCATAGCGGTAATAAGACCAGCTAGGGTATCATTATCGCCAAATTTTATTTCCTCTACGGCTACGGTGTCATTTTCATTAATAATAGGAATAATACCCCAGCGAAACAAAGCAAATAAAGTATTACGGGCATTTAGATACCGGTATCTTTGCACTAACCCATCCCTAGTAATGAGAATCTGAGCAACTTTCTGACCATATTTGGCAAACGCCTCCTCATAACTCCGAATCAAATCTCCTTGACCAATGGCAGCCAGGGCCTGTTGTTGAGGCAAAGAAAGGGGACGCTGTTTTAGCCCCAGTTTCCGCATCCCAGCCGCAATGGCCCCAGAAGAAACAAGGGCAATTTCTTTCCCTCGCTGGCGTAAGGCTGCAATTTGAGCGGCTAAGGCATGAATGGTATTTAAATTTAATCCATCTCTCGTTGTAATGACACTACTACCCACCTTTACTACAATACGGTGGGCCTGTTTACAGGCTAGTTGCCGCAGGTTCGTGAATGCGTTTTTTGATAACATGAACTTTTTGCGCTAAACTTTCTTTTAAGTCTTCAACTCCCTCTTTTGTCAAGGCAGAAACCTTACAATAGGTTAAACCCTCCTTTTTTAAGGCCTTCTCTAAATAAGGCAAAACCTTTTTTGCCTCTGGCAAATCAATCTTGTTGACAATAACCACTTGTTCCTTTTCCAGTAATACTGGATTATAGGCCTCAAGTTCAGCCTTTAGTTTTTCTAAAGAGGCTAAAGGTTGTTCTGGTAGAATTTTAGAGGCATCTAAAACAAAGGCAATAATCATGTTTCTTTCTATATGGCGTAAGAAACGTAATCCCAGACCTATACCCTTATGGGCACCCTCCAAGAGTCCTGGAATTTCAGCGATAACAAAAGGTAAATAGTCTTCGGTCTCTACTACTCCCAGCTGAGGTGTAATCGTCGTAAAGGGATAATCAGCCACCTTGGGACAGGCGGAAGATAGGGCCTTTACCAGACTGGACTTACCAACATTAGGTTCTCCCACCAATCCCACATCGGCTAGAAGTTTCAGTTCCAGTTGAATCCACCTTTCCTCTCCTTCTTCTCCTGGTTCGGCAAAACGTGGGGCCTGTCTGGTAGGGGTAGCAAAGTGCCAATTACCTCGTCCTCCTCGCCCCCCTCTGGCAACAACTATCTCTTGTCCATCCTCTACCAGGTCTGCTAGAATTTCACCCGTTTCGGCATCACGTACAACTGTGCCTACGGGTACTGGAATGATCAAATCTTCTCCCTTTTTACCAGCTTGTCGTTTCCCGCGCCCGTGTTGACCCCTCTGGGCCCGAAAGTGCCTGCGGTATCTAAAATCAAGAAGGGTACTTAAATGGATAGTTGCCTTAAGAATGACATGACCACCGCGGCCCCCATCCCCACCATCTGGGCCGCCGCGAGGAACATACTTCTCCCGGCGAAAGCTGACACAACCTCTGCCGCCATCGCCGGCCTTGACATAAATCTTTGCTTCATCAACAAAACGCATTTAAACATTTACAGGATAGACACTAACTTTCTTTCTCTTCTTGTCTAGCCTTTCAAAGACAACAATACCATCAATTTTAGCAAAAAGGGTCCAATCTTTTCCTACCCCCACATTTGCCCCCGGATGAATCTTAGTACCCCTTTGTCTTACTAAGATATTGCCTGCTCGCACAAACTGACCGGCAAAACGCTTTATCCCAAGGCGTTTACCAACGCTATCCCGTCCGTTTCTAGAGCTTCCACCTGCTTTTTTATGGGCCATACACACACCTCCTTAGGCGGTAATTTCTTCAATTTTTACAGCCGTAAAATACTGCCTGTGACCATACTTGCGATGATACCTTTTACGCCGTTTAAATTTAAATACAATAATCTTCTTACTTCTTCCCTGTTTAACAATCGTGCCTTTTACTTTAGCACCATCTACTAAAGGTGTACCTATTTTTACATTATCACCATCAGCTACAAGCAAGACCTTGTCAAACACTATTTCTTCCCCTTTGGCCCCAGGTAGCTTTTCTACACGGATTACATCCCCTGGCTGCACCCGATATTGTTTACCTCCTGTCTCCACAATCGCATACATATCCATTCGCCTCCCTCTATTTTTAGCGCCCTAATTAAAAGCAATAATTGTCTTTTTGTCAAGGTGCATTACATATCGGACCTTAGCTGATAAACCTGGTGCACAAAGGCCTCTAGGCGGGTCTGGGTGTTAGTTTGCTCTTGGCCGTCAAAGGCCAGATGTAAACAAGGGAAGTTACCCTTTAGTTTTTGGAGACGCGTAAGGACGGCCTGGGCAATAGTACCTGGCATACAGGTAAAGGGCATAACATTGATAATCCCAGCCGCCCCCTTACGTAATAAGTCAATGGTTTTACCAATCGTCAACACGGCCTCTCCCTCAAAGGCCGGGTGGAGATAGGGTTTGGCCCAGTGTAAGAGTTGTAAGATTAAAGGTTCCTGTGCATGTCTTGAATTATTCTTTGCCTGTTTTAAGAAACGCCATTCTTCTTTATGTTGAAGAATGGTAGTGATAAGCAGACGCAAGGCCTTCTTAATATAACGCTGCCTCCAGGCCCGAATGAGGGCGGTATGATTGGTATAAAAGATCCATTCTCCCATTGGCGGTAAGCAGACTTCCACTCCCAGGGCCTCCAGCCGACGCACCAGATTTTCATTGGCAAAGGGATTGCTGCGTAAATAAATTTCACCGACAACGCCTACTACAGGTTTGCGAAGGCGATGATCCTTTATCGCCCAGAAGTCATTGACGGCCTGCTGTAAGAGAGGAAGAGGCTCTTGTTTATTTTTTAAATATAGGCAAAGTTTGTTTAGATATTGCTGATATAACCGATCGGCTTCTCCTGGCCTTTTTTCATAAGGCCGTGTCTGCCGCAGGAGTTTTTCCAGAATATCTACGACGACTAACCCTCGCCAGGCCCAAAGGATAAAGTCATTGGCAATCATGCCCAGCTTTTCGTAATGCTCTCCGCTTTGATCTGGCGAAAAAATAGAAATCTCTTTATATCCTAACCTATCCAACACTCGCCGATGAAAATAGGCATATTGACCAAACCGACAGGGTCCACTACCTGTAGGCATAAAGAAGGCAGCATGTTTGGAATCAAAGTCTGATCTTTTCAGGGTTTTAATCATGTCGCCAGCCGTTAAAAGACACGGATAACACTCCTTTCCTGACACGACTTGTCTACCCAAAAGCAAGCTTTCTTCATCTGTAGGAGGCATAACCTCAGCCTTCACTCCACAGCCCTCAAACACAGCCGCAAGGGCATAGGCATGATCACACATATAAGGAATGTAAACGCAGACATCTTTATAATGTTTTTGGAAGATAAATACAGATCTTTTTGGCCTAGCTATCATAGCCTTATGGCGAATACTGTCTAAAAAGGCCTCAAGGCGGGTAACCACGCCAGCATCAGCACTATGTTCATCAATCTCCACCTCTAAAAATGGCTTTTCTCCCATTTCTTCTTTAAAGAAATGCTGGATAAAGGAATCAGGTCCACAGGCAAAGTTAGTGATATAGACGGCATAGAGCTGGGGATGCTGCCTTATCAAGGCCGCCCCACAGAGAATATGCTGACCATAACGCCAATACATGTTAAGGCTATGTTTGGTAACTTCGGCTGCTTCCAAAGGTAGGGCCTCAAGGGGAATAACTGTTACGCCCCGGTTGGCTAACTTTTGAGGAATGCGTAAATTAACGCCACTATCATAGCTATTATAGGCTCGTCCAACAATAACAATGGCTTGTTCATTTTCTTTTAAATTGCCCAAGACTTCTTTTCCTTTTGCCACAAGTGCCTTTTCAAATGCTCTCTGCACCTTTTCTGCCTTCTCCCAAGCCCTTTTTACAGCCTTTTTAGAAACTCTTAGGACCTTACTAATATTTTTAATGCTTTTTTCGTAATACCAGCCTTTACGGCCTAGATACACTACTGGATGTAAAAACTCTACCCCAAGGGCCTTAAAGTTATAAGCCGCCTCAAGCATATAAGGCAGCCCCTGGACATAAGGACAAAGCATGCCCCAGCCAAAGACTGGATGGCGAGAAGGTATGTCAATAACATTAGGGAGAAAGATACGCTTATGGCCGGCCTTAATTAAACTTGCAAGATGGCCATGGGCAACCTTAACCGGATAACAGGTTTCGGCCAAAACGGCCTCTACCCCCGCCTGAATGGTTTCTCTGGTTGTAGGAAAAGAGGTAACAACCTTAAATCCCAGCTCTTTTAAGAGCGTGGCAAAAAAAGGCAAGTAATCCTCTAAGAAGAAACAGAAAGGCAGGGCAATCTCTTCCCCCTTCGTAATCTCTTCCAGATTGGCAAAGGTAAAAAGCAGTTTTTCTCTTTCCTTAACTAAGTTAAGGGCCGGTTTAACCCTCAGCCTGCTTTTTTCGTATCGCTCACATCTTCCGCCGTAATAAAAGGGCTCTTTATGTCCTTCAATAACGACCTTTTTGATTTCACACTGATTTGGACAGGCCTTACAGGTAAAGCTACTTACTTCATATTTTACATCTGCTAGATCAAAACCCCTAAACTTGCTTTTTTGCCAGCTACGCTCCTTTTTTGCCAATAAAGCCGCACCAATAGCACCCGTAACCTCATTGTGAGGTGGAACAATGATCGGTTTACCCAGAATCTGTTCAAAGGCGGCTACGACACCTTTATTACTCGCCACCCCTCCTTGAAAGAAAATATGCTTACCAATAGGTCTGCCCTCTACTACTTTATTTAAAAAGTTATAGGCAATAGCATAGCAAAGCCCTGCTGCTAGGTCTTCTTTGGATAATCCCTTTTGTTGAAAATGCACTAAATCTGACTTCATAAATACGGTACACCGCTCTCCAAGGGGAGCTGGCCTTTTTGCCTTAAGGGCAAGCTGTGCAAATTCATCATAAATAGAGATACCAAGACTATCGGCCTGTTCTTCTAAGAAAGAACCTGTCCCTGCTGCACAGACCTTGTTCATCTGAAAATCAACAATGGCCCCGTTTTCCAGACGAATGAACTTGGAATCCTGCCCTCCGATTTCAATGATGGTGTCTACCTCAGGGTCTATCGCCGCTGCGGCCGTGGCTTGCGCTGTAATTTCGTTTTTAATGAGATCAGCCCCGACAAAATCCCCTACCAAAAACCGCCCTGAACCCGTAGTAGCAACACCAACCACCTCTACCCTGTTCTGCCACCGTTCTCCAAAGACCTTTAAACCCTTTTTTACCGCCTCAAGGGGATTGCCAGCTGTCATTAGATATTGTTTATCCAACAAGTTTCCCTGCTCATCAATAAGCACCAAATTAGTACTTACTGAACCTATGTCTATACCCAAGTAAACAGGAATTTTCTCTTCTTTAGGTGTAATAAGCTCCGCCTTTTTGATCTGTGACTTTTCTAATTTTAAAGGTGGATAAATCACCTTAACCGTTTTTTCCTCGGCAATGGCCTTTTTTAACCTTTCTAAGCCCGGGAACTGATAGTTTCTTTTGTCCTTTTTTCTTGCATCTAAAGCTGCACCAATAGCCCCCATGGTCAGGTAATGTTCTGGGATAATCAGCTCTTCAGGTTTAAGCTTTAAAATATCACAAAAGGCCCGCCGCATGCCTAGATTGGCGGCCACTCCTCCCTGAAAGGCAATAGGTTTATGAAAGGGTTTGCCGCGCCCAATGTTACTACGTAAATTACGGGCCAAGGCATAACAAAGCCCAGCAACGATTTCTTCAACAGGCGTGCCTTCCTGCTGTAGGTGGATCATATCTGATTTGGCAAAGACAGCACACCTGCCGGCAATACGAGGAATGTTTTTGGCCTTTAGGGCCAGGCGAGAAAATTCTTCTATTTTTAAACCCAAGCGGTGGGCCTGTTGATCTAAAAAGGCACCTGTGCCGGCCGCACAAAGGGTATTCATGGCAAAATCGGCAATCCGGGGTCTTCCTTTTTTATCTCTTTCTAGAAAAATGAGTTTACTATCTTCCCCTCCAATCTCAATAATTGTCCTCACCTGAGGATAAAAATGCATAACGGCCTTGGCATGGGCAATAATTTCGTTAATAAATTCTCCACCCAGAAGGGGCAAAAATGTCTTGCCCCCAGAACCTGTGAAGGAAAGAAAGGCAATTTCCCCTAGAGGGAATCTTTGATCAATTTCTTCTAAAACATCTTTAACTGTTCTCAGAGACTGACCATAGGTGCGGCGGTAGTCTTCAAAGAGGATGTTGGCCTGTTCATCCAAGATTACCGTGCAAGCACTGGTTGAACCTACATCTATACCAAGAAAAAACTTATTCATGGCCGCCTTAAGATTTTACCACAAAAAACCTTTTCCCGCTATGTTCATAAGAATTAAGTTGCCCCTGCTTTTGAAGTTCGTCCACAATTTTTATGATGGCGTTAAGATGAACAGAAAGGGCATTGGCCATGTCCTCTAGCGTGCAAGGACGGCGTTTGAGCATAGCAAGGATACGGTCTTTTAAATCCAAAAGGGCAGCTTCTCTTTCTAACTTGCGGCTAAAACTTGCGATAATTTCAGCATTAGGGCCAAAGAAGTCTTTAATCCTTTTTAGCTCTGTTTCTGTTAAAGCAGAAGTTCCACTCTCTGCCGGGGGCCTGACAACGGTATTAAGCTGAATCTTATCTGGGGCAATCTCTTTAATTACTTCTTTAAGCCTTTCTAACTCTTGTGGACTGTCGTTTATACCTTTAACGAAAAGGACTTCAAGCCAAATCTGGCCACTATACCTCTGTCTAAAATCTATAAGTCCCTGGATAATTTTTTCCAATTTTAAAAGGGGATGCGGGCGGTTTATTTTTTGCCAAACTTCTTCACTCACGGCGTCCAGGGAAGGTAAAACCACATCGGCTGCTAGTAAGGCCTGACTTACCTCCTCTTTCCACATCAAGGAGGCATTAGTCAATACGGCTACAGGGGCCTTTTTTAGCCCTTTAGCGGCCTTTATAACCTCACCTATTTTACTGTTAAGGGTAGGCTCACCAGAACCACCTAAGGTAATGAAATCCACAGCCGGATGGTTTTTGTCAGCAAAAAAGGCGTTTAATTCATCAATTATCTTCTTTGCTTGCACAAAGGGCTTACGTTCAACCGTTAAGTGGGTTGTCCTTCCCAATTCACAATAAACACAGTTATAACTGCAAGTCTTAAATGGTATCAAATCAAGTCCTAAAGAAAGCCCTAAGCGTCGTGAAGGTACGGGTCCAAACAGGTATTTCATCTAAAGCACCCCAACTGACAGCCACAAATTTTTACCTTCACCTGGTTACACAAGCGTCCAATCACAACAGGCTTTACCTTAAACCGCTGTGCCAAGGCCAAACAATCTGGACATTTTATTCTGCCATTTTGGGCCGTTTCTAAAATGGCCTTTTTTATCTCCTCTTCATTGACAGGTGTGGACATAAAAACCTCCTTAGATTTTGTGATACCCTCTCCAAGGTGGACATATTTTAACTCCTTTTAAGGCAAAGTTCAATTAAGCAGCTTTAAATAACCCAAAGCCGAATGTACATATCCACGGTTATACTTTTCAATCCTGCCCCCAAGGGCAGGACACATCCAAACCACTTTTTCACTTACATTTCCCTAAGTCCCTTTATCTCGCTCTCCCTTTCTACCGCAAAAAGCTTGCAACTGTTGGCCGGTAAAGTCTTTTCAATCAACCCTTTAAGCACCTGTTTAGGTCCAGTCTCTACAAAGACATTCACCCCAGCCACATGCATGTTTTTGACTTCTTCACACCAAAGCACCGGTGCACAAAGTTGTTGCCACATAAGCTCTTTTATCTTTTTTGGATCCGTCTCAGGTTTGGCCGTAACATTAAAAAACATGTCTAATTGGGGTGGTCTAAATTCTATTTCTTCTAAAAATTCTCTAAACTCCTCCTGGGCCTCTTTTATAAAGGAACTATGCCAAGCCCCACTGACCTTTAAAGGAATACCCCTTCCTCCGGCCTCCTTTGCTCTTTGTCCAATTTCTTTAAGCACTTCAGGCCTACCACTTATCACAATTTGGGCCGGGGAATTATAATTGGCCATTTCTGCCTCTCCTGGTTTATAGTCAGCCAAAATCCCTTTCACCTTCTCTATGTCAAGCTTAACAATGGCCATCATGCCACCAGGATTTTTTTCAGCGGCTGCCTGCATTAATTCCGCCCTCTTTTTTACTATCTTAAAGGTATCCTCTAAACTCAATACCCCGGCGGCATAAAGGGCCGGATACTCCCCTAGACTGTGCCCAGCCACTACTTGAGGTAAAATTTTATATTCCCTAAGCCGAGAAAAAACGGCAATGTCTACGGCCGTTAGGGCTGGCTGCAAATTGACGGTTTGCGTCAATTCTTCCATCGGCCCTTCAAAACATAACCTTACCATATCCTTACCACAGATCTCGCTCGCTAGGGCAAAGATATCTTTTACCTCAGCTGATTTCTCCCAAAGGTCTTCTCCCATACCCACATATTGCGATCCCTGTCCTGGGAAAACAAAGGCAATGGCCATTTTTACCCCCTATCAAAATTTAAATTCCTCAAGTCCAAGGGCAGTCAGCTTCTCTAAAGTAGGAATCCCCTGCTCGCTCCATTCCCTTACCTTATAATACTGGGGCAAAAGCTCAGAAAGCCTATGCACATGACCTTTGGCTGGCCCATTTGGAATTGGCTCTTCTAAAAGGCGTTTGGGCAAAGTGTCTTCTTCTGGGCGAATGCCGGCCTTAAGGTTAAATATTCTTTCTAAATTCCAAATACGCTCACCAACCAAGAAAAGTTCCTGTGGTGTCCAATTCTCACCTACCGCAAGGTTAAAGAGCTGTGTATAGTCCTCGGCTGTCAAGATAAAGGATGTAAAAAGGCAAATACCAAGGGCATCAATAGCGGCGGTAAGGTCTTGAAACAATTTCACCCAAGTGGGTTTCCCTTCTAAAGAAAAGGGATCAAGTTTTTCAGGGCTACCTAAAATTTCTGGGGCAATCATGTAGCCTCGTACATGACATCCGCCACGGTTAGAAGTAGCATATGCAAGTCCATGCCCCTGCACGCCTCTAGGATCATAACCAGCTAATTCTTGTCTTTTAACGGACATAGAAAGTTCTGGCACACCATAACTCTCCGCCAAACGATAAGAGCCCTGGGCCAACTTTGCCCCAAAACCTTCAGCCTTACCCATCTTTTCTGTCCAGGCAACAATGGCCTCAGCCGAACCAAATCTAAGGGGTGGTCCGTCTAACTCATCGTCTTTAATGTAACCCTTTTCATATAATTCCATAGCACAGGCGATGGTAGTGCCAGCTGAAATAGTATCAAGTCCATATTCATTACAAAGCTTATTGGCCTTGATGATGGCTGCTAGATCATCTACACCACAATCGGCCCCAAAGGCCCAGATAGTCTCATATTCAGGTCCGCCCCCCTTTATCCCATCCACTTCGCAATAACGTCCACAGCCAATGGGACAGCGATAACAGACATCTTTTCCTTTTAAGAATCTTTCAGCCAATGCCTCTCCTGAAATCTTTTCCGCATTTTCAAAATAGGCATACTGGAAGTTCTTTGTCGGTAAAATGCCGTGGGCATTAATAACCTTGACTAGGACAGGTGTCCCTAGTTGGGGTAATCCCTGACCGGTAACAGGATTTTCTTTAACACGTTTAAGCAGGGTATTTACATATTGCTTCATCTCCTCAGACCGGGCTACTTCTACCCCTTTACTTCCTTTCACGACAATGGCCTTTAAATTCTTACTACCCATAACGGCACCTACACCTGAACGCCCAGTTGCGCGGTCCTTACCTGCCATAATGGCAGCAATAAGAGAAAGCCTTTCTCCTGCCGGGCCAATAGAAACTACCCTCGCCTTGGATTCGCCTACTTCTTCTAACAGCCCGTCTGTCGTTTCAGACACCAGCATTCCCCAATAGGCCTCGGCTGATCTGATTTCTACCTGGTCGTCTTTTATGAACAAATAAACCGGCCGCTCGGCCTTGCCTTCTATGATGATCATGTCATAACCAGCAAATTTCAGCTCTGGTCCCCAAAAGCCACCAGCATTTGAACAGGCAATGGCACCAGTGAGAGGTGATTTGGTAATAACCATAAAACGCCCACTTGCTGGTGCACTAGTGCCGGTTAAAGGACCGGTAACAAAAATAAGCTTGTTTTCTGGGGATAAAGGATCAACTTGAGGGTCAATTTCCCTGGCCAGATAATATGAACCTAATCCGCGGCCACCAATAAATTTTTTTGCTAGTTCTAAATCAATTACTTCTTTTTTTACCTCATTCTTACTTAAATTTACCCGTAAGATATTGCCAGTATATCCCTGCATGATTACCTCCTTGATATTATTACTGCATGTTAAAATACATTTCATTAAAAATCAACTTTATTCCTCGCCCGGTTGGCCTCAATGTGGGCCAGGCGAGTAGGTTCAGGCAGGCGGTAGCCTTTAAGGCATTGCATGACAATATGATAGGCTGTCTTTATGTCCATGAGATGGCCAGGGGAGACAAAGATGGGCTTGACCCCTTTGCGAGTACGCAGGACAATGCCAATATCCTCGCCCTTGTCTTTTAGTAAACTGTACTCTCCAGGTGTTTCCGGCACGGCTGAATACTCTCCTATCAAACGGGACTTGGCGCAACCAATGGTGGGCAGATCAAGGCACACTCCCAAATGGCTGGCCAGCCCCATGCGTCTTGGATGGGCAATACCTTGACCGTCTACCAGAATAACATCAGGTTTGGTCTTTAATTTTTTTATGGCCTCTATTAAAAATGGGGCCTCCCGAAAGGAAAGCAGGCCTGGGATGTAGGGAAAGGTCGTCTTACCAACAACAACCTGCCTTTCTATCAGGCGCAGACCCGGCAGCTCTAAGATGACCACGACGGCATAAAAGATATCTTCCTTACGACTATAAGATACATCGGTACCAGCAACAAATTTGGGTGAAAAATCAGGAGGTGGTTTTAAGACCACCTGCTGCCGCAGTTTTTGCTGTAACAAAATGGCATCTTTAGGAGAAAGAGTTTGGGACAACATTTCCATTTAGGAATTACTCATTTATTATCTCTCTAATCCACTTTTCCAAGTCATTTAAGGCCCTGGCGGCATATAACTTACCCCGCTCCCTTTTAGGTACCTTTTTAGGCAACCTAGGGAAAAGGCCCCAGTTAATATTTGAGGGCTGAAAGTCCTTGGTCACGATATTGGTCAGATGACTGATCATGGCCCCTAAGGCCGTAGTAGGAGGTGGAGAGAACAAAGGCATATTTTTTAAAAGACGCACGGCATTTATGCCAGCCAATATGCCCGTAGCCGCCGATTCTACATAGCCCTCTACCCCGCTTAACTGCCCGGCGATAAAGACATTAGGCAAGTTTTTTAAGCGTAGGTATTTATCTAAAACCCTTGGGGCGTCAATAAAGGTATTGCGGTGGATGCTGCCATAACGGGCAAATTCAGCCTGCTCAAGCCCCGGAATAAGGCGAAAGACTCGCTTTTGCTCTGACCACTTAAGCTTGGTCTGAAAGCCAACCATGTTATAGAGGGTACCTTCTTTATTATCCCGTCTAAGCTGCACCACGGCATAGGGCTGTTTGCCAGTCCGAGGGTCAATTATGCCAACGGGTTTCATCGGCCCAAAGCGCAGCGTATCCTTACCCCTTTCGGCCATCACTTCTATCGGCAGACAGCCTTCAAAGTAACGAGGTTCCTCAAAGGCGTGTAGTGGTACCCTCTCTGCCTTAAGCAAGGCTTCATAAAACCGGTTGTATTCCTCTTCGTTTAAGGGACAGTTGATATAATCCTCCCCCTTACCATAGCGAGAGGCGAAAAAGGCAATGTTCATATTAATAGAATCAGCATAGACAATAGGGGCAATGGCATCATAAAAGTGAAGATGCTCTTTGCCAGTGATGCGTTTTAAATCTTCGCTTATGGCGTCGCTAGTCAAAGGACCGGTAGCAAGGATAACGATGTCGTTGCGGGGGATCTCCGTTACTTCCTCGTGGCGAATCTCAACTAAAGGATGAGTGGTAATCTTTTGGGTAATATATTGGGCAAAACGTTCTCTATCTACGGCTAGGGCCTTGCCTGCGGGCACGGCCGTCTTCTCAGCCGCCTCCATCACCAACGATCCCAAACGGCGCATTTCCTCTTTAAGCAGACCAACGGCCGTGGTAACCTCTTGAGAACGGAGGGAGTTACTACAGACAAGCTCAGCCAGATAGGCCGTCTTGTGGGCCGGGGTGGTCTTTTGGGGCCTCATTTCATATAAAATAACCGACTCACCTCGGCGCACAATCTGCCAGGTGGCCTCTACCCCGGCTAATCCTCCGCCGATAACAATAATGGCCATAAGAATTAAAGCTTGTAGACCTTTTCGCCAGGAAGGACGGCCACTCCATTTTTCGTAAGGACATCTATGGCCCTATCTAGCTCATTAATGCGGAAGAGGATGACGGCACCTTTCCCACTTTGCTGCACAAAGGCATACATGTATTCCACATTGATGTTTTCCTTAGCCAAAATGTCCATAATGGCCGCCAAACCACCTGGCCTATCAGGCACCTCTACGGCAATGACCTCAGTTTTGCCTACGGTAAAACCGTTTTCCCGTAGAACCTTAAAGGCCTTTTCTGTATCATCCACAATCAGCCGCAGGATGCCAAAATCACTCGTATCGGCCAAAGAAAGGGCCCGAATATTAATATTGGCGCTAGCCAGGGTTTTTGTCACCTCGGCCAAGCGCCCAGCCCGATTTTCTAAAAAGATGGATATTTGAATGACCTTCATCGTGGCCTCCTTTTCTCTAAATCTGCCTTTTATCAATCACCCGCTTGGCCTTACCCATGCTGCGTTCAATGGTCTTGGGTTCAACCAACTTGACCTTGCAAGAAATGCCTAGGGTCTCCTTAATGTCCTTTTCAATCCGTCTTTCCAGTTCCTGCAGCTTCCGCACTTCATCTGAAAAGAGACGTTCAGTCACCTCTACCTGTACCTCTAATACATCCAAGGCCTTTTGTCTGTCTACGATAATGACATAGTGCGGGGCAACTTCTTCATGCTGCATAAGCACGCTCTCTATCTGGGAAGGAAAGACATTTACACCTCTGACAATGAGCATATCATCGGTCCGACCAGTTACCCTTGCCATTCTTACCATCGTCCGGCCACATTTACACGGCTCCTTATACAAGGCCGAAATGTCCCGTGTGCGATAGCGAATCAAGGGAATACCCTCTTTCGTAATGGTCGTTAGGACAAGCTCTCCGGTTTCACCATAAGGAAGTACCTCACCAGTCTCAGGATCAATAATCTCAGGGATAAAGTGATCTTCAAAGATGTGCAGCCCATCCTTGGCCTCAATGCACTCTACGGCCACGCCCGGCCCTAAGACTTCGCTTAAGCCATAAATATCAATGGCATCAATACCAAGCTTGTCCTCTATCTCCTGCCGCATTCTCTCAGACCAAGGCTCGGCTCCAAAAATTCCTACCCGGATGGCCAAATCCCTTTTAAAATCAACCCCCATTTCCTGGGCTACTTCCCACAAATGTAACGAATAAGAAGGTGTACAGGTAAGCACTGTTGGACGAAAGTCCTTCATAATGGTAATTTGCCTTTTGGTATTACCACCAGAAACTGGAATGACCGATGCTCCTAAGGTTTCTGCCCCGTAATGCACGCCTAGCCCACCGGTAAATAAACCATAGCCATAAGCATTGTGAATAATGTCATTTTGGCTCACCCCGGCAGCAGCCAAGGCCCTGGCCATAAGCTCTGACCAGGTTTTGATATCCCGACGGGTATAACCAACGACAGTAGGTTTGCCCGTGGTACCAGAAGAGGCATGAATTCTTACGATCTGGCTCATGGGCACGGCAAAGAGGCCAAAGGGATAATTATCCCGTAGATCCTGTTTGGTGGTAAAAGGTAGACGCTTAAGGTCGTCCAAGCTCTTTATGTCCTCTGGCCTTACCCCTGCCTCATCAAATTTTTTGCGGTAAAAAGGGACGGTATTATAAACCCGTTCTACGGTTTGCTGTAAACGCCGTAACTGGATGGCCTCTAAGGCCTCCCGTGGCATGGTTTCATATTCATCATTGTAAATCATCCTTCTCCTCCAGGCCTATTTTTGGCTTAGACTCTTTATCTTCAGTTCTATCCAGGCAGGCACAAAAGGATTGTCTTTATAACGCAGGGCCTTTTTATATAAGTTCAATGCCTCCCTGGGATGATCTTTTTCTAAAAGCAGGCCCAAATTGACATAGGCCCAGGCCGCTATTGGATGCGATGTCCAAGCATTAATGATTTCATGAAGGGTATTTTGAGCACATTTATCCAGGTTTACTTCCATATAATCACAACTGATCGCATGGAGAATATAAGGCACAAAACTGTTCTTACCACTCTTTTTTAAAAAGGTCTGATAGTATTTAATTGCTCCTTTAAAATCCTTTTCTTTCTCCGCAATAAAGGCCAAATTAAGGGCAGCAAACTTAGCTATTTTGGTATGGCTATTTTCAACTTTTTTAAGGTCTTTCTTAGCCTCTTTTATCTTACCCAATTGCAAAAGTTGCTCTGCCCTGGCATAGGTTATGATGGTATTTTGCTGCTTCTTTTGCCACCAGTACTTTATAACAAAGATAAGGCAAACAATTACAAGACAACCAAGACCAATATTAACTAATTGCTGCCAGTTATCTTTAAGATAATCTAGAATGCGGTTAGGCAGGGCAATAAACTCATCTGGGGCCGTAATCGGCCTTTTCTTTTTAATCTTCCTTACCATGCCGCTTAATTAACACAGATAAACGGCCAGGTCAAGAACCTGGGCCAATCAAGCAGAAAAAACTCCCTAAATTAGTGATTGTCCTCTCGCTATAACCAAGGCCCTGGCACATAATTTTCTTAAAGAAGGAGGAAACTCCTGGTGTTTTTTTATTTCAAATATACTTCCCCAAAAGGGGTCGCGGATTTGGGGAAGGTAGTAACCCTTGACAGCCAAATTTAAAAAATATATTTAAATATGCAAATGTTTTGATATGCTGAAACTTAAAGGAAGATCCAGCACTGAGTGCCTTAATTGGGCGGGCCAAAGAAATAAAATTAAGAAAACAAAAAGGAGGCTACTATGAGGTTAGATGAATTGCTCAAGGAAATGGATATTGCTTTTTTTGGCACATCTCAACACGGTGTAGGGCCTGATGGAACTGCTGCATTAATAAAGAATAAAGATGTATTCTTTTTAGATGTTCGCACTCATGAGGAGTATAAGTTTCTCCAATTTCCTTTTACACATCACATACCTTTAAATGAGTTACCGGATCGTTTAGAGGAAGTGCCAAAAGATAAGTTAATAATCACCTTTTGCTCGTCTATTGTCAGGGCTGCTATTGCCTATACCTATCTTCTGGAGAAGGGTTATGAGAAAGTAAAGATATTTCTTGGCACATCAGAACAATTAGCTACCTTGTTAAAGCCAAAACCTGTGTATAAAAATCTTTTAAAATAATTTAAATAATTTTTGATCTTGGAGGAGGTATGGCCAGAGAATTAATTGTGGGTTTGCTTATATTTACTGTTGCTGTTCTTATGACCATGGTGGGGAAAGGAGGGGGAAACTTTTATGTGGTGATACTCGCAATGGCTGGTATTCCCATGTATGAAGCAGCAACCACAGGGCAGTTTATCCTATTTACCGCATCCATTGCTGCTATGGTGGTATTTCAAAAGAACAAGTCTGTTTCGTGGCATCTGGCGTTATTCATTGGAATATTCGCGTCTTTGTCTGCAATGGCTGGTGGATATTTCTCTCACATGTTTAGCGGATTTACCTTAAAGATGATATTTGCTGGTATGTTATTTTTGGCTGGCCTAGTTATGCTCATCCCTGTTTCAGAAAAAAAGAACAAACTTGAAGATTCCCGTTTTGGTGTAATAACCTTTACTTCAGGTCCAAATGTTATAAAGGTAAATCTCTGGATTGCAGTGCCTGTTACTGTTTTAACTGGATTTGGTGCTGGAATGGTCGGTGTCTCTGGAGGGTCATTTTTAGTGCCTCTAATGGTTCTTGCCTGTGGGGCTCCCATGCATGTAGCTGTTGGGACAGCATCAACACTTATTGCTGCTACTTCTTTTATGGGATTTAGTGGACACGCCCTACGAGGAGACTTTAATCCAAAAGTTGCTGTTCCCTTGGCTGTAATCACAATTATAGGAGGAATTGTGGGGGGTAAGTTTTCTTTAAAAACAAAACCCAAATATTTAAAGCAGCTCTTTGCTTATACAAATTGGATCGCTGCTGCCTTTATGGTTATAAACGCATTATATACAAAGGGTATAATAACCAAACCCTTTTTGTTTTAGACCGGGAGAAGAAAGATAAAAATGGATAAGGAAGCTATAGAGTTATATATGGGCAATGCTGCACCGGGGCATTCTTGTGTTTTTACTTGCTGACAGTCCCTTAAAGGTATGTTATATAGTTCTTTATGAAGCAAAGGGATTATTTACGCACCCTTAAAGGTCTAAGCAAGTTGATGAGTTATATCTTAAGACATCATCCAGATGAGTTTGGGCTGGTTCTGGATGAAGAAGGATTTGTTTCTCTAAAAGAGTTACACCAGGCCATTATTGAGGATAAAAATTGGTCCTTTGTTCGTAAGTCGCACATTATGGATGTGGTTAATTTCAGCGACAGGCAGCGTTTTGAAATAAGGAACGGAAAGATCCGGGCTACTTACGGACATTCTATTCCGGTAAAACTCAATTATGAACCCGTTGCCCCACCTAAAATCCTTTATCACGCCACGACCAGAAAATCCTATCCTCATATCTTAGAAAAGGGACTTTTGCCTATGGGCAGGCAGTATGTCCATTTAACCGTAAACAAGGAATTGGCCCTGCGCATTGGCAAGCGGCGGGATAATAAGCCAGTTTTAATTGAGGTGCAAGCCCAAAAGGCGGCTGGTGCCGGCATTAAGTTTTATTGTCCTAACGAACTAATCTATCTGGCGAAGGAAATACCGCCGGCATATATCTCTGGCCCTCCATTAAGAAAGGTGCAGATAAAGACCCCAAAGCCAAAAGAAACGCCTCTGCCAAGTATTCCCCCTGGATCCTTCGTTTTAACGGCCGATATGATTGAACCCTTTTTTGACGAAAAAAAGGCTAGGGCCGACCGCTACGCCCGTAAAAAACAAAAGAATAGAAAAAGGTGAACAGACAACTTTTTAACGAAAATAGAAACACTATGTCTTCCCTTGCCAAACAAATTCTGGTTTAGTATCTTAACCTCATGATCAAAGTCGTTGATTTACATAAAAGTTTTGGCAGACAAAAAGTCCTTAAAGGTATCAATCTTGAGATTAGGCCTGGAGAAATCACGGCTATTATTGGGAGGAGTGGGAGCGGAAAAACGGTCTTAATCAAACATATTGTAGGTTTGTTAAAACCGGACAAAGGTCACATTTTTATAGACGGCATAGACATCACTCAGGCCGATGCCAAGACCCTAAAACAAATTAGAAAGCGGTTTGGTATGCTTTTTCAAGAAGCCGCCTTGTTTGATTCTATGACTGTGGGCGAAAACATTGCCTTTCCTTTAAGAGAACACACAAAATTAAGCGAGAAGGAAATTAAAAGGATCGTAAGAGAAAAGTTAGAACTGGTAGGCCTGCCCGGTACAGAAAATAAAATGCCTAGTGAGCTTTCTGGTGGCATGAAAAAACGAGTAGGTTTGGCCCGGGCCATTGTGCTTGAACCAGAAATCGTTATCTATGACGAACCCACCACTGGCCTTGATCCCATCTCCTCTGCCTCTATTTATGAATTAATTTTAGAAATGGAAAGACATCTTAACATTACAAGTATTATCATCAGCCATGACGTTCCTACCATCTTTGCTGTAGCCAATCGGGTGGCCGTCTTAAGTAAGGGTAGGATTGTCATGTGTGATGAGGCAGAGAAGGTTTTACGCTCAGATGATCCAGAGATAAAAAACTTCCTTACGGCGCAAATGCAAAAATTTCATACAAAACTTTCACAGTTGTGGTTCTAAAAATGGTTTTTACTATCTTAACCCTCTTCCCAGAATTTTTCACTTCTCCTTTGCAAACAAGTATTCTAGGACGAGCAATAAAGCAGGGAAAAATTAAGGTTAATGTTGTTAATATCCGCGATTTTACTACCGACAAACATAAGGTAGCCGATGATACCCCCTATGGGGGCGGGGCTGGTATGGTCATGAAACCAGAACCAGTTATTAAGGCTATCCAAAATGTAAAAAAGGATGACCCTAACGCTTGGGTCATTATGCTTTCTCCCCAAGGCCGTGTTTTCTCTCAAACCGTGACTAAGGAACTGATTCAAAGAACACACCTTGTCTTTGTCTGTGGGCATTATGAGGGTATTGATGAAAGGGTAAGGCTGTTTGTGGATGATGACATTTCACTTGGTGACTTCGTCTTAAGCGGTGGAGAGCCGGCTGCCCTTTGTATCGTTGACGCTGTCGCCCGGCTTGTGCCAGGCGTAGTAGGCAAATGGCAATCAGTGGAAGAAGATTCCTTTAGTCATGGCCTTTTAGAATACCCTCAATACACCCGTCCGCCAGAATACGAAGGCCATAAGGTGCCTGAAATTTTACTTTCTGGCCATCACCAAAAGATTGCCGCTTGGCGCAGAAAGCAAGCCCTTCTGCGAACTCTAATCCTAAGGCCTGATTTATTACTCACAGCTCAGCTTTCAGAACAAGATAAAGTCTTCTTAAAAAATATTTGTGAAAAAATAAAAAGGGCATGTAAAAAATAGATGTTCTTCAAAGACCAAACAATAAGGCAAGGGCATCTCAAATTACTTAGTCGTCCCTGAAAAACTCTGTTTTAGCTTCCAACCGGCCCCAATTGCTTTTCATATTGCTCATTCCAGATCAAGACAAAAAGAGCAAATAAAAATCCTACCGCCTCCCGCATCCATTTTTTGAA
>JAMOPI010000014.1 GCA_027064585.1 Candidatus Desulfofervidaceae bacterium | reverse complement strand
TACAGGAAATGTAGAGAAACAGAAATTGTATTTTGAAATATTAAGCAAAATTACAAATATAGAAACAATAGCTGTTGGAAGTTCTATCCGAGAATTAAAACGGTTAGAAAAGATTTATGGAAAAGGATGATGGCGAAAATTAAAAGGAATTGCTAAAATAAAATTGGAAGATGGAAAAGTGTGTTTAGCTGAAGTTCATTGGTATGAAGCACATGGCATAGGTAAGAAAGAATTTAAAATTAAATATATACTAAAGGTGTTGAAAAATGCTTAAATTTCTCATTTGTGTCAACAACAAGAACTATGAGACATCCCTAGAAAAATGGAAAGTTTATCCAGTAGTTAAGGAAGAGGAAATAGAAGGATATGTAAGAATCATAGATGAAAGTGGGGAAGATTATTTGTATCCAAAAGAGTATTTTCTTCCCATAGAACTGCCTACTGTTGTGTCAGAAAAATTGAGAAAAGAATATTTAGAAAGAATATAAAATTTCTAACAACCATCTCCAGCGGAGGGGCTATACAGCCCGCCGCTGTGTTTGGGTGTTAGTAGAAATTAAGCATAAATGGCTGCCAAAATCACCACCCATACCATTAAGATTACCTCCTTTCACATAGGCGGTAACGCCCCCTTTGTCCTTATTGCCGGGCCTTGTGTGATTGAGGGAGAGGAAATTACCTTTAAGATTGCCCGGTATCTAAAGGAGTTGACCCAAAGATTAAATATTCCCTTTATCTTTAAAAGTTCCTATGATAAGGCCAATCGCACTTCTCATCGCTCCTATCGGGGACCAGGGCTAGAAGAGGGATTGAGGATATTAAGATGCATAAAAGAGGAGTTAAACATTCCTGTTATTTCTGATGTCCACTGTGTTACCCAGGTAGAAAAGGCGGCTGCGGTGTTAGATATTATTCAAATCCCTGCCTTTCTTTGTCGGCAGACAGACCTTGTTCAAGCCGTGGCCAAAACCGGTAAGCCTGTCAATGTCAAAAAGGGTCAGTTTCTTGCCCCCTGGGATATCAAACACATCATTGAAAAGATTATTGCCTGCGGCAATGAAAAAATTCTCATCACGGAACGCGGCACTTCCTTTGGTTATAACAATTTAGTTGTGGACTTCCGTTCGCTGGTAATTATGCGGCAGTTTGGCTATCCAGTCGTTTTTGACGCTACCCACAGTGTCCAACTCCCAGGAGCAGGTAAAGGGGCCTCTGGAGGACAAAGAGAGTTTGTGCCCTATCTGGCAAAAGCGGCAGTAGCCGTGGGTATAGATGCCCTTTTTATGGAGGTACATCCAGACCCAGATAAGGCCCTGTGCGATGGGCCTAACAGCTGGCCTTTGGATAAGTTAGAGGAGTTACTTTTAAATTTAAAAGAAATTGAAAAAGCCGTCAACAAATCCTAGGTAATGGTTCTCCCGTCAACATATCAAT
The DNA here is from genome assembly GCA_027064585.1 of Candidatus Desulfofervidaceae bacterium. Classification (GTDB taxonomy): domain Bacteria; phylum Desulfobacterota; class Desulfofervidia; order Desulfofervidales; family Desulfofervidaceae; genus JAGHCL01. Next base: position 13,972 of record JAMOPI010000014.1, on the reverse strand, counting down.
GAGGCGTTTACTACCAAGCTGGGTGCGCATCCAGACCTTTCCTCTTGGTTCAGGCTTAACTTCACCGATAACAACTGCCTCTTTTCCATAAGGATGGGCCTGCATAACTGCCAACACATCTTCTGCTTTTTCTTTGGGAACAATGACCAGGACCTTTCCTTCATTTGCCAGATATAAAGGATCAATGCCCAAAAGCTCAGCCGCCCCTAAAACACTTTCCTTAAAAGGCAGTTTGTCTTCCCAAAGTTCAATCCCTACCTGCGACTGCTTGGCAATCTCATTTAAGGTGGTGGCCACTCCTCCTCTAGTTGGATCGCGCATGGTATGGACATCTGGACATACCTTTAAAATGGCCTCTACCAATCCGTTTAAGGGAGCTGTATCGCTCTCTAAGGGCGTTTCAAGGCCTAAACCTTCACGCTGCGATAAAATGCACATTCCGTGATCACCAATGGTGCCGTTTATTAAAACTAGATCCCCAGGCTTGGCATTTTGCCCGGCAATATGGTAATCGCCTTCAATCACACCAATCCCAGAGGTATTGATGAAAATTTTATCTACTTGCCCTTTGGGCACAACCTTGGTATCACCTGTAATTACACAGACCCCGGCCTCTTTTGCCGCCCTTTGCATACTGGTAAGAATCTTCTCTAAAGTTTCACCTCTCATGCCTTCCTCTAAAATAAGGCCTACACTTAAATAAAGTGGCCTTGCTCCCCGCATGGCCAGGTCATTAACCGTGCCATGTATGGCCAAGCATCCAATGTCTCCACCGGGGAAAATAATCGGATTCACCGTATAAGAATCGGTAGAAAAGGCAAGTTTTACTCCACCTATTTCAAATACCGCACTGTCATTCATGTCACGCAATAAGGGATTGTCAAAAAAGGGCAAAAATGCGCCTTCTATTAGTTCCTGCGATGCCTTCCCGCCACTGCCATGATCCAAGACAATTTGCTTAGGAAACTTAACCATTTATTCCCTCCCAATCCCGATACTTGTAATAAGCAGCACAACTACCCTCAGCGGAAACCATACATGGCCCTACTGGATGGGCAGGTGTGCAAATCTTACCAAAAAGAGGACATTCAGGTGGAGTAATAAGCCCTTTAAGAATATCACCGCACCGGCAACCAGGTGGTTCTTTTGCCTCTCCCACTTCTATATCAAAGACCTTGCTGGCATCATGTGCAGCATATTCTTCCTTTAAGGCTAGACCACTTTTAGGAATAACCCCAATTCCCCGCCAAGTTGCATCTACGGGTTCAAATACCTTAAACATAAGCTCCATTGCCTTCGGATTACCTTCTGGTTTGACGGCACGCGTATATTGTATTTCGGCCTTAGGTGAGTGTTTTTCAATTTGTTTAACCAGCATCAATATTCCCTGTAAAATATCTACTGGTTCAAAACCAGTAACCACACAGGGCACATGGTATTTTTCTACCAGCCTTTCATAAGGTTTAAGACCAACAATAACTGAAACATGACCAGGACAGATAAAGCCATCTATCTTTAAATCTGGACTACTTATCAAGGCCTCCATGACCGGAGGAGTAACTTTATGGGCAGAGAAGATAAAAAAGTTTTTTATGCCCTGTTCCTTGGCAGCCATAACCGTAGCCGCAATACCAGGGGCTGTTGTCTCAAAACCTACACCTAGAAAGACTACAGGTTTATTTGGGTTCTTTTTCGCAATTTCTAAGGCATCAAAAGGGGAATACACCACCCGCACATCGGCCCCATTGGCTCGTTCCTTTTGCAGGCTACTACGGCTACCAGGCACACGCATCAAATCGCCAAAGGTGGTAACAATAACATCATAAGAGGCCAATTTAATCATTTTATCAATGTCTTTGGCTGAGGTTACACAAACAGGGCAGCCAGGACCGGAAATAAGTTTAATATGAGAAGGTAAGAGAGTCCGCAGGCCGTAGCGGCCGATGCTCATCGTATGTGTACCACAGACCTCCATTAACCGAATAGGAGTCTTAGAGATTGCCTTTATCTCTACCAGCAGGTGTTTAGCCACCTCAGGGTTGCGAAACTCATCAATGTATTTCAACCTGGTCATGGGCAATAATCTCCTCAAATAAGGCTAGTGTTTCTTCGGCGTCCTTTTTATCCAGCCGGTAAATGGCAAAACCGGCATGGACGATGACATAATCACCTACCTTAGGCATTTCATTAATGACATCAAGCCTTACCTGCTGGCGTGTACCCCCAAGCTGCACTTCGGCCGTTTTTTCTTCCTCATTAATGTTTATGACCTCCATAGGTATGCCTAAACACATCTTTTTACCCCTGCAATTATCATAAACTTAACAAACCCTAAAACTTAAAAAACAATGTGTCTGACAGCGTGCCTTTAAACACAGTTAAGGAAAATATCTATATATCTCTTTCCTATGCAAAATTCTCACAAAAATTATCTGCTTTTCCCCTTGTTCTATACCTATCCTGTAGTCTCCTATCCTAACCCTATAATATTTGCCTTCAATCCTCATCTTGCGTATATCTATATCCCTCAAGTCAGCCAAAGTTTTTGCTTTTTCAAAACTTTCTAGAATTTCTTTAACCTTTAACAAAATTCTCCTATCTTTTATCTTCTTCAAATCCCTCTTAAAACTAGATTCAAATACTATTTTCATCTTTTAAAATTTCCATAACTTCTTGTTTTTCCACAAACTCATTTCTCCTTCCCTCTTGGATAGCCTTGGCTAAGGCTATTTCTTCTATTAAATCTTCAAAAATTTCATAGAAAATTTCTTTTCTTTCTTTTAAAAGTTTCAAAAAAATTTCTTCTAATAAAGCCTTGATTTGATCTTCCTTTAGAATTATTTCCATTTATTGTCCCCTACATACTTAATCCATTTTTATATAAGGATTAAAAAGCCTTTCTTCCTTAATGGTTGAAGTAGGTTTACTACCATAATGATGACCCGGCCAGACAATCGTGTCATCAGGTAAAGTAAATAGTCTTGTTTTAACAGACTTGACCAGTATCCGCCAATCTCCCCCTGGTAAGTCTGTCCGCCCAACTGCCCCGACAAAGAGGGTGTCGCCCGTAAAGACATGGCCAGGATAATAAAGGCAAATACTACCAGGCGTGTGGCCAGGCGTATGAATAACCTTTAAAACCAATTGGCCAAAGTTAATTTCATCTCCATCTTTTAAAAGAACATCTGGCTCTGGTGAAGGTGTTACACTAAACATGCTGCCCAAAAGCAAATTGGCCTGCCTTAAAAACGCACCAGCATCTGCCTCATGCATGGCAATCGGAATGTTTAAGATTTGCTTTAAGGCCCGGTTACCCCCGGTGTGATCAGGATGGGCATGGGTATTAACGATCAGTTTCGGAATTAAGTTCATTTCCTCCAAAGCATTAACAATGACGTCTTCATCCCCACCTGGGTCAATAATAATGGCTTCTTTTGTTTCTGGACATCCGACGATATAACAGCAAACCGCTAAAGGACCAACGATCAACTGTTTAATTAGTGGCACGACTGACATAAAAATATGCTAACTCTTTTTATCCCTAAAAGCAAGTGGATTTGAGAAGCTGTTTGAAAAATATAGTTGACCGCATAATTCTATGCAATTTGTGGAAACCTTTTTTCTTTCAAGGCCCAATCATAATCATAGCGCCTCCGCTCGCTCATGCGGTCAAGGCCAAGACCGAGGGTGGTCAAGGGCAAACCTGAAGGGCGCAGCCTGCGCCTAAAGGCATGGGTCGGAGCGAGCAAGGCGAGCATAAACCCTTGACCACCTGACGAGGCCTTAGCGTATAATTTCTGTAAATAAGGGAAGGGAAATTCAGCAATTTTTAGAAATACTATAAATTAATCGCGGATTTTGGGTCAATGTTCAATTTTCAAACAGGCTTAGTAAATTTGACAAACTTTTTCTTATCTTTTAAATACGGGTAAAAGTTAAGGGGAGGGGGAAATGGAGTTAACTGAACTGGATAAAAAAATCATTCGGGAGTTACAGAAGGACTTACCGGTAGAAAAGTGCCCCTTTGCGCGTATTGCCGAAAAGATAGGTATAAGAGAAGAAGAGCTTTTGTTGCATATCAAACGGCTTATGGCTGAGGGTATCATTCGTCGTTTTGGTGCTACCATTTACCACCATCGGTCTGGGTTTGAGGCCAATGTAATGGTAGCCTGGCAGGTACCTGAGGATAGATTGGATGAAGTAGGGGAAAAGATGGCTGGCTGTTCTGAAGTAACCCACTGTTACGCCAGGATAACTTATCCTGACTGGCCCTACAATCTCTATACGATGATTCATGGCCGCAGTGAAGAGGAGTGCTTACACATTGTGAAAAAGTTGGCCAAGGCTACGGGAGTGAACACCTATCGCCTGCTCTTTACCGAAAACACATTTAAACGGACAACGATGGAGTATTTTTAAAAATGTTTTTGAACGACCATATTTATCTCGGCCTAGTTCACTATCCAGTGTATAATAAACGCAAGGAGGTTATCATTTCAGCAGTAACGACAATCAATCTTCATGATCTGGGCCGTTTGGCCAGGACTTATGAACTGGGTGGATTTTTTGTGATTAATCCGTTAGAAGACCAACACGCACTGGTCAAGCGCTTCCTTAACCACTGGCTTAAGGGCTATGGAGGAAAGTATAATCCCAAACGCATTCCGGCCTTAGAGACGATAAAGTGCGTTTACAGTCTAGAGGAAGCCATTTCTTTGATAGAAAAAGAATGGCAAAAGACACCTAAAACTATTGTTACCTCGGCCCGAGTAAAGGAAAATGTGCTTGATTATGCAGAGGCTAGAAAGTTACTTGCGCAAAGAGATACGCCCTACTTACTCCTTTTTGGTACGGCTTGGGGATTAAGTGAGGACTTGATTTCTCAGGCAAATTATGTTTTAAAACCTATTTACGGAGTCTGTGACTATAATCATCTTTCGGTAAGAGCCGCTGCGGCTATTATTTTAGACAGACTTTTAGGGGGAGAAAAATGCAACGCATCCAGATGATTGAAAAAGAGCACATGCGTATGGATTTACCTGAAATTAAACCTGGCTACACGGTAAGGGTACACCAACGTATCAGCGAAGAAGGTAAGGAACGCATTCAGGTCTTTCAAGGCGTAGTCATTAAGGTAAGGGGCTCTGGTACAGGGGCTACCTTTACCGTCAGAAAGGTCTCTTATGGTATTGGGGTGGAAAAGGTCTTTCCCTTTTGTGCCCCAACAATAGAGAAGGTAGAGGTTATATCTAAAGGTAAAGTAAGAAGGGCCAAGCTTTATTACTTAAGGGAGCTGAGGGGTAAGGCTGCTCGTTTGACCGAAAAACGTGAATATGCCTCCAAGTCTTAAATACGAACATAGCTTTTGGGGAAAAGGATACCGCTATCTGGCTGGGTTAGATGAAGCGGGAAGAGGCTGCCTAGCCGGTCCAGTAGTGGCAGCGGCTGTGGTTCTTACCCCAGAGGTGGGGTTAAAGGGAGTAGATGATTCCAAAAGGCTTTCACCCAAAGAGCGGGAGCAGGTTTTTGTTCAAATTCAAAAGCAGGCCATAGGTATTGGTATTGCCCTGGTGATGCCAGAAGAAATTGATACCATTAATATTTTAAAGGCCTCTCTTGAAGCCATGAAAAGGGCAGTAGAGAGGCTACCGGTTAAGCCAGATTATCTTTTGGTAGATGGCCCTTATGGGCCAGATATGTCTATTCCTGCTCTCTGCCTTAAGCATGGGGACAGGGAATGTCTTTCTATTGCGGCGGCCTCTATCATTGCCAAGGTTTGGCGGGATCAATTAATGACAACCTATCACACCCTTTTTCCCATCTATAACTTTAAAAAAAATAAAGGTTACCCTACTGCCGAACACAAGGCCGCTATTTTAAAACACGGCCTCTGTTATTTACATCGCCATAGTTTTAAGTTGCCACGCTATGATTGAGAGCTATTCTTTTGGTCAAATAGTGATTGACGGTAAGACTTATACCCAAGATGTAATCATCCGGGCGGGAGAAGTAATTCCCTCCTGGTGGCGCAAGGAGGGGCATCGCTGTGATTGGGAGGACATTGCTCCTTACATATCTGCAGGGATAAAGTGTGTTATTCTAGGTAGTGGAGCTTCAGGTTTAATGCGACCAACAGAAAAGTTGCGGGAAAAATTAGAAGAAAAGGGAATTGAACTCATTGTTCGTCCAACTAAAGAGGCCGTTCAAATTTATAACGCCCGCATTAAAGAGGCCGATCAAATCCTTGCCGGTTTTCACCTTACGTGCTGATTATAAAATTTATTATCCTTTTTGACAGAAACAATAAGGCGCGGTTTGCTATAAAAAGGCTTTTTTAAAAGAAAACAAAAGGTAAGAAATGAAAAAAGCAAGAAGTGGAGCTAATATCCAGCTTAAAATAAGTCTTTGCAAAAGTCTGTATTTTACGGTTTTCATGCCTTTCAGAGCACCTACTCCACTAATACCGCCGATAATACAATAGGTGGTAGAAACAGGCATACCTAAAAAGGTAAAAAGAAGAACACAAAGGCTTGCTCCAAACTGAGCGGCAAAGCCAGAGTAAGGATCTAGGGGAGTAATCCCTTTTCCGATGGTGTCTATCACCCGTGGCCCTAAGACGACTGCCCCTGTAAAGACGGCTAGACTTCCTAAGATTACCCCCTGCATTTTAGTGGTTAAATTGGCATGGATAGCTGGTCCTAGGACTGTGGCCAGCTCATTGGCTCCAGTATTATAAGCAACAAATAAACTGCTTATAATTAACAACCAACGAATGAGTCTTTCAATTTGTAAAAATCCCATGCGAGAAATGGTCTTTTCCATAAGCCAGTAAAGGGCAATGGCAAAGATAAATGCCCCAAAAGGGGAAATAAACCAGGAAAAAGTAATCTCTAAAAGCACACTCCAATCTATCCTTAGCCCCGAAGCCAATCCTGTACCAGTCAAGCTACCAATAACAACCTGATGGGTAGAAAGGGGAAGCTTTTTAAAATTTGAAACGATAATGAGTGTGGCCGAGATAAACAGAGAAAGAAAAATACCTTCAAAATCTAGTTTAACAAGGTGATTGCCTACTGTTTCCATAACTTCTTTGCCCTGAAGAAAGATACCTAAAAATACAAAGAGGCCAAAATATAAAAGGGCCTTTTTTAGATTAACAATTTGGCAACCAATACATATTCCTACAGCGTTTGAGGTACTGTTAGAGCCTACGCTAAAGGCAATCAGAAAGCATGCCAGAAGGGGAATAAGGGTTTTCATGAAAAGGGACCTAACGTACACTTATATTTATGATTTGAAGGTGATCACTGGCGTCTTCAATCACATCGCTTACATTCACAAGTGCCTCCAAAAAATCAGAAAGAATTTTACCCTCCCAGAAGTTTCCTATCTGTTTGGTCTTAATAAGTCTTTTGATGAGGTCAATCTTTATTTCATCTATCCTTTTTTCATAAATGCGAATGGCCAAGTTTTTTTCTCTTAGGTCTTCTCCTTGACAAAAGGCTTCAAAGGAAAGGGAAAGCATTTCACAGGCTTCTAGGTTAAGACTGGCAATCTTTATACACTCCTCTTTTATACCTTCTAGATTCAAACCTAAAATACACCTTTGGGCGGCATCCTCTACCTCGTCAATGGCCTCATCCACAATCTCAACAAATTGACAAAGGTTAGGACGCAAAAAGGGTAAAAAGGCCCCTTCATAGATATGGGCAATGATTTCTCTTCTAACAATATCGGCTTCTCTTTCTAAATCAAATACCATGAAGATAAGCTCCTCATCCTCGGTTTCAAGGGCGCTTTTAAAAGTCTGGCAGGTAGAACAAAGAATACTTATGTGCTTTTTGATCTTTTTTATAACCTCTACTTCCTTACTTCCACCCCAAAATGACTTTTTAAACAACCTTTTCTCCTTTTACTTTTTGGATTAAAAAGGCCTTTAAGATATCCAATAAAGATACTACTCCAACTACTTTGTTATTCTCACAGACAAACACACGGGCAATATTAGAACTAGCCATCAAATCAATAATTTCCTTTATGTGAGTGTCTTTGTGTATACATATCAAGGGCTGCGAGGCAATTTCCTTTATCTTTGTTTTCTGAATATCCAGTCCCTTGTGAAAAACCTTAAAAACAATATCCCTTACGGTAATAACGCCATAATCATTTTTGCCCTTTTCGGGGGCAATTACTAAGGAACGAATGCGTTTGTCCACCAATCGTTCTATAGCGTCATAGACCGTAGCTTCAGGGTCTATAATCTCAAGGTTTTTGTTCATTATCTCTTCTAACTTCATTTTTTCCCTCCATACCTAAACAAAACCTTTATATACGGTTTTAGTTTGCCTGTGAAGAGGCTTAGAAAAGCTGTTTGAACAATATAGTTAAACGCATAATTCTATGCAATTTGTGGAGATTCTTTCCTTTCCAAGATCCAATCATAATTATAGCGCCTTCGCTCGCTTATGCGGTCAAGGCCAAGCCCTACGGGTGGCCTTCGGCCAGCCTTGACCGCGCTCGCTGCGGCGCTGACTTTTTATTTGAGGTTGGAAGGAAAAAAGGAAATTTTTCTTTTTCCCTTTCTCCTCTCATTTTTCTTTTTGCCAAGGCCGAGTGGAGTCAAGGGCAAGCCCGCAGGGCGCAGCCTGCCCAAAGGGCAGGTCGGAACGAACGCAGTGAGTGAAGACCCTTGACCACCTAACGAGGCCTTGGCGTATAATTTCTGTAAGTAAAGAGGAAGGGGAATTGACTTTATTTTCTGCGGAATACATAAATCAATCACGGATTTTGGTAAGATTACTTGTCTTGAAGAAACATGTTTATCCTCTTCCACAATGCCTTTTTGCCTTCACCGGTGTGGGCTGAGAAGAGGATAAATTCTTCTTGAGGGAGACCCAGTTTTGCTTGGCTAATTTTTAGGACCTTTGGTCTCTCTGATTGCTTGAGTTTATCGGCCTTGGTTAGGACAATGATGGATGGGTGGTTGTAATAACAAAGCCATTCCCATAGCTGGAGGTCATTGGCCGTAGGGCCGTGACGAGCGTCAATAAGCAGCACTACTCCTCTTAAAGTTTGGCGCCTGGCTAGATAGGTTTCTATTACCTGGCCCCATTTTTCCCGCAATTTGGCTGAGACCTTGGCAAAGCCATAGCCAGGCAGATCAGTGAAAAAGTAATGTTTATTTACCAGATAAAAATTGATCGTGCGGGTACAACCAGGAGTACTACTTACCCGGATAAGCTTGCGTTGGCCTAACAGTGTACGTAACAAAGAAGACTTGCCCACATTTGAACGGCCGGCAAAGGCTATCTCTGGATAAGAAGTCTCTGGCCAATCCCGTGGTAAAAGGGCTACCTTAAAAAGCCTAACCGATTTAACCCGCATAGCGTTCCAGGTAAGTTTTTAGTCTTTTCAGTCCTTCCTTAATGTCTTCTAACGAATTGGCATAAGATAGCCTTAAAAATCCTTCTCCTCTTTTGCCAAAATCAATACCAGGGGTAACGGCTACCCTGACCTTTTCTAAAATGTCAAAGGCCAGACGATAGCTATTGGTAGTGATGTGTTTTACATTAATAAAGAAATAAAAGGCCCCTTGAGGCGGTCTTTTAGGCGCAAGGTTCATTTCTTTTAAGGCCGAAAACAGGTATTTTCTTCTTTCATCATATATAGCCCGCATTCTTTCTACATCTGGCTGGGCCTCTTTTAAGGCAGTAATGGCGGCATATTGGGCAATAGAGGGGGCACAGATAAAAAAGTTTTGCTGTATCTTTTGCATGGGACGGATAAAGGCGGAAGGGGCAATGAGATAGCCAAGGCGCCAGCCAGTCATGGCATAGGCCTTTGAAAAACCATTTAAGACAAAGGCATTATCCGTAAATTCAAGGGCCGAATGCTCTTTTCCCTCATACACCAGACCGTGATAAATTTCATCAGAGATCAAAGGTATACCCAATTCAGCCAGTTCTTTTATTACTTCTGGCGGGGTAAGCATACCTGTAGGATTGGCCGGAGAATTGATTAAGACGGCCTTAGTGCGGGGAGAAATGGCTTTTTTAACTTCTTCTACTTCATAAACAAATCCGTTTTCTTCCCTTACGGGTACATAGACCGGTCGTCCGCCTAAAAAACGAATAAAGTTTGGATAACAGGCATAGTGGGGGTCAGGTAGGATGATTTCATCACCAGGTTCTATTAAGGCGGCAAAGATAAGGAACATGGCCGGTGAGGTTCCGGCCGTAACAATAATGTTTTCAGGCTTTACCGAAACGCCGTATTTGTGCTGATAGTGTTCGGTAATGGCCTCTCGTAGTTCTAAAAGGCCAAGACTGTGAGTATAGTGGGTCTTGCCTTCAGTCATAGCCCTTGCTGCCGCCTGTTTGATACAGGCTGGTGTCTCAAAATCAGGCTCTCCCACCTCCAAATGGATAACTTCTTCGCCCTGTGTCTCCAAGACTTGTGCCCTTTCTAGCACATCCATGACGATAAAAGGCGGTATTTCCCTGGCACGTACCGCAATCATTCAATTGCCTCCAACATCTGTTTGGCTGCCTGAGAGAGGTTGCCTTTGTCCAATTGGGTTACTTTTTTAAATTCCTCTTTTGCCTTTTCCCTTTCTCCCAGCCGGAAGTAAATCATGCCCAACCGGTAGTGAAGCAATGGCTCTTTAGGCAGATGCATAATAGCCGTTTGATACACCTCTAAGGCATTTTCATACCTTTTTAACCGTTCCCAAAGCTCACCCAAACCAATATAGGCCGGCACATAGAGAAAGTTAAGTGAAATGGCCTTCTTAAAGGCCTGTTCTGCTTCTTTATATTTCTTTTGAAGAAAATAACACGAACCAAGATTTGTGTAGGCAATTTCTGGGGTAGTGTAAGAAAGAATACTTATGGCCTTTTTAAAACAATCTTCTGCTGCCTGCCATTTTTTTTCACGTAAATAAAGCAGACCAAGGTTATTATAGGCCTCAGCATAGTCCTTTTTTAGAGCAATGGCCTTTTTAAGTTCCCTCTCGGCCCGCTCTAAGTCCCCTCTTCCCATATAGCCCAGGCCAAGCTCCATGTGAATGACAGGATTGTGAGAATCTTCTTTGACGGCCAAAAGTAATTCCCGTAGGGCTAGGCTATACCTGCCCTCACGCAGATAACTATCGCCCAGCTGAAAATGGGCCTGGGCCTGCGGTTTGGTCGGTGTAGTAGAACAACCGAGAAAAGTTATTAAAATTAAAACAATGAGATAACGCTTCATATCACTTTATGTAACGGATATTCAATGATCCCCTCTGCTCCTGCCTTAAGGAGTTTAGGAATGAGGTCACGGACAGTCTTAACATTGACTACGGTTTCTACCGCAAACCAGCTTTGCGTATGCAGAGGAGAAACAGTAGGGGCATTTAGGCTAGGTAAGAGCCGGATGACCTTTTCCAAATTCTCTTTGGCCACATTCATTTTTAGACCAACCATGTGGTGACCTTGTAAGGCACCCTTAAGCAAGAGGGCAATCTGTTCAATCTTTTCCCGCTTCCAAGGATCTTCCCAGCTCCTAAGGTTGGCAATGAGTTGAGGATAGGAAATCATAAGTTCTTTAATGATTTTTAGTCCATGGGCCTTCAAAGTCGTGCCAGTCTCTGTTACCTCCACAATGGCATCGGCCAGCCCTGAGACGACCTTGGCCTCGGTGGCTCCCCATGAAAATTCTACAATGACATTTACACCTTGACTGGCAAAATAACGCTTAGTGAAATTGACCAACTCGGTGGCCACCTTTTTCCCTTCCAGATCCTCTATGTCCTTAATAGGAGAATCCCCAGCTACAGCCAGTACCCACCGGGTAGGACGCATACTGGCCTTAGAGTAAACTAGATCAGCCACAACCACAACCTGGGAGTCATTTTCTAAAATCCAGTCTTTACCTGTGATCCCAGCGTCTAAGGTGCCGTTTTCTACATAACGCGACATCTCTTGCGCCCGGCACATGCTACACTCAATCTCCTCGTCATCAATGCTGGGGAAATAGCTTCTCTCTCCTACCTTAATGTTCCAACCTGCCCGTTTAAAAAGTTCTATCGTAGAGTTCTGCAGGCTGCCTTTGGGAATACCTAGTTTGAGTTTTTTCATTTTTTATAAACCTCCTCTGGATTAAATACCTTTTTACCCACTACCTTTAATTGTCCATTCTCTAATTTGCGGTAAAAACAGCTGCGATAGCCTGTATGACAGGCCGCTCCTCCCACTTGTTCCACCTTAAGCAATACGGTATCGTTATCGCAGTCTACATAGATTTCCTTTACCCGCTGTACATGGCCAGAAGAACTGCCCTTTTGCCAGAGGGTATTGCGGGTGCGGCTGTAATAGTGGGCAAGTCCGGTTTCCAAGGTCTTTTGCCAGGCCTCTTCGTTCATAAAGGCCACCATAAGCACTTCGCCAGTTTCATAATCTTGGACAACCACTGGCACTAAGCCGTTTAATTTGTCAAAATTAAGTTTAACCATTTTCTCCCCCTTCAGGACGTCCATCCAACTGCCCACAGGCAGCCCCAATGTCTGCCCCCTTACTTTGGCGAATAGTAACCGTATAACCTGCTTTTTGCAAGGTCTGCTGAAAGACCAAGATTTCTTCAGAAGCAGGTGGCAAAAAATTACTGCCAGGGTGAGGATTAAGGGGAATAAGGTTTATCTTTACTGGAATACCTCTTAATACCTGGGCCAATTTCTGAGCATGTTCAAGACGGCTGTTTATATCCTTTAAAAGCACATACTCAATCGTAAAACGCTTTCGTGGCGGTAAGGGCATCATTTTAAGGGCGTTTAATATCTCCTTTAAAGGATAGCGTCTATTAGCCGGCACAATAAGGTTGCGAGTTTCATCATCCGGGGCATGTAGAGAAATAGCCCAACTAACATTAACTGCCTGTGCCATCTTTAACATCTGCGGCACTAAGCCAACGGTGGAAATTGTTACCCGGCGGTGGGAAAAACCCAGTCCTAAGGGATGTAAGAGAATTTTAATGGCTTTAAGCGTATTTTCATAATTGTGTAAAGGTTCTCCCATGCCCATAAGCACAATGTTGCGCAAAGGCCAAGACCTTGGCAGGTGCCTTTTGGCATAAACGACCTGATTGACAATTTCGGCTGTGGTGAGGTGCCTTTTAAAGCCCATCTTCCCAGTTAGACAAAAACGACAGCCCTGGGCACAACCTACTTGGGTAGAGATACATAAGGTAAAATAACCGTCATGAGGAATGAGGACTGATTCTATACACTTTCCGTCACTTAAAGAAAAGAGAAACTTAACCGTACCATCTTGAGAGGTGATAGTCTCTTTAGGGGTGAGATTACTTATCACCGCCATTTCTGATAATCTTTGTCTTAAGGTTTTAGGAAAGGTAGAAATAGAAAAAAAATCCGTTTTCCCCTGGGCATAAATGGCCTGAAAGAGCTGACGGGCCCGATAGCGAGGTTCTCCTAGTTTAGTCATCCAGATTTCCAGCTCTTCTAGGGGATAATTTTTGACATCTATCCGCTGTCTTAACATAGGTGTATTTTATAATGCCTTTTAAAGAGGTTCAATGGGCGGGCAACTAAATAGTCATCCCTGAAAAACGCTCTAAGCTACCATTTTATCACACATTTTTCTTGAAATAAGGCTAACAAAAATGCAAAGATATGTTAAAAATCAGTTTAAAACCTTGCAATTTGGGACATCAAAATGAAAGGGAAAGGACCTGATAAAGGACAACTAAGTTTATTTCAACAAAGGTTAAAAGAGCAACTCAATCCAAAACATCCTTTATACAGATTGGCCGAAGCAATTCGGTGGGAATACTTTGAGAAGGAATTTGAAAAGCTTTACTCAGACAAAGGCAGGCCAGCCAAGCCCATCAGGCTCATGGTAGGACTATTGATTTTAAAGCAGCTAAGAAATCTATCAGATGAGAGAGTAGTAGAGGAATGGGTAGAAAATCCCTACTTTCA
>JAMOPI010000013.1 GCA_027064585.1 Candidatus Desulfofervidaceae bacterium | reverse complement strand
CTTCCGTTCCCATTACCGTAGCCTTTACAGGGCCTGCCTTTAAAAGGCGGCTATAATGGTTTGTTTCCCTGCCCCTTATGGGGCAGGGTAGTTTTTATTTCTTGTTGGTGCCGCAGACAAATAACAGCATATATTCCGATCCAAAAGGGACTGCATAGTGTGTAAGCCATTTTTAGTTCGGAGAATGGCTATTGGGAAGTACAGAAGAAAGGTTAAAGGAGTGAGACAACAAGTTAAGGAAGACTAGAGCAGCTTAGCTTGGGCAATTTAATAAAATTAAACCACCTGTCCTGCCCCCCATGGGGGCAGGACACTCCCCAAAGGTAGAGGTATAATAAACTCCTCTCCTAATGCTTTGGCCTATGGTGCTCCTTCTAAAAAAGAAGCCTTGCTTAAGGCAGAAATTGAAAGACGTAAAAAGGTTATCACCAAGCAGGCGCTGCAGATTGAGGTATTAAAAAAAACGAGGAGTTATTCGGGACAAGATAGGAGCGGTGAAGAAACTGGTGAAAACAGGTTTTACGATCAAGGATGTGTGTTTTGGTTTAGGAATTAGCCGAAGTAGATATTATGAAGTTTTATCCAAGAGGTCAGGTGGAAATAGTAAAGTTAAGCAAATTGGCAAAAATAAGGAAGGAAAACTCAGTCAAAGTAATAGGGAAATCTTTAAAAGATTAAAAGACCATAAAAGCGGAGCATCCCTTATGGGGTTATAGGCGAGTTACGGCGTGGTTAAAACGAAGGGATGAAGGTAAATCGTAAGCGGATTTAAGTTAATGAGAGAAAATGGGCTTTTAGTGGAGCGCAAGATAAACAGGGCCAGAAGGAAACCTACCAGGAGCAAGCCACGAGCAGAAAGGCCGCTACAGTTTTGGGGAATAGATATGACGAAGTTTATGATTGAGGGTTTAGGCTGGGCGTATTTGGTGATAGTACTTGATTGGTTTACCAAAGAAATAGTAGGTTTTGGCATTTCTTTAAGGAGCAGGACAGAAGACTGGCTTAGGGCATTAGAGATGGCGCTTAGGCAAAAAATTTCTAGATGGAGTTAGGAGAAAGGGCCTGAGCCTTATTAGTGACAATGG
Source organism: Candidatus Desulfofervidaceae bacterium (assembly GCA_027064585.1). Taxonomy (GTDB): domain Bacteria; phylum Desulfobacterota; class Desulfofervidia; order Desulfofervidales; family Desulfofervidaceae; genus JAGHCL01. Next base: position 2,210 of record JAMOPI010000013.1, on the reverse strand, counting down.
TTCACAACCAACTTCAAGATCATTTATGGGAAAGATGGCCATTTTAGGGATTGAGCAGATATTTACAAGTTATGATAATCCTAAAGGAAATGCAGAAACGCAACGGATGATACGGACGATAAAGGAAGAAGTTATTTGGCAGCATGAGTTTGCAAGCTTAACAGAAGCAAGGGAAATTATAGGGAATTGGATTGAGAAGTATAACCGTGGCTATGTGCATTCGGCCTTGGGTTATTTAAGCCCGCTTGCATTTGAACAGAAGTTTTATCAAAATTATCACCAGGAGGCTGCTTAATGACCTCTACCTTAAAATGGGTTAAAATGTGTCCACCCTGAAGGGAAGGGGGCATTACAGGATGCTTGACAAAAAGGTCATTAACCTATTGCAAAAAATCGTTGGCAAAGAACATCTTACTACGGCCCCAGAAGACTTGCTCTCTTACAGCTATGATGCCACCCAGATTATGCACCTGCCTGAGGCCGTCGTCTTTCCGGGTACGGCCGAGGAGATTGCCGCCATTTTAAAGCTGGCCAATCAGTATCACTTTGCCGTTATTCCCCGTGGGGCTGGTTCAGGCATGTCAGGGGGAGCAGTGCCAATTAAGGGTGGGGTAGTACTTGCTATGAGCCGTTTAAACCGTATCTTAGAAATTGACTGCGCGAACATGACGGTTTTGGTAGAACCAGGGGTGGTAACGGCGGAATTGCAAGAGGCCGTGGCGAAAAAGGGCCTTTTTTACCCGCCTGATCCGGCTAGCCTGAGCTTTTCTTCCATTGGTGGCAATGTGGCCGAATGTGCTGGTGGACCAAGGGCAGTGAAATACGGAGTAACAAAGGACTATGTTTTAGGGCTTGAGGTTGTCTTACCTAACGGAGAAATCATCCATACAGGCAAAAAGACTATTAAGCGGGTAACTGGTTATGACCTTACCTCCCTCTTTGTGGGCTCTGAGGGCACGTTGGGCATCTTTACCAAAATCCTTTTGCGCCTCTTGCCTCTGCCCGAAATGCGAGCCACTATCCTTTTAGGACTGCCAAGACTTTCCTCTTTACCTTTGGTGCTAAATGCCCTTTTGCGGCTGCCTGAGCCCTTAACCGCCATTGAATTCATTGATGACTTGTGCCTTGAATGCGTTGTTTCTAAATTGCCTTTTAGATTACCGCAGGTAGAGGGGCTTCTGTTGTTAGAAATGGATGGAAGTAAAAAGGTCGTAGAAACAAGGCAAAAAGATTTGCTAGAGCTTCTAAATCACCTTGAGGTGAAAATTATCACTACTGCCCTGGGTGAAAAGGCAAAAGGGCTTTGGGAGGTAAGAAGGGCCATCTCGCCGGCGGTATTTCAGTTGGGAGAAAAAAAGAGCAGCCATGATATCGTCGTGCCCAGGGCCAAGCTTTTGCCAATGATAGAACGGATTAAGGCCTTGCGCGAGGAATATGGTTTGCCGGTCTTCTGCTTTGGCCACATCGGCGACGGTAATCTTCATGTAAACATCATGTATAATCAAGGCGAAGAAGAAATGGCCCAGAGCGTTACCGAAGAAGTCATCAAAGCCGCCTTGGCTTTTGATGGTACTATTAGTGGCGAACATGGCATTGGCCTTACCAAGGCCCGCTTTATGCCCTGGGAGATAGAACCAGCCGCCCTAAGGCTCATGCAGACCCTAAAACGCACTTTAGATCCAAACAATATTCTTAATCCTGGAAAGATTTTTGAGGTATAATGTCAGTCTTTAGGATATTTTCCTCCTAAAGTGCTTCCCATTTTTTAGACATGTTGAGGATTAAAGGGGAGTAGCCGTAAGGAAAATACCTGCTAGCAGAGAAAATACTTCAAATAAACAAGCAATTTTCTAAAAAAGGCCTTCCTTATAACAAGAGTGCTTGAGAGGCTTCAGATTGCCCGTTCTTACCTTTATTATCAGCAAAAACGAAAAGAAGGTTTATCTGATGGATGTATACCCCAAAGGGTAAGAGAATTAGCCATGACTTATAAGACTTATGGTTACAACAGAAAGGTTATGGCCCTTTTAAAGAGAGAATATTTTAAAGTGAACAAGGGGAGTATATTTAACTGTGTCTCAAATTAAATAGTCGTCCCTGAAAAACTCTGTTTTAGCTTCCAACCGGCCCCAATTGCTTTTCATATTGCTCATTCCAGATCAAGACAAAAAGAGCAAATAAAAATCCTACCGCCTCCCGCATCCATTTTT
>JAMOPI010000012.1 GCA_027064585.1 Candidatus Desulfofervidaceae bacterium | reverse complement strand
CATTTTGATGTCCCAAATTGCAAGGTTTTGAGCTGATTTTTAGCATATCTTTGCATTTTTGTCAGCCTTATTTCAAGAAAAATGTGTGATAAAATGGTAGGTTAGAGCGTTTTTCAGGGACGACTACTTATTAAAAAGGCCAGAATTATAGCGCCTCTGCTCGCTCATGCGATCAAGGCCAAGCCCGAAGGCGCAGTCTGCGCCTTTGGCACAGGTCCACAGCGAACAAGGCGAGCGTAGACCCTTGACCACTTAACAAGGCCTTGGCGTATAATTTACTTTAAGTAAGGAGAAAGAGAAATTTACCAATTTTTGCGGAATGCTAACAATCAATCACGGATTTTGGATCAATGTTCAATTTTCAAACACCCTCCCCTAAAATTTGACAAATGTCTGAAAGATAATATAATCTGCCTTTTCATGAAAGCCAGATTTGGCTAGGGCAGTAGCTGGTAAAAAACGGCAGATGCCAAGCTGAAGCTGGAGATGTTTATTTAGGTCATACACTGCAAAGCCATCCCATTCCCTGCCCAAATAATCACTACCGGTGGCAGAAACATCTCTAGCGGGTTTTCCATTGGCATAATACCAATAGTCCTCCCTCTGGGCAAGATAAAACCAGTGGTGGTCTATGGTAATTGTTAACCCTTTTATAGGTTTCAACTGATAGGTCAACTGATAATCCTTCAAATTTTTCCAGCACAGCATGTTTATGCGACCGAAGTATTTATCAATAGCTCCAAAGATGCCATCAAATGTTTGAGATTTACGGTCATTTCTGTTTTTGTCTCCAGAACCGTAACTGTAGCGCAACCAAAAGCCCTGAGGCACAAAAGCCTTAAAGTGCAATCCTAAATTGGCATACCAACCATAGGCCGAAATCCTCAGTCTCCTGCCTGGATAACAACCGGTCTGGTAGGCATACAGTCCACTATAACTCACAAAGTAATTCTTACCATAAAGGGGCTGTTTGCCCTTAAGGTAAAGACCAAAGGTGTGGCGCTGCTCTTTTTTAAACAGGATGCCATATTTGTCCTTATCAGCACGATTGAATTTAAAAGTATAAAAGACATCTATGTTTACAGGCAACCGTTTGATTTTCCCATAAAGCGCATAGACATCATAGGGATAGTGTTCATCCAAAAAGGCCTTGGGACGATAAAAGATACGCTTGGCAAAGAAGGCATCTAGATCTAGGTAACTTCCCTCATATTTAAACATTAAGGCATCCCAGCTGTAACGTCCAACATTTCCCCACTGACCGGGCCCAAAGACCCGATTGTCACGATAGTTAATCTGCTGCCGCCCAACCTTAAAGCCAAAGGGAGAACTGTTTATCTTACGCCATTCTAAATAGGCCTGACGGACATCCATCTCATTGACATAAGGGCACTTACCCTTAAAGTCCCTTACCTTTAAGGCACAGTCAAGACAATGAGTATCCTGAAATTGGACAAAAGTTTCAAGCCCCTTTTGGGTCTTTAAATGAATGTTAAGCCGAAAGCGCTCTAAGAGATGGTTATCCTTGGTATTGCCGTAGGTTTTGGCATTAAAGTTATTCTGATACTCATACCGAAACCGCAAGCTGCCGCCTATATTTAAAAAAGCATTGCCCAGAGATACCTCTTTTAGATCTCCAAAAGGATTAGACACGGCCATTGCGTTCACACCTAAAAGAATAAAAAAGGCGGCCAAAAGAATCATGAATTTGAACATCTTCATCTTAGTTTTCACCTAAATTTATTGGCAAAAATATAAATTAAGGTTAGAAAAGCCCGCTTGGAAGCAGGCCTCACCTAAAGTTAATCTTTAGGAATCTCTAAAGGAATAAAGATAGTGCCTTCTTGACGCTTTACCAAGAATAAGAGGGTATCACTGGGTTTAACCTTCTTAATAATGGTGTAATAATCTTTTAAATCCCGAATGGGATGACGATTGATCTCTAAAATTACATCCCCTGGTCTTAAACCCGCCTCGGCTGCTGGACTACCTCTTTTTATGGCTGTAATCACTACACCTTTGTTTACACCTAATCTTACGGCTAGATCAGGAGTAATTTCTTTTACCTCAAGCCCTAGCTCTATGTGGTTAGAAACACTCTTTTCCCCACGTAAGGCTTGCTCTTTTAACTCCCCTACTTTTACCCTCAAGCTTTTTATCTGCCCATTGCGCCAGACCTTTACTTCAACCTCTTTGCCCACGGGCGTATTGGCCACTAGCCGTGGCAGTTCATTCATATCTTGTATCTTATGCCCATTATATTCCAGAATTACATCTCCTCTCTTAATCCCCGCCTTGTCTGCAGGGCTACCAGGTGTAACATCGGCCACTAAGGCCCCCTTAGGTTCCTTCAAACCAAGGGCCTTGGCAATCTGAGGGGTTACCTCTTGAATCATCACTCCTAGCCATCCCCGAATGACTCGTCCTTGGCTTTTAAGCTGCTGCACGATATGCTTAGCCATATTAATGGGAATGGCAAAGCCAATTCCTTGCGCCTGGGCAATAATAGCCGTATTAATTCCTACTACCTCACCTTTAAGATTTAAAAGCGGACCACCACTGTTGCCTGGATTAATAGCGGCATCGGTCTGAAGGAAGTTGTCATAAGGGCCTGCCCCAATTACCCGCTCTTTAGCACTGATAATACCTACCGTAACTGTATGCCCCAAACCAAAGGGATTGCCAATGGCAATGACCCAATCACCAACCTGGAGTTTGTCAGAATCTCCCAGAGGTAAAGTTAGTAAATTATGGGCATTTATTTTTAAGAGGGCCAAATCTGTCTTAGGATCTCTTCCAATAATCGTGGCCTTATACTGCTTGCGGTTAAAAAGGGTAACGGTAATATCAGTGGCCTTTTCTACAACGTGATTATTAGTTAGGATATAGCCATCACTCTCAATGATAAAGCCTGAGCCTAAACTCTTTTGCTTCATTTCTTCTTGGGGAAGATCGCCAAAAAATCTTTCAAAGAAATCTTTAAAGGGATCTTCTTCGCCAAAGGGGCCAAAGAAATATCTAAACACGGGGCCAGGTCCTTTAATGATGCGCACAGTGCTGATATTAACTACGGCTGGTTCTGCTTTTTTGACGATAGGAGACAGAGAAGGAAGTTTTACCTGGTCTTCACTTTTAGCTACAGCCGGCAGGTTGTTTGTGAATTGCATCCCGGTTAGCCAGACAAAAGCAATGATAAAGGCACAAAAACCAACCATTAATACTGACCAAAACGGCACGCGTTTTTTAAACATATTATCCTCCTATTTTTGAACTTGCTTTACATACTTGACCCGCAGGTCAAAGAGAATATTAGTCAAAAGGGCTTCTTCGTCTGGGTCTAGATTTCCCTTGGTCTTCTCTTTAAGCATTTGTAGGATATCTATTGTCTGTTTGGCCAGAATGAGATTTTTATTATATTGTCCAGTAGTGGGATCGGGAATTTCCCCTAAATGCACAAGGGCTGAAGAGCTTAAAGAAACAATAAAGGTAGAAAAGTTCACGGGAGGCAAGGGTTGAGTCTCCTGCGTTTGTTGGGTTTCTTGTGTGTTTTGCGTTTCTTGGTTTTGTTGGGTTGACTGGCTATCTTCCTTAAAAATACGGCGTTTATCTACAAACTTATATCCCTTTTCCTCCTCCATTTTTTCTCCTCCTAAAGTTCTAAGGCTACTGCTGACATTACATGCGGCAACTCTTTAATTTCTTCTAGTACTGGTTTAGGCACTGGAATATTCGTAGAGAGCAGAATTAGTGTTTGCCCTGTAATCTCATCCTGTCCTACATGCATACGACCAATGTTGATTTGGTGCCGACCCAGGATGGTGCCAATGTTACCAATCACGCCCGGCCGATCCACATTCTGAATAAGCAGCATATGTCCCTCTGGCACCGCCTCTAAGGCAAAGCCATCTATGCGGACAATACGTGGTTGTTTTTTACCGAAAGTAGTACCTGTTAAAGATCTTTTCTCACCCTTTTCCGTTACTACCTTAAGAACAATTACATTGGTAAAGTCTGTAGGAATCTCCCGTTTAGACTCTTTGACCTGAATACCTCTTTCTTGGGCAATCCAGGCAGCGTTAACAAAGTTGACTTGTTCACCAACAATGGGCGTTAATAATCCTTTTAAAGCGGCAATTTTGATAGGTTGAGTATCTATTTTAGCTACATCACCAATGTATTCTATTTCTATCTCCTTAATTGGATCCTTTACTACCTGCGCATGAAAGGCTCCCATCTTTTCGGCTAGGACAAGATAAGGACCAACCGCCGAAAGCAATTCCTGACTGATAGAAGGCACATTAACCGCGTTTCGCACAATACCCTTGATAAGATAATCAATAATCTGTTCAGCAATAGAAACAGCCACATTTGTCTGCGCCTCTTTGGTAGAAGCCCCTAGATGGGGTGTACAGATGACCTTATCCAGTTTTAAAAGGGGATTGTCCTTAGGTGGCTCCTTTTCAAAAACATCCAGGGCCGCACCTGCTACCTTACCCCGTTCAATAGCTTCATATAGGTCCTCTTCTTTAATAATGCCACCCCTGGCACAATTGACAATCATCACCCCATCCTTCATCTGGGCAAAGGCCTTTTTGTCAATCATGTACTTGGTCTCCGGGGTAAGAGGAGTATGAATGGTAATAAAATCGGCCCGTTCATAAAGTTCTTCTAAAGAAACAATCTCTACCCCTAACTTTTCGGCAATTTCTGGACGCACAAAGGGATCATAGGCAATAACCTGCATCTTAAGCCCCTTGGCCCGGTCAGCCACGATGCTACCGATGCGTCCAAGACCAATAATACCCAAGGTTTTACGAAAAAGCTCCCTTCCCTGAAATTTCTTTTTCTCCCACTTACCGGCCTTTAAAGAGGCCGTAGCCTGGGGAATGTTGCGGGCTAGGGCCATAAGCATCGCGATTGTGTGTTCAGCAGTGGTAACAACATTACCTTCAGGGGCATTCATAACAACAATGCCCTTCTTGGTTGCGGCCTTGATGTCTACATTATCTAGACCAATGCCCGCCCGTCCGATGACTTTAAGTCTTTGGGCTGCCTCAATCACATCGGCCGTTACTTTAGTGGCACTGCGAATGATTAAAGCATGTGCATCTTTTACTTTTTCCTTCAATTCCTCAGGTGAAAGCCCGGTAGCTATTTCTACCTCAAACAAAGGCTCCTTTTCTAAAAGTTCAATGCCCTTAGGAGAAAGATTGTCTGTAATCAGAATTTTATAACGCTGTGGCATCTTTTCCTCCTTTAAGGTGTTTATTAACTAAGCAGCACCTCTTGCGCGGCCTTTACCCCTACACCAGGCGTAAGTTTATAGCCCAGCTTAATCAGCGTTCGTTCTAAGGCCGCAATGACCATGATCATTTCATGCTCGTCCACATAGCCCATATGGGAAATACGGAAGATTTTACCCTTTAGCTGCGCCTGTCCACCAGCAATGGTAATGCCATACTCCTCCCGCATGATCTTAGTAATTTCTTGAGCATCTATGCCTTCAGGTGCCTCAACTGCCGTCAGGATTTCAGACGGATTCTCCTTGGTAAAGACCCTAAGTCCCATTGCTTTAATAGCTGTTTTTACCGCCTTTGAAAGTCGCTGATGGTAAGCAATGATATTTTCTAGACCAATTTCTTTAATGCGTTTTAAGGTCTCACGTAGGCCAATAATTAAAGACACCGCGGCGGTAAAGGCCGTCTGGTTTTTGGCCAAAGCCTTTCTTTCTTTAGTAAAATTAAAATAATATTTGGGTAACGACGATTTCTCTACAAAACGCCAGGCCTTCTCACTTAAAGAAACAAAGGCCAGCCCTGGAGGAAGCATAAGTGCCTTCTGTGAACCAGCCACAACGACATCCAGGTGCCATTCATCTGTCTTAATCTCCATCGCCCCTAAGGCAGAGATGGCATCTACGACTAATATAGTATTTTCTTTATCCTTTACGATTTCTCCAATTTCTTTTAAGGGAAATTTCACGCCCGTTGACGTTTCATGTGCCTGGATAAAGACGGCCTTTGCCTCAGGGTGTTCTTCTAGGGTCTTGGCAATTTGCTCTGGCTTAACACATCTTCCCCACTCAATGTCTATATTAATAGACTCTACCCCATAGGCCCCACAAATTTCGGCCCAGCGTTCGCCAAACTTTCCTCCCCGCACAACAATTGCCTTATCTCCAGGCGAAAGGGTATTTGTCACTGCGCCTTCCATCCCACCAGTTCCTGTAGAGGCCAAGATAAGCACATCGTTTTTTGTTTGAAAGACATACTTTAAGTCTTCTTCTACCTTAGCCAAAATCGGTTTAAACTGTGGTGAACGGTGGTGAATGATAGGCTGGGCCATAGCCAACAATGCCTCTGGCGGCACTGGTGTTGGACCTGGAGCCAAAAGATAACGCTTCGCTAGTGGATTCATTTGTATCTCCCTCTCAAAAAAATTTTAATTAACGGTAGGCTAACATTTAACACTGCCTTTGCTACCTGTCAAGGAAGGGTAGCTTTCGTAAGAAGTAATGTAAGAGTATTGATCAAAAAAACATAAAATTTAAACTCATTAACCTGGAATTTGGGAAACTTATTTACACGCTTTACGTTTGCTTAATTTGCGTTTATAATTTGATTATGCTCGTTTATCCTGAAGTTTTTGATGTCATTGTCGTGGGAGCAGGACATGCGGGATGTGAGGCGGCCTTAGCCGCTGCTCGTATGGGGCACCCTACACTTTTGATTACGATCAATACTGAACGGATTGCCCACATGTCCTGCAATCCAGCCATCGGCGGATTAGCCAAGGGCCATTTAGTTAAGGAAATTGATGCCCTTGGTGGAGAAATGGCCAAAAATATAGACGCCACAGGCATTCAGTTCAGACGCCTCAATACCAAGAAAGGACCGGCGGTATGGTCCTCCCGGGCCCAGGCAGACATGGACCTTTACCGCCAACGGATGAAGCAGGTTGTAGAAAGACAACCCAATTTATGGGTCAAGCAGGCGGTAGTAGATGAAGTCTTAGTAGAAGACGGACAGGTAAAGGGCATTAGGACAAGTATTGACGAAATCTACTTAGGCAAGACCGTTATTTTGACGACAGGCACATTTTTACGGGGTCTCATCCATATAGGGCTAAAAAATTTCCCTTCTGGACGAATGGGGGATCCGCCGTCTAATAAGCTTTCTGAATGTTTAAAAAGGCTTGGTTTTGAAATCGGCCGCTTAAAAACAGGCACCTGTCCACGTTTGGATGGCCGAACGATCAATTACGATGTCCTAGAACCTCAATACGGTGACGACCCACCCCATCCCTTTTCTTTTTCTACCGAAAAGATAGACCGGCCACAAGTGCCTTGTTACATTACCTATACAAATGAGAAAACCCATGAAATTATCAGAAGTGGCCTTGACCGCTCACCTCTTTTCACCGGTGTCATTAAGGGCATAGGGGCCAGGTATTGTCCTTCTATTGAAGACAAGGTTGTGCGTTTTCCAGAAAAGCCCAGACACCAGATCTTTATTGAACCAGAAGGGTTAAATACCACCGAAGTATATCCTAACGGTATCCCAACCAGTCTGCCCATTGATATTCAGCTAAAGATGGTGCGCAGTATTAGAGGGTTAGAAAAGGCCGAGATCATCCGGCCAGGGTATGCGATTGAGTATGATTATGCCAATCCCATTCAGCTTAAGCCTTCTTTAGAAACCAAGTTGATAAAAGGGCTCTTCTTTGCTGGTCAAATTAATGGCACCTCTGGCTATGAAGAGGCAGCGGCCCAAGGGATTATGGCCGGGATTAACGCCGTTAAATATGTACGGGGCGAAGGGCCAGTTATCTTGGACCGCTCACAGGCCTATATCGGCGTGTTGATAGACGATCTGGTCACTAAAGGCACAAATGAACCCTATCGTATGTTTACTTCTAGGGCAGAGTATCGTTTGCTTTTAAGGGAAGATAATGCCGATTTGCGTCTAATGCCACTTGGATATGAACTCGGATTGATTGATGAAGAAACTTACAGGCGTTTTTTAGAGAAAAAGCGGCTAATTGAAGAAACACTTAAACGTCTTTCTGAAATTAAGCTGAGACCAACGGCTGGTATCAATGATACACTTAAAAATATTGGTACAGCCCCTCTGAAAACCCCAGCCACCTTAAAGGATATCCTAAGGCGGCCAGAAGTCCATATTTATGACCTTGCTATCTTTGACGAATACCTAAAAGATTTACCTCAGGCCGTGGCCGAAGAGGTTTCCTTTCAGGTAAAATACGAGGGTTATATCAAGCATCAAGAAGAACAGGTAGCCCGGTTCAAAAAGCTAGAAGATATAAAGATCCCTCCTGATGTTGATTACACCAGTATCCCTGGACTTTCTAATGAAGTTAAAGAAAAGTTGTCTAAAATACGGCCTACTTCTTTAGGCCAGGCTGCCCGGATTTCAGGGATTACCCCAGCTGCTATTAGTATTTTACATGTCTATTTAACCAAGAAAAAGGTCATAAAATAATGCTTTTTTTTAGCTTTATTTTAGGCCTGGTTATGGGAAGTTTTCTTAATGTATGCATCTATCGGCTTCCTGAAGGTAAATCTATTATTTTTCCACCTTCTCATTGCCCTTATTGTCAGCATAAGATTAAGTGGTATGACAACATCCCTCTGCTGAGTTTTATCCTGCTTAGAGGCCGTTGTCGGTATTGCCACAAACCTATCTCTTGGCAATATCCTTTGGTAGAATTTATTTCAGGCCTCCTCACCCTTTTTGCTTATCAAAAATGGGGAATTTCTTTAAATACCCTTTTTTATCTTATCTTTCTTTATGCCTTGATCGTTGTTTCCTTTATTGACCTTAAGTGGCAGATCATCCCAGATGTCATCTCTTTACCTGGGATTTTGTTGGGACTAACGGCCAGTTTTTTCCTTCCTCTTTCTTTTAAAGATGCTTTCTTAGGTGTCCTTTTAGGAGGAGGAATTTTATTTTTAGTTGCCTATGGCTATTATTTGCTCACCAAAAAAGAAGGCATGGGCGGAGGAGATATTAAACTTTTGGCTATGATTGGGGCCTTTTTAGGCTGGCAGGCAATTCCCCTTGTCCTCTTTATTGCCTCACTTACAGGTAGCATAACCGGAATTATTTGGCTTATAGCAACCGGAAAAGGCCGTTACTGCCCTATTCCCTTTGGTCCCTTCCTAACCTTAGGGGCTATTTGTGTTTTGTTTTACCCCCAATTGCTTCATTTATTTATTTTTAAGCCCTAGCCGTTTATCTATAAGTTTTTTGATAATTAAAGAGGCATCCTGATCGCCAAAGACGCCTACGCGGATGCTTACACGAACTATACCAGAGGGATTATTTTCTATCTTTAAAATAACAGACCTCCCATCTGCCTTTTTGGCCTTAATCTTGGTATTAATGGCATCATATTCCTCTTTTTTTATAGGAATATTGGCATCTTTTAAGGCCTGATGGACAGCTCTTCGCACCTTTTGATAGGATACACCAATATAATCTACCCGTAATTCTCCTTCAATAAATTTATACCCCGCAATACCTGCCCCTGCGCCAGCCCCTACCAATGCTGCTGCACATCCGCATAAACAAAGTAAAGTTAATAACATACACCACTGTTTTACCCAGCAACGCATTATTCCCTCCTTCTTAAGGATTGCGCTAAATGTAACAAAGTTTTAACTAATGGTCAATAATTGACAAGCATTATAGCCCTCCCTATAATGGGAAATGGTAATTTTAATTTTTCAAGGCTCAGATGTTCTGGAGCGTCTGAGCGGAGAGAAGGAGGGTTGTCATGACTACCTATACAATTTATCCCTTGGTCGTAGGGGCAAAAGAAACTGATCAGGGAATGATGACCTATCTAAAGTTTTATGGAGAGCGCATTTGGATCCCGATTATCATGTTTTATCTTAAGGGTGGTGATAAAAATATACTTGTAGATACAGGGCTTGAAGACTTCGTCGTGCCCGATGAGCTAAAAGAGAAATACGGCGTAGACATCCTTTATTTCGAGGATGCCTTGGCCAAGGTAGGATTAAAACCAGAAGACATAGATATCATTATCCATACCCATCTTCATAATGATCATTGTGAAAATGATTATAAATGTCCCCAGGCCAAAATCTATGTGCAGAAGGCTGAATATGAGTTTTTCTTAAATCCTCATCCAATTGACCATCGTTATTATTCGGACATTCTTGACGGACTTAATGTAATTACCATTGAAGGAGACCAGGAAATCGTAGATGGCATTAGGGTTGTCTTCACCCCTGGCCACACCCCTGGTGGGCAGTCGGTAGTGGTAAATACCACCGAAGGCAAGGCCATTATTACCGGCTTTTGCTGCAACGAAAAGAACTTTCCCAAGATTGGCCCGGTCGTTACCCCTGGCATTCACATCAATGCTATTGATGCCTATGAAAGTGCTAAAAAGATTAAAGAAATGGCTGATATTCTACTTCCTAATCATGCTTGGTCCGTAGCCCAAAGGAGACAGATCCCGTAATGTTCCTTACCTGGACGCCAGCTAAGGGAACACGTATCCTTCAGCAGGTCGTCTCGCAATTAAGGGAAAATAAATCTGTCTATCGCAAAGGTAGGAAGTTTCTTTTCTCGCCTTTTAAGGATGCTTCCCTTTGTAAATACGGTCCCATCGCCCTCTTTTGGGAAGGCAGTTATCTCTTTGGTCTGATGGCCTATTGGCAGCTTAAAACCTTGGGCATTCCTTTTTATATCATTACAGCAAGGGAAATTAAGGCTGGCCGGTTAAGTGAGTTTCCCATCCTGCTTGTTCCTGGAGGCTGGACCAGTTTAAAAAACGAAGTATTAGGACAAGAAGGACGGGAAGCCATTAAGGTCTTTGTGGCTGCGGGTGGAAATTATCTGGGCATCTGTGGCGGATGTGGTCTGGCCTTAAAGGAAAGAGATGGGCTAGGACTAGTACCATGTGGGCGCAAAAAAGAGAGAAACATTGCTAACTTTTATGGAAAAATAAGGCTTTCTCCCTCTCATCATCCCTTTTGGGAAGGCCTTTCACCAAGGGCCAGCTTTTATGTCTGGTGGCCAGCCCTGTTTGACACTACCGGACAAATAGACATCATTGCTACCTATGCCGGTATTACCTCAGATTTTTATGTGAGTGATTTAAATATTAGCGACCTCAAACAATACGCCGACCTAACTGCCTTTGAAAGGCAGTACCGGTTACACCTTGACCCCGATGTTTTGATAGACCAGCCGGCCGTGATAGAAAGCCGATATGGTCAGGGAAAGGTCGTCCTGACCTATCCTCATCTAGACACCCCTGATAATCCCTGGGAGGGCCTAGCCCTTTTTAACCTCTGGCAATATCTTCTTCCCTCTACGTCCTACCCTAATCTGCCACGGGCAGAGATACAAATGGAACGCACAGAAAAGGCCCTTCCCCTGAGCCGTAGATTGAGAAAACTTATGCAGGCATTTATGGAGTTTGGTAAGCGGCAATTTTTGTGGTATCGGGTAAATACCTGGATGATCCGTTGGCGGCGAGGGATAAGGGGATTTCATTACCTCACCCTTTATCTTATACTTAAAGAATTAGAAAAACAGCTAAAGAATTTCTTTCCTTATGCCCCCTTAGGTTGTGTGGAATTTCTTACGCAGGTCTCCCAGCTTTTACCTGCATTTTTAGAAAAAGCCAAACACTTGCTTTTACAGGAACGACTTTACCTCAACCACCCTGAACTGACTCTCCTGCACGCCCCACAGCCAGAAATTACAAAACAGCGCATTCATCTCTTTGGCCGCACTCCTGCCTTTGGTGGGCAGTTAAAGGAGATCTTAGTGCTTCTTGAACAGGCCCTTTTACCCTTTTTGCAAGCAGCGTCTTTTTGAGAATAATAACCTGATTGCGGTTTAACTTGACCGCTAGGGTAAAAAGATGCCGCAACTGAGCATATTTATCAACTGGAATCTCAGCCTGGCTTACCTCTAAAACCTCATGACAAATGATAACGTCTCCCTTCTTTCTCCAGCGTATCTCCAATCGTCCAACATCATTAGTATAACGATAGTCCTCAGGCAAGAAGATACAGCGATAGCCTTGGGGCAAGTGAATTTCTACTTCGGCTACTTTGCGCAGGCAATAGCCCAGACGGTAAGGATAATGGCGCTTGGCCGCTGCCACTAATGAAATGAGGTGGGAAAAAGAAGGCAGAGGTGGATGAAAGGATAAAAGATGAGCCGTCCTGGTAGCGTAAGCATCGTCCTTTATCCTAAAACCTACCCTCACATTGGACTGGTTGAGATCTTGGTAAGGAGAAATTTCCATCCCCAACAACCGGGCGCCTGGGCTAAAGTTGTTTATGATTTTCTCTATCGTTCGCTGCCGCTGCTGTGCGGTCATGTGGATAAATTGCTCCCGTCTAAACATGGCATATACGCCAGTATAAACTAGCTTACCTGTGCCTTTTAAGGCTCCTTCGGCATCAAGCCAAAACCTGGCCTTATATATCTCCTGATTTGCCTTTGGCCCAAAGATAGGGGTAGTAGTTAAAATGGCCTTTCCATCCTTGACTAATAAGACCCTTCTTCCCTGATCTGAAGGCGGCAGTTGACCACAAGGCGTGCTTTCGGCCGTACTGTCTAAAAATATGTATTTCCCATGAACCAAGACGGCCGTAATCTCATGATCAAAGGCCCCAGGCATAGGAAGCCTTTCGTTTAAATTGGCAATCTCGGTCGTAGGGATAAGTACTGCATAGGCCTTAATCCCCACACTTCGTAGCATAGCAATTAAGAGGGTAGAGTGATCCTTACAATCACCATAGCGTAGCCGAAAGATTTGGCTGGCTGGATGGGGTTTATAACCATTGATGCCAAATTCTACTCCAACATAGCGGATATTTTGGGCAACATAATTATAGATGGCCTTTATCTTTGCCCACTCGTCTTTACAGTCCTTTGTTAGCTCCTTGGCCTTCTTCTTAATAGCTATATCGGGCTTAAGAGCATCTTTGGCCAAGTCATAATACCAGCGGGCTACCTTGTCCCAAGAAGGTACAGTAGAAAGGGCAATAGAAGCAGCCAGTTCCTCTAAAGGCGGAGCATAAGGTTCTGCATCAATGGCCGGTAGATTTTGCACTTCCCAGATGAAGGTAATTTGGTCACCTCTTACTTCTTTTTTAGGCCGCAAGTGTATGTGCTTTAAAATAATTTTAGGTATCTTGCTTTTAGGTACACTTAAGGCATAAATAGCCCGTTTGACCGGATACTCCTGTTGAAAAATATTTTTGGCCCAAAACTGCCCAGGCATGTAAGACTTGATTGTTCTCAGCTCATAGGCATATTCTATCACTGCCCCAGGACAGAGGGCAGGCATGGAAACGGTCTGATACTTGATGTCCGAATAGATAGGCGCCTGCATAACAAAGGGAGGAGACACAATGTTATAGGCATTCTTTGCTGGCTTTACCCGTTGTCCGTTTGGTAAAATGGTTACAGCCTTAAGCACTTTAAGCCTTTGGTATTTGGTAGAAAAGGGAATAACAACCTCACCAAACTCCTGGATGCCTTTTTGATTTAATACCTGGATAAGTTCGTGTTCATACCACACCTCCCGCCCTTGAGCATCAAAGCTGTTTTTTACCTCGTCTAAAAGAATAATTGCTCCATAAGAATTATCCTTTGCCAAGGTAATGGATGGCCAAAAAAGTAAACAAAAAAAGATGATAGCCAATTTAACTCTAACTCTACACATTATCTCCTCTCCGAGTATTTTTATAATTTAAGGCCTGCTGAACTACTCCTCTTGCCCAACCTTCAGTTCCCAAGGCATGAAGATGGGTATAGGCGGCCAGGATATTTTTATATATCAATCCGTCATGCTTACCGTCTACCCCGTGGCCTTTTTTAAGGGTAAAGGCATAATAAGGCGTATCTTCCCAACTTAAGACATAGGAATAATGAAATTCATGTCCCTTTAAGACCTCACCTACCGGAAAGTAAGGATTAGGGGCCGTAACCTCAGCCATGACATAGCCATGCCCCTGGGGCCTTTTACTAACTCCAATAAGCGCTGGAAAGATTCCTACCATCGGATATTTTTTTTCCTGCCAGATGAGCTCCTTACATAGATACATCAATCCCCCACATTCAGCGTAAATAGGCAACCCCCTTTCAGCCGCCTCTTTAATGGCCTGGCGTAAGCGATAGTTATTAGCCAGGATTTCGGCATGTGTTTCAGGAAAACCACCCCCAATATAAAGGGCATCTATTTCTGGCAGGCGTTCTTCTTTTAAGGCACTAAACTCTACCACCTCTGCCCCTTCTCTCACCAGGGCCTCCAGGTTTTCAGGATAATAAAACTGAAAGGCACTATCCCGGATAACGCCAATACGAATACCAAGAGAAGATTTTTGCGGAAAAAGTTGTTGGGTTGAAGATACATTTAATGGTGGTGCCTGACTGGCTATCTGCCAGATGGTATCTAGGTCTAGATATTTACTTACAATCTCTGCCGCTGTCTCAATTGCTTCTTCAGCCTTAGGATGCTCTTGGGGTGGCACAAGACCTAGATGTCTGCCTGGAAAGGTTACATTCCTTAAACGGGGAATGGCCCCTACGACTGGTATTTGGCAATATTTTTTAATACACTCCTTAATAATATTTTCATGCCGGGCACGGGCAAGCTGGTTTAAAATTACGCCTTTAATCGGCACTTCTTTATCCATCTGCATACAGCCTAAGACCAAAGCAGCCGCGGTGCGAGTTACTTTGGTGCAATTGATAATTAAAAAGACAGGCGCTTGCAGGAGTTTGGCCAAAGTGGCTGTACTGGCACTGCCTTCTACATCCAAGCCATCGTAAAGCCCACGGTTACCCTCTATAATGGCTACCTCTCCCTTAGCGGCATTGTACAAAAAGGCCTGATAAAGCTGATCCTTATTAATAAAAAAGAGATCCAGATTATAACAAGGCCGCTCAGCGGCTAAGGCCAACCAGGCCATATCAATATAATCCGGCCCCTTTTTAAAAGGGATGACTCTTTTGTGTCTGGATAAAACACGTGTTAAACCCGTACTAATAACCGTTTTGCCCGCATCGCCACTTAGTCCTGAAATGATCAGCCGTGGGAGATTCGTCATCTTTCCGGTCCAGGCACTTCTATGGTCGCACATGTTCCCCCAGCACATGAGCGGAAGGTAGAACGCGGCATGGTCTCACTTCCTTTTACAGAAATTCCTCCGACGCGGCTCATGACCCTTTCAATATTTTCTCCACCACACTCAGGACATTTCATCTCTATCTCTTCATCCGACCTTACCCGAAAAAGCTCAAACACATGCCCACACTGAAGACAACGAAACTCATAGATTGGCATCTTTTACCTCCTCTCTAAAGATCATTTTCTTTTTTAACTCAAAAATTTCCAAAAAGAAAGATCACCCCTTCCTTGACACACCTTTTTACCTCTGATAAAAAGGTCGCAAATAAAAAATGGAGGTTTCCTCTTGCCTCTTATACCGAAGGTATATCCACCACGCTGTCCCTTTTGTGATGAGTTAATTGATCCACCGCAGGAGCTAGTCTCTAGTAATTTTGAATTTCCTCTTGGCGTGTGTAAAAACTGCGGAGCAGTTTATGTATATGACTTTACAGGCTACCATCAAGGCGCCGCCTTTGTAGAGGCCCTTTTGTTTGCCTGTAATGAGGATTGGGATCTGGCTTGGGGACTTTTACCTGAAGAAGATTATGTAGAAGCAGTGTTGGATAACTATGATGGCATTTCACATAAGATCGTTGTAGGCGGAGGGCATGAGGGCCGCAAGGTTAGGGGAAAGCTTCTCTTTCTCCGTTTACACGATGATGTCCAGGAAGTTACGGCTCAAGGGGTAAAAGAAAAGGCCAAAGAGCTAGTGGTTAAAGAAGTTACACCTAAACGTTCGGCTCGTTTTTCCAAACGTTTAGTAGAAAATCTGGTCAAAGAAGAAAAATGGGATGAACTTCTTGCCCTTGCCCAAGAAGATACAAGGGTTATTCCGGCCCTACAGCGTTTACTTTATGCCGTGGATGAACAGTTTCGCTGGCAGGCTATTTATGCCTTAGGACAGGTGTGTAGTTTTTATTTAAAAAGACGGCCAGACATCGTTACTAAACTCTTGCATAACATCCTTTACGCCCGTTCTGATACCGCGGCCTCCTGTTGGGGTGCCTTAGGAGCAGCTGCCGAAATTATTAGTCAGAATCCTAAATTCTTAAAAAACTTTATTCCTTCTTTTGTCTCCTTCTTTTTAGACGATAGTGCTCGGCAAGAAGTCCTTTGGGGTATCGGTCGTATTGCTCAGGTAGATTTAGAAGCCGTTAAAAAGGCTGTGCCGGCCTTGTATAAACTGGTTACTGACCCCGATCCCACCATCAGAGGACACGCCGCTTGGTGTTTAGGTATCTTTAAGGAAAAACCAGCTAAGCCTTTATTAGAAGATCTACTTAAAGATCAGATCAAGATCAAGATTTTCATTGATCATAAACTTCAGGAAGTAACCATAGCCAAGCTGGCTAAAGAGGCAATTAAGGCCATTAAAGGTGAATAAGTGTCAATGGATTTACTGCGTAGCCGGTCCTAAAAAAATCATCCCTGTAGATGCGACCAATGCCTATATTGCCTTAGAAGGGGATCGGGCGAGGACGCCATATATTCGGTACTTTGAAACAATAAAGACCTTTTTAAGCCAGGATAATTTTCATTTCCTCATCTCTGCCATTACTCAACAAACAGCCCAGCCTTTCTCTGATACTATCCAAAAAATCATTATTCAGGCAGAAAAACACGGTGCCTTTTATCACCCCGCCAGGATAGAAGTGCATACTAAAAAAAACCGTTTTGTTTTTGGAGTAAATGTAGCAACTGAAAAGGAAAAGGCTGTATGGCTTAAAAGAGAATACAAACTGCTTAACACACTGCATCATAAATTTCCTTATCCATATTTACCTAAGGTATATGTTTTGGCCGATTTAAATGATATGACTTTAGCCCTGGTAGAATGGTTTGAGGATTATCATGAATTTCATCTTACCTTAGACAAAAACAAACAGACACAGATTGTCTTATGGGATTTTAAAAGGGGTTATCGCTATCTAAGTAAAAGGGAGGCCTTTACCCTTTTTCAAGAAATTGCTTACATTCTCAGTCTTTATTACGATTTTTCTTCCTTTGCCCAGATATATCCTTGGCATCATGCGGCTGGAGACTTTATTGTTAGAGCCGATACAGAAATAAAGGTAAGACTAACCACCGTAAGAGGATATGGAGCCTTTATGGAGTTCCTTTCACAAGAAGAAGTCAATCCCATTTTGGCCCTGATTTATTTCTTTTTAAATCTGAGTCTACGTATACGGCTAGACCGCTTTGACGGTGTCGGCAAAATAGGCCTTTTTGATCCCTTTTATCTAAAGGGTGTTCTTGTCGGCTTTTTTAAGACCATGCAAGAAAGAAAAGAGGAATTAAAGGCAACATGTCAGCTAGATAATATTGAGTTATTAGATCTTCTTAAGGCCTTTAGCCAGAAGGAATTAAACCTGCTTTTAAACCAACTCTTGCGCTTATATGAAGGCAAAGAAGAATTTTCTATTTTAGAAAAAAACCTTCCTCAACACACACAAGCACTCTTTCAGGCTATTCAATCATTCCCTGAATGATATGATCCAAAGGCATTCTGATGGCGCGGCTTAAGGGGATTAAAAGAAGAGAACGTTCAGGATGGGGAGATCTAGCCCAAACAAGCATTTCCTCTGAAAGCCGTCTTAAGTTGTCATATATTTTATCCAGCTTCACCACGGGATAAGTTACTCCCTTTTTGAAACCAGACAGACCACACACATGAACCTCTTTGTTCACCTCAAAGGGCACGCCGTAGATTCGGCATATAATAGGACGTCTGTCATATAAGTCGCACTCATCCTGCTCATTTAAGAAAGGACATCTTACCCGCTGTTTACCCAAACCAAAGACCTTCATCTTTGGATTATCATCAAAGACATGTAACCGATCTCTTGCGGCGAGAAGCTGAGTTTCTGTCTTTTCAATTCGCCTAAAAATTTCCTTTTTTTGTTTTGGATCTAAACGATTAAAGTGGTAGTTTATATAAGCCGCCTCTATCAAAAACACCCCAAATGGGGCATAGCAACAGTCGGCACAGTGCAACCGACAGCGCACACATTCTGGATAATCATGAGCAATCTTCTTAAAGAGAATATCTGCTTTCTTCGCCCAGATCTCGTATTCACCAAAGAAATCAAATAGCTCCATTGTCTATCCCTTCTGCCGATAAGGTTCTAGCTCTTTTAAGAAATCAGGATGTACCTGAAAACCCAATTCTCTTGCTTTATCACAGTGGGCAATGGCTTTTTCATATTCCTCCTTGAGATAATAGGCATAGGCAATATTATTATGCACCAAGCCAAAATCTGGAGCAATCTCAAGTGCTTTTTTATTTATCTCAATGCTCTTATCAATATCTCCCTTTTGTAAGTAAGCATTGGCTAAATTGGCATAAGCCTGTACAATTCTAGGATTGAGTTCAATAGCCTTTTCTAAGGCCTCTATGGCCTCATCGGTCTTGCCCAATTGTAAATAGGCAAAACCCATATTTGCGTAACCGCGGGCATAACGGGGTTCAATCTCCACCGCCCGCTTATTAGCCAGAACAACCTTTTCCATGTCACCCTTTTTAAAATAAATGTAGCCAATATTGACAAACGCCTCAAACATGCGTTGCCCTGTCTCTACCGCCTCTTCAAAGGCATCTAAGGCTTCATCCAATTTCCCTTGTCGTAATAAAGCCACGCCCAAATTATAATGGGCCGTTGCGCATTCAGGTTGTTGGGCAAGCAATAATTTTTGTTCATAAATAAAACGCTCAATGTCCTTAGGTACAAATCCCACGGTTATCTCTCCTTTGTTTAAGTTTAGGTGAATTTTAAATGGATCAAAGAAAAAGTCAAGAGAGAATTAAAATTAATGAATAAAAAAGAGGGGCAAAAGCCCCTCTTTTAATTTTCAATATCCTTACACATCCTTTTAATCAGCCTTCCCTGTCTCTTCTGTTTCAAGCGAGATCCCTCTTCCCTTCAAACCATACATGGTGCTGCTTCCAGTAGAAAAATATACCAATGTCCCTTCGTTTACCAAAGCAGTAGCTGCCTTTTTAATTTCCCTTGGCTTAGCATCAGGAATTACCTTTTGCACTGCCTTTTCCATATCTTTAAAATAAAATTTTGTTTTTTTAGTATTTGTAGCAAAATCAACAATTACTTTTTTGATTTCATCAATGGATGCCATGACACCACCCCTTTTTACAAAAAAATTATGTGCCCCTCTCTAAGAGAGGGGCACTATATTATACGCTACCTTATTCAGCCTCTTCAAGCGCCTTCGCTAACTGCCAGACATGTTCAGTGTACTTAAAGTGTGTTGTCGTCCGGTAGGTATCATAGGCCAAACGATAGTCGTCCAAGCTCTTTTCCGTAAACGGAATACCTGTCTTTTCAAAGAACTTCTCCCAACCAATCCGCTCAGCCCATTCGCCTAAGCGTTCATATTTCCGAGCATCTTTAGCATAGACTTCCACAATTTTCTTAATCGTATCTACCACCTTTGGCCAACGTGGTGGTTCATTGGGTATGTATGGAACAATCACCTTGGAAAACTTAGGTGGAGTCTTCCGGTTGGAAATCTTACCACCAGCCAATATAGCTACACCATCACCTTCCTTATCTGCCAAAGGCATAGCTGCGCACATGGTATAACAGTTACCACAGAACATACACCGATCTTGATTCACCCGTACCGTCTTACGGCCGTCTTCAGTCTTAGCTGGACGAATAGCACCCAGTGGACAGGCAGCAACAACGAGCGGAATTTCACATATCTTTGCCAATACCTCATCGTCAACCATCGGAGGTTTACGGTGAACACCCAAGATAGCAATATCAGAACAATGAACCGCACCGCACATGTTCAAGCAGCAAGCCAAGGAAATACGCAGCTTGGCCGGCAGTTTCATGGTCTTGAAGTAATCAAAAAGAGCATCATGGACAGATTTCACGATACCAGAGGCATCTGTAGCCGGTGTATGGCAGTGGATCCAACCTTGGGTATGAACAATGTTAGTAATACTACATCCAGTGCCGCCAACAGGGAATTTATAGCTTCCCTTAGGGAATTTACGGCTTTCCAAATCTTTCATTAATTCTCTAGCTTTTTCTTCACTATCGGTAATAAATTCAATACAATTTCTCGTTGTCCACCGCACATAACCATCACAGTATTTGTCAGCAATATCACAAATCTCACGGATATGCTGGACACTCATTAAACGCGCACCACCTACCCTAACCGTGTAGGCCTTCTCCCCGGTCTCAGAAACATGTACTATAAGACCAGGCTCTAAAATTTCATGATACAACCATTTCCCATAATTCCTTTTAATAATAGGTGGAAAGAACTGCTCATAATGTGGTGGACCTATATCCGTAATTCTATCTTCTAGCGGTTTGTCTGGATTGTAATAACCAAACTTACCAAGCGACATAATAGCACCTCCTTGTTTTTTTATCTCGGATGTCTCTTCCTAAACTCTTTAATGTCTCTCTCCCATCCACCAGGCACCTCATCCTCTTTCCAGAAGATGTATGGATTGGAACGAGGTTCTTTTACCATTTGTGGAATAGCCGGCACACCGAGCACCTTTATAAATTCTTGAATGCTCTTTCTCTGAATCAGCTCACCCAAACGTTCACGGTTCTTTCCTTCTTCCATCCACCAATCCCAAACTCTTTCTACAATTGCTTTAATATTGTCATAAGGCTTCTCTACCCGAATGAATGGAATGGCCAATAAGGACATCTGCGCACCCTCTAAAATAGGTGCCTTTGCCCCAAACAGAATGCTGCATCCTGTATCTGTTCCAATCCGGAGTGCCCTTGGCATAACGTTAATACAGTGCATACAACGGACACATTCTTTGTTATTAATTTTTAATTCTTTACCATCCCATTCCATGCACTGGGCTGGACAAAGGTCAATAACTTCTTTTTGGATGTCAAATGGACCCCAATCTCTATCACCAAAGGCACCTGCATTAGGTTTAAGTTCCCCAGCTACATAAGCACGGACTGCCTCTTGGTCAATGCGAATATCATCTTTCCAAGTACCGATATAAGACATATCAGCACGGGCAATAGAAGCCACGCAGCAGTTTGGACAACCATCAAATTTAAACTTAAACTTATATGGGAAGGCTGGCCTGTGAAGCTCATCCTGATAATACATGGTCAGCTCATAACAGATATCCTGCGTATCATAACAGGCAAACTCGCATCTAGCCTTGCCCACACAACAGGAAGGTGTTCTTAAGTTAGAGCCAGAACCACCAAGGTCAACACCAAGGTCATGGGTTAAATCAAAGAAAATAGGTTCTAACTGTTCAGTATGGGTGCCAAGCAAAACAGTATCACCTGTGGAACCATGCATATTGGTTAAACCGCTTCCTCTATATTCCCAGATATCACAGAGGGCCCTTAGATAATCAGTCTTATAGAACTTACTTGCAGGCTGATTCACACGAAGGGTATGGAAAGCCCAAATACTGGGGAATTTCTCTTGCTGATCAGAGTATCTTCCGATTACACCACCGCCATATCCAAAAACACCAACGATACCACCGTGTTTCCAGTGTGTCTCCTTTTCTACATAAGATAGCTCAACCTGACCTAAAAGGTCATCACAAACATCAGCAGGAATCATCAACTTGTCTGGTGGCAGTTTGTGTCTATGTAGGGCCTCTTGCTTGATATCGCTTACAAAGCTTGGCCAAGGCCCTTCCTCTAACTCTTCCAAAAGAGGAATATCATGCTTGCATTTATAATTAGCCAACTCCTCATCTGTATAGTTCCAAATTTCCTCATCTGAATAAATTCTTACATCATCATATTTTTTAGTCTCCCAAAGTTTTTCTTGTCCTTCGGCCGCCATATACTTACCTCCTTGCTTAAACTTTTTGTTTTATTACCCTCAACCTAAGTTCAAAATTTCCACTTTTTGGTGTCCTCCCTCACCTCCTTTCAAAACCAAACTGCCTAATATATAGTCTGTTGCTTCTTTTTTGTCAAGAAAAAATTTCATTAGTTACACCTTACTATAGTATTTCTCATGTATATACGCCAATGTCCGGTAAGCAAGGTGAGCAAACTTAGAAAACGGCAGATAAATAAAGAGCACAAACACACTAGACAGGTGGAGCAGATAAAAACCATAAGCCAAGAAAGCAACCTCTGCCAAGCGGAATACCTCTGCTAATACACCCGTTACACCTACAGCCATAATGACAAAAATTAAACTCCAGTCCCAACCCGTTGATACTGAATCCTTATCGGCCAAGCGGTTTTTTGCCAGCCAAAAGATACCTATCAAAAGGGCAATCGCACTCAAATTAGCCAATAATTTTATTGGGTGACTCAAAGGAAATGGGCATTCTGCATGGAAAATATCTTCAGCCACAAATACATATGCCGTTACAATCGCCAATCCAATAAAACTCCATAACAACAGCAAGTGGGGAACTGTCCTTTCCTTAGCGGCACCACATTTACGAAAGCGCTCATGAAGTAAAATTTCCTTAAGAGAGGAAACAATAATTCCCCACCATCCGCCTTTGAGGAGCATCTGATAAGCACTCGGAGGCTCAAGCCCCACACTCATATCCTTCCACAGCCGGCTCAGGCTCTTAAATAGACTAATCACTAGCAATAAGGCTAAAGGTACAAAGACAATATCCACACCAGTAATAACCGGAATAAAATTATGAGGTTTTATCTCCGGGCTTTTAGGAGGAAGGGTGCCATTAAGAAGAGCTATAATAAGGAATAACACAATAGGGATAACAAACAATACAAACAAGTTCTTAGGCTGACGAACAAATCTTGCCAACCATTTAGGTGTGGCATATTCTTCAATCGCAAAGGCCCTAATAGCTCCCAAGACATCGCCTGGTCTAGCCCCCCGCGGACAATAATGGGAACAGTCATTGCAGTTATGACATAGCCAGATTGCCCTATCCTTTATTAAGGCCTGTTTTTGTCCCCACTGGGCTAGAATCATATGCTTTCGTGGAAATGGATCATCTTCCGGCGACAAGGGACAAACAACACTACAGGTTGCGCATTGAAAACATTTCTTAAGTGAAGACCCACCTGTTTGAATAACATCATTGATAAATTTTACATCTGGCTCCACTAAGCGCCCGTTTGCCATCTTTTTCCCTCCTCTTTACCATCCTTTAAATG
The DNA here is from genome assembly GCA_027064585.1 of Candidatus Desulfofervidaceae bacterium. Taxonomy (GTDB): domain Bacteria; phylum Desulfobacterota; class Desulfofervidia; order Desulfofervidales; family Desulfofervidaceae; genus JAGHCL01. Next base: position 34,423 of record JAMOPI010000012.1, on the reverse strand, counting down.
GATTAGGACCTATTTCTTTAACCTTTTCTATAAAATCATTAATAATTTTGGGCAATTTATCATAATCTGTAATCGCCACCTGCACAAGTTGGGCCCTCTCTGCTTCCAAACCTAAATTATTCAATGTCTCAGCCAACTTACCCATTCTGTAATTTGCCAACTCGCTACCTCTGATAAAGTGGCACTGATAGTCATCACCATACTTACAGCCAAGAAGCAACACACCATCAATACCGCGTGAAAGGGCATCAGAGATAAAGACCAAGTTAACTGATCCAAGACAACGCACTGGAATTACCCGAATTAAAGGTGAATATTGAAGATGGTTGATACCCGCCATATCTAAGGCAGGATAAGCGTCATTCTCACAGGCAAAACAGAGAATTCTGAGTTTTTCTTCATCATCTTCTGGCACAGATATGGCTTTAATCATAGAAGAAATAATATCTACATTATAATTCTGGAAACCAATAATGCGCTCTGGACAGGCACCCATACAGGTTCCACACCGCCGGCAACGGAAATAATTGGGCTTAGGTGTACCCTTTTCATCTTCATCCAAGGCACCAAATGGACATTCTTGTGTACAACGCTTACACTGTGTACATCTCTGGAAGAAGAATTCAGGATAACTCAAATCACCTGAACGTGGATGCACGGTCTCACCACGCGATTCCATCTCCATACACTGAATGGCCTTTAAAACCGCTCCCCTCGCATCCCGCATACAAGCCTCAATATCCTGCGGTTGCCTGACACAACCGGCCGGATAAATACCTGTACGACGAGACTCATAAGGGAAGCAAATAAAGTTAGAGTCTGGCAAACTATATTTCAAAAGAGGCACCTCAGGTCCTTGGCGATAGGCCAAATTTAAAATGCCTTCCCAAGGTTGCGGTGTTTCTCTGATTGTCTTTTCAATAACCTCAGGCTCTTCCTGCCCAGTAAGACCATAGGCCTTAATCACTTCATCCCTTGTGGTAGGAATACCTTCCATATTGGAAACCATGCCTATGGCCAGAACAACCAAGTCGGCCTTAACCACAATTTTCTCGCCCAGAAGGGTATTTTCTACCTCAATATTAAGGGTTTTATCCTCATTCTCTGTAATACCGACAACCTCTCCCTTCGTGAGAAAAATACCAACATCGTTTTGGGCATTTTTATAAAATTCTTCATATTGGCCTGGCGTACGCATATCCCGATAGAAGATATAGGTCTTCGCATCGGGATTGAGCTGGCGCACATACATGGCCTGCTTTAAGGAAACAAGACAACAATAGGAGGAGCAATATGGCAGGTGATCAGGATCCCTTTGTCCCGCACACTGAATGAAAGCCACATTTTGGGCCGGCTGCCCTGTGGCCGGGGAAACAATCTGGCCATTTCTAGCCATTTCTTCCATTTCTATATTTGTAATCACATTTTTATACTTTCCATACCCTAGATGCTCTAATTTGGTTGCATCATAGGGTTTCCAACCAACGGCCAAGATAATAGATCCAACCGTAATTTGTTCCTCTTTACCTGCCCTATCTAAAGTTATCTTAAACTGTCCTGGCTGTCCTTCAGTCTTTTTAATTTTAGTAGAGGTATAAACGGTGATCTTGGGATGATCATTAACGACCTTAATTTTTTCTTCTATACCACTATCTTGAAGTTCCTTATACGGCGGCTGATAAGGATAAATCTTCCACCATTTTCTTACCCAACCACCTAATTCGGCTTCTTTTTCGGTTAAGACCACATCATATCCAGCATTAGCACCTTCCAAGGCTGCCGTTAGACCCGTAATACCACCACCCACAACCAAAATAGTCTTATTGTACTCTCCCTCTTTGTATCCTGTAGGGATGGTTACCTTTTCGGCCTTAGCAATGGCCATACGGAGATAATCCTCAGCCATTTCCTGCGTAAAGTCATTATTAGGCGGCTGACACCAGGCTACCTGCTCCCGAATATTCGCCCTTTCCACCCAGACATTGGGGCCAAAGTTAAAAACATCCCAGTTAACACGGTGAGAACAGGCGGCAATAACAACGGTATTAATACCCTCGCCTTCTATATCACTCTTTATGAGATTAACCCCAGCTTCACTACATAAATTATCGTGAATTTTACAAGGCAACTTATATTCTTCTGTGGCAATCTGGGCTAATTTTTCAACATTTATTGCATCCCCAATGCCACAGCCTTTACAAATATAAACCCCGATCTTTTTGTCCATTAGAGTTACCTCCTCACAATAGATTGAATGGCTTTAAGGGCTGCTCCCGTAGCATCTTGGACACAAGAAGCCACATCCATCGGCCTCTTTACACACCCAGCGGCATAGATACCATTGTCTTGGAGATCGGAGAGCAGGAAATTAAAATCATCATAACTAACGTTATCCGCAGGCACCTTTTCTTCGGCCGTCGTGGGCATCATGCCCGTGGCCAACACAACCATTTCTACCTCTTGCTGTGTCTTTTTGCCAGAGAGAATATCCTCGGCCTCTACAATAAGGTTTTTGGTTTCTGGCACTTCGGTAATCTTGGCTACTTTACCTTTAATAAATTCTATACCTTCATACTCCTTTACACGATTATAAAAATCCTCAAACCGACCAAAGGCGCGCAAGTCTATATAAAAGATATAGACCTTGGCCTTAGGATATTGTTCTTTTATGTAAATTGCCTGCTTCATAGAAGCTAAGCAACAGACGGCCGAGCAGTAAGGAAGGTGATTCTCATCCCTTGAACCTGCACACTGGACAAAGGCAACACTCTTTACCTCCTTCTTATCAGAAGGACGCAAGATCTTGCCTTTAGTAGGACCATTAACAGCAGCAAGTCGTTCCATCATGACATTGGTAATCACATTGGGATATTTCCCAAATCCCAAATTATCCATTTTGGTAGCATCATAAGGCTTCCAGCCTGTTGCCCAGATAATGGCTCCCACCTTGAAATTTACAGTTTTAGGCTGATCATTTAAATCAATGGCATTATAAGGACAAGCCTCTACGCACTTCCCACATTTGTCACAAACGCTGTCATCAATGACATATTTAGCAGGAAAGGCCATTTCATGGGGTAAATAAATGGCCTTTGTCTTAGAAAGGCCATAATTATATTCATCCACTCTTTCCTTAGGGCAGGCATCTACACATTTACCACAAATAGTACAATTGCTATTAACATACCGCGGTTTAATTTTTACCGTAACATCAAAATTACCCGGTTGACCGCTAATCTTCTCTACTTCTGCCAAAGTAAAAAACTTAATACGAGGATTTTCCTTAATTCTCCTAAAGTTTATTTCCAAACCGCAAAATGGGGGACAAAGTTTCGGGAAATATTCATGGAGTTGGGCCACACGCCCACCTAAATAAGGCCTTTTTTCTAAAAGAATAACGTCATATCCAACTTCTCCTGCCTCTACCGCTGCCGTAAGCCCACTCATCCCCCCGCCTACAACTAAAATAGTTTCGGTTACATTCTTTTCACCTGCCATGCTGCTCCTCCGGGGTCTATTTTTTCAGAACGAATCCAAGACCAGAAAATAAGGGGCTCCAAGGTTATCCCTCGGAGCCCCTTTGCTTTCTAACTAGTCAATAATCGGGATATAAGGTCTTTCATAGACCTCCCACTCGCCGGTGTCAGGATTGATCCGAGAAAGGACAAACTTCCTCCAGTTTTGCTCATCAAGTTCGGGATAGTCAGATCTGTAATAGTAACCAGGCCACCTAGTTTCTTTTCTGTAAAGAATGTGGCGCAGATGACACTCAGCAGTGAGCAGACGGTGATAGTTTTCCCAAGCCCTCATAAGCTCGTGAAGGTCTTCAGCAGCCAACTTCTCAGCGTCTTCCTTGAGCACTTGGAGTTTTTCCAGACCCATCAACAGAGCAGGCTCATTAGTGGTGTAGTTGAAGCCGATACCACCACAGTACTCATCCATAATCTTATTAAGGCGGAAGACAAACTGTTTCGGTCTGATATAGAATGGATTAACATTAGGATCAGTGGTGTAGTTCTTATGCTCTTCAAAAGTCTTAAGAGGTTTGTAAACAAGCTCTTTTAATTCTTCCACGCTGCCGCGAGGATTGGGTTCAAAGTCCTGATGATCCAGGATGTACTGAATAGCAGCCTTAGCCGCAATTCTTCCCTCTGTGTGAGAACCAGAGGAAAACTTGTGAGCAGAGGCACCTACACCGTCACCAGCAGTAAATAAACCTTCTACGGTAGTCATTCTGTTATACAGGCCAGGGAAGTCAGACCTGTATTCTTCAGGCATGAGATCTTCAGGACCACAGCACCAAGCACCGTTGGCACCAGAGTGGGAACCCATCAAGTAAGGTTCAGAAGGCATAATTTCAGATTTCTTTTTCTCAGGCTCAACGTTTTCAGCTGCCCAAAGGACAGACTGGCTAACAGTCATATCAAGGAAGTCTTCCCAAGCTTCAGCCTCAAGCTTCTTGGCCCGCTTAGGATCAGCCTTCATAATGGCCTGCATAGCCGCCTCTGTCCTCATAAAGATCGGGAACTTGCCTTCAAACATATCAAGCATCATTGCATGATTACGCAGACAAGTTGGTACAGGCTTGGTAGTTCCATAAGGAGCATACTTTTCAAGCTCAGGCTTTCTGGTTTCAAGGTAGTTTTCATCAAAGGCGTTGGTAGCATAGGCCTTAAAGAGCAAGAACCACGCACCAACAGGCCCATAGCCGTCTTTATAACGGGCAGGCACAAAACGACACTCCATATTAACCATTGGAGCACCAACTTCCAACATCATGGAGTAGGTAGAACCAGCATTCCATGGTGGATACCAAGCACGACCATAACCTTCACCAGTAGATCTTGGACGGAAGATGTGGACTGCACCACCACAAGCACAAATAATGGCCTTAGCCTTGATGTAATAGAACTTGTTTTCTCTTACACTAAAACCAACAGCCCCAGCAATTCTATTGGGAACCTTCTCGTCAAGCAAGAGCTTTACAATGAAGACACGTTCAAGAATATTCTCCTCGCCCAGAGCTTTCTTAGCAGCCTCAGCCACGATAGGCTTATAGGATTCACCGTGAATCATGATCTGCCACTTACCTTCACGAACATACTTACCCTCTTCGTTCTTCCAAATCGGCAGACCCCACTTCTCAAAAAGATGAACAGAACCATCAACATGACGAGCCACATCATAGACTAAATCCTCTCTAACGACACCCATCAGATCCTGACGGACATAATGAACAAATTCCTCAGGCGTATGAGTACCAGTAGTGCCACCTACTTCAGGAGCAGCGCGTCCGCTCATACCGATGTAGGTATTGATCGCGGAAAGACCCTGTGCAACCGCACCACTTCTTTCCATGGCGGCCTTATCTACTAGCAAAACCTTAATATCGTCACCGGCCCAGTATTTGGCTTCTACCGCTGCCCCACAGGCAGCCATGCCACCACCGACAATTAACAAATCGGTGCTCAATTCTACAACTTCAAAATCTGCCATAACCATTTACCTCCTAAAGTTTTTATTTTCTAAAGTTCAGCTAAACACTACTTCTTCACTGTAGGTAGCTCGCTAACTTCTAATAGATCGGGCTCACCCATCAAGAAGTTGTCTTTAATCTTAGAGCGATCTGCCGGCGCAATACCATCATAAGGATCAATAGACCCTTCTGGTGTGGTCCGAATAGGAAACTTAAATCTCTTAATAGTACCATTTCTAAATTTAACGGTCCACATAATGGCATCAGTTCCACGCATAGGAATAACGCTAGCACCCAATGGACAGAAGTCAGTGTAACCTCTCACCTCAATAGCCTGTTGTGGACAAATCTTTACACAGGAGTAACACTCCCAGCACATTTCAGGCTCACGGTTGTAAGCCTTCATAATTTCCCTGTTTAAAACCATCAAATCATTAGGGCAAATGTACTGGCAAGCAGTTCTAGGAGCCGACTGACAACCATCACACTTTTCTACCTTGACAAAACTTGGCATATCTACACCTCCCACTTTTAATAAATTTGTTTTTTTTAAAAAGATTAAACTTGCGTTGCTTTCCTATTCAACTTTTAATACCCTACCTCACCCCCTTTCTTTTTACTCGCCAAATATAAACCGTTGCTTTTATAGCACAGACTATCCTGTCTGTCAAGAAAAAAAATAAGTAATTTTTAGAAGAATATTACGAGGAATAGCCACTTCTTCCCTCACAAGTTTTATTATGACTCGGGACAGGTAAAATGAGTTTTTATTATTCCCACCATGTTTTAGGCGGTTCTTCCCACGGCAATTTTCCCTTTGAGGGTTTATTTTTCTGCTCTTTTTTTTGTTTTTTCAAATAACGACGAATAAGCCAATTTTTCTTGGCTGCTTCAATAACCTCTATTGCCCCTTCAGAAGCCTTACGTAAGTTAGAAGTAATAGTGGGTAAATCGGTTGACGCCTTTTTTATCTGCTGACTGGTATAAGAAAAATTGTTAATAATAATCTCGGCCTCTTGAGACCATCTATCTAATTTGCGGATAAAAGCTTCTATATTCTCAAGTAAAACTGTCAGATTCTCTGCTGCCCTTTTTGTTTCTGCTATTACGGGCTGAAAATCTTGACTACATTTCTGTATAGTATCAGCAATTTCATTTATTTCTTTCATGGCAGATCGTGCTTGTCTAAGGGTCAAATTAGCCTCTTGGTATAGGTCATCTTGTTTTACTAACCTACCAAGAGTTCCTTCTCCTTTGGCAATACTTTCGGTAATTGTAGCCACATTACGAATGATTTTACAATAGGTTTTGTGTTCTCGCTGAATATCGCTAGTAATATTTGCCAGGTTGTGAGCAATCGCACTTATATCATCTAATAATGGCTTTACTCTCTCGGCTAGGTCATTTAAATCAAAAGGTTCTGTTGAGGCAATTATACTACCCGCTGGTAAAATGACCCCATCTGGTTTTCCTCCTACTATATCAATGGCCTTATCTCCCAAAATACCTACAGGCACAATGCGAGCATAGCATCCTTGCCGAAACTGATTATGAAATTTTTCTTCTATCCGCATGATCACTTCCACCCTTCCGTCTGGCATAAAACGACATTCATCTACGCTTCCTACCCGCAGGCCATAACGGTAAACCGGGGATTCTAGCGAAAGTCCTCCCACAGATTGAAAGTAGGTTTTTAAAATAAAGGTCTTTTTAAAAAAGTGTTTTCCTTTACCCAAAAAGACAATGACTGTGCCTAGAAGGGCAAAGGAAAAGGCAAGAAATATAATCGTTTTAAGGACAAAAAACCATTTTTCTTTCATTTTTTACCCCTGCATAGGCCCTTCTAGGGCCCCTTCTAAAAATTGTTTGATATATGGATTATCTGTCTCTTTAAGTTCTTGTAAGGTACCCCTAAATACAAAATTGCCTTTATACAGAAGCATTATCCTATCTGCTACCTTATACGCACATCCAAGATCATGTGTCACAACGATAGAGGCAATGTTATACTTTTTTTGCAGATGGCGGATAAAGTGGCTAATCATGGTACTGTGAATGGGATCAAGGCCAGTAGTAGGTTCATCATAAAGGATAAGAGGAGGATTAAGGGCAATTGCCCTGGCTAAAGCGGCACGCTTTTGCATTCCCCCTGAAAGTTCGGCTGGATATTTATCTTCTACACCCTCTAAGTGCACGGCCTTTAAGATTTCCTTTACCCGTCTTTGCATCTCTTTTTCTGAAAGACGTAGGTGGCGACGCATGGCAAAGGTAACATTTTCATAAATAGTCATGGAATCATAAAGAGCACCCATTTGAAACAAAAAGCCTGTTTTTAATCTGACGGGATACCAATCTTCCTCTTTCTTAAATCGGGTTACTTCTTGGCCGTGTAACCAGATATGTCCCTTGTCTGCTGGTAAAAGTCCCACCAGAATCTGTAACAATACCGACTTGCCACTTCCACTTCCACCAAGAATTACCAAAATTTCACCAGGGAATAACTCAAAACTAATCCCCTCTAAAACCTTTAGCTGACCAAAGGATTTAAAAAGATTCTCCACCTTTACGATATATTCCATCCAGTTTTCCCGAAGATTTACTCAAAAAGTAAAAGTAATACTCTGGTTAAAAACACATCCGAAAGCAATATACCTAAGGAGGCCGTAACGACGGCGGCAGTAGTTGCCCTGCCCACACTCTGGGTACCTCTCTTGGTGTTAAAACCAAAATAGGTTGCTACTAAAGCGATAATAAGTCCAAAAAAGAAGGCCTTAATTAATCCAGGGAAAAAATCAACAAACTCAATGAATTCTCCAGTAACCTTGGCATACCACCTGGCTGTGCTTAGGCCCATAATAACACTTACCATGCCCCCAGCAATAATACCAATAACATCGGCAATTACAGTCAAAAGAGGTAAGCAAACAACACAGGCTAAGGTGCGTGGGACGGCGAGATAATTCAGGGGAGGAACAGCACTTACGCGTAAGGCATCAATCTGTTGGGTAACCTTCATAGATCCAATTTCGGCCGCAATTCCTGAACCTGACCGACTGGCAACAAGAAGGGCGGTAATTACTGGACCTAATTCTCTTACCATAGAAAGACCAACAATGGCAGCCAAATATTTTTGTGCCCCAAACCGGGCTAGCGTAGAACCAGTTTGAAAACCCAGAACCATGCCTACAGCGGCAGCGGCGGTAGAAATAAGGGGTAAAGAATCAGCCCCAATAATGCAAATTTGTTTCCAGAGCTCAGTGAAAAAAAAGGGACGGCGTAAACAAGCTCTAAAGAGCTGGATAGAAAAGATAAAAGGATTGGCATACATTTTTATGTTTTTAAGTAATGCAAAAATACCGTCGCGATAGCCATATAAACCAAGATGCCCGTTACATCATTAGCCGTTGTAACAAAGGGACCTGAGGCCACGGCCGGATCAACTTCCAGCTTCCGCAAAATAGCAGGCATAAGGGTACCCATAAAACAACCACATTCATGGCCCTAAACATGGCTATACCTACCACAATTCCTAACATGGTATGTCTATGCCACAAATAGGCAATCACTCCTACTAACAATCCGCAACGAAGGCTACTTTTAATTCCTTTAGGACAATTATGCCTAAAGTTACCGCTCAAGTCTACCTTCCCTGTAGCCAAGCCTCTTACGGTAATGGTTGAAGATTGTAGACCTAGATTTCCTCCCATCCCTGTAATGACGGGAATGAAAGTAACCAAGGCAATTACATCAGAAAGGGTATGTTTAAAGAGCCACATTAGATAACCCGTTAACAACCCTCCAAAAAGATTGGTCTCCAACCTATGAAATTCCTCTTCTGTTTCTTCTGTCAATTCTCGCAACTTTTGAATAGCCTCTTCCACGGTAATGTCTGCTGGTAGGGCCAAAATTTCGGTTTGCATAAGCCCACCAGCAGTTTCTTCAGGATATTTCAAGAGGGCCTTTACTTCGGCTGAATCCTTTGAAGAGATGTGGGCCAATACCCTTTCGGCCTTTTCCTGTGGCAGATCGGCAATGATGTCTGCCGCTTCATCAGAGGGTAGTTTTTCTACGATATTGGCCAACCGTTCGTTTTTGATCTCTTTTAAAATATCTTTACGGGCATCTTCAGAAGGTTCAACGATTACCTCTGGAGCTGTCTCTATATCAAGTAAAGAAAAAAGAAGTTTCCTTTTTTCTTCATCTACAACACTATCAATGAGATCGGCAATATCACCGGGATGTATTTGCGCTAATAACTCTTGAATCTGCTTCAAATTTTTAGTCTCTAATAGATATTCTATTTTTCTTTTCAATCCCCCTATCTTCGACCCAAACTCCTTTATTAAATCGCTATCATCATAATCCTGTTTAAGATTAAGGGCAAGAGTCAAGGTGTGAAAGAACGACATAATTCTACACATTGACTTCATGGTCTCTGCATGCTAAAAATGGGCGTCATGTTAGACTTGAGGTTTGTGCGCAAAAATATTGATCTAATTAGGGATGCCCTTGCCAAGAGAGGGTCGGATTTAGATGTTAAGGTGTTTTTAGAGCTGGATGAAAGAAGAAGGGCCGTCCTGGCCGAATTAGAGCAGTTAAATGCCCAGCGCAACCAATTGGCGGCTGAAATCAGTCGGCGGAAAAAGGCCAAGGAGGATGCCTCTGAAGTAATTACAGAGGTGAAAAAGCTCTCAGAACGGATTAAGATCCTAGATGAAGCCCTAGAGGATGTTCAGGTTCGGATTCAAGACTGGCTTATCCGTTTGCCTAATATCCCCCATCCTTCAGTGCCAGTAGGAAAAGATGAGAGTGAAAATCAGGTAATAAAGACTTGGGGTGAAAAACCTTCTTTTCCCTTTACCCCTAAACCTCACTGGGAAATAGGAAAAAGGCTGGGTATTTTGGACTTTAAACGTGCGGCTAAGATCACTGGTTCTCGTTTTGTTGTATACAGGGGGCTTGGAGCAGTTTTAGAACGGGCCTTGATTAGTTTTATGCTTGATTTGCACATCAAAGAGCACGGTTACACGGAAATTTTTCCTCCTTTTCTTGTCAATGAAGAAAGCCTTTTTGGTACAGGGCAGCTACCTAAGTTTAAAGAAGATTTGTTTAAAATTGAGGGGGAGAATTATTATCTCATTCCCACGGCCGAAGTGCCAGTAACGAATTTACACCGGGATGAGGTCTTAAACGAAAAGGATTTACCTATTAAATATGTTGCCTATTCAGCCTGCTTTCGGGCCGAGGCTGGTTCTTATGGCCGCGATGTGCGGGGCATTATTAGGCAACACCAGTTTAATAAGGTAGAGTTGGTAAAGTTTACCACCCCTGAAACCTCTTATGATGAACTAGAAAGCCTGTTAGCCGATGCAGAAGAGGTATTAAAGCAGCTTGGTCTACCCTACCGGGTAGTAGTATTATGTACAGGCGATTTAGGGTTTGCCGCAGCCAAGACTTATGATATAGAGGTCTGGCTACCAGGTCAGAATGTATACAAAGAGATCTCTTCCTGTAGTAATTTTGAAACCTTCCAGGCAAGAAGGGCAAACATTCGGTTCAAACGAAAAGGAGGCAAGCGGACTGAACTTGTGCATACCTTAAATGGTTCAGGGCTTGCCATTGGACGTACGGTTGTAGCCATCCTTGAAAATTATCAACAAGAAGACGGTAGTGTCGTTGTCCCTGAAGTGCTACGGCCATATATGGGCGGAATAGAAGTGATTAAAGTAACATAAAGTTATGTTTTCACGCTCACGGCTACGAGAAATTATCCATCAATTGCCCCAGGCCAAGATATTGGTCCTGGGAGATGTGATGATGGATGTATTTGTTTGGGGAAAGGTCAACCGCATTTCCCCAGAAGCACCAGTGCCAGTAGTGGAGGTAATGGATGAATCTTTAAGGCTAGGAGGGGCAGCGAATGTAGTCAATAACCTTGTCGCCCTAGAAACACAGGTAATTTTAACTGGAGTGATCGGGGACGATGAAACAGGGAGGTTGTTAAAAAAAGAGATAAAGAAACTAGGGTTAGAAAATGGCGGGTTAATAGTAGAAAAAGAACGTCCCACTACGGTCAAAACCCGCATCATCGCTCATAGCCAGCAGGTGGTAAGGGTAGACAAGGAAAAACGTAATCCTATCCAGCCAGAAACAACGAAAAAAATTCTGGACTTCATTGCCAGTCATTTGGGTGAGATAGATGCCATTCTTATTTCTGATTATGCCAAGGGCGTAATTTGTGCGCCCTTAATGGAGGGTTTAAAGAAGCTATTGCAGAAAAAAGAGGTCATCCTGGCCGTAGACCCTAAGGTAAAGAATGTTCCTCTTTATGAAGGAGTAACCATTATCACCCCTAATCACTACGAGGCCCTGCAGGCGAGTGGTTTCAATGGTTATAATGACATTACCGGAGAGTTGATAAAAGAAGCAGGACAAAGATTGCTCTCTACCCTCCACACGCAGGCGGTGTTGATAACAAGAGGAGAGGAAGGAATGACCCTTTTTGAAAAGAATGGCATTACTCATATTCCGGCCATGGCTAAAAAGGTTTATGACGTCACCGGCGCTGGAGATACGGTTATCGCCACGTTAACGGCTGCCTGGACGAGCGGGGCCGAGTTAAAAGAGGCCGCTTATCTGGCCAATCTGGCGGCAGGTATCGTCGTTGGTGAAGTAGGTACGGCCACGGTTAACAGAAACCAATTGTTAAAGGCCTTAAGTCATGAGCACCCTTAAGCTCCCTCCGCCTGCCAAACTGGTCATGAGTCTCATCTTTCACAAAGAAAAAGTAGCCGAGACAGTTATCCAAGAGTTAACTGTCCTCTTTGGCCCTATTGACTTTATGAGTGAAATATTGTCCTTTGACCATACTGATTATTATTATCCTGAAATGGGACAGCCTCTTTTTCGCCGTTTAATTAGTTTTTTAGAACTAATTTCTCCTCAAGACTTGCCGGCAATTAAGGTCAAAACAAATGCCTTAGAACAAAGATACGCCATATCACAAAAGCGACAGATTAATCTTGATCCGGGTTATCTTACCGCCGAAAGGTTAGTCCTAGTCACGGGGAAAAACTACACCCATCGTATCTATTTAAGGGATGGTGTTTATGCTGATTTAACCCTAATTTACCAAAAGGGAGATTTTCAGGCATTGCCTTGGACCTATCCTGATTATGCCAGCGAGCCAATTAAAGAAATTTTGAGGCTTATACGCAAAAAATATCTTTATCAACGCAGGGAAAGAAGATGAAAAGCATGACTGCCTATGCCAGAGGTGAGAAGGTTTGGGAAAATCTTACCTTTACGCTTGAAATTCGGACTCTTAATCACCGTTATCGTGATATCGTGCTTAAAGTACCGCAAAAGCTTTTTCTTCTAGAAGAACGGATTAAACGCCTTATCAGCACTTATATCCATCGGGGGCGGGTAGATTGTATCATTAAAATGAGTGGGAATATAGAAGAACTCAACACTATTACCATCAACTGGGAGGCAGCCAGGGCTTATAAAAAGCTGCTTGAGCAGTTAAAGACTGGCCTTTCCCTAAAGGGAGAGATTACGGTAGACATGTTTTTGGGAGTAAAAGATATTTTTACTACCGAGGAAGAGGAAAGTGATTGTGAGCTCTTTTGGCCTCCATTGGAAGAGGCCCTCCGCGAAATACTTGGCAAAATAAACGAAATGCGCCAAAAGGAAGGAGAAAATTTAAAAGAAGATTTAGAAAAACGGCTTACGTATGTGAAGGAACTAGTGGAGGCCATAGAAGGACAGGCGCCAAAGGTCATAGAAAATTATCGCCAGCGCCTTAAACAACGCATTAAAGAGATCATCGGACAAGAAGTAGATGAAAGCCGGCTGGTGCAGGAAGTGGCCTTTTGGGCTGAGCGGAGTGACATTACCGAAGAAATTGTACGTTTAAAAAGCCACATTAAACAGTTTGCCAATCTTCTTAATACTGATGAACCTATTGGCCGCAAGTTGGATTTTCTCTTACAGGAAATGCATCGGGAAACCAATACCTTAGGTGTAAAGGCCAATGATACCTTCATCAGCCAGCAAGTAGTAGAGATCAAAACCGAATTAGAAAAAATGCGTCAGCAGGTACAAAATATTGAGTAATTTGATCAACCTATGAGCAAAAACATGAATTTAATACAGGGATTAGTGATAGAAAGAGAAGCCCAATTTATAGGGGTGTACCAGTTGGATGAAAAAAAGGTATATCGGGGTGTGCCCAGAGGTAAAGTAAAAAAATCAGATAAGATTTGGGCAGGAGATTATGTGTATGGCACCCTGACCGAGGATGGAACATTTGCCATTGAGAGAATAAAGGAAAGAAAAAATCTTTTGCTAAGACCACGAATTGCTAATGTGGATCGGGCCATTGTGGTTGTAAGCTTAAAGGAACCGGATTTTCAAAACTATTTACTTGACAATCTCTTAGTCATCTATGCCAAGGAAGGCATTAGCACGGTGATTGTGTTTAATAAAATTGACCTTCTTTCGCAAGAGGATTTTGATGAACTTAAGCAATGGGAAGAGATATATAAAAAGGTAGGTTATGACGTCTTAAAGGTAAGTGCAGTTACCGGTGAAGGAATTGAAGCACTCATTTCCTATTTACAAGGAGAAATTTGTGTTTTGGCTGGGCCTTCGGGGGTTGGAAAAAGTGCCCTTCTTTCAAAAATTACAGGGGTAAAACTTAAAAGTGGTCAGATAAGCCGCAAAACCAAAAGAGGCAAACACACCTCTAGAGGGGTAAAGCTTATACCCTTTGGGAATAACTCTTTTGTTGGTGATTCACCTGGTTTTTCTAAGGTAGAAGCCTCTCTTTGGATGGATAAAAAAGAGATAAAGGATTATTTCCCGGAATTCCAAGGTTACTCCTGTCGTTTTCCTGATTGTACGCATACAACTGAACCAGATTGTGGGGTTAAAGAAGCCGTCAAAAAGGGAGAAATTGCATGTGTTCGTTATAAAAGCTATTTGAAAATGCAAAAGGTCTTTCTTGAAGAACTTAAAGAGTGGTGTGATTAAAAGTTAAAACTTAACCTTTCCCCGTCTTTTGGCCATGCGGTAGACAATTTTTTTGTAATATACCTGGTCTTCTTCTAGAAGGGGAGAGACAGATCGCCGCATGTTGAGTTTCATAATGAGGAAGTTTAAGCGGCGACAACAGAGATAGATTTCCTTTTCATCTTCAAGTGTTTCTAAGAGGTCTTTTAATTCAATAATCTCTTTTTTAACCTCTAATTCAGGCGGGAGACAACCAGCGTTTTTTAGAATTTTATAGGCCATGCGTAATTCAGGCGGAACATGGCTATCGTCGTCTAGTTTTAGAGGCCTGCCCTTACCAGGCAAGTTATCAAACTCGCCATTTTGCATGGCTTCTTGGATCCGTCTTTCAGCAAGCTTAGTGAAAATCCACATCTTATTTGACTACCTTTAAATGTCCTCGCTGCAAAGATTTTTTAGGTGGCTTAGAAATCTTTTGCGGTGGTTGTGGGGGAGCAAAAGAGGCGTTGCGTTTAAGCATCTGTTCGTTAAAGATGGCATTTTTGGCCTTTACCCCATTAATCATAAAGAGGATAATGACCGCCCTTTCCCACTCGCGGGTGGGCTCAAAATTATTTACCTTTTGCCGATATTTTTCTAAGAGACTAGTAAGAGAGGCCTCATCCAGGTTAAGAATCTGCTCGGCCAAACGGTGTAACAGGGCTTCCATGTTTGTGTTTTTTACCTAAAAAGGCTGTTTTGTCAAGACAAATCTGAACTGTTTTTAAGGCGTGTTTTAAAGGTTTTGGCCTTACCTAAGTGGTGAATAGTTGTTATTTATTAAATGTGTACAGATTTACTTGCTAAAATAAACATTTGGAATTAGAGTTAAACCTATGACATCTAAACTTAAAGGTACTATCTTCATTTTATTTGTGTTATTGCTTATTATTCTCGCCTACATTTTCAGAGAGCATTTGCCTTTTTATTCTTATTTTTTCTTTACTGGCACCAAGGGCAAGTCTATGCATAAATTAAAGTTTAAGGGGAATATCTTATGCTCAGAAATACCTGAGTCCGTCCAGGCAGAAATGTACTTCCAGCTAGAAGGCGATAAAAAAGAATTTTCCCAAAAACAAAATGAAATTAAAAACGCCCTTGTTGATCTCTTTAGCCAGAAAGAAATTTGCCAGAATTTAGGTACAGATCCGCTTTTTTTAAAGCAAGAAATTAAAAAGGCTGTCAACCAGGTTTTAGGTAAAAGTAAAGTAAGTCACGTTTATTTTAGCCAATTTGTAGTGGGATTACCTAACGAAGAGTTTATGACTTCTTCTGGCTCAAAATCCCCATCAGCACATTATTTTGAGAAGATTCGCAAAGGATTTACGGGAAAATAGAGATTTTTTTATAATTTAACCGATAGTTATCTTCCAGAAAAATCAGACCGAAACTAAGACTAAAATTGTTTGAAATAACAGTTAAGGGTAAATCTGACCATTCTAAAACCAGTGGGAAAACAATCAAAGGTTAAAATCAAACCTCTGCTTTGGGAAATAGGACTCCTAAGAGTTTTTTAAGGATAACTTCTAATAAATATCCTTTGTTACCTCGTTGTTAAATAAGTTTAAGACTGTATAAAACACCAGTTGACAAACCAGACTTTTAGAATGTATATCATGAGCATGGAAAAAATAGAGGCTATTTTAAAACTATTAGATAAACACTACGCGGATGTAAAGGTAGCCCTTAATTATACTAATCCCTTGGAGCTTCTTATTGCTACTATCCTCTCGGCCCAATGTACAGACGAGAGGGTAAATCAAGTTACTAAATCTCTTTTTAGGAAATATAAAACCGCTCAAGATTACGCCCAGGCCGATCTGGCCATATTGGAACAAGAGATAAAGCCAACAGGTTTTTACAAAAACAAGGCTAAAAATATCAAGGCTTGCTGCCAGCAACTGGTTGAAAAGTATAATGGCAAAGTACCGGCTGATTTAGAAAAGCTAACAGCCTTACCCGGTGTGGGACGGAAGACGGCCAATGTCGTTTTGGGTAATGCCTTTGGTATCCCAGGGATTGTAGTAGATACACATGTCCGCCGGGTGGCCCAACGTCTAGGGTTAACCAAAGAAAAAGATCCAGAAAAGATTGAACGCGACTTAATGAAAATTATTCCTACCGAAAAGTGGACAAAATTTTCCCTTCAGCTTACCTGGCATGGTCGCAAGATCTGTCGGGCGCGCAAGCCGCAATGTGAGATTTGTCCCCTAAAACCGTGGTGTGACTATGCCCAAAACCAACCGTAACTGCCTTCTGGGGACATACCTCTTGACAAATAAAACAGCGAATACACTCTAACTGATTTGGGTCTTCGTAAACCTTTAATTCCATCGGGCAGTGTTGATAGCAAAGATTGCACTTAGTGCACATATCTTTGTTTACATACATTTTAAGAAGGCTAATGCGGTTAAAAAAGGAGTAAAAGGCTCCAAGGGGGCAGAGAATACGACAAAATGGACGTTTAAAAAAGACCATAAGCAATAAAAAAACAATAAGAATAAAAAGTTTATTGAAGAACAACCAGCCTATCTGGGCACGCAGGTCTGGGATAAGAAATAAAAGAGGAATACCTGCCTCCAAGGTGCCAGCTGGACAAAGGAAGCGGCAAAACCAGTTCTGCCCATAACCCAGCCTATCAACAATAAGGGCAGGAAAGAGAAAAACGAAAAAAAGGAGAATGCCATATTTGATATATTTTAATCCTTGTGGCAGCTTATATTTAGGAGTAGGCAATTTATACAAAACCTCCTGCAAAAGCCCAAAAGGACAGGCCCAACCACAGGCCATACGGCCAACAAAGGCACCAATCATCATTAATGTCCCCAGGATGTAAAAACCGGCCATATAAAGGCCATGGCGTAAGTTAGGCCTAAGACTGGCCATAAAGTGTTGTAGTCCACCAATGGGACAGCCTAAGGTAGCAGCAGGACAAGAATAACAATTCAAACCAGGGGCACAGATACCTTTAAGCGGACCCGCATAAATTTTATGGCGACCAAGAAAGGAAAAGTAGCCATTGGATAAAAAGAGCCAAACCAGTTGTACCAAACGTCTCATTTACCTTATGCCCATACAGCTAAGACAGACTCTTATACCCTCTCGCCAAAAGACCTTTGCCTCTTGTAAATGGATACCCAAAAAAAATAAAATCAGACCAAGCAAGATAAAAAAACAACTTGTTTTATTTGCCCTTATTAGCTGCCACATTATCTTTTTGTGGTTCTTCTTCAATTTTAATTGGTTTGCGTCCAAAAATACGCGCCACCCAGATACTTATTTCATAAAGAAGAAGGAGAGGACCGGCCATAAGAAGTTGTGTTCCTACATCAGGTGGCGTCAAGATAGCAGCGGCGATAAAAATGATAACAATGGCGTATCTTCTCTTGGAACTTAACATCTGGGCATTCACCACACCCATTTTCGCAAGAAAAAAGGTAATCACAGGCATTTCAAAGATAAGACCAAAGGCAAAGAGAAGTTTTAGGGTGAGAGAAAAATATTCATTCATTTTGGGAAGGAGTTTGAGATAATCAGTAGAAAAGCCTAAAAAAAACTTAAAGCCAAAAGGGAAAACAACAAAGTAGGCAAAGAGTCCTCCTAGGAGAAAAAATACAGTTGCTGAGATAACAAAAGGAACAACAAAACGCCTTTCATGTTCATAGAGCCCAGGAGCGATAAACTTCCACAGTTGATAAAAAACCACAGGACTGGCCAGGACAAAGCCGCTTAAAAGGGCAACTTTAAAGTAAGTAAAGAAGGCCTCTGTCAGGGCCGTAAAGATCATCGGCTGATCAGGAGGGAGCATCTTCACTAAAGGTCTAGCTAGGATATAAAACAACTGCTTAGCAAAGGCAAAAGAAATGACAGCCCCAATGGCAATAGCAATAAGGGAAATAAGCAACCGCTGTCGCAGTTCTTCTAGATGGGCTGTAAAGGGAAGTTTCAGCTCTTCTTCAGCCATAGGTATTACACCTTATTTTCTTCGGTTTTCTTTTCTTCAATTTTCCTCTGTTCTTCTTTTTTTTCGGAAGATAAATCCTCGCTAATTACCTCTTGTTCTATTTCCCGTAGGTGCCCTTCTAAATCTACACTTTCTTTAATTTCACTTGTTGCCTTGCGGAATTCTCTTACACCTCTACCTAGGGCCCTTGCAACTTCAGGTAGGCGTTTCGGACCTAGAACCAAAAGGGCGATAACAAAGATAACTAATAATTCTTGCATACCAATCCCAAACATCTAGGCCTCCATCTTTTTCTTATAACCCTCTTTTTCAGCCAAAATATCCAAATGGATGGTAGCAATATCCTCTAACTCAAGATCAACTACATCGGCTAAGACCCTCTCATCCACGGTTTTTAAATAGCATTTACAAGCTTCACAGAGGTAAACCCGATAACCCTCTTCTCCCTCTACCTCAAAATATCTTAATTTTTTGTGATCCTTATGTCCACAGAAGGGACAAAAGATGCGTTCAATTTGCCATTCATATTCACAAAAAGAACACTTAGCAAATTTTTTCCCATTTTCTCTTAAGGCAGCCATGTAGGGATAATGGCCACAAATTGGGCAATAGCCTTTATCCCAGTATACATTCTTTAACAAAGGGGTCAATCCTTCTGCACAGGCATGCAAAGAAGGCTTAAGACTCTGAAAGAGAAGAAAATTAAATACATTTTCATCTAATCCATCTGGGGAAAAATCCTTCTTTTCTAGGAAGCTTTTAAAGGCTTGAGGTAAATCTTCAGGGTGATCTTTAAAATAGGCTTCAATCTTTTCAGCCTTCTCTTTAGTTTCAGGAATTCCTTTTAAACTTTCACACAAACGGAAGAAAAGCTCCTGGGCGTGATTTGTATCTAGGCTAAACTCATCGGGTGATAGCAGAGGAAATCCTTCTTTCAGTTTTAGATCAAACACCTGTTTTTCTATTTTCGGCACCTTTACCTGTGGAGTTTTTTCAAAACCTTTACGCGTTAAAATAACTTGAGCATAGAAATCAAAAAAGTGCTCATAAGCCGGATACCTCTTTTTCAAAGCTTGCAAGCGGCTTTTAAAGGCCTTAAGTTTTTCAGACATATCTTCCTCCTTATCCTTCTAACCACTTTTTTAACAAAAAGCTCCTCTTATAGCAAGAGAAGAAAAAAATAAAGGCCACCTTCCCAACTGAAGGTGGCCACTTAATTAGGTTCAACTTAAAAAAAGCTATACCAAGCTCTGCAACCAACCCATTGGATCAAATAATTTCTTTAAAGCTACCTTACGGGTAATACCCACATCCTTAGAGGCAACTGCATATTCATGATAAAGTTTGGGATCATCTAAAACCAAATAAATAACCCGCACAGAATCGGCATCTAAGAGCTGGGCATTAGGAAATTTCTTTTTCACCTCTGCTAAACGTTTCTTGGCTAAAGCAAGCATTTCTTCCCGATCACCAAAGTTCATAGCCCCAGTAGGACAGGTTTTTACGCACATAGGCAATAACCCTGCCTTAACCCTGTCAATGCACATATCACACTTTGCAACC
The DNA here is from genome assembly GCA_027064585.1 of Candidatus Desulfofervidaceae bacterium. Classification (GTDB taxonomy): domain Bacteria; phylum Desulfobacterota; class Desulfofervidia; order Desulfofervidales; family Desulfofervidaceae; genus JAGHCL01. Next base: position 14,363 of record JAMOPI010000012.1, on the reverse strand, counting down.
ATACCCGTTTTAGGATCTTGTCTTGGAATATGATAAGGACAAGCATCCAATAACTCATCAAAAGGTACCTTTTTAAGCTTTTCTAAATTATAAATTACCGCCCCTGTTTCTGGATCTTTTACAATTGCCCCCTTAACATAGCCATCGGCTACATCCTTACATGGAGGCTCAAGACAATGCCGGCACTGATCAGGAAAGAAATACCAAACAACCTTACCATTTCGTTCATGCTCACTAAACCGCACCAATTTATATGTATAAAAATTCAGATCTTTAGGATTTTGGTGGTTACCCCATCCTACCTGTGTTGTCTTTGTCGCCGGCAGCCCGTGCCATTCCTTACAGGCAATCTGACAACCACGGCACGCTGTGCACCGGCTTGTATCTATAAAAAAGCTCTTTCCTCCCATTGTTTGATCCTCCCTTTATAATCTATTTGAGGAGGTGGCACCTTTGCCACCTCCTTCTAACTTTACAGTTTATATACATTCACCATAAATGCCTTTGTTTCAGGAATCAGCGTGTTCGGATCACCTACCGAAGGAGTCAGCAAGTTCGCACTATCACCACCGTCTTTTGGCACAACCCAACCAAAATGCCAAGGCAAACCAACTTCATGTACCACTCTCCCTTCAATCTTGAGCGGTTTTAACCGCTTTGTTACAATCGCTACCGCGATTAACTTCCCTCTTGGAGATTCTACAACTACCCGATCACCATTTTTAATGCCTTTTAGTTTGGCCAACTCCTCACTCATTTCTACAAAGAGCTGCGGTTCAGCCTCTACCAACCATGGTTGCCATCTGGTTAATACACCTGTTTGCCAGTGTTCGGTAACCCGGTAGGTAGTAGCAGCAATGGGATACCTTGGATCAGCAGTCTTCCACCTATCTGCATTTGTATGGAAAAGCTTTACCACTGGATTAATACGCTGCGAGTTGAACGGATTTTTCTTAAGCGGTGATTCTAATGGCTCATAATGTTCGGGGAATGGCCCATCGGCCCGACCAGGTCCAAAGATTTGCCCAAATCCCCATTTACGCATAATAAAGGGATAGCGAGATTTCTTGCCATAAGAAAGTGGTGGCCATCCACCATCAGGCACATCTCCTTCCCAACCTCTACCTGTCCATCTAATAACCGCCTTTTTCGGATTCCAAGGCTGTCCGTTTCTATCTACGGAAGCACGGTTATAGAGAATGCGTCTGTTAACTGGCCAGCACCAGGCCCAGTTAGGAAAGAGACCAATTCTTTTTTGCATTTCTGTCTGCGTTTTATCTCTTCTTGCCGCCATGTTACCCTTCTCGGTGTAGCTACCGCAATAGAGCCAGTTACCAGAACAAGTGCTGCCATCGTCTTGGAGATAGGCAAAACTTGGTACCTGCTCGCCTTTCTTAAAGTGTTTTCCTTTAACAACGACATCTCTGGTGAAATAACCATTGATCAATTTTGCCACTTGATGCGGGTCATACTTTTTAGGCCAGTTCAAGTTAAGGATTGGTTCAGGGAAAACACCCCCTTCTTTTCTATAGAGCTCACGGATTTTGTTCATGAGCTCTACCATAATTTCACCGTCGCCCTTTACACCACAAGGTGGTTTAGCCGCTTGATAACGCCATTGCATCCAACGACCACTGTTGGTAATACTACCTTCTTTTTCTGCCGATACAGCACAGGGCAGGAAGAAAACTTCGGTTTTTATCTTCTTTGGATCCATGCCTGGACCCTTCCAGAAGGAACCAGTCTCGTTTTCAAAAATATTCACATTAACTAACCAATCTAACTTAGCTAAGGCTTGTCTGTTTTTGTTTGCATTTGCTCCACTACAGGCCGGATTTTGTCCCCAAGCAAAGAAACCCTTGATATTTCCTTTATACATTTCATCAAAGAGCACTAACCAAGCATAGCTCTTGCCATCGTCCAACTTAGGCATCCATTTATAGCCAAAATCATTTTCTTTTGTAGCATTTTCACCAAACATAGCCTTTAAGAAACTGACAGAATACTTCGGATAATTTTGCCACCAGTTAGCGCTCATGGGATCGGGGCATACAGGTGTATATTTTTTATTATAATCAACAAGTGTCTTTAAAGATGCCCGTGGTGTTTTTAAATAACCTGGCCAAATATGGAAAAGAATGCAATGGTCCGTAGAACCTTGCACATTGGATTCACCACGCAGGGCGTTTACGCCTCCACCAGACACACCGATGTTACCCAGGAGTAACTGGATGATACACATTGCACGAATGTTCTGTACACCTACTGTATGCTGTGTCCAGCCCATGGCATACATAATGGTTCCAGAACGGTCTTTCGTACCTGTAGAGGCATAAACTTCATATATCTTTTTCAATAGATTTTTGGGTGTTCCTGTAACCTTTGAAACTTTATCTAAGGTATAACGAGAGAAGTGCTTTTTAAGGAGTTGAAACACACATCTTCTATGTTTAAGGCTCTTATCCCGTTTGGGCACACCGTGTCTGTCTAGTTCAAAGGCCCAATAGGATTTATCATAGCTTCTCGTTTTTGGATTGTACCCAGCAAATAATCCATCTTTAAAGCCAAACTTCTTATTTACGATGAAAGAAGCATTCGTATATTCGGCCACATATTCCTTAAAGTACTTCTTATTGTGAATGATGTAATTGATTAAACCACCTAAGAAGGCGATATCTGTTCCTGAACGAATAGGGGCATATATATCTGCTTTCGCAGAGGTTCTTGTAAATCTAGGATCTACATGGATAAGGGTTGCACCATTTTCTTTGGCTCTTGTTACCCACTTAAAGGAGATGGGATGATTTTCGGCCGCATTACTTCCCATAATAAGAATGACATCAGAATTTTTGATGTCAATCCAGTGATTGGTCATGGCACCACGTCCAAACGACTCTGCCAGAGCCGCTACCGTAGCGCTGTGTCAGATACGGGCCTGGTGCTCTATGTATACAAGTCCAAGCGCCCGCATCATTGCCTGAATCAACCAACATTCCTCATTATCTAAAGCGGCACTACCTACATGGGCAATGGCCTCTACCCTATTTACTTCCTGACCTTTATCATTGAAGCGGATGAAATATTTATCTCTCGTTTCCTTTACCCTTTTGGCAATTTGCTCTAAGGCCCATTCCCAGGTTACTTCTTCCCACTTGTCGCTATAAGGCCTACGATACAAAGGTTTGGTAATACGATTGGGATTATTGATCATCTGATAAAGAGCAGCTCCTTTAGCACATAACGCCCCTTCATTGATAGGATGGTCAGGATCACCTTCGGTGTTAATTACTTTTCCCGTAACCAAATCTGTATGACAAATAATACCACAACCAACAGCGCAATAAGGACAAATGGTTGTTGTTTCTTTAGCCATTCTGATTTTTAAAATTTGGGCATGGGCATAAGCAGGTTTTAAATCAAAGCCCAAATTGCCCAAGGCAACGCTTGCGGCTGCCAATCCACTAAACTTCATAAAATCTCTTCTTGTTAACTTCATCGCTCAAATCCCCCCTTTTGTTGATTAAATATCTTTTCCGTTAGAGTTTCCTCTCTTCTCCCGTTGACCACCTCCTTTTTTGGGGAAACTTCTCTTATTTTCCGTTTCCATATATCATTTATCACAAGGTGTTGTCAAAAGTCAATAGTTTTTTTATTCCCAATTTTCCCAAAATCTGCAATTGCCCCATAAAAATACCTTAAAGTCTTTATAAAATACGTCAAATTTTCTAAACGAAGTCTTTACCTAAATGCTAGTAAAAAATTTAAAAAAATTATGTTAACCACCAAAATATCAATCACGGATTTTGAGTTATCTTTACTCTCCCTATTTCTGCCCTTAACTTTTAAACTTGTAAAAATAACTTCTTGACAGAAGGCCGTAAACTTGGTAAATTGCCGATAGGTGTAGGCACGTAGCTCAGTGGGAGAGCGCTACCTTGACGCGGTAGAGGTCGGCGGTTCGATCCCGCCCGTGCCTACCATTTTTTTATGTGGAGAAAATATGGAAGAAGAAATTGAAGTCCGGTTAGGGGAAAAGGTAGGACGGTTTAAAAAGGGTACGACCGTTAAAGAGGTTCTACTTTCTTTAGGTAAAATTAGTGAAGACAAATTGGTGGCGGCTAAGGTAGACGGAAAGGCCGTAGATTTGAGTTTACCCTTAGAAAGGAATACTGTCGTTGAGCCTATTACGACCGATTCTTCCTTAGGCCTTGAAATCTTGCGTCACAGCACTGCCCATGTAATGGCGGAAGCGGTTAAACACCTCTTTCCTGAGGCAAAGGTTACCATTGGGCCAGCCATTGAAAACGGATTTTACTATGACTTTGACTACCCACCTGGGTTTACCCCAGACGATCTAAAGAAGATTGAAGAGGAGATGGCCCGTATTATAGCGGCGAAAGAACCATTTCAGCGCAAAGAGATCTCCAAGGAAGAGGCTAGGCAGTTGTTTGCCTCCATGGGCGAGACCTATAAGTTGGAAATCTTGGACGAAATTCCTGAGGATACCGTTTCCATCTATCAGCAGGGAGACTTTATTGACCTTTGTCGGGGACCACATATTGAACACACAGGCAAGATAAAGGCCTTTAAACTCCTTTCAGTGGCCGGTGCCTACTGGCGGGGAGATGAAAGAAACCCGATGCTGCAACGCATTTACGGCACGGCATTTTTTGACAAAAAGGATTTAAAAAAGTATCTTAACTTCTTAGAAGAGGCCAAAAAGCGGGATCACCGCCGATTGGGGAAAGAACTTGAACTCTTCACGCAGTTTGAAGAAATCGGAGCCGGTTTCCCTGTCTATTTACCCAAAGGAGCCATTTTAAGGCACATCCTAGAAGAGTTTGAAATTCGTGAGCACCTAAGACGGGGCTATCAGATGGTCATGGGCCCGCAGTTGCTTAAGGCTGAATTATGGAAGCGCTCAGGCCATATGGATTATTACAAAGAAAACATGTATTTTACCGAAATAGACGGCCAGCTCTATGGTATCAAGCCCATGAACTGTTTGGCTCATATCCTGATTTATAAGTCCAAGATCAGGAGCTATCGTGATCTGCCGTTAAGGTATTTTGAACTAGGCACGGTCTGCCGACATGAAAAGTCTGGCGTCTTACATGGCATGCTTCGGGTCAGGCAATTTACGCAAGATGATGCCCATATCTTTTGTCGGCCGGATCAATTGCTTGCTGAAATACGAGGGGTATTGGACTTTATAGAGGATGTATTAGGTATTTTTGGTTTTGAGTATGAAGTAGAATTAAGCACCCGTCCAGAGAAGTCCATCGGTTCTGATGAAATTTGGGAACATGCCACAAGTGCCCTTATCCAAGCGATGGAAAACAAGGGGTTAAAATACAACATCTGCGAAGGAGAAGGGGCATTTTATGGACCTAAAATTGATATTAAATTAAAGGATGCCTTAGGACGCAAGTGGCAGTGCGCCACCATTCAGTGCGACTTTGCCCTTCCAGAGCGCTTTGACCTCACTTATGTGGACAGCGATGGACAAAGACGCCGCCCGGCGATGGTACACCGGGTAATCCTAGGGGCATTAGAAAGATTTATCGGGGTATTGACCGAGCACTTTGCCGGTGCCTTTCCCACTTGGCTGGCCCCAGTACAGGTAAGGGTTTTAACCATCACCGATCGGCAGATAGAGTATGGACAAAAGGTGTTAGATGCGTTATTAAATGCCGGTTTTCGGGTAGAGGCTGACTTTAGGAATGAAAAACTTGGGTATAAGATTAGAGAGGCGCAGTTACAGAAGATTCCATTTATGGTAGTGATTGGAGATAATGAGGTTCAATCTCAAACGGTTACACCTAGACGTAGGACAGGTGAAAATTTGGGTAGTATGCCTCTTGACGCCTTTATAGAATTGCTGCAAAAAGAGGCAAGAATACCAAAAACAAAAGGAGGGAATCCCCATTAGCAGGGACAGAGTAAGAGTAAATCGGCAGATCAGGGCAAGGCAAGTGCGTTTAATTGGCGTAGACGGAAAACAAATTGGGATTGTGAGTATTCAGGAAGCTTTGCGACGGGCTGAAGAAGAAGGGCTTGACCTGGTAGAGGTAGCACCCAATGCCAATCCGCCCGTGTGCCGGGTTATGGATTATGGCAAGTATAAGTATGAACAGAAGAAAAAACAACAGCAGGCCAAGAAAAAACAGGCGCAAGTGCAGATAAAAGAAATAAAGCTTCGGCCCAAAATAGAAGAACATGATTTTCAGTTTAAATTAAAGCATATTAAACGCTTTTTAACTGAGGATAAAGCCCGGGTTAAGGTGATGATTTGGTTTCGGGGAAGGGAAGTGGTACATAAAGATTTGGGCAAGGCCTTACTGGATAGGATCATAGAGGAAGTGAAGGACATTGCCAAGGTAGATAAGCCGCCGCAAATGGAAGGCCGGAATATGGTTATGTTTTTGGTACCCAAGTAAGTTTTTAAGGAGGGAATAAACATGTCTTGGAGAAAGGCAGCGATAGTAGGTAGTATAATTGGCATTTTTTTGTTAGGAGGAGTAGGTTGGGCAAAGATACCTAGGGGTAAGGTAAGAATTACGGTAAGAAAGTTTTGTTCTGCTCAGCCAGAAGATTCTACTTGCCAAAAGATAAAGGAAACACGCAAAAAAATTGGGGCAATTCTTAAGGAAATGCGGCAAGAAAGGGAAGAGCTGTGCAAAAAGTATCCCGAAGAACCATTTTGTCAGCATGTAAAAGAGATAAAAATATTAAGACGCCAAGAAAGAGAATATCTTAAAGAGCTTAGGTCAAAAATAAGAGCAGAGTGTGCTAAAAACCCGTCGGCTAATTTTTGTCCTTCAAAATAACTCTTAAGGAGTAGACAATGCCTAAAATTAAAACTAATCGAAGTGCAGCTAAACGTTTTAAGATTACGGGTAGTGGCAAGGTAAGAAGGGGAAAGGGCTGGCACAGTCATCTTTTAAGCAAAAAAAATCCTAAACGTAAACGCCGCCTGCGGCAATTTGCCTTGGTGTGCAAGACAGATATGAAACGTGTGCGGCGCTTGATCCCAAATTCTTTCTAAGTGAGGTGAGAAAATGCCAAGGGTAAAGACAGGAACAAAGAGGAGAAGACGGCATAAGAAGATTTTAAAACTGGCGAAGAGTTATTGGGGTGCTCGTGGTAGGTGGTATGCCAGGGCCAGAGAGACTGTCTTTCGGGCTCTAAATTATGCCTATCGCGATAGAAAGGCCCGTAAGCGGGATTTCAGACGGTTGTGGATCTTGCGGATTAATGCGGCCTCCCGGCAAAACGGTTTAAGTTATAGTCGGTTTATGCATGGATTAAAGCTGGCAGGCATAGAGGTAAATCGGAAGATGTTGGCTAATATGGCTGTGCATGATCCCAGTGGGTTTGCTAAGTTAGTAGAACTGGCCAAGGAGAAGTTGGCGGCTTAAACGATGGAAGAAATACTTGCCCGTCTGGAAGAAATAGAAAAAGAGGCACTTTCGGCTATAGAAATAGCTCACAACCAAGAGGCCTTAGAAGAAATTAGGGTAAGGTATCTGGGACGCAAGGGAATCGTTAATGCTATTCTGCGGGGCATTAAAGACGTACCGCCTGAACTGCGGCCTACTATTGGGCAGAAGGGTAATGAGGTCAAAGAAAAGATCCAGACGGCCCTTGAACAGCGGCTAAAGGCCCTTAAACAAGCGGAGTTATCTACAGGCCCTCGGTTAGACATAACCCTCCCAGGCAGACGGGCATATTTTTATGGCACTTTACATCCTATTACCCAAACCTTAAGGGAGATTTGTGATATCTTTTTACGGATGGGTTTTGAGATTGCCGAAGGGCCAGATGTGGAAGTAGGCTTTTATAACTTTGATGCCCTTAATATTCCACCCCATCACCCGGCCAGGGATATGCATGATACCTTCTTTGTCGCCAAAGAAGCAAAGCTTTCTCCTCACTTTCCTAAAGAAAAAGATGACATCCTTTTGCGTACGCATACCTCTTCTATTCAAATCCGGGTGATGAAAAACCAGCCTCCACCGGTACGTATCATTGCCCCGGGGGCAGTCTACCGGTGCGATGCCGATGTTAGCCACACCCCTATGTTTCATCAGGTAGAAGGCTTATTGGTGGATAAAAATGTCTCTTTTACCCATCTAAAGGGCATTTTAACGGCCTTTATGGAAGCCATTTTCGGAGAGAAGATCGGTGTCCGTTTTCGGCCGAGCTATTTCCCATTTACTGAACCCAGTGCCGAGATGGACATCTCCTGTGTTATCTGTGGAGGAAAGGGCTGCCGGGTGTGTAAGGGCACGGGCTGGTTGGAAATCTTGGGGTGTGGTATGGTAGACCCAGCCGTATTTATCCAGGTAGGTTATGACCCTGAAGAATGGACTGGGTTTGCCTTTGGCTTAGGGGTAGAACGTATTGCTATGCTTAAGTATGGCATTGATGACATTCGCCTTTTCTTTGAAAACCACCTGCGCTTTTTAAGGCAATTTTAGAGGTCAATTTATGCTTGTACCGGTTAAGTGGTTGAAAGAATTTGTAGATTTTCCCTATTCCCCGGCAGAGCTGGCCGAACGGTTGACCATGACCGGGTTGGAAGTAGAAGGCATAGAAGAACCCTTTTCTTATCTTAAAAAGGTCGTCGTAGGTCAAATAGAAACCGTTAAGCCCCATCCCAATGCCGACAGATTAAAAATCTGTGTGGTTTCTTTAGGCGAGGACAAACTTGAAATTGTGTGTGGTGCTCCCAATGTAAGAGAAGGTATGCGGGTACCCCTGGCATTACCTGGATGCAAGCTTCCCTCTGGGTTAGAGGTAAAAAAGACCAAAATAAGGGGGATAAAATCTCCAGGCATGCTTTGTTCCCAAAAGGAATTAGGCTTGGGTGAAGACCACAGTGGCATTTGGACCTTACCTAAAGATTTAAAAATAGGCCTCACCTTGGCCGAGGCCCTTGGACTTGATGACGCTGTTCTTGAAGTCTCTATTACCCCAAATCGGGGCGATTGTTTAAGCATCTTAGGTGTAGCTAGAGAAATAGCGGCCTTGACTAAACAAAAAGTTCGCTATCCTGAAGTAAATATAGAAGAAACGGGGGCACCTGCTGATGAGGAATTTAAAGTTACAGTCGTTCATCCAGACCACTGCTATCGTTATGTGGGTCGGCTCATTAGAGACATTAAATTAGGTCCTTCTCCCTGGTGGATGCAGGCGAGGTTGCTTTTGGCCGGCATTAGACCGATCAATAACATCGTAGATATCACTAATTATGTCATGTTAGAATGCGGTCAACCCTTACATGCCTTTGATGCCGAAAGGATTGCCAAAAAACATATCATTGTGCGCTTGGCCAAAGAAGGGGAAAGAATTACTACCTTAGACGGTAAGGAACATGCTTTAACTTCTTTAGATCTTCTTATTTGCGACCTTAAAGGACCCATTGCCCTGGCGGGGATCATGGGCGGGCATAATTCAGAAATTACTCCTGAAACCAGACATGTCTTTTTAGAAAGTGCCTATTTTAACCCGGTCACCATTCGTAAGACGGCCAAGCGGCTAGGTATTTCTACCGAGGCTTCTTACCGCTTTGAAAGGGAAGTAGATCCTGAAGACACCTTTTTTGCTGCCCAGCGGGCGAGTTACCTGATGCAGCTTCTTGCTGCAGGAAAGGTAGCTCCAAGGGCTATTGACGTCTATCCTAAGCCCTATCGGCCCAAGCGTGTCTTTCTCCGCATCCCACGCGTAAAACAAATTTTGGGGATGGAAATAAAAAAGGAACAAGTAGTAGATATACTTAAGGCCTTGCAGATAGAGGTGAAAGAAGGCGATAATACCCTAGAGCTTATCCCACCAAGTTATCGGCATGATCTAGAAAGAGAAATTGACTTCATTGAGGAAGTTGCCCGTCTTTATGGCTATGAAAATATTCCCTCTTCTTTTCCGGTTATCCCTCTTAAAGCAAAACCAATTTCCTTTGCCCAAAAGATTCGGGAACAGATCAAAGACATCATGGCCGGGTTGGGCTGGTCAGAAGTCATTACTTATGCTTTTATTGATCCTAAAATTTTTGATAAGTTGCGTCTTCCTCAAAATCACCCTTTACGTAAGGTACCAAAACTCCTTAATCCCCTTACCAGCGAGCGGGCGGTCATGCGTTCTACCCTTATCCCTGGCCTATTAGAGGCCTGTGATTACAACAGGCGTCAGCAGATTAGTCATCTGCGGTTGTTTGAGTTGAGTAAGGTCTTTTTCCAACACAAAGAAAATAATCTTCCTGAAGAAAGATATAAATTAGGTGGTATCTTAAGTGGTTATCACTATGATTTCTCCTGGCACTTTAATCCTCCCCAAGAGGCAGATTTTTATGACCTTAAAGGCAACATAGAAGCCCTACTTAAGGCTATAGGAATAGAAGGAGTAAAATTTGTCTTTCAGGAAGACATTCCCTATCTGCATCCGGCGCGGTCGGCCTATGTAATTAAAGAGGATAAAACTATTGGTTATTTAGGTGAAATTCATCCTGAGGTACAAGAGGCTTGGGATTTAAAATATACGGCCTTTGTGTTTGAGCTGGATATTGATGCCCTGCTTGGTTGTATGCCTGACCAAAAACGGTTTAAACCTCTACCTAAGTTTCCCTTTACCAGTAGAGACGCCGCCTTTATTGTACCCTTGGACTTTGTAGCCCAGGAGATAGAGGATTTTGTTTTTGACCTAAAGGTATCTTACTTAGAAAAAATTTCTATCATAGATGTTTATCAAGGAAAAGGAATCCCTGAAGGAACTAAAAGTTTAACTTATCGTCTTGTCTATCGTGCTCCTGACCGCACACTTACTGATGAAGAGGTAGAAAAAATCCATAAAACGATCGTAAATAAAATATTAAAGCAATTTCAAATCACGGTGAGGTGATGAAAATGACGAAGAAAGACATCATAGAACACATTCATAAACAAATGGGATTACCTAAATTGTTGATTAAAGACGTGGTTAACGAAACACTGGACATTATAAAAACGCGCCTGCAACAAGGTGAAGAGGTTAAGATTGTACGCTTTGGCAAGTGGCAGCCAGTATTACGTAAGTCCAAACGGGTCAAACATCCAGCTACAGGTGAAATGATCCACGTGCCGGCCTATGCCACTGTTACCTTTAAGGCCAGTCGGGAATTAGAGAAGATTTAGCGATTTTCATATTCCCACCGGGCTTGCCCAAAGACCTTTGGCCAGCTGGGTGGACATCTTGCTGTTTAGCTAATTATATTTAAAATAAATCTTTCAGGACACATTTTTCACATAAAGGCTTTGGGCGGCAGTATGTCTTGCCCAAGGCCACTAAGAGGGCGTGGTATTCGTTAAAAAGACCAGCGTCTTCCGGGAGGTGATCCATAAAGAAACTTCTTATCTCTTCATAATCGGCCTCTTCAGAAATGAGGTTGTGACGAGAGAGGATGCGTCTGGTATAGGCATCTACGACAAAGGTGGGTTTGCCTCCAGCATAAAGAAGGATGCTGTCGGCCGTCTCAGGACCAATTCCCCGTACTTTAAGCAGTTTTTCCCGTAAGGTGTTGGTATCTTCTTTAAACATGCGGTCTAAGTCACCTTCATATTCTTTAAATAAAAATTCCAGAAAGTTTTTTAAGCGCTTGGCCTTCAAATTAAAAAATCCCGCTGGCCGAATAAGCGTGGCTAAATAGGGTAAAGGCAGTCTATAAAGGGCCTCTGGTGCTAAAAGACCCGCCCTTTTTAGGTTTAAAATGGCCTTTTCTACATTCCTCCAGGCCGTGTTTTGCGTTAAAATGGCACCTACCGTAATTTCAAAAGGAGTCTCCCCTGGCCACCAGTGTTGGGGGCCAAAGTGCTGATAAAGGGTGTTATAAATATCCATCAACTGCTGCGTGATAGGAGAAAGGGGGGATTCTATCAACTGCTGCATGGTAGTAAGAGGTCAACCCTTCATTTTATCCTATCAATGCCCGCTTTCAGGCGCTTGATCACCCGTTCCTTACCCAAAACGGTCATGACCTCAAAGAGGCCCGGGCTAACAGTGCGCCCTGTAAGGGAAACGCGAATGGCCTGCGCAAAGTTGCGGGGTTTGAGACCATATTTTTGCTGGATTGCCCTAAAGACTTGCTCAAGTTGTTCTTCATTTAAGGATGGCATTTGCTGCATGGCCTTAAGCATTTCTTCTAGGGCCGGCCTTACCTCTGGCACCAGAAACTTTTTTTCGGCCTTGGGGTCATAGGCAATGTCTTCAAGAAAATAAAAGTCGGCCATCTCCGCCATTTCAACCAGGGTTTTGGCCCTTGTCTTCAGGGTCTGCACCACCTTGACAACATATTCCTTAGGGGCAGGTGGATATTTCTTCTTTTCTAAAAAAGGCACTAGCAAATCAGCCAGTTTTTCATCCGGTGTTTCTTTAATGTAATGAGCATTGAGCCAGAGAAGTTTTTCCTGATTAAACACCGCCGCTGACTTGCCAATGCGTTTAATATCAAACTTTTCAATGAGCTCCTGCAGGCTAAAAATTTCCTGATCGCCATAGGACCAACCAAGGCGGGCCAAGAAGTTGACCATGGCTTCAGGTAAAAAGCCCATTTCCTTATATTCAAGCACCGAGGCCGCACCGTGTCTTTTACTTAATTTGGTCTTATCTGGTCCTAAAATCATGGGCACATGGGCAAAGGCTGGTGGTTCATACCCAAGGGCCTCATAAAGCTGGATTTGCTTTGGGGTATTATTAATATGGTCATCACCCCTGATGACATGCGTGATACCCATGGTGGCATCGTCCACTACTACGACAAAATTGTATGTCGGCGTGCCATCACTGCGCTGGAGAATCCAATCGTCTAATTCGGCATTGTTAAATACAATAGGGCCATGAATAAGGTCATTGACGACTGTTTCTCCCACAAGATTGCTCTTAAACCGCACTACTGCCCCTGGTTTGGGGGGGAGGTTTTTAAATCGGCAAGTGCCATCATAACGAGGTTTTTCCCCTCTGGCCATGGCCTCTTTACGTTTTCTTTCTAACTCCTCCGGCGTACAATAGCAGTAGTAAGCCTTTCCTTCGGCGAGGAGCTTTTCAATGTGTTGTTTATAAATTTCCATGCGCTGGGATTGAAAATAAGGACCTTCATCCCAGTTAAGACCAAGCCACTTTAGGCCAGCGAGAATGTCGTCTACATATTCTGGTTTAGAGCGAACCCTATCTGTATCCTCAATCCTTAAAACAAATTTGCCATGATGGTGTCTGGCAAAAAGCCAGTTAAACAAAGCAGTTCTCGCCCCACCGATGTGCAAATGGCCGGTTGGACTTGGTGGAAAGCGCGTAACAACCTTACTCATTTCTCTCCCCTTCATTTGACGATGATACCAGCATATCCAACAACACTGCCATAATCACCAGAAATATCTCCAGAAGTAGCATAATGCACAAGCTCTGCCTTTTGTGCACCCAACTGTTTAGAGGCAACCAGCATGACGGTGGCCGGAATAATACCACACATAGTAATGTTGTTAGTATGCACAACCTCATAAAGCCCTGCTGGATCTAGGGCCAAGATCTGGTCAATGGCCATCTTATCTTTTACCCTTGCCTGTTTATCAGGTTCATAGTGAGTCATATCACTACTGGCAATGATAAGCACTGGTTGACCAAAATTCTTTATTGCTCTGGCAAGGGCATTACCCAATAATTCACAATTACTATACCAGGTATGGGACAAAACGATGGGCACAAAACGAAAATCTTTCTTAAAGTATTGCAAAAAGGGCAATTGTACCTCTATGGAATGTTCATAACGATGGGCATTTACATCTGGGCTAAAAAGTTCTGTTTCATTTAAGATAAGTGCAGCCAGTTTTTCTTCTATCTCTACCTCGCCCAAAGGGGTAACCCATACTCCCTCAGCCATAACCGCAAAGGGATCACCGATACCTGTATGATTTGGCCCTAAAATAACGACTGTATCTGGGATGGCTAGCTTGCCATATACGGCCCCGGCTACCCCTCCCGAAAATATATAGCCTGCGTGAGGGCATACTGCCCCTAAGGCCGGCTCCTTTTGTTTAGACTTAACTATATATCGGTCTAGATACTGCTTAAGTAGCTCTGGGCTATCTGGATAAAACTGACCAGCGACAATGGGTTGTCTAATCATCCTAACATCTCCTTTATCTTTATAAAGACTATAACATAGCTCCATCCCCTCTGCAAGAAATCCTTCTATTTGCTTAAAAATAGTTTAGTCGTCCCTGAAAAACTCTGTTTTAGCTTCCAACCGGCCCCAATTGCTTTTCATATTGCTCATTCCAGATCAAGACAAAAAGAGCAAATAAAAATCCTACCGCCTCCCGCATCCATTTTTTGAA
>JAMOPI010000011.1 GCA_027064585.1 Candidatus Desulfofervidaceae bacterium | reverse complement strand
ATGTGCACCTATAAATCTGTTTAATAGCCCCCTTCTGTCCGGAATATTCCTTACATCTACCCCCACAGAGGCCCAGGCATTGAGCATGTCCACCAAAGGCCGCGCTCCCTTCCTAATCGGTCCATAATAGAACCACTCTTCCATTACCTTCACTGGCATTCTTAACTAACCTCCTTGCTCTCTCTTAGGATAGGCACTTTTATAGTTTATTTTTTTATACTTGTCAAAGAAAAACTCAGGGATTGGCCTTTACCGTGTTTATTTTATCTTTAGCCCACACAGCCGCATCAACGGTTGACATTTTCTGTATTTTTCATTAAAGGAAAGTTATGTATGCCTTAAGAGTTATCGCCCATTTCTCCGCGGCCCATCGTTTGCGTGATTATCAGGGTAAATGTGAGGCCTTACACGGGCATAATTGGAAGGTAGAGGTGGAGGTTGTGGCCAAAGGGCTTAACCCTTTAGGTATGGTCATGGATTTTAAGGAGTTAAAGGATTTAGTAAATATCTGCCTTGATAAGCTAGATCATACCTATCTTAATGAAGTGCCTCCTTTTGACAAACAAAATCCTACCTCTGAACTTATCGCCCAATATCTTTTCCATGAAATAAGGCCATTACTGCCTACACATGTCATGCTTAAGTGTGTTACGGTCTGGGAATCAGAGACTGCTTGTGCGCAGTATTGGGAAGAAGATGAACAAGCGGATTAAGTTTGAAGTTTCGGCTGGAGGGGTGGTTTATCGGTGTCAGGGAAAGACACCAGAGGTCGTTCTTTGTCGCCATGTGTCCTTTAAGCAACAGGATGTTTGGAGTCTGCCTAAGGGATGGGTAGAACCAGGAGAAAGGATCACTACAGCGGCCTTAAGAGAAGTTAAAGAAGAAGCTGGACTCGAGGGAGAGGTAATAGAAAAGATTGACACCATTCAATACTGGTTCTTTCATCCGTTAGAAAAGGTGAAGGTAAGAAAAAAAGTACACTTTTTTCTAATTAAGGCCCTTAAAGGCGATATTTCTCAACATGACTTTGAAGTAGAAGAAGTGAGGTGGTTCCCCATAGAAAAGGCCATTTCCGCATGTAGCTATAAGGGAGAAAGAGAGATTTTACTAAAGGCAACAGACCGTCTAAAAGAGTTGTGTGCCAAGGAAGGAAGCACCCTTACTGCTTAAACACCATAAAAAGTCCTATAACAATAAAAAGGCTTCCCCCTATAAGCCTTATCCATTTAGGAGAGAGGTAGCCACTAATATATGCTCCCAAAAAGGCTCCCATAAAAGAAGAGGTAATAAGAGCCAAGGCTGAGCCCAAAAATACGGCCCACACTCTTCCGCTTTGGGCGGCAAAGACCAGAGTAGCTAATTGCGTCTTATCTCCTAACTCAGCCAGAAACACCGTTACAAAAACGGTTAAAAAAAGCTTCCAGTCCATTTTTTAACCTCCTTTAGCGCTAGTAGTAAGAGCAGTCTAACAGATGTCTCTAGACAAAGGCAAGTTTAAAAATTTAGCCAAAATCCGCAATTACCCGACAAGAAACCCCGTAAGTGTGCTGTAATAAACATTTTTTTAAAAAAAATACCTTTCACCTAAAAGGTGAGAAAACATTTATCTTTTCCTCAAGCCCAATCATAATTATAGCGCCTTCGCTCGCTTAGCAGTCAAGGCCAAGCCATGCGGGTAACTGATGAACTGCCTTGACCTCGCTCGCTTCGGCGCAATTTTCTTTTTGAGGCCAGAAGGAAAAAGGAAATTTTCTTTTTCCCTTCCTCTTTTGTGATCTTTTTTGTCAGGGCCGAGTGTGGTCAAGGGCAAGCCCGCAGGGCGCAGCCTGCGCCTTTAGGCGCAGACCCATAGCGAGCAACGAGCGTAGACCCTTGACCACTTAACGAAACCTTGGCGTATAATTTCTGTTAAGTAAGGAGGAAGGGAACTCATCATTTTTTACGAATACTATAAATCAATCCCGGATTTTGGGATCCATCAACCAATTGACATTCATCTATATGCATTGTAAGCTCAATAGCAAAATGGAAGGCAGGATAGTTGAATATATAGATGCCCAAAAGATTATCACTTCCATTTGTCTAGAAGAAAAAAAAGGTAAAGTTCGTCTGTTAAATATCAATAATCGTGAAATTGTCTTAAGTAAAAGTCGCATCTGCCTAATTTCTAAAGAATGTCTTCCTTTAAACCAACCTCGTGAAGTCCTTTTAGAGAAATTAAGAGCCGAAATTGCTAAGCGTGAGAGTCTGGCCAAAGAGATAGATGTCTTGGCCCTTTGGGAACTTTTAGTCTCTGAAGGTGGCACTTATACGCCTAGAGAGTTGGCCGAGTTTTATTTCCCTGAAACTACCTCTTCTGCCCAAGAGAGTGCCATTTTTAGGGCACTTTTTGCCGATCGGCTGCATTTTAAACTAAGGGGAAATGTCTTTGAAGTCCAGTCACAGGAGCGGGTAGAAGAAATCCTTACCCAAAGGACTAAAGAGGCAGAGAAAAAACGTAAGGTAGAAGAGGCAGCCAGTTGGTTTAAGGCCGTCTGGCAGGGCGAAAAGGTTGAATCACCAGCACAAGCTGAAGAATATATTAAAGTAATAAAAGAGTGGTGCTTTTGGCGAGATGAAGCCCCGCAGGCAAAACTGGCAAGAGAAATTTTAGAAAAGGCTGGGCTTAATACAGAAGATCAGCCTTTTTTACTTTTGGTCAAACTAGGAGTCTTTTCTAAACACGAAAATATACTTCTTCATCGCTTTCACATCCCTACCCAATTCTCAGATGAAGTTAAAGCAGCTGCCCGAATTTTAATTAACTCCCCCCCCTTTTTTAGCGAAAAAAGAAGGGATTTGCAGGACGTTTATACCTTCACCATTGATGGGCCAGAAACAAAGGACTATGACGATGCCCTTTCTTTAAAAAAGGATGGACAATATTATCTCGTCGGCATCCACATCACTGATCTAAGTCCTTTTATCACGCAGGGAAGTCCTTTAGACGAAGAGGCTAAAGAACGAGGCACAACCATTTACCTCCCTGACCAAAAGATTACTATGCTCCCAGAGGGAATATCAGAACATCTGGCAAGTTTGAAAAAGGGAGGCCCAAAGCCGTCTTTAAGTTTTTTAGTGACATTAAATAAACAGGCAGATATTATTCGTTACGAGATCGTCCCAGGTATTATCAAAATAGATCGGCATTTTATCTATGATGAGGTAAATAATTTGTTGACAGAAGATGAAACTTTCAATATTCTATACCAGCTAGCACTGAAATTTAGAGAAAAAAGACTTAAGCAAGGAGGATTGGTTATCGCATTGCCAGAATTAGTCTTTTCTTTCTCTGCTGACCAGGTAGTAGATATAAAGCAGCGCAATCCTGAACAGCCAGCGCGCGTTTTGGTAGCGGAATTTATGATTATGGCCAATTATCTTGCTGCCTCTTTTATGTATGAAAAAGGCATTCCTGCCCTTTATCGTGCCCAACTCCCTCCCCGTGAACGCATAATGAACGGAACCTCACAGGATCTTTTCGTTCTTTATCTACAAAGGAAGCTTCTTAACCGTTCTGTCCTAGACACAAAGCCTGGATTTCACCACATTCTGGGTCTAGACAAATATACCAGCATTACCTCTCCTTTGAGACGCTACCTGGATATGATTATGCAAAGACAGCTTATTCATTATTTGCAAAGAGGAGAGCCTCTATATGCAGAAACAGAACTCTCCTTTCTCATTCCTCATTTTGAAGAAATCATTCATCGTACCGGGGTTGTGTGCTCTAGGCGCATCAAATACTGGATTCTAACTTATCTAAAACAGCATGTAAAGGAACATATAGACGCATATGTGCTTGAAGAGACCACGCGCGGATACCGTCTCCTCTTACCTGAGTATCTCATAGAAACAGAACTACTAGGAGCAAAGGGGAAATTTCAACAGGGAGATAAAATCAGGGTAAGACTTGATGTCGTTAATCCAACCAAAGAGATTTTAAAGGTAGTATTAGCATGAAGGATATAAGCCTAGATGAATTGGTAGAGGAAATTAAAAACCATCCTGATTTCTCTAAAGTAGGTATGATTGCCTTCCATTTAGGGGTCGTAAGAGGATTTGCACGTAGTAATGGAAGATCCGTAGAAAGACTAGAAGTAGAAGTGGATCACCAGATGGTTAAGCAAATCATAGAAGAAAAAAAGAAGGCACCTGGGATTGTTGAAATTCTTATTAAAGTGCGTGAGGGAGTGTTTAAAATAGCCGAGCCTTTAATGGCTGTGGCCGTAGCTGGGGATATAAGAGAACATGTATTCCCTGTTTTAGAAGATACAGTAAATCTGATTAAAACTAAGGCCGTGAAAAAGAAAGAGGAGTAATTATCAATGAGAACATATCTTTTCTTAACCTTTTTAGGATTAGCCTATGCCCTTTTTAGCAGCTGTTCCTTACCCATGATTGCTGGAAGTGTAATGGGAGTAGGAGGAACACAGGTTATGTCAGCCTATAAAGAGTGTTGTTTCAAAGACACCTTTATGGTCTCTCAGTCTGATGCTGTAATTGCCATCACAAAGCTGTTAAAGACCTTACCGATGACCATTGAAGAGGTAAATGCTACTGATTTAGAAAGAAGTGTAAAAGTTCGTTCTCTTTATAACAATAGCCTAGTAGTAATTAAAGTAAAGTATGTAGCACCTTCTCTGGTCCGTGTAGAAGTAAAGGGGAGAAAACACAACTATCTGCCGGCGAAGGAAGATGCACAATTTGTTTTCAGGAAAATTAGCTTAAGATTAACGGCTTTAGAAAAGGAAAAACGCTCGTTGGCAGTAGTTCCTTAAAGTAAAAAAGCGATTCCTTTTGAGGAGGGAAAAAATGAGTAATAACATCCAAAAATTACGCAACATTGCTCTTATTGCACCTGGAGGATCGGGTAAAACTTCTCTGGCAGAGGCCATGCTTTTTACAGCCAAGGCAACAGAGCGACTGGGTAGTGTGGAAAAGGGTAATAGTGTGCTGGATTATGAACCAGAAGAGGCGAGAAGACACATGTCTATTAGTGCGGCCTTTCACCCGTATAGCTGGAAGGAATGTGAAGTTACGCTTATTGATACTCCAGGCGATGATAACTTCCTTTCGGAGACAATTATTGCCCTTCAAGGAGCAGATGGAGTTATATTGGTCATAGATGGAGCAGAAGGGGTAAAGTTTCAAACAGAGAAAATCTTAGGTTATGCCAATAAATATGGCCTTCCCTATATCGGGTTTGTTTCAAAAATGGATAAAGAACACGCCTCTTTTGAGAAAGTCATTGAAGAGCTAAACAACATGCTTAACTTAAAGGCCGTTCCTGTATGTCTGCCCTTAGGAGAAGGGGAAAGTTTTGCGGGAATTATCAACCTGTTAACCATGGAGGCTTGGGTTTACCAGAAGGATGGCTCAGGCAAGTTCAAAAAGGGGAAAATCCCTGATGAATATAAAGATAAGGCCGAGGAATTTAGGGAAAAGATGGTAGAATTTTTGGCTGAGACCGATGACAGTCTCTTGGAAAGGTATTTAGAGGGAGAAGAGATAAAAGACGAAGAGTGGCAAAAGGCCCTGCGTAAAGGCACCCTTAATAAGGCATTTATGCCCATTCTTTGCGGGTCTGGCACTCTAAACATTGGTACTCACCTATTACTAGATCTGGTAAATCAGTGCTTACCTTCTCCTTTAGATAGAGGAGCAGTCGTTGGATATGATCCTGATGATTCCCAAAAGGAGATAAAAAGAAGACCTGATCCTAATGAGCCCTTTTCTGCCCTGGTTATCAAGACTATTTCTGATCCATTTGCTGGCCGGATTAGCGTATTTAGGGTTTTTTCAGGCCAACTTAGTGCAGACAGCACGGTCCTAAACGCTACTAAGGGACATAAGGAAAAGATAGGTCAAATCTTTGCTTTAGCAGGAAAAACGCAACGTTTTCTGCAAGGCGTAACTGCCGGCCAGATTGCCGCCGTGGCCAAACTCAAAGATACCCTCACTGGAGATACCTTATGTGATGAAAAGAATCCCATTGTCTTTAAGGCAGCCGAGCCGTTGCCACCGGTCATTTCTTTTGCCATTGAACCCAAGTCTAAAGGAGATGAAGAGAAGATCCATTCCTCACTTGTAAAATTATCCGAAGAGGATCCATCTCTGCGTTTGCAACGCGATCCTCAAACTAAGGAATTACTCCTTTCTGGTACAGGTCAGTTACACATTGAAAATACGATAGAAAAACTGAAACGGAAATACAATGTAGAGGTAAACCTAAAGGCCCCTAAAATTCCTTACAAAGAAACCATTAAGGGTAAGGCCAAAGCCCAGGGTAAGTATAAAAAACAGACCGGTGGACGGGGTCAGTATGGTGATGCCTGGATTGAAATTGAACCCTTGCCAAGGGGAGAGGGGTTTGAATTTGTGGACAAGATTGTTGGTGGTGTTATTCCAAGAAACTATATTCCTGCCGTAGAAAAGGGCATTCGTGGAGCGATGGAAGAGGGTATTCTGGCTGGATACCCAGTGGTGGATGTCAAAGTTACCCTCTTTGATGGTAGTTACCACCCAGTAGATTCCTCTGACTTGGCCTTTCAGATTGCCGGTTCTATGGCCTTTAAAAAGGCCTTTATGGAAGCCAAACCCATTTTGCTTGAACCCATTATGAAATTAACCATCACCGTGCCTGAAGAACTCATGGGTGATGTTATTGGAGATATAAATAGCCGCCGGGGAAAGGTTTTAGGTTTTGAATCAAAGTCAAAATATCAAATTATTACAGCCCTTGTGCCTATGGCTGAAATTCTTACCTATGCCTCTGATCTTACCTCTATTACGGGTGGACGGGCTTCCTTCACCATGGAATTCTCCCACTATGAAGAAGTACCTGGGCCTCTAGCAGAAAAGATTATAGAAGAGACCAAAAAGGCAAAAGAGCAATAAAACCTTCCTGGCCCCGTGATGGGGCCGGGGTAAAATTCTCTGGGTGGGTATATAATTCATCCTTCACAATCTCTCTTTCCCAAGTGCCTTTTAAAAATCAATCATAAATTGAAAACATACTTATCTTTTCTTCAAGGCCAATTATAACTTTAGCGCCTTTGCTCGCTTAGTGGTCAAGGGCAAGTCCGCAGCAAGTGAAGATCCTTGACCGTATAAGCGAGACCCTGGCATATAATTTTTTTAGAAGGATAAGGATAATTCTGTCTAAAATATCTTTTTTAAAAAAATCAATCGCAGATTTGGAGAAGATTTAACCTCCTTGTGTTAAACAAAGGCATGTGGTAGTATTCTATCTCTGAAAAGGCACTTAAATAATAAGGAGTAACCAATGGGTGATTTTATCCATCTGCATGTACATACACAATATAGCCTTTTGGATGGAGCAATCCGGCTTAACGATTTGATGAAGAAGGCCAAGGAGTTTGGCATGCCGGCCGTGGCCATGACTGACCACGGTAATCTCTTTGGTGTGATTGAATTTTATGAAACAGCTAAGGAGTATGATTTAAAACCTATCATTGGCTGTGAGGTTTATTTGGCAAAAGATCATAAAAAGAAGGCTGGCAAGGAAAGGCTTTATCACCTTGTCCTTTTGGCCGAGAATGAAGAAGGATATCGCAATCTGTTAAAACTGGTAAGCATTTCCTACTTAGATGGATTTTATTATAAGCCACGGATGGATAAGCAACTTTTAAGGCAGTATCATAAAGGCCTTATTGCCCTAAGCGCTTGTCTGCATGGAGAAATCCCAGAGCTTCTTGTCCAAGGTAATGAAGATGCAGCTAAAAAGGCTTTAGAAGAATACCTAGATATCTTTGGCCGAGAAAAATTTTTTTTGGAATTGCAGTCAAATAAAATTCCAGAACAAGAGGTGGCTAATAAAGGTCTTATCAAACTGGCCAAGGAATATGGCCTTGGCTTAGTGGCAACCAATGACTGCCATTATCTTAACAAAGAAGACGCCTTTGCCCACGACATTTTACTTTGCATTCAGACCGGCAAAAACATTAATGACAAAAACCGTCTGCGCTTTTCTACAGATGAATTTTATTTTAAGTCGCCACAGGAAATGAAGGTAGCCTTCAAGGAGGTGCCAGAGGCCATCAAAAACACCTTGCTCATTGCCGAAAGGTGCAATTTGACGCTGGATATGGGTACTTATCACTTTCCTGTCTTCCCTGTGCCTAAAGGAGACACCTTAGAGAGTTACCTTTATAAAGAGGCCAAGCAGGGATTGAAGCGAAAGTTAGAACAAAGAGGGCTTTCAGAAGAAGCACAAAGACCTTATTGGGAACGACTTGAGTATGAATTAAAGACCATTACCGAAATGGGATTTGCCGGGTATTTTCTGATTGTGGCTGACTTTATCAGCTATGCCAAGAAAAAGGGCATTCCCGTAGGCCCAGGGCGAGGTTCAGCCGCTGGAAGTTTAGTCGCCTATGCCTTGGATATTACCGAAATAGACCCCCTACCCTATGGTCTTCTCTTTGAGCGGTTTTTAAACCCAGAGCGCAAAAGCATGCCAGATATAGATACTGACATCTGTATGGCCCGGCGGGAAGAGGTACTTAAGTATGTCATGCGCAGGTATGGGGGTAAGGAACATGTCGCCCAGATCATTACCTTTGGTAAGATGCAAGCACGGGCTGTCGTTAGGGATGTAGGTCGTGCCCTAGATATGCCTTATCAAGAGGTAGATAAGATTGCTAAGCTAATCCCACCAGTCTTAAATATTACCCTTAAAGAAGCCATTAAAAGTGAACCTCAGCTTAAAGAGTTGGCTGAGCAGGATCCGAAGGTTAAGCAGCTTTTGGAAATTGCTCAGCTTTTAGAGGGTCTGCCACGGCATGCCTCTACCCACGCTGCGGGTGTGGTCATTTCTGACGACAAGCCCTTGGTGCATTACCTGCCCCTTTATCGTGGAAGCAAGGGTGAAGTGGTCACCCAGTTTGACATGAAGGGTGTGGAAAAGGTTGGGTTAATTAAATTTGACTTTCTAGGCCTTAAAACCCTTACCGTTATTCAAAAGACACTTGATCTGATTGAAAAGCATAAAGGGATAAAACTTGACCTTTCATCCATTCCTCTTGATGACAAACCAACCTATAAGTTGCTTTGTAAAGGAGATACGGCCGGGGTGTTTCAGCTTGAAAGTTCGGGTATGCGGGAGCTCTTGCGGCGGTTAAAACCAAGCTGCTTTGAGGATTTAATCGCCCTTATTGCCCTTTATCGTCCTGGCCCCTTGGAAAGTGGAATGGTGGATGACTTTATCAACCGCAAGCATGGCAAAACACCCATTCAATATCCCTTACCTCAGCTTGAACCTATTTTAAAGGAAACCTATGGCGTCATTTTATATCAAGAGCAGGTCATGCGTATTGCCGTGAAGCTAGCTGGTTATACCTTGGGACAGGCTGACATCCTACGCAAGGCCATGGGCAAAAAGAAACCAGAGCTTATGGCAGCTGAGCGAAGTCGTTTCATTGAAGGGGCAGTGAAAAACGGTGTGCCTAGAGAAAAGGCAGAATACATTTTTGGTCTGATTGAGAAATTTGCCGGTTATGGCTTTAACAAATCTCACTCTACCGCCTATGCCTTAATTGCCTACCGTACAGCCTATTTAAAGACACATTACCCCCTGGAATTCATGGCCGCCCTTTTGACCTGCGAAATGGGGTCTATGGATGAAGTGGTCAAATATGTCGTTGCCTGTCAGGACAGGGGAATAGAAATCCTACCCCCAGACATCAATAAGAGTGAGCTAGATTTTATCGTAGAGGACGGGAAGATTCGGTTCAGCCTAGCCGCAATTAAAAATGTGGGCACCGCTGCCGTACCTTATATCTTAAAGGCACGAGAGGAAGGGCCGTTTAAGTCTTTTATAGACTTTTGTGAACGCGTGGATCTAAAAAAAGTTAATAAACGGGTTATTGAAGCCTTGATCAAGGCCGGTGCCTTTGATAGCCTTGGGCATAAGCGGGCCCAACTGATGATGGGCTTGAGTGATGTTATGGAAAAGATCCAGACAAAAAAACAACAAAATAACGCCCTTCAGTTAAGCCTATTTGACCTAAGTGGGAAATCACAGGAAAAAACTTTGGAACTGCCAGATGTAGACGAGTGGAGTGAGGATTTAAGGCTTGCGTATGAGAAGGAAGCACTTGGCTTTTACCTTACTGGACATCCTCTTAAAGGCTATGAAGAAACACTCAAGGAACTAAGCAATACCAATACCGAGGAGTTAAAAAATCTAGCTGACCACACCCCTGTCATGCTTGGAGGTATCGTTACTGCCCTTAAAGAAACTACTTCTCGCAAGGGAGAACGCATGGGCTTTGTTACCTTGGAAGACCTACGAGGAAAGGTAGAAGTAATTGTCTTTAGTAACCTTTACCGTGAGACGAGGGAGTATTTTAATTCTGACCAGCCTATTTTTGTTACTGGTCATCTAAGTAAGGATGAAAACACGGTTAAGATTATTGCTGATAAGGTCTATTTCCTGGCCGAAGCCAGGGAAAAATTAAAGGCCCTACTTAAACAAAAGAAGATAGAAAAAAAAGAAAGAAACAAACCTAAGAGTATTCTCATTGTATTACAAGAAGACGCGGTAAAACGAGAACAGCTTTTGCGCTTAAAAGGAGTGCTTTCTAAACACCGTGGCACTTGTCCCGTATATTTTCAATTAAAACCAGCCGGCACTTTAGTGTCTCTACCGACTCATCTGCGGGTCAAGCCTACAAAAGTATTTATCACGCATGTCAACACTGTATTGGGTTATAATGCAGTGCAGTTAAGAAATGAATTACCACACTCTTAAAGACCGATTTTACCGTCAGTGGTGCTGGACAGATCTGGTTAGCTTTGCCATCACGGTCAAAGAAACTGATCTGTTTATCCAGGCAAGGCAGGACCTAACAAAAGAGGCCAGGGAAGCAGTCTTTAAGTATCGGGCACAGTTGGAAAGATATATCTCTCTTTATCCTGTTTTTCAAAAAAGCTTCTCCCCCTTGCCTTATGATCCATTTGCCCCTAAAATAGTGCAACGGATGCTAAGGGCCGCTCAAAATGCGGGCGTAGGCCCAATGGCGGCCGTGGCCGGAGCAATGGCCCAGGCCGTGGGTGAGTATTTAAACCAGTTTTCAGAAGAGGTTATTGTGGAAAACGGGGGTGATATTTATTTAAGCATTAAACGGCCAGTAAACATTGCCATTTTTGCGGGTGATTCTCCTTTAAGTGGGCGAATAGGATTAAAGATACATCCTTCTAATGCTATTTCTGTGTGTACCTCTTCAGCCAAAATTGGACACTCACTTAGTCAAGGACAAGCCGATGCCGTTACCGTCATTGCACCTGATGCCGCCCTTGCCGATGCTGCGGCTACGGCTATTGGCAATCTGGTGAAGAAAAAGGAAGACCTGCAGGCAGCTATTGCCTTTGCCCAAAAGATAGAAGGCATTCAGGGAGTGGTTATTATTTTAAGCAAATATCTTACGGCTTGGGGAAAAATAGAGTTAATCAAGTTATAAAGGAGGGTCTATGAAGGTCCTATGGGCACCATGGCGTATGGAGTACATCCTGGGAGAGAAAGAAGAGGGTTGTATCTTTTGTCCTCACCAGCGGAAGGGAACAGATGAAGAAAATTTGATCTTGTTTAAGGGCCGGTTGACAATGGTGATGATGAATAAGTTTCCTTATAATAATGGTCACCTCTTGGTTTCACCCATAAGACATGTGTATTCTTTAGATGAATTGACGCTAGAAGAGTTGACAGATCTAATGCTCAAAATACAGGCTTCTTTAAGCTTTCTTAGACAGGAAATGAATCCCGATGGGTTTAATGTTGGTCTAAATGTTGGTAAGGTGGCTGGTGCTGGGGTAGAACAGCATTTGCACTTTCATATTGTCCCCCGCTGGATAGGAGATACCAGCTTTATGACCGTGCTTGGTGAGGTAAGAGTCATCCCTGAACATCTAAAGGTTACATATAAGCGTTTAAAGCCTTATTATGATAGATTAAAGGAAGAGGAGGAAAGGTAAATGCGTTGGCTTAAGGCAATCTTTTGGGCAGCGGTTTTGGCGGTAGTAGTGGTTTTTATGATCCAAAACCTTCAGACGATGAACCAAGTTGTCCAGCTTAGTTTAGATCTCTATGTAAAGACGTTCACAGTGTCTATACCTCTTTATCTTTTAATTATTCTGACTTTTATTCTAGGAGTTGTATTTGGTGTGGCCTATACCTTTAAAGGCTGGCTAACAAAGGCAAAAGAGGTAAGGGCCAAAAATAGAGAAATTAAACAACTCAAGGAAGAATTAGATTCTTTGCGTAATCTGCCTTTAACGGAGGAAAAGGAACTGGCCGCAACCCAAGAGGAAAAAGAGGAAGGTTAAATGCCCTATATTTATTTTTACATCGCCATAGCCCTCCTTTTTGGTTTTGTTTCTGGTATTCTCCTTGGTAAACGACTTACGCCCAAGCATATAAAAAAGGCCAAAGAAAGCCAAATTGCCTTTTTAACGGGCTTTCGCTACATGCTTTCTAACGAGCCGGACCGGGCTATTGAATCTTTTATGAGGGCAGTCAGATTTGATACGGATACCATAGAAACCTATTTTGCCCTCGCCAACCTCTTTCGGGACAAAGGAGAAATTGAACGGGCCATTCGTATTCACCAGAGTATCATCACGCGTCCGCACTTAGATGCAAATATACGGCTTCAGGCCCTCTATGACTTGGCTTTAGACTATAAAAAAGGAGGATTTTTAGATCGGGCCATTAATACCTTTAGAGAAGTTATTCGTCGTGCTCCCCATAAAAAGGAGGCGTACCTAGAATTGGCTGAGGTTTATCAAACCCTTAAAGACTGGGAGGCAGCCTTTAAGGTAATTGAAAAGTTGGCTAAGATTTTTAAAGAAGACTACAGCTTAATGCTGGCCCACTTTCAAACCGAGATGGGCAAAAAATTGCAGGCAGAAGGGGAAAAAGACAAAGCTGAAGACCATTATAAAAAAGCTATTAAAATTAATGAAAAGTGTGTAGATGCTTATCTCCATTTAGGAGATCTGTATTTTGAGCGGGGAGACGTTAAAAAAGCCATCAAGACCTGGACAAAGGCCATCTCTGTCTCACCAGAATATAGCTTTTTAGCCTTTGGGCGGTTAGAGAAGTATCTGTCTGAAATAAAGGGTCAAAAGGTCTTTAGGAAATTTATTAGCGAATTAGAAAAAGCACCAGAGCACAACATTTTTGCAGCCATCTTTTTGGCCCGATATTATCTCAGCGAAAAGAAATTAAATGGAGCCAGGGAGTGCCTTTTGGCTGCCTTAGAAAAGACACCTTCTCATATTGTCGCCCAACAACTTTTGGCCCAGACTTATCTAGAAGAAGGAAACACTGAGAAGGCTATAGAGGTATTAGAACAGATTTCAAAAGAGGCTTTTCCTCAAAATATATATCAATGTACTTATTGTGGCTATGAAGCCACCGAACTCTCCTGGAAATGCCCCCAATGCCAAAAGTGGGACACCATGCAGCCTAAAATCTAAGCAAAACTTTCCCATGCCTAAAACAAACTTGACAGCAAAGGCAATTAAATTCTATTAAAAGACATCTACGAAATATGCGGAGAACAAAAATGGCTACTAAATATAAGGTGCTGGTTGTTGATGACGAACCTCAAGTATGCGAAGTCATAAAAGATTTTTTAAAAAATGAAGGGTATGAAGTCTTTACAGCCTATACTGCTGAAAAGGGTTTAGATATCATTGCTAAACACGTAGT
Source organism: Candidatus Desulfofervidaceae bacterium (assembly GCA_027064585.1). Classification (GTDB taxonomy): domain Bacteria; phylum Desulfobacterota; class Desulfofervidia; order Desulfofervidales; family Desulfofervidaceae; genus JAGHCL01. The sequence goes on along the minus strand of JAMOPI010000011.1, from coordinate 45,633 downwards.
TGAACTAGTTATTACAGACTTCCGTTTACCCGGTATGGATGGGATTGAACTAATTAAGAAAATCAAAGAATTTGATCCTTCTATTGACGTTATCATGCTGACGGGCTATCCCTCTATTGACACAGCTGTAGAAGCAGTCAAATTAGGAGCTTATGATTATCTAACTAAACCTATAGACTTCAGGAAATTGAAAGTTATTTTAAAAAAACTTTTTGAACATCGGCTTTTAAAAAAACATGTAACTCTTTTGGAGAAGAAAGTTGGAAGGGAATATACCTTTGAAGGTATGGTCGGCCAAAGCTTGGCCATGCTAGAAATTTTCAACACCATTAAGCACATCGCCAAGTATCCGGCCACAGTGCTTATTACGGGTGAAACGGGAACAGGTAAAGAAATGATCGCTAGGGCCATTCATAATTTGAGTCCCAGAGTTAGTAAACCTTTCGTTACTATAAACTGTGCTGGATTAGTAGAAACCCTACTTGAAAGTGAACTTTTTGGGCATGTAAAAGGAGCTTTCACCGGTGCAACACGGGACAAACCCGGTTTATTTGAAATCGCCTCAGGAGGAACCATCTTTTTAGACGAAGTAGGAGAATTGCCTCTCTCCGTACAGGCAAAACTCCTACGGGCCTTGGAACAGCATGAGATTCAGCGGATAGGAGATGTAAAGATAAAAAAGATAGATGTAAGAGTCATTGCCGCCACCAACCGGGATTTAAAAACAATGGTCAAAGAAGGAAAATACCGCAAAGACCTTTTTTATCGCCTTAACACCATTCATATTCACCTCCCCCCTCTAAGGGAAAGAAAAGAAGACATTCCTGTCCTGGCCGAATATTTTGTCACCGAGCTTAATAAACAGATAGGTAAGGATATAAAGGGAATAAAACCTGAGGTCATAGAACGATTAAAAGAAATACCATGGGAAGGAAACGTCCGAGAATTGCGGAATGTGATTGAACGGGCTTATATTATGACTCAAACTGAATACATCACTTTAAAAGACTTACCTCCAGAATATATAGAAGAAAATGTCTCTTCCCCAGTTTTATTCTTATCTGCACAAGAAGAACCTCAAACTACCCTAGCAGAAATGGAGAAGAGATATATTATGAAGGTATTACAACGCACTTCAGGCAATCGCTCTCAGGCTGCCCGTATCCTAGGGCTTAGCCGCCGCTCTTTGTATCGGAAGATGAAAAAATATGGTATTTCATAATTGGCTGTGCCTTAATGACACAAAAGATAGTTGTGTCCTTTTGACACACCACTATTTAGCCAAATCAAAAATATGCATTCATCTATACATCTTTTATTCCTAATATCAATTGGCATAGAGATTGCTGTAAGAAGCTCCTAAGGAGGAAGATGGTGTGCTGTTTTTCAAAAAGGTTTGGCATTATATTTGTGGCAATTGCTCTTTTTTGGATACCTACCTTTAGTAGGGCTCAAGCAGTGCCTTCTCTTTATCAAGAGGGACGGAAGGCCTTTAAAGAGAAAAAATATAAGCTCGCTGTCCTTAAGCTAAAAGCGTTCTTAAACGCTTATCCCAAGCATATTTTAGTCAAAAATGCCCTTTATCTTTTGGGAGAAGCATATTATCAATTAGGAGAATACGAGCGGGCTATTGCCGTTTTACAAAAGGCAGTTAAGGATTATCCCCTTTTCCCTGAAGCACCTAGGGCCATCTTACTTTTAGCCCGTAGTTATGCCCAATTGGGCGATATTTCCTACGCTGATAAGATTTTAAATAACGCCATCCAAGGTTATCCACGTAGTGGATATATCAATATCTTTTGGTATGAACGAGGTAAAATTGCCTTTAAATTAAGAGAATATGATAAGGCCGTTTATTGTTTCAAAAAGGCCCTAAAGAATTGTAAAGATCGCAAGCTTTACATGGAAATCTGTTTTGCCCTAGGAGATGCCTATATGGCCCTTAAAAATCTTGTTGCGGCCAGGGAATTTTATCAGGAAGCCTTTAAAAAAGGAGTCTCTCCTTACACATATCTTCGCAAACATCCTCGTACTTACTTTAATCTAGGAGAAGTATTTTCTGCCTATGAAGAATATGAAAAGGCCTTAAAGGCATATGAAGAAACTGCTTCCCTTCTTAAAGAAGCATCATTAAAAAGAAGGGCACTCGTTAAAGCAGGAGATACTGCCCTAAAACTCAAACAATACAAAAAGGCATTGACATTTTATTGCCAAGTAATTCAGAACTACCCTACGAGTGATGAGGCTTGGATCAGTAAGTTCCGCATGGCTGATATTGGTGCAGAGCAGCCCAATCTAAAAATTCCCATTGCCTCCTGTTATGAAGCCTACCGACATCCGTGGGATACCTATGTAGAACTTTCTAAATCACCTTTAAGGGAACTGGCCGAATTGGCCCATTTTCGGATGGTCCAGTTTAAACTCAAACATCATGAATATAAAACAGGAATTGCATTATTAAAAAAACACCTCTGCCTTTTTCCAAGGGGCAAATTAAAAGAATCTTGCCTTCTTCTTTTAAGAGAAACCTTGCTAGAGTGGTTAAATGAATTATATACCTCGCAAAGGTATCTTGCCTTTCTTAAGGTCTTTCTAGATAATAAATCTTATTTTACCCCTGCAGAGATGAAGAAAATAACCCCTAAAATCGCTGACGCATATTATAAAGAGGGTCTTTATGAAGAGGCATTGGATTATTATCAAAGATTACCTCTTACCGAAGATATAATCTTGCGTTTAGGTCAGATTTATTTTGACTTAAACTATTATCCTGACGCAGAACATTTGTTAGAACCTTTTTTAAAAGAGACAATGAACCTTAAGCTAAAATGTGAAGGGACGAAAATACTCGCTGCGGTCTATTATCAGGAGCAAAAATATGGCAAGGCCTTACCGTATTATTTATATTTTTTAAATACCTGCCCAAAAGATTCATCTCTTTATTTCCCTCTTGCTCAATGTTATTTTTATACGGGTGAATTAGACAAGGCCATTTACTTCTTGCAGATGTTATTGGACAAAACAAAAAAAGCAAATCTCAAGAAAAAGGCTTATCTTTTATTAGCCAAATGTTTCTTTAAAAAAGAAGATTATAAAAAAGCCCTTAATCATTATCATATCGCTCTAGATATGAGTCGTGATGAAGAAGAAAAAAATTTCATCCTCTATCAAATGTGTTTGTGTTATCAACAGATGGGAAAAAATAAAAAAGCAGTTTCTCTTTATAATCTTTTAGAAAAAAGTTCAGATAATTTGTGGCATTCTCTAGCTGCTTTTAACAAAGAAGATATCCAATGGAAAGAGAAAAATGGGAAGTTTATTCAGCTGTTTAATAAGGAGGTGAAAAAATGATAGACAAGGTAAGTTTTAGTCAAGTAGGTTTAAATATCAATCAGTTAGAGGAAAAAGGACAAAAGGCCTCTAGTCCTCAATCCTTTGGCGATCTTCTCAAAAATTATCTTAAAAGTGTAGATCAGGAACAAAAGGTGGCAGAAAAGACAGTAGATAAATTTATGGCCGGTGAGGCCGATGTGCACCAGGTAATGATTGCGTTAGAAAAAGCCGATCTTTCCTTTCAGTTAATGATGCAAATAAGAAATAAATTAGTTGAAGCCTATCAAGAAATTATGAGAATGCAGGTGTAAACGATGATGGAGCAATTAAACGCTTTGATTGAAAAACTAAAAAAGTTATCTTTAGGGCAAAAAATTGCCCTGGCAGCGGCAGGAACACTCTTGTTAAGTGGATTAATTGTTAGTCTTCTCTGGTTACAAGAACCTCAATATCAATTGTTGTATGGCAACCTTTCTCCCCAGGATGCAGGTCCAATTATTAATCGGTTGAAAGAAATGCGTGTAAAGTATAAATTAAAAAATGGAGGAAGGGATATTTATGTACCTCAAGATAAGGTGTATGAAATTCGTCTAGAGCTGGCCAGTGAGGGATTACCTAAAGGAGGACAAATAGGGTTTGAGATTTTTGACCGGATGAATTTAGGCGTAACTGACTTTGTCCAAAAGATTGATTATCAACGCGCCCTCCAAGGAGAATTGGCAAGAACAATTGCCAATTTAGAAGAAGTAAAATGGGCCCGTGTCCATATCGTTATGCCTGAGGAAACACTTTTCACCGAAGAAGAAAAAAGACCCTCTGCCTCTGTCCTTTTACAATTAAACCCCAACCAAACCTTAACTAAGCGTCAAGTTAAGGCTATTGTCAATTTGGTTGCGGCCAGCGTTCCCCAATTAAGGCCCGAAGATGTAGTCATTGTAGACACGGCTGGACACATGTTGGCTGGGAAAAGAGGAGAAGAAACTTCGGGAGAACTTATTGCCGAAGAATTGAAATATCGGCAAAAGGTAGAAGAAATTTTAGAAAAGAAGGTAGAAGATTTACTTGAGAGGGCAGTAGGGCCAGGTAAGGTAATTGCTAAAGTATCAGTGGATATGGACTTTTCTCAAATGGAAAAAACTCAGGAGCTTTATGATCCAGACATGACAGCCATTAGAAGCGAGCAAAAGATGGAAGAAACGAGTAAGGGGAGTGAAAACATTCCAGTTGGCATTCCTGGAATTGTCTCTAATGTGCCTCAAATTAAAGAGCAGGTGCAACCTCCTGGAGGAGGGTCACAACCCTATCAACAACACAAACTCAACCATGTCATTAATTATGAAGTAAGTAAAACCACCCAGCACATTCGTGAACCCATGGGGAAAATTAAACGCATTTCTGTTGCCGTATTAGTAGATGGTGTTTATAAAAATAATAAGTATATCCCTAGGTCAGAAGAAGAACTGGCTAAATTTAAGGCCATTGTAGAAAAGGCTGTTGGTTTTTCTCAGGAGCGAGGAGACCAAGTAGAGGTAATAAGTGTTCCTTTTGATAAGAGTTTTCTTAAGGCCCAGGCAGCTATGGAGACGACAATGGCAGCAGTAGAAAAGAAACGGATGTGGTATCAAATTGCTGTAACTGCCTTTAAAGGTATTATCTTATTGATCATGATCTTTATCCTTGCCCGCTTGCTTAGAAATCTCTTAGCTCCAGAAAAGAAGGTGCCAGTACCTTCGGAATTACCTAAACCTGTAAGGGAAGTAGAGGTGGCTATAGGAGCTCCTCAACCTCCTAAGGCCCTTACGGATGAATTAGATACCTTGAAGAAGGAAATAGTAGAAATTGCTAAGAAGGATCCAACTCGTATTGCACAGGTAGCAAGAATCTGGCTTAGGGAGGAAAGTTAATGGCCAAATTAAAGGGGGTACAAAAGGCCTCTATTCTCCTGTTATGCCTAGATGAAGATACCGCCGCCCAAGTATTACGAAACTTAGAAGATGAGGAAATTCGTAAAATAACCCAGACTATTTCCCGTTTACCTATCATAAAAACAGAGCAATTGCGGGAAGTATTGTTAGAGGCCAAAGAAAAGTTAAGGGCGATTGCCCTTGTAGGCAGGGGAGAAAAGTTTGTCCATCAACTCTTAAAAAAGGCCTTGGGTGAAAAAAGACTGGAAGAATTTACACAGACCATTCAGAGCCTCACCTCTTCTGGAGAAAGAGAAGGTATCTTTGACGCCAAACACCTTGATAGCCGCATGCTAGCTACCCTTATTCAAGATGAACACCCCCAAATTATTGCTTTAATCCTGTCTTTACTTCCTGCAGACAAGGCTAAAGAAACTCTTCTTCAACTGCCAGAAAACATAAGGGCAGATATTATTTACCGCATGTCTACAATAGAAAATATCCCCCCTGAAGTTATTGAACAAATCCAAGAAACATTTAGAGATAAGTTATCTTCTATATCCACTATGGAAACAGGGAAAAAGGGTGGACTGCCAAAGGTACTTGAGATTGTTAAAAAACTAGATAGACACACTGTGGAAAATATACTTGCTGATTTAGAAGAAATAGATCCCAATTTGACCAAGCAAATAGAGAGTAAGATGTTTACCTTTGACGATCTCATTGGAATGGATGACCGTGGGGTTCAGACACTGCTCCGTGAAATTGACACCCGCGACCTTGTCTTGGCCTTAAAGGCCGCTAGTGAAGAACTAAAAGATCTCTTTTTACGGAATATGTCTAAGCGGGCAAGAGAAATGATTATAGATGACATGGAAGCCATGGGTCCAGTACGTCTGAAGGATGTAGAGGCTGCCCAGCAAAGGATTGTGGATGTCGCCAAAAGATTAGAAGAAGAAGGAAAGATTATTTTACAGAAGGGCGGAGAAGAAAATGTCCTTGTCTAAGGTAAAAATATTCCGATTTCAAGAAGCAGGGCAATTTAAAGAGCCAAAAAAAGATAAAATAACCCCCCTCTTCACACTTGTTTCTGAAAAAGCAGAAGAAAAGCAAGTTCAGAAGAAAAAAGAAAAAGAAGAGGAAAAAGAAAAGATTAAGGAACTATTGCGTAACGCTCAGAAAGAAGCAGAGACGATAAAAAAAATTGCTTACGAAGAAGGTTTTAAAAAAGGCTATCAGGAAGGCAGAGAAAAGAGAGAAAGGGAGGCCGAGAAAGAAATTGAAACGCGTGTTGAACCAGCACTTAACAGTTTGGTAAAAATAATAGAAGAAATAAAACATTTTAGACCCCTCTTTTTATCTCAGTTAGAAAAAGACATTTTAGGGCTGTCCTTAGCCATTGCGAAAAAGATAATTAAAACTGAAATAACACAAAATCGTGAGATTATTTTAAACAACATTAGAGAAGCCATTAGAAAACTTACTGAGACAGATACAATAAACATTAAGTTAAACCCAAAGGACTACGAGTTTATTGTTCAACATCGCCCTTCATTTTTAGAAGAAATTGGACAGAATAAAAATATAATTTTGACTAAGGACGAAAACATCACCCCAGGAGGGTGTGTAATAGAAACTAAATTTAGTCAGGTAGATGCTACCTTAGAAACGCAGTGGGAAAATCTTGTTTATCCTCTTAAGAAGATAGAAGGCAAATGATGTTAGATTTAGCAAAATATTATCGTATATTAGAAGCCGCTGATCCCATTTTGGTTAAAGGTAAAGTAGCCCAGGTGGTGGGCCTAACATTAGAAGGAAGAGGTATACGAGCTGCTATTGGCGATGTATGTGAAATCGCTGCCAATGGGCATAAAATTCAGGCAGAGGTAATTGGGTTTAAAGAAGATTCTATTATTTTAATGCCTTTTGGTGAAATACAGGGAATTTTGCCAGGTAGTGAAATTATTCATTTAGGGAAAAGGGCTACGGTTGGTGTAAGCACAAAGTTGCTCGGCAGGATCATTAATGCATTGGGAGAACCTTTAGATGGTAAAGGGCCGCTTCCGGTAGAGGAAGAATATTATCTCTATGCCCTTCCCTCCAATCCGCTGGCAAGGGTAAGAATTAATACGCCCCTTGATGTAGGTATAAGGGCAATTAATGGATTACTTACTCTTGGAAAGGGTCAAAGGGTTGGCATTTTTGCTGGGAGTGGCGTAGGTAAGACTACTCTGCTAGGTATGATGGTGAGATACGCCAAGGCGGATGTAAAGGTCATTGCCCTTATTGGAGAAAGAGGAAGAGAAGTTAGGGATTTTGTGGAAAAGCATATTAAAGATTCCTTAACCCAAACAGTCCTAGTCGTGGCCACTTCAGACCAACCTCCGCTATTGAGAATGCGTGGGGCCTTTGTGGCCACAGCTATTGCTGAATTCTTTAGGGATCAGGGTAAAGATGTCCTGTTGATCATGGACTCCTTAACCCGTTTTGCTATGGCCCAGAGGGAACTAGGACTTTCGGCTGGTGAACCTCCTACCACTAAGGGATATACTCCTTCTGTCTTTGCCCTTTTACCTAAATTGTTAGAAAGGGCGGGAGCTTGGCAAAGAGGAAGTATCACTGCCCTTTACACGGTGTTGGTAGAAGGAGATGATATGAATGATCCTATTGCCGATGCTTCACGTGCCATTCTTGATGGACATATCGTCCTCTCAAGAGAATTGGCGCGGCAGAATCAATATCCACCGATTGATGTCTTAAGTAGTGTAAGCAGGGTGATGTATGATGTAACAACTAAGGAGCATTTCTCTTTGAGTAACCAATTTAAGGAATTACTTGCTACTTACAAAGAGGCTGAGGATATGATCAATATTGGGGCCTATGTAAAGGAAAGCAATCCTCGTATTGACAGGGCCTTAAAACTAATTGACCAAATGAGAGCTTATCTTAAACAAGATATAGATGAAAATACAGACCTTGAGCAGAGTATTAAACAACTAGGGGATATTCTAAATGGCTAGATTTAAGTTAGAACCTGTGCTTAATTATAAACAAAAAGTAGAAGAAAAATTGGCGAAAGAATTGGCCCATTTGGAACATCAACTTAGAGAAAAACAGGCCTTTGTCAGGCAACTAAAGAGGAAGAAAGAAGAAATTTTAAACAAACTAAGAAGTTGCCAAAACGATGTCCAAGATGTTGGGGAAATAATGGCCTATTTTCATTACCTTGCGGCGGTGGAATATAAATTTAAAAAAGCCCAAAGAGAGGTGAATATCTTTCAAAAACAATGGGAGAATAAACGCCAAGAACTTATTTTTATATCTAAAGAAAAAAAGGTTCTTGAAAGATTAAAAGAAAGGTGGCAGCAGCAACGGCAGTTGCTCTTACGCCGAAAGGAGCAATATTTGTTAGATGAGGTAGGAATAAATGGCTTTATCCGCAAAGAAGGGTAAAAGAATGAAACTTAAAATGGGCTTGATTGTTTTAGCCGTTATAATTAATATATTTTCAGTGTCTTTTATTAGTGCCCAAGAAACAGGACAAGAGGTAAATGTAGAGAAAGAAAGTGCCCTTTTAAAGGTTATCAAACAAAAACAAAAACGGTTATTGCAAAAAGAGCAACTTTTAAAAGAAGAAGAGAAACACCTAGAGGCTATTAGAGCAGATATCTTAAAAAAACTAATTGAGTTAAAGCAGTTAAAAAAGGCATTAGATACCTATTTTCAAAGACTGAAGAAATTGGAAGATAATCGGTATAATCAGTTGGCAAGGATTTATGAGGCTACACCACCGCAAGAAGCTGCTCAGAGAATTGGAGAACTTGATCCTATAGTAGCCGCTCAGATTATGCTCCGTATGGACAAAAGGAAAGCAGGAAAAATATGGGGTTATATAGACCCTAAAATTGCCTCTAAGATAACAGAAGAAATAGTAAAGCTGAGGTAGGAATATGGATATTGCCACGATTATAGGTATTGTTGCTTCTTTCGCTTTGATGATCATCGCTATTATGCAAGGCAGTGGGCTCAGCTTATTTATTGACGTTCCCTCTGCCCTCATTGTCGTCGGAGGTACAATTGGGGCTACTTTGATTAATTTTCCCCTTAAGGATGTGTTGCGAGCGGCCAATGTAGCTAAAAATGCATTTTTTAATAAGCAAACTTCTCCTGTGCCGTATGTACAGATGCTAGTCTCTTTTGCAGAAAAGGCAAGAAAAGAAGGTATTCTATCTTTAGAAACAGAGGCCGAAAAGGTAGAAGATACCTTTTTAAAAAAGGGGTTACAAATGTTAGTAGACGGTTTTGAACCTAAGGTCATAGAAAGCACTTTAGGCAAGGAGATAGAATATTTGAAAAAAAGGCATGAGTCAGGTGCTGAAATCATGGCTACTATGGGGGGATATGCGCCAGCCATGGGTATGATAGGCACCCTAATTGGTCTCATTCAAATGCTACAGAACATGTCAGATCCTAACGCCATTGGTCCAGCTATGGCCGTAGCCTTGATTACAACCTTTTATGGCGCAATCTTATCTAACGTCATCTTTAATCCTATTAGTGGTAAATTACAAGTTTTGAGCAGATACGAATGTTTGATTAAAGAAATGATTTTAGAAGGTATCCTTTCTATTTCTGAAGGACTTAACCCTCGCATTGTAGAGCAAAAATTACATGTATTTTTAGAACCTAAATTAAGAGAATTAGCCAAACAGAAAAAGTAAGGGGAAAAGATGGCAGAAGATTTAGATGGTTGGATAGTTACTTATTCAGATATGGTTACCCTCCTTTTGACCTTTTTTGTCTTGTTAATGACCATGGCTGTCTTTACGCCAGAAAAGGTAGTTAAGGGAATCTACTCAATTAAAACAAGTTTTGGGGTTGTAGGTGGAAACATCAGTCCTTTAGAGAAAACTTTTGCCCCTTTAGAGGAATACACTTTAGAAGGAATTGACCACAGTGCCATCATGCAATTAAAGAAAATGATAAAAAGTCTACCTTTTGCTGATAAAATCAAGTTAGGTCTTACAAAAAGAGGATTAATAATAGGTTTTAGCGCGGATTTACTTTTTGCTCCTGGTAGTGCCAGACTAAATGCCCGGATTTTAAGTGTCTTAGACAAAATTGGCCAATTGATTAATAGTTGTAAAAATCAAGTTCTTGTAGAGGGATATACTGACTCAACTCCTATTAGACGAGGGAAGTACCGGTCAAATTGGGAATTGTCAATGGCACGTGCCTTAGCCGTTATAAGTTATTTTATAGATCAAAAAGGACTACCTCCTAACCGTTTTGTAGCAGTTGGATACGGTCCAACCCATCCATTGTTCCCTAATGACACACCTGAACATCGGGCTAAAAATAGGCGGGTGTGGATTGTCTTGAAAGGTAAACCAGTGCCTGTAAGTCAAAAAGAAAAAGAAGAAGTTGAAGTAAAAGGCTTTATCTTTAAAATTTTTAATAACAAATAGGAGATTAAAAATGGGGGAAGATTCTTGGATGGTAACTTATTCTGATATGGTTACTTTATTATTGACATTCTTCGTTATGCTAATCTCTATGGCTTCGTTTGAGCAAGAAACCTTTAAGAAAAAATTTTATGTTATTAGCCAATCATTTCTTAGTCAACAGGGTATAGGTATTTTTAAGCGGGGTGGAACTGGAAAGATTGTGGTCATTTCTAGAAAAAAAATTATAGAAGAGCTTAGGCGTGGGTTACCAAAGGAAATTTTGGCTAGATTAACGCAAAAAATTGAGGTAATCCCCCGTAAGGATGGTTGGGTTTTACGGCTTCCAGACAAATTACTTTTTAAACCCAACAGTACTAAACTTTCTCCTAATGCCTATCCAATCCTGGATGAAATTGCACTCTTACTCAGAAAGATATTGGCTGATGTGATAATTAAGGGATATGCAGACAGTTCAGAATGGGATCCTTGGACACTCTCTGCCGCTAGGGCAGAAGCAGTATTAGATTACTTTGTAAAGGTTAAAAAAATAGATGAAAATAGATTTGTCCTTAAGGCCTATGGAGATACAAAACCTTTGGTAACAAGTGGAGATTTAACCGCAAGGGGGAAAAACCGGAGGGTGGAAATCTTTATTAAAAAGAAAAAATTTGTCTTAAATTTTGGAAGGAGGTAAAAAATGGCTGAAGAAGAAAAAGAACAAACAGAAGAGGCAAAGACAGCTAAAAAAGGAAGTATTGTAAAACTTGCTCTCTTTGGCTTAGCAGGATTAGTTGTAGTTAGTATTATTGGGGGAATAGGGTTTATTGGCTATCAGTTACTTCAAATGCAAAAAATTCTTGTGGCCGTAAGTAGTGGTAAACAAATGGCTCAACCTCAAAAAGTAACAGAAGAAAAAAAAGCAACCAGTGAAGAAGGAGAGCAAACAATACAAAAGAAAAAAATTGTACATTTAGATCCTTTTGTCGTCAATCTGTTGGATGAAGGTGGCCGAAGGTATCTAAAGGTAACGGTAGACCTGGTGGTGGATTCCTCTGCCGTTAGCAAGGAAATAGAAGACAGGATGCCAGAAGTTAGAGATCAAATCATCATGTGTTTAAGCGATAAAAGTTTTAACGAAATTGCGGATATTACAGGTAAAATGCATTTGCGACAAGAAATCAAGCGGAAACTTAATGCCTTACTTCAAGAGGGTAAAGTTCTGAGGGTGTTATTTACCGAGTTTGTAGTCCAATAGGGAGGTTAACTTTGGCAAGAATCCTTTCAGAGAAAGAGATAGAAGCACTTAAAGAGGCCTTGGCAGAGAAGCAAATACCTTTAGATGATAAAGAGGTCCAGCAAACTACTCAGGTACAACAATATGATTTTATTTTTCAAAAGAGGTTATCTCCGCGACTTTCGGCCTTTTTAAATGTAGTATTTAGCCGGTTTGTAGTAAATCTTCGGGCTTCCCTTTCCCTACGTTTGCGCCGTGTGGTGAGAACGCAACTTCTTAATTTTGATTATCAAAAATATACTGATCTTATTGAAGGGCTACCTGGAATTTGTTGGATAGAAATTCTAGGAATAGAACCTTTCCATGGCCATTGTCTTTTGGTAGTGAACCCCGAGCTTGCTCTTATATTAATTGACCTTCTTTGTGGGGGCAATGGTAAGGTTATCGTTAACAAAGAAGGCTTTAATTCTTTTGCCCCTTTAGAACAATCGTTAATGCGTAAGATTATTGACTTTGTCCTCTCTGATTTAGAAGAAGCCTGGCAAACAGTTATTCCAGAGATAAAAATTACCTCTAAAGGATCGGAATTCAACCCTCAACTTTTAACGGGTTTTTCTCCAGACGATGTTTTTACTGTTATCCCTATTAAGGTAACTATTGGTGAGTTTAACGGCAACATGGCCTTTTGTATTCCTCACTACACCATAGAACCATTTAAAAATCGTATAGAGGGGGAAAAAGAAGAAGCAAAAGAAGGAGTTAACCCTGAAACTTTGCAAAAAATAATAAACAATCTCTTAAATACTGAAGTGGAAATTAGGGTAGAGTTAGCTCAAAAACAGATGTCCTTAGAAGATATTATTAACCTCCAGGTTGGCCAGGTTATAGATCTAAACAAAAGTGTATCGGAAGAGATCACTATCAAGGTAGAAGGAATCCCTCGGTTCAAGGGATATCCAGTGCAGATGAGGGGTAATAAAGCTGTAAAAATCTCCGAAATTTTAGCGCCGTTTATTCTAGAGGAGGAAGAAAATGAAATCGTCCATTCCGAAGGAAAAAGTAAAGGAAATTCTTAAGGAAGTAAGTGATCAGCAAATTATTTCACCTAATCTGGAATTGGTATTAGATGTTCCTCTTCAGGTAACCGTAGAACTGGGACGGACAAAAATGACTATCAGAGACCTTTTGCGGTTGAGGGAAGGCTCTGTCATTGAGTTGTCTACTCCTGTAGGTGAACCTTTAGAAATATTGGTTAATCAAAAACCTATTGCCAAAGGAGAAGTTGTGGTCGTCAATGACAAGTACGGAGTGCGGATTACTTCTATTATTAGCCAAACAGAAAGGATTGAACAATTAAAGTAAGAGGGAGACATGAAGAAGTGGGGAATAATCTTTATACCCATCTTGGGCTTACTTATTAACGTTTCCTCTCTTACAGCCCTTGATCAAACGACTTTACCCTTAAACACACTTGAAAACGTTGAATTAATCCCTAAAAAAAACCAGATCACACTTAAACTTTGCTTTAAAATTCATCCTCCACGCACGCAATGGAAGGTAACCTGGAAAGAGAATGTACTTCTGATTTATTTAAAAAATGTAGTTGTAGAAGAAACTAAATTTAAGTTTTTATCCAGCCTTCCTGCCATAAAGCATGTTTTTGTTAAGCAGCCCTCTGCTGATTTAAACATCATCAACATTGTTTTAGACCGTCCCGTAAAACAAATACTTAAAAGTGTATGTTATGACTATCTTGATAATAGAAAAATTGCCTTAATTTTAGATGTATCTAAAAAAAGTGCTTCTCAGACACAGACCTTTCAATCTCAAACTAACCTGAAGAAAAATGAAGGAGTTAAATTGTCTTTAGATACTGTAAGAAAAGAAATTTTAGCGGAAAATGAAGAAACTGCTATTGACGAGGTGTTACACCACTTAACTTCTAGTCCATCCCAATCTACTCAACCAAGGCCTTCGGCAGAGGAAAACATAGAAAAGACAGATAAATCTAAACAGTCAATGCCTTCTTCTAAAGTAAACCTACCTAAGTCTCTGTTAGGGGCTTTATTTAAAAGCTTTAGTGTTCTCTTGGTTGTACTCGGCACAATTTTAATAAGTTTTTGGGGGTGGAAAAAGTTTTTGATGTTTAAACAGAAAAAATTAGGATTTCACAAGGATTTTATTCAAATTTTGGCTGTTCATCATTTTTCTCCTAAACAGATGATTGTTTTAGTGGAGATAGCAGGACAAAAACTTGTTTTAGGCATAACACCAGAACAGATTACTACCTTGGCAAAGTTAGATGAGACCAAAGAAAAAAACACAAACAATGTTTTTTCCACTGAGTTCGCCGTAAATTTACAAAAAGAAACGGCTAAGGCCGAAGAAGTTATGTCTAAGGCCGTAGAAGTCTTAAAAGAAAAGATGGAACAGTTAAAAAAGGTATGAAAAGGGTATTACTTTTTACAATAAGCATTATAAGCCTACCTTCTATTATATGGGCACAAGATTGGACCAATCTAGTTAATAAACCTCAAGATGTAAGTACTGTTTTACAGATTGCCCTTCTGCTTACCATCCTTACCCTGGTTCCTTCTATCTTAATCATGCTGACTTCTTTTACCCGTATTATCATTGTATTTTCTATTCTAAGACAAGCCCTAGGCACGCAACAGATGCCTCCTAATCAAGTTTTAATTGGTCTCTCTCTTTTTCTAACCTTTTTTATTATGACCCCCGTTTGGCAAAATATTAATCAAAATGCCCTTCAACCATATCTACACCATGAGATTTCTTTAAATAAAGCCTGCCAGAACGCTGTAAAACCTTTGCGTCAGTTTATGTTAGCCCAAACACGGGAAAAGGACCTAGCCCTCTTTGTTAAGTTTACCAAACAACCTCATCCGGCTACACCTGAAGATTTATCTATGAGTATTATCATTCCTGCCTTCATTTTAAGTGAGTTAAAAACGGCCTTTCAGATGGGATTTCTTATTTATATCCCCTTCCTTATTATTGACATGGTAGTGGCATCAGTTTTGCTATCTATGGGTATGTTGATGTTGCCACCGATTATGATTTCGTTGCCCTTTAAGCTAATGCTTTTTGTTTTGGTAGATGGCTGGGATTTGATTGCCGGATCCCTTTTACAAAGTTTTCATCACTTTTAAGGAAGGGAAATGACACCTGAATTTGTCTTAGGAATAGGACAGCAAACTCTTAAGGTTACCTTGCTCATCTCTGCGCCTATGTTGATTGCTGGCCTCATTGCCGGTGTGCTTGTTAGCATATTCCAAGCCGTAACTCAAATTCAAGAGATGACCTTAACCTTTGTTCCTAAGATTTTGGCGGTGGTGGCTGCTTTACTGTTTTTTGCCCCTTGGATGCTGCGTATAATGATGGATTTCACTACACGTATTTTTACGCAACTACCTTTGTATGTAAAGTGATGACAGTTTGTCCCACCGCTGTGTCAAAAGCGCACACAAAAGATATTTAAGGACACACTATGAAGGAACTGACCATCCTTTTACACCAATATCTACCATACCTTCCTTGGTACCTACTTGTGTTTATTCGCATCTTTACCATTATTTATCTTTTCCCATTCTTAGGAGGAAGAAACGTTCCTTGGCAAGCTAAATCCGGACTGGCTGGAATGTTAAGTGTGATCCTATGTCCTCTTTTCTCCCCTAAGGTCATTCCTCTAAACCTCTGGCTCATTGCTTTAGGAGTAACAAAGGAATTCTTGGTTGGCTTTACTTTGGGATTTATTGTTAGATTGATCTTTGACGCTATCCAATTGGGTGGTCAGTTCATTGGTTACCAGATGGGATTTGCCATTGTTAATGTTATTGATCCTTATTCTAGCAATCAGATATCTATTATTGCCCAATTTAAAAGTCTTTTGGCTATTTTAATCTTCTTAACTCTTAATGGGCATTACATTCTTATTGCTGCTTTGGTCAAAAGTTTTTCCTTGATTCCGGTAGCTACTACTTGGGTCATTAAAGGGTCATTAGTCCAAGAAATTCTGCGTTTAACAGGAGGTATCTTTGCAATTGCCATTAAGATCTCTGCTCCGGTGCTTGTAGCCTTGCTACTTACTAATATCGCCTTAGGTCTTATCGCCAGAACAATGCCCCAGATAAATGTCTTTATTGTAGGCTTTCCTTTGGAAATCGGCATAGGATTTTTTATCCTTGGCGCCTCCCTACCCTTTTTGGGCTGGTGTTACAAGTACTTTTTTATACAAACATTTAAGGAACTGGAAATTGGACTAAGGTTAATGGGAGGTTAAAATGCCTTTTCTCGGAAATGACGAACGCACTGAACCGGCAACACCGAAACGACGCCAAGAGGCCAGACGAAAGGGACAGGTAGCCAAAAGTAGAGAAATACCTTCAGCCTTTATTATCTTAGGAAGCACGCTGGTACTTTATTTTTATGGCCATTATGTGCAAAATGAACTTCTTCTTACCTTACGTGAATTTTTCCAGCAAATAGGAACATGGCAATTAAACGATACAAACCTACTTTTCTTAGGTCTCTATGTAGTAAAATTGTGTTCTTATATTCTTTTGCCTTTTTTTATCTCCCTTATGACTCTTGGGATCTTAGCCAATTATCTTCAAACAGGCTTTCTTTTTACAATTAAACCTTTGCAGCCTGATCTTAACCGCATCAATCCTATTAATGGCCTTAAACGGCTTTTTTCTCTTGCTGCCTTTGTGGAATTATTAAAATCTATCTTAAAACTCGTTATTATTGGATTTGTTACCTATAAAACTATCAAAGCAGAACTGCCTCACTTACCTAAGCTGGCAGCCATGTCCTATCAAGAGGTATTTGCTTATACAGTTAAGGTAGCTTTTAAAATTTGCCTTTACGCTGGCTTGATTCTCTGTGTTTTATCTCTTTTTGATTATCTTTACCAAAGATATGAGTATGAACAAAACTTAAAAATGACCAAACAGGAGGTAAAGGAGGAGTTTAAAGAGAGAGAAGGAGATCCCCAAGTAAAATCCCGGCTCAGAAAGAGACAAATAGAAATTTTACGGAAAAGAATGCTTCAGGAAGTACCTAAGGCGGATGTAGTCATTACCAACCCTACCCGTCTGGCCGTGGCGTTAAAATATGATTATCATAAAATGGTGGCTCCCCAAGTAATAGCTAAAGGAGCAGGTTATTTAGCTAAAAAGATAAAAGAAATCGCTATGCAAAATGGGGTAGTAGTTATAGAAAACAAGTGGTTAGCACAGACCCTTTATAAAACAGTAGAAATAGGAGATTTTATTCCACCCATTCTTTATCAGGCAGTGGCTGAAATTTTAGCTTATGTCTATCGGCTTAAAGGAAGGAGTGTAGCGGCATAATGGCAAACATTCAAGCATTACCACAAAATATATTAAAGCGCAGCGATGTCTTTGCCGCCTTTGGTATTGTTTTAATTCTAGTAGTTATGATTCTTCCTTTACCTCCATTCTTACTTGACGTCTTTCTTACTTTCAGTATCAGCTTTTCTTTAATCATCCTCCTTGTAGCCATGTATGTGCTTAATCCCCTTGAGTTTTCCGTATTTCCCTCTTTATTGCTTGTAGCTACCCTTTTTCGGCTATCCCTTAACATTGCTTCTACAAGGTTAATCCTTTTACACGGAAACGAAGGTCCCTTAGCCGCTGGCAGGGTTATCCACTCCTTTGGACAATTTGTTGTTGGAGGAAATTATGTGGTTGGTTTTGTTGTGTTTATTATCTTAGTCATCATAAACTTTGTCGTCATTACTAAAGGTGCAGGTCGCATCGCTGAAGTGGCTGCTCGTTTTACCCTAGACGCCATGCCTGGAAAGCAAATGAGTATTGATGCGGATTTAAATGCTGGCTTAATTGACGAGGCCGAAGCAAGGAGACGCCGGGAAGAAATTGCGAGAGAGGCAGATTTTTATGGGGCAATGGATGGTGCAAGCAAATTTGTAAGGGGAGATGCTATTGCCGGTATTATCATTACCTTAATTAACATTGTCGGTGGTCTAATTATCGGCGTCTTACAACAAGGCATGCCCTTAGCTAAGGCAGCCAAAACATATACCATTCTGACCGTCGGTGATGGCTTAGTCAGTCAGATTCCTGCCCTTATTGTATCTACCGCTGCGGGTGTGATTATTTCTAGGGCAGCCTCGGAATCAAATTTGGGACATGAGCTCACAAAACAACTGTTTGGTCATCCTCGAGCAGTGCTTACAGCAGCGGCTATTGTTTTTGGTTTTGGTCTTATTCCTGGGCTACCTCACATTCCTTTTATGCTTCTTGGTATCTTTTTGGGTGGCATAGGTTATTTTCTCCTCCAAGAACAGAAAAAGGCAGAAATTGAGGAAGTGGAAGAAGAGACTCCACCACCAGAGGAAGAAATTACTGAAATACCCCCCCTTGATCCTATCACTTTGGAAATTGGATACCGTTTAATCAGTTTAGTAGATGCCTCTCAAGGGGGAGACATTTTAGAAAGGATAAAAATTTTGCGCAAAAAATATGCAGAGGAAATGGGGTTTATCCTTCCCCCTGTACGCATTAAGGACAATTTACAACTTTCACCTAATGAGTACGTATTTTTAATTAAGGGAGTAGAAGTAGCCAGAGGAGAATTGATGATTGGTTATCAGCTGGCCATTAATCCGGGCAATGTAAAAGAAAAGTTAGAAGGGATTGAAACCAAAGAGCCTGTTTTTGGTCTTCCGGCCCTATGGATACCTGAAAACGCCGTTAAACAGGCAAGGGCCTTGGGTTATACTGTCGTTGACCCCTCTACGGTCCTAATTACCCACTTTACTGAAATTATCAAACGCTACTGCCATGAATTGCTTGACCGGCAAGAGGTACAAAATCTTCTGGACTCCCTGCGTAAAACACATCCGAAGGTAGTGGATGAGTTGGTACCTGCGGTTTTGAATCTGGGCACTGTGCAAAAGGTTTTACAAAATTTATTAAAGGAACAAGTACCTATACGAGACTTAGTCACTATCCTAGAAACCTTAGCTGACTATGCTCCTGTGACAAAAGATCCAGAGCTTCTCACCGAATATGTGCGGGAACGACTCTCCCGGTTTATTGCCAAACAGTATCAAACCGAAGATGGAACCATCCCTGTTGTTATTTTAGATAAGGAAGTAGAAGACTTAATTGCCAATTCCCTTCAGCAAACCGAATTTGGCATATATCCTGCATTAGAACCAGAAGTGATAAACAAGTTAATTAACAAAATCAACCAAGCAGTATCGGCATTAACGATGCAAGGACATTTGCCTATTGTGCTTTGTTCATCTAAAGTAAGAAGGCACTTAAAAAGGTTGACTGAAAGGGCACTACCTAATTTGGTCGTTTTAGCTTATAATGAAATCCCAAGTAATGTTAAAATAAAATCACTGGGTGTGGTGAGGTTAGATCATGAAAATTAAAAGATTTGAAGCTCCTACTATTCAGGAAGCCATAAAACAGGTAAAAGAAACATTAGGACCTGAAGCCGTAATTCTCTCTGTAAAAGAGATTAAAAAAGGCAAAGGGCTACTTGGTCTTTTTAGTAAAGGAGTAGAAGTAACGGCTGCCATAGATACACCTTTATCTTCAGAAAAACCTCCCTTACACCAAGAAATAGAAACAAATCTATCAGCTCTGGAAAAAAACTTACTTGCTTCTGAGAAGTATAAAGAAAAGGAAGACAAATTAGAAATTACATCTAATGTGCCTTCTATTGAGTTATTACATAATTTAAAACAGGTAAATCAGGAGATAAAAAGGCTACGGATGTTGCTAGAGACCTTTTTGCCAGCACCTCCAAAAGGTGAAAAAAAAGAATTAGGAATTTTGGATTTTTGCCGTCAATTGAAACATAATGGACTTTCTCAAGAAATTGCCCTTAAATTGATGGAGGCCTTTAGAGAAGGAGTTTTGACAGAGGGTATAAATGAAGACATCACCTTGCGGGATTTCCTCCTTACTCTTCTAAAGAATTTAATCAAGGTTTCCCCTCCTTTAGAAGATGCCCAGGGAGACCAAAAAATCGTCTCTTTTATAGGAACTACGGGGACAGGTAAAACAACTACTCTGGCAAAAATTGCGGCACGTATCCTTAAGGCCAATAAAAAAGTAATAGCCATTACGATTGATCCACGTCTACCTGGAAGAGAACAACTTCGTTTCTATGCACGCACCTTAGACTTTCCTATAGAAATAGTCACTTCACCCAAGGAATTGGCAAAGGCGATAGAGAAAAATAGTGATAAAGATGTCATTTTGATTGACACGGCTGGAAGTAGCCCTTATAACGAATTTCACATAAAGGAGCTGCAAAGGTATTTTAGACACTTATCCAAACCTATATCTTACTATCTTGTAATGGAAGTAACGGCAAAGGACGAATTTCTTTTAAAAACTGCCTCTTATTTTGAGCCTCTTTCTGTAGGAAATCTTCTTTTTACTAAATTAGACGAGACAGAAAGCTTTGGAAGCATCTTTAACCAGATAATCTATACCGGCAAGCCTCTGTCTTATTTTACTACCGGACAGAGGGTACCAGAAGATATTGAGATAGCTACCCCGGAGCGGGTAATAAATCTGATTATTAATACAAACAGAGAGGAGGGAAATGGTGTTAAAAGACACTGCCAAGGGCTACAATGAACAAACCATTTCTTCTAAAGCAAGGTATTTTGTAGGCGAAATGTATAAAATAAAGGTATCTCAATCTCGTGTTATTTCTATCACTAGCGGGAAAGGAGGGGTAGGAAAGACTAATGCGGTGGCCAATTTGGCCTATGCCCTGGCCCAGTTAGGTAAAAAGGTTTTGATTGTAGATGCAGATTTAGGATTGGCCAATATTGACATTCTTTTTGGTCTTACGCCTAAGTATACCTTACAGCATGTCATTATGGGGCAAAAACGGTTAACAGAAGTAATTGTTTCTGGGCCAGGCGGAGTAAAGGTACTTCCAGCTAGTTCGGGAGTAGAAGAGCTAACTAATCTTACAACTGAACAAAGGAAGCGACTTTTGGCGGAGTTTTCCTATTTAGATGAGGCCTATGATTTCATCTTAATTGACACAGCCGCGGGGATTTCTTCTAACGTCATTTACTTCAACCTAGCGGCTTCTGAAATTATCAACATTGTTGAACCTGATCCTACATCCTTTACTGATGCCTATGCCTTGATGAAGGTACTTTCGGTAAAGTATGGTGTAAAAGAATTTAAAATTATCTTAAATAATGTTAACTCCGAAGCAGAAGCAAAAGAGCTGTTTGAAAAATTAAAGCTAGTGTCCTCTAAATTTCTTCAAATTCAGTTATATTACCTAGGCTACATCCTTCACGACGAAAAGCTAAAAGAGGCAGTCAGAATGCAAAAGGCTGTCGTAGAGGCCTTCCCTTATGCCAAAGCAAGTAGATGTTTCTACCAAATCGTGAAAAACCTCTGCAACGTGTCAAAGGAGCAGATTGACAAACAGGGATTTAATAAATTTTTGCATAGGCTTATAGGAAGGGGGATGAATAAATGAACTTAATGACAGAATATACCCAAGGTGTAAAACCGGTTAATACATTGACACGGGAAGAATTGATATTAAAACACCTGCCCCTTGTGTATTATATTGTCGAGAGAATGTTAGTATACCTTCCTCCAACTTTAGACAAAGAAGATCTAATAGAAGCAGGGATTATGGGACTTATTGAGGCTGTAGATAAGTTTGACCCTACTAAAAACACTAACTTTGCTACTTACGCTAAATTTCGTATCCGAGGTGCGATCTTAGATCAACTGCGTGGTCTTGACTGGATGCCAAAGGCCCTACGGCAAAAGGCAAGGCAGTTAGAAAAGGTCTATTTAGAACTTGAGCAAAAGCTGGGACAACCTCCGAGCGATGAAATTGTGGCCGATACCCTAGGGATAAGCCTTGAAGAATACTATCAACTGCTCCATCAGTTGAAAGGAATAGGTATAGTTTATCTGGATGATCTAATAGATACAAGTGGAGATAACAAGCTTTCTCTTTTAGATCGTATTATTTATAGTGACGATGAAGCAGTCATAGAAAGCGTCTTTTCTAAAGAATTGCTTTCCATTCTGGCGCAGGCAATAGAAGAACTCCCTGAAAGGGAAAAATTGGTCATCTCCCTTTATTACTTTGATGAATTTACCATTAGGGAAATTGGTGAAATTTTAGGATTAGCCAAATCAACTGTGTCTGAACTTCACACTAAGGCCTTACTTCGCTTAAGAGCAAAGTTGAGACATAAATTAAGGAGAGAAGACCGATGCGGGTAATGGACATTGCCCAAATTTTTTCTCATACATCTCTTATAGAAAAGTCCCAACAGGCCCACCAACGCATGAATGAAGAAGCCCAAAAGATGTTCTTCCTCAACCTGCACAATGAAATTATCCGGAAAGACCAAAAGGTTCCAGAAACTCCTGAAAAGGAAAAAACTAGGCTAGAAGAAAAGCAAAGAGAAGAAAAAAGAGAAGGACAAAAAAAGAAAAGGGCGAAAAAGGATTTCAAAGGTGGCATTGACATCAAGGTGTAAATTGACACAGGGGTGTGCCAATTAGGCACAAATGGGCAGGTTGAGTTAGAGGGGTAAACCTAAGTTTTAAAAAGAATTTTAAGTGGCACAAAAGTTGCTTTATTAAGAATAGCAAAATATTCCCTCTTAGGAGAAGTTGGGAGGAAAAAAATGAGCGAGTTATTTAGTAGTTCCTTTAAAATCATTGAAAAGGTGCTTGATTTTTGCCAGTTAAGACACAATTTGCTTACGGCCAATATTGCCAATGCTGAAACCCCCAATTATAAGGCCTACGATCTAAGTTTTAAGCAACAACTAAAGCAGATTCTAGACAGAACTCAGCCTCAAATTAATCCGGTTCGGACTGATCCTAAACACATGTCCCTTACAGCCCAAACCATTGAAGATGTGAAACCAACTTTTGTTCAGATATCTTCACCCATCCCTGGACTTGATGGAAATACAGTAGACATCGACTATCAGATGAGTCAACTGGCAGAGAATACAATGCAGTATCAAGTATTAGTCCAAACTATGATTAAAAAGTTTGCCGAGTTAAGAACGGCCATTAATGAAGGCAGGAGGTAAGCCATGGACCCTTTTTTGGCGTTTAAAATAGGGGCAACTGGATTGAGAATTCAACGTCTGCGAATGGATATCATTAGCAGTAACTTGGCCAATATAGACACAACCCGCACACCCCAAGGTGGACCATATCGGCGTAAGGATTTAGTTGTAGCGGCCGTTCCTGTGCTGAAGCCTGTCCAGACTGGGGAATTTGGAGATATCTTACAGGCAAAGCTAAGTCAGAGCCTAAAGGCCGCCGTACCTGTGGCTGTGGTTTCTGATCCACGTCCCTTTAAAGTCGTATATGACCCTTCTCATCCAGATGCAGATAAAAACGGTTATGTCAGGCTCCCCAACATCAATCCTATTGAAGAAATGGTAAATATGATCTCAGCCCTAAGGGCATATGAAGCCAATGTTGCCGCTATTAATAACGCTAAGGCTATGATCCAAAAGGCCATAGAAATTGGCCGTTAAGGGAGAAAAAAATGGTTAAAGGAAATTTTATCACTCATTTAGAAAAGATAGAACCCGCAAATTTATTAGGGGTTAAGTCCCAAAAGGCCGTTAAAGGTAAGTTTGACCAGAATTTTATTGCTATTTTAAATCTCCTTTTTGCTCAGCTAGATCATCCAAACATAAACAATTTAGAAGGTAATTCTATATCAACAAGTGAAAAACAGGCAGAGTTTAGGCCAGGCTTCTCTAATCTAGAAGAAAAGAAAAAGTTGTTATCTACGCTCTTAGAAAGACTGGAAACTATTTTAGAGAAACCCGCTACTTTAAAGGATGAGAAAACCCTTTTGTCTATTTTAAAGGATCTAAAAAAAGAACTGGAAGCCTTTACTCATTCTCATCAAATAGAGGGCTTAAACACCGCCTTGGTAAATGTTTGTTTGCATCAAATATCTAACAATCCAGAAATAAATTCATCTGAATCTCCAAGGGTGGGTTTGGACGAAAGATTGCCAGGGATCATTCAGCGTTTACAAGAAATATTAGGAGAAAAACTGGATGTCCAGGATAAAAACAATAATGTTTGTTCAAAGGATATTCCTAAAAAATTAAACCCGAAAGGCAACCCTGAAATTACTCAAAAGGGCTTAATAAACAAAAATGAAAATGAAAATTTGGAATTTATGAAAAAGCTTTTGAACTCAAAGGAATTGGTTCAAAATGGTAAGGAAACTCAATTAGCATCTTCCTTACCTCAAACTCAAGAAGGACAGGGAAAATCCTTAAAAACCATTCTGCTCAACCCACAATTCAGTCCCCATGCAACCAAAGAAAAAACTGAAGTTAAAGTACCTTTACCTCCTAAGGAAGTGGTTAAGACAAATATAAAAACAAAATCAAAAGATAAACCTATCATTACTTCTACCCAACCAAAAATAGGCATTCATGTCTCTCCGTTAGAAAAGGCAGATGCTCCACAAGGGCCTCATTATCTAGACAAATCCAATGTCCTTGATCAGATCGCTAAGGGAGTTCACATTCAGTTAAAAGCAGGGAAAAAGGAAGCTACCATTCAGTTAGAACCTCCCAGTTTGGGGAAATTACATGTGAAAGTGGGCATAGAAAATGGTGTGGTAAAGGTGCATTTTATTGCCGCCTATCACGCCACCAAAACACTTATAGAGGCCAATTTAGCCTCCTTACGGCAGACTTTGTTGCAGCAAGGGGTACAGGTAGGCGAGTTTAGCGTGGCCTTGGGCGGGCAACAGTCAGCTAGCTCTGGGAATAGAGAGGGAAAAAACAATTCTGAACAAAAAGAACCAGGGGAAAAGGAAATAACCCCTATCAAAGCCGTAGAAGAAAAGAAACCATTTTCTTCTACTGGAGAAATTGACTTTTGGGTTTAATAAGGAGGAAAAGATGATTATTTCACAAACAAACAACGTTGGAGGAGTAAATTTAAATACCACGGGCACAACAAATGAACCATCTAACACTTTAAGTAAGGAGGATTTTTACAAACTTCTTATTACCCAATTACAAAATCAAGATCCTCTAAATCCTCTTAATCCAGATCAGATGTTAGTGCAGATCTCACAACTGGGCCAACTAGAGGCATTAAACAATATGGAAGATTACATGAAAACTTCCATTGATTATCAAACTTCCCTAAACAACTTGGCAGCCTTAAACTTGATAGGCAAAGAAGTAACGGCACAAGGAAACATCGTTTACCTTGACGAAGACGGTAATGTTGAACTTAGTTACCTATTAAATGAAGATGCCCAAAAGGTAACTATATCTATTTTCAATCAAGATGGAGAAAAAGTAAGAACTATGGAAATTGGGACACAAGAAGCAGGAGAACGTTCTGTGAATTGGGATGGACGGGATGATGAAGGCAATCTTTTACCTTCGGGGAAATATACCTTTAAGGTTACAGCTACAACAGCAGATAATACACCTGTAGATGTTATCACCTGCGTCACAGGAAAGGTGGTGGCGGCTGAATTTGATAATGGCAATCTTTACTTGCGCCTAGAGGGTAGCGATCAACCTATTACGCTTGACCAGATATTAACTATTGAACAAGAAAACAGTTAAGGAGGTGTAGAAAGATGCTTAAGTCCTTATTTACGGCCGTTAGTGGCCTTAATACTACAAGCTTAGCCATGGGTGTTATTGGTAACAACATTTCTAATGTTAATACAGTTGGTTTTAAGTCTTCACGTTATGACTTTGCTGATTTGCTTTATTCTTCTATTGGTAAGGTCAATATTGGTGGTGGAGTACGTCTAAGTAGCACAATACCTAACTTAATCCAGGGTTCCATTATTACCACAGGTAAATCTACAGACTTGGCTATTGACGGTGATGGTTTTTTTATTGTTAACAATGGTGAGGGCAACTATTACACCCGGGCAGGTAGTTTTATTTTAGATAAGGATGGATACCTTGTTACACCTGAAGGGTATAGATTGCAAGGTTGGAAAATTAACGAAGACGGTACTATCAATAGTGTGTTAGGCAATATTAGCCTCTCGGATGCAGTATGTGAAGCTAGGGCTTCAAGTAATATTAACCTTAAAGTAAACCTAAATGCTGATGCAGAGGCTCCCTCTAATGGAAGCTGGTGGACATCCTATACTCCTGGAAGTACTCTTTCTTCCTCTCCTCCTTCGGATGCGTATAACTATTCTACTACTATTACGGTATATGATTCTCTAGGGAAAGATCATGCAGTGAGTGTCTATTTTGCTAAAGATCCTACTACGCCAAACACATGGACAGCTCATTATGTATATACTAATGCTGATGGAGATTTAGTCTACGCAGGCTCCCAAACCCTAAACTTCAATCCTAACGGATCTTTAAGGGATGACAACGATAACTCTGGTATTAGCTTTGATTTTGGCGGTGGTGCCGATACTCAAACAATCGCCTTTAATTATGGCACAGGTACAGATGAGGAAAGTGGGGCAACAGGTTTGGATGGCTCCACGCAGTTTTCTCTTCCTTTCTCTACAAACTTCTTAGGACAAGATGGTTATCCTGCAGGTAGTTTAACAGATATTTCTGTTGATGCTAATGGGGTTATTTATGGCCTATTTTCTAATGGGCAAACTAAGAAGCTTTATCAGATTGCCTTGGCTAAGTTTATAAGTCCATACAATCTAGCTAAAATAGGGGACAATCTCTATGCCCAAACAGGTAGTTCCGGCCAACCAGTAATAGGTACTCCAAATACTGGAGGAAGAGGCAGAATTCTTTCTGGCTCTTTAGAAATGTCTAATGTAGATTTGGCCACATCTTTTACAAACATGATCCTTATCCAGCGTGCCTTTCAGGCCAATGCCCGGGTAATAACCACCAGTGACCAAATGCTGACAGAACTGGTAAATCTTAAGCGGTAAAGGAGGTAATTTATGCACCCTGGGCTTTATATAGCCGTCTCAGGAAACATTATCCAAGAAGAAAAACTAAATACAATTACTAATAACTTAGCAAACGCTAATACCCCTGGCTTTAAAAAGGATAGAATTGCCTTTAGGCAATACTTTTTGGCTGCTATTGGAGAGGAAAAGACAGATCTCTCTCCAGGCGTTATTCATCGCACGGATAACCCATTTGATCTGGCTATTCAGGGAGATGGTTATTTTACTATTCAAACCCCTCAAGGTATTGCCTTTACCCGCAGAGGAGATTTTACTTTGGACAAAAATAGAAGGCTCGTTACGGTAAACGGATGTCCTGTTCTAGGCGAAAAGGGACCCATTGTGATAAGTAGTAACAGTTTTACCGTTAATAACGAAGGTATGGTAATCGTAGACGGTAAGGTCATAGATAAACTAAAAATCGTCTCCTTTCCTGAGAACAACCTGCGCCGTTTAGGTGAAAGTTTATTAATTCCGGCTGCCGGTTTATCTCCTGTTCCAGCAGAAAAGGCAGAGATATGGCAGGGATATTTGGAAGATTCTAACGTAAATGTAGTTAAAGAAATGGCAAACATGATAGAAGTTTTACGTATTTATGAAGCTTGTCAAAAAGATATTCAAACCATAGATGAGGCTACAACACGGGCTATAAATGACGTAGGAAATGTAAGGGCATAAAAATTTAAACGGAGGTAATAACCATGATTCGGGCATTATGGATTGCTGCTACGGGTATGGAGGCACAAAATTTAAATGTAGATGTTATTTCTAACAACCTGGCCAATGTTAATACCGTTGGATTTAAACGCGCAAGGGCAGACTTTCAAGACTTGATGTATCAAACCCTCACTGCCCCTGGGACAGCCTCTACGGTACAGACAACGGTGCCAACAGGAATTGAATTGGGGCAAGGCGTAAGACCAGTAGCCGTGCAAAAGATATTCTCACAGGGAGATTACAAACAAACTAATAATCCTCTTGATCTAGCCATTGAAGGTGATGGTTTTTTTCAGATTCTCTTGCCAAATGGAGATTTAGCCTATACCCGTTCCGGTGCCTTCAAGCTCAATCGGGATGGTCAGATTGTAACCTCTGATGGTTATCCCTTGCAGCCCGAAATTACCATTCCTGAAAACGCTGAAAGTATCACTATTGGTTCTGATGGGACGGTTTCGGTTACGTTACCTGGACAGACAGAAGCCAGTCAAATTGGTCAGATTCAATTAGTTAAATTTATTAATCCAGCCGGCCTTAGGAGTATTGGTCGCAACCTTTACATGCCCACTGATTCTTCTGGGGACCCTATTATTGGCAATCCGGGCGAAGAGGGCTTTGGCACCATCGCTCAAGGGTATTTGGAAATGTCCAATGTAAGCGTAGTAGAAGAAATGGTGAACATGATCATTGCCCAAAGGGCCTATGAAGTAAACGCCAAGGCCATCCAAACGGCCGATGAAATGTTACAAATGGCCAATAATGTAAAGAGGTAAAGAATGCGTAGCCTGGGGATTATGTTAATAATCCTAGTCTTTTTACTAATTGCTGCCTCGCTAAGAGCAGCTGTCGTGATTCAAATTCCACCTGAGATCAAAGTAAATACAGAAGTAGTATGTCTAAAGGATATTGTGCTTAATAAGCAAGACTTACCTGCAGCTTGGCAAAATATCGTCTTAGGCAATATCGTTATCCCTGGAGGCAGTCTTGAAATTTCAAAACAATATCTTAAAGCCCGCTTGTTACAAAGGGGAATAGCCTTAAAAGATTTTATCTTAAAGGCGCCAGCCAAGGTAAGGATAATCAGAGACTATATTAAGATCCCAGCAAAAGAAATAGAAGAAATGGCAAAGGCTTGTATTTTAAAACATAATCCTAAAGGGAAAATAGAGACCATTCAGTTAAAGGCCCCCTCGGACCTAATTCTACCTGTAGGTAAAATCACTTATCGTTGTTTAGAACCAGCACAAGGAACTTACATAGGAAGTTTCTCCTTACCTCTTGTGTTTAGTGTAAATGGAAAGGATGAAGCCAAAACTTGGGTAATTGCAAAAGTAAAGACAAAAATTTCAGTTGTGGTCACTACCAGGTCTTTAAGGCGAAATGAAGTAATTACAGCACAGGATGTGCGGATAGAAAAAAGGACACTGGATCGCATCCCTGTTGATCTAATTTCTGATCCTAAGGAAGTAATCGGGAAAGAGACAAAATATTTCCTTAAAATGGGCGAGGTACTCACTAAAAATAAAATAAAAAGGGTGCCTATTGTTAAACGTGGAAGTAAGGTGACGATTGTCGCCGAATCGCCGGTGTTGAGGATAACGGCTCCAGGAATGGCTAAAGAAGACGGCTGTAAAGGAGATATGATCAAGGTATTAAATCTTACTTCAAAAAAGACCATTTATGCTAAGGTTATAGACGCTCATACAGTAAAAGTGGAGTTTTAGGATGCGAGGAAGATGCCTTTTTATAACAGGGTTATTAGGGATTTTGATAAGCGGTTGTGCTTCTACGCCTCAACAAGTCCAGCTTCCACCGACAACCATTGTCTCTCCCAAAATAGAACAACCACCTGAACACTCCCTTTTTACCGAATCCAGTCCTGAAGCCCATCTCTTTGCTGATCATAAGGCATACCAGGTAGGAGATACAATTATCGTAAGGGTAGTAGAAAATGCGCAGGCCTATAACAAGGCGGTAACTAAAACTTCCCGTAAGTCCTCTATGGGCGGAGGAATTAATAATTTCTTTGGAATAGATATATCTAAAGAAACTTCCCTTTCAGCCAACTCAAACAACTCATTTCAGGGAACAGGTGAAACCAGCCGCCAGGAAAAGCTGGTGGCTACCTTCGCTGCTCAGGTTGTCAAGGTATTTCCTAACGGAAATCTATTAATTGAAGGCAGAAGGGACTTAGTTATCAACAACGAAAGACGGTACATGATTATTCGGGGTATAGTGCGCCCAGAAGATATCTCACCAGATAATGTTGTTCTTTCTACCAGCATTGCTAATGCCGAGGTCATTTATACGGGTAGAGGCGCAATAGCAGATAAACAAAAGCCAGGCTGGTTCATGCGCGTACTAGATAATATCTGGCCGTTTTAGGAGTGGAGAAATGAAAAGAATAATAGGTGCATTATTCCTCTTTTCTTTTCTTACCTCTCCCCTCTTTGCCGCCCGGCTTAAGGATGTATCTCATATTTACGGGGTAAGAAACTATCAGTTAATAGGTTATAGCCTCGTGGTCGGCTTAGCTGGCACTGGTGATGGACAGCAAATTATCTTTACCCTTCAATCCATTGCCAATATGTTAGAGCGATTTGGGGTAAAAATAGACACAAGACAATTACGTACCCGCAATGTGGCTGCCGTCATGGTTACGGCGAATGTGCCTCCCTTTGCTAAGGTTGGTAGTCATATTGACGTTCTTGTATCTTCCATGGGAGATGCCAAGAGCCTTGAAGGAGGAACGCTTTTAATGACTCCTTTAAGGGGACCAGATGGTAAGGTTTATGCCATTGCCCAAGGTCCCATTTCTGTTGGGGGGTTCGGAGGCGGCGGAGCTGGAGCCAGAGTAAGAAAGAACTTTTTAACTGTAGGTAGGGTAGTTGATGGAGCCACAGTTGAAAGACCCATTCCTATCCGTTTTGTCAAAGACAATCAGCTTTCTGTTGTTTTAAATCATCCAGATTTCACCACTGCCTCTGATGTGGCAAAGGCAATTAATAATACCTTTAACGCCTATATCGCCAAGGCTATAGATGCCACAACGATTAATGTTAACATCCCCCTGCAATACCAGCAGAGTCTAATTGATTTTATTGCCCGTTTAGAAAATTTAGAGGTTCAAGTAGACACACCTGCTAAGGTAGTAGTTAACGAAAGGACAGGAACAGTGGTTATTGGGGAAAATGTGCACATCTCTACGGTGGCCGTAGCCCAAGGTGGTCTAAGCATTATTATTAAAGAAGCCCCTCAAGTCTCACAACCTTTGCCTTTTTCCACAGGTGAAACTATTGTTACTCCTAAAACTCAGGTTCAAATCCAAGAGGAAAAGACGCCTCTTTATCTTGTACCCCGTGGGGCAACAATAAAAGATTTGGTAAAGGCCCTAAATGCCATTGGTGCAACACCACGAGATTTAATTGCTATCTTACAAGCCATAAAGGCCGCTGGTGCCCTTGAAGCAGAACTGGAGGTAATCTAATGAAGCCAAATCCTATTGCTCTTCCGCATGGGTTTAGCTTAAAAAATAAAACTACAGAAAATCCTCAAAAATTAAAAGAAGTTTGCCAAGAATTTGAATCATTTTTCATTTACTATATGTTAAAGACAATGCGCCAAACTGTTCCCAAATCTGATCTTTTGGGAGGGGGAATGGCAAAGGAAATTTACACATCCATGTTAGATGAACAGCTCGCTCAAAAGGTGGCAAAAGCGGGAGGTATTGGTCTAGCTAAAATACTTTTGCGGCAATTTGAAAAGGCAAAAGTTTGGAATTCTGCCGAACAAATTCATAAAATGGACGATTCTCTAAATAGACTGGAAAAAGGGGGGAAACAAATATGAAGATTACAAGAAATGGTTTTAATATCCCTCTTCTGCAAAAACCAAATAAACTTCAACAAGAAACTAAGACACAAAAGGAAAGATCTACTACCAAATTTCAAGGACAAGCAGTAGAAACCAGAAGGGCTCAAAGCAGGGAGAGAGTGCAAATTTCTAATCGGTTTAGGGAAGTAATGAACTTAAAGAAACAAATCATGACCCAAGCCTCACCCTTAAGAAAAGAAAAAGTAGCCCAAGTGAAAGCAGCCATTGCTAAAGGTACATATCGGGTAAATGCTAAAGGTACTGCTGTTAAATTACTTCAGAATACCATAATCAATAATATTTATTCTAAGTAAGATACCGCGCCAGAGGTTTTTGGAATGCATGGGATTTATGGCCTTATAGATATAGGGATAAGTACGTTCCGAGCCAGTCAAACGGCCTTAATGGCCACAGGAGATAATATTTCTAATGCAAATAATCCAGACTTCACAAGGCGTAGGGTTGTCTTTCAAGAAAAGCCACCAATCCTTTCTTTGCCTATTTTAATAGGGCGAGGGGCAGAAGTTATCAAGATTAGCCGAGTATATGACTCCTTTCTGGGACAAAGGTGGCTCCAGGAAGAAATGAATATGGGTTACCACAATGTAAAGAAATATGGACTTAGTCGTATTGATACAATTTTTAATGACACGCAAGGTGGAGGATTAAGTGAGGCATTAGATGCCTTTTGGGAGGCGTGGGAAGAAGTAAGTACCGATCCTACTAATATTGTATCTCGCCAAAACTTACTTTATAAGACTCAAAGCTTATGTGATACCTTCCATAAAATGAGTAAAGATTTAAAAGAAATTCAAACAGATATGGATACAGAAATAGAAAATGCTGTTATCCGTATAAATGACCTTGCCAAACAGATTGCCTATCTAAATGAACAAGTCCAAGCAATAGAAATAAAAGGAGTAGAAGCAAATAACTTTCGCGACCGAAGGGATGCCTTAATTAGAAAGCTTGGACAGCTTGCTAATATTACTACTTTTGAAACAAAGGAAGGCGTTACGGTCCTTATTGACGGTGCTCCTCTTGTAGAAGGTAAAAATGCGTATAGTTTAGAATTAAAAGCAGAAACAGATGGACATTATGGAATTAATTGGGTAGGAGAAGATGGGACCAAAATAGATATTACGAATCGGATAAACAATGGCAAAATAGGGGCTTATTTGGAAATCAGGGATGAAGTAGTACCCCAATATTTAAATGAACTGGACAAACTT
The DNA here is from genome assembly GCA_027064585.1 of Candidatus Desulfofervidaceae bacterium. Taxonomy (GTDB): domain Bacteria; phylum Desulfobacterota; class Desulfofervidia; order Desulfofervidales; family Desulfofervidaceae; genus JAGHCL01. The sequence continues at coordinate 12,887 of JAMOPI010000011.1, read as the reverse complement.
GCTTTCCAATTGGTGAAACAAATCAATACTATTCATTACGGTAATGATTATGGCAATAGTGATGCTTATGACCTTAACAGTGATAATGAACGATTTTTCTTTGTCTTAAATAACCATTTGGATGATCCTCTATTAAAAACTACTACTGGTATTGCCGGTGCAGCTACTCATATTGATTTGGCCCCGGAAGAATGGACAGTAAGTGGTACTACCTATTATGGTATAGATAGCCATCCTGAACGCATTGCGGCTGCCTCTGCTCCTGAAGAACCCAGTAATAATGAGAAGGCCTTAGAAATATTAAACTTGAAAAAAACGTCTCTTTCTGAACTTAACAACGCTACCTTTAATGACTTCTATCACTCTCTTATTGGTAAAGTAGGAACAGAAACAGATGAAGCAAAGGCCAATTATGATCACCAAAAGATGGTCTTAGATGAAACAAAAAAGGACTTTGATACTGTCTCTGGAGTTTCTCTAGACGAAGAATCGGCTAATCTTATTCGTTTTCAGCAAATGTACAATGCCTCTGCAAAATTGATTAATATCGCTGATGAAATGATGAAAACTTTAATCAATCTTGGCGCTTAAAGAGGAGCTAGGTCATGCGCGTTACTCAGAATATGATTTACAGACGGTTCCTCACTAACTTGGAACGTTTAAATGACAATATAGCGAGATCCTTTGAGGAAATATCGTCTGGTAAAAAAATCAATCGTCCTTCTGACGATCCATTTGGTGCGGCTAAGGCCTTAGGTTATTACTCTGAATTACATGACATTGACCAATACAACCGCAATATTAACCAAGCCATTGCTTGGATGAACATTACCGAGACGGCCTTTAAACAAATGGAAGATGTAGTTATTAAGACACAAGAAATTGCCCTCTCACAGGCAAGTGATACGGCTACGGCCGAAACACGCAAGGCAATGGCTGGACAGATTAGACAACTTAAAGGCCATTTTTTACAGATTGCTAATACAAAATTAGGAGACAGATACATCTTTGCCGGTTTTAAGACAAACGAAGAACCTTTTCAAAGTGATAATTACTATCACGGAGATACAAACAAAATTAAAGTAAACATTAGCCCTTATATGCATTTGGGCTTTAATATTACGGGTGAATTTCTCGCTCCCCAGTATGATCCAACTAGCCCACCTACACTTACACCAGAAAATAATATCTTTCAGCTTTATGACGAACTGGCAGATGCCTTGGAAAATAACAACTCTAACAAAATAAGAAAGCTATTGTCATATATAAATGAGTTTTATGGAAAAATTAATAAAAAACACGCCGAACTTGGCAATATTATGGAACGGTTTGAAAAAGTTCAACTTGAGTTAAGCAACATGCAGGGAGATATAAGTAAACTTCTTTCCGATACAGAAGATGCTGATATAGCCAAAACAACAAGCAACTTGGCCATGTGCCAGACGATGTATCAGTCCACCCTGGCAGCCATGGCTAAGGTTATTCAAAACAATTTGCTTAATTACTTAACCTAATTTTCTTGCTGTAACCGCTTATGGATAAGCTGGGCCACCCTTTCGCCTGAAAGCAACATTCCTCCAAAAATTGGTCCCATCCGATAGGAGCCAAAAGTAGCATTAGCAGCCATGCCAGAGACAAAGATGCCTGGATACGCCTCCTTTGTGTTCTCTAATGTCGTGGTTTCGGCCACCTCTGCCCAGAGGGACCTTTCTCCCTCTATCTTCCCACTGGGAGTAAGCAACCTCGCCCCCATTTTTCTTTCAATGACCTTCATCACCTCAGTGGTATGGCCGGTGGCATCCACCACATAACGTGCCCTCACCACCAGTGGATCCACATATAATCCAGTCACTTCTACTGGCGACCAGTTGATGACCAAACCACATACCCTTCCCTCTCTCACCACCACATCTTCTACAGATATACAATTGAATACCTTAACCCCTGCCTGACAGGCTTTAGCACAGATGACCGTTGTTGCCTCTATGGCATCGGCCGTAAAATATCCTTCTCTATAAGGCACGGTCTTTACGCCAAATTCATCTAAAATGCGTTTTCCTTCCTTTTGCACGACAATCTGGTTAAACATCATGCCGCCGCCCCACATACCGCCACCAATGCTTAACTTTTTCTCAAAGATGGCCACATTGTGTCCCTGTTTGGCAAGATAATAGGAAGCCACCATTCCCGAAGGACCAGCGCCAACAATGGCTACATCCAAATTCAAGGCAGACTTTAATTTTTCCGTAAAACGTTCAATGATGGCCTGTGTAATCTTTAATTCATCTAATGGCATGTTCTTTCCCCCTCCAATTTTTCTAAATTTATACGGGCAAAGTGCAAAGAAGGATCTATATTTAAGGCCTGTTGGTAGAAAAAGGCCGCCTCAGCCTCTCTCCCGATTCTTTCTAGACTCACACCAATATTAGCATAATCAATGGCCGAATGCGGATCAAGGGCAATGGCCTTTTGGAAGGCCTCTATGGCCTCCTCGTATTTCCCAAGTTGATGGTAACAGGTGCCTATAAAATTATAGACCTCTTTTTGTTCCGGATCACAGGCCAGACTTTCGTTAAAAACAGCTATGGCCTGTTTATATTCTCCCTTCTCTTTATAACAACACCCCAAATAGGCCAAAATTATGGCCCTATCTTCTAAAGTAGGCTTAGCCTTTAAAGACCTTTTAAACCATTCCCTGGCCTGATCAAAGGCCTGTTGATTAAAATAAACCATTCCATAATAAAAGGGAATGGCGTAGTGCTCAGGAAATACACTTTGGAGAAAGGATAAAATCTTTATAAAATCCTCCCTAGAATACAATTCTGAAACAACACGACATAAGAACAAAGGTACACTTTCCCCTTGTGCTCTTTGCCAAAAGCATGCCCCTGGCACTATGACATAAACTGCAGGTATTTTCAAAATTTTATGGGTTAAATCTAAAACCAGAACCTCATATCCCTTTTCTTTTAGGGCCGCAATTGCCCTTTTTATTTCTATGCGTATATTTTGATCAGAAATATCCGGTAACTGCGAAATAGATATCTTTTCTTGGGTTTTTATGACATAATCTACTTCTTTCAAACTTTTTGGTTTAGGCAAACCACTAGGCACATAGCCAGGAGACATTAAAAAATCGCCAGCCAACTGAGCGGTTTCGGTCAGGGCCCTTATCAAGGCCTTAGTAGGATCTGTCTGTGTTCCGGCCGTAAAGACAATCTCACTTTGAGGATAGGTCTTAGGGTCATAGGCAAGGACACCTACCGTAGGAAGACCTATGTCCAGGCTGAAATCCTTTAGATAAAGCACAATACCTGCTTGAAGATATTTTTGTAATAATTCTTTAGCGACTTTATCTTTAATTGTCTCTGGATCAATAGCAGGCGTAAACCTCTTCTCCCTAGCAATAACAGCACATACATGCCTTTCTACAACCTCGCACAGACCTTGGATAATTGCCTCTTCCAACGCATTACCTGCTGAAGTTCCGTTAAATTCGTTTATCGCCACGAACCAATCAAAAGGAATCCACACCTCTTCATCGCGCGTAAGATTGTAGGCCTTTACCCAGCGCAAGGCTATATTTTCAAAGACGACCTTGGCCCTTTCTAAATTCTCCTTATCATGCACCGAATGGACGATAAGTTCCAGAGGAATGGGATGGAAAATTTGGTTATAGGTGCCAATGACAAAATGTTGGGAATGCTGTTTAAAACTGAAATAGCTATATCTCTCTACCAGCTCCATCAGGGCACTGGCCTCTGCCTGGGCCGGTGTAGCCCCCTTACCCATCTGTGTTCGCTTGCCGGTAATTCTTCTTCCTTCCTCTCCGTAAAAGCTGAAATAAACAGGAATCCCCAGACGGCCCTGATCAATGCGTTCGGTCTTTTGGAAAATGTTAAGACCCGTTTCCTTTAATTTAGCCTTAACCTTCCGACAGGTTTCTTCAGGAGAGATAACCTTGTCTTGATCTAGGGTATAGCCCTTAAAGACATCTCTAAGACGCATTGTTTTCCTCTACCACTTCTATTGCCCCATAGGCACACACCGAGAGGCAGTGCTTACACCCCACACACTTTTCTTCATGAAAAGATACCCGCATAGTTTTTCTATCCACGACAAAGCACTGGCCTGGACACCCTGGCACACAGGCCGTGCAGTGAACGCATTTTTCCTCACGCCAACGAATATTCTCTATAACCGGTTTGATTTCCACATTTATACTATTTAAATAGGCAATGGCTCGGGAAAGATTTTTTTCCTCTCCTTCTATCTCCAAGGTCAAGCGTCCTTTTCTGCCTGGAGAAACACTGGCCTTTAAGATATTGATAACTAAGTGATAATCGCTAATTAAGCGATAGGTTACGGGCTGCTCTACCGCCTCTGGTGGAAAGATTAAAAGATACTTTTTCTTAACCATAGCTTACTCCTAACTCTTCTAAGGTAACGGCTGGTTGGGTAAGGGTAAACTTGCCTGCCTTGATCCATTCCTTCAATGTCTCTGCCACCTCTCTTGCCCGCGCATAACTAGAGTAAGTACCTGTAGGCACCTTTTTCCCACCGATTTCTATCTCTCCTGACTGTAACTCGGCGTAAGTCACCTCTTCTAATACCTCTGACCTTCCTTCAGGATAGGCCTCACCATAATCCACCACTGGCATGATGATATCCTCGTTTGACACCAGGGTATAGGAAAGAATCTCCTCATTTAAAAGGGGAATAGGAATACCCACTCCCACGGCTAGGCTTACGCCATATCCCCGCAGAGATACTCCCCTAATCCAATAGCTATTCATCTGTTTTAAATCCCCGATCAAGGCCAAAGTACCAGCTGGTCGCGTAGGAATACCCTTATTTGTACGAGGCACCTTGGGTCTATGTTGCGTACCGTGCCAGATGACATAACCGATTCCGCCTCCTAGAAAAATGCGCGTGCCTATACCGATCGTTTTGTAATAAGGATCATTCAATAAAGGAGAAAGCTGTCCAGCCGTGGCATAGCTAGCATTGCCTAATCTAGGCAAAAGGGCTCCCATATAGGTATAAACCATTTTTGAAGATAGATTCACAGCCACATTATAGTTCTGATAGACATTACGAGGATTCAATAAAACAGCATTGTTTACTGAATGAATGTTGATAAAGCCGGTAAACTCCCTTCTTGGGTAACAATGGGTGCCGTAAGCATAGGCCTCAATTTTTATATCTTTTCCGGCCACAAACTCCTCTATGACATGTCCTCCTCCATACTTAAAGGCACCGGGATAGACCTGGTTACGAGGGTCGTCCTCAGGCAAGGCTGCTGCCCCCAGATAGAGATCGGCAGCGGCAAAGCCAGCATAGGCCATTACTCCGTTTAAGAAAACCTCGCCCCCTCCTAATTTCATTGACGGCTTGGGCTGTTTTAAGTTAAGCAACATGCCGGAGGAACACATCGGACTAAAGGTACCGGTGGTGACCACATCTACTTCTTGCAATGTTCTCTTTATCCCCTTTTCCTTTACGACTTCTAGAATTTCTTCAGCCGTAACCACTACTGCCTTCCCCTTTTTTATCTTGGCATTGATTTCCTCTATGGTCTTCATTTCCCTTCCTCCGGCCTCAAAGTTTTCTTTTTCTATAAGTCAAAAATCACCTTGTCAAGGGGAAATGTTTTTACTTTTGCCTCATTCCCATTTTGCTCTCTCCCCGTTTTTTGCTATAATGAACTGATGCCTAACTTAGACCTAATTGGCCTGATTGAAATCCTTTCTACGGCCTTAGGGGAAGACACTACCCTTAAAGTCAAACCTGGACACGTCTGGCGTTACGATTATGAACGGAATTTATTGGAGTTTCCTAAAGACCTGACCCAGCGATGTTCACTTGAAGAAACCGTTGGTTTCATCCTCCATGAAATTGGCCATAGACAAATTACCCGGATTGATCCAAGAAAAGAACCTTTTCTCCAACTTTTTTCTAAAAACTACCTTAAATTGCTTTTTCATGTGTTTGAGGACATCCGCACCAACGAGTGGGTCATTTCTCTCTATCCAGGAGCAATATTTTACTTAGAACAGATTTATAACCAACTTTTGTCAGAAGATCTGACCAAGACCGAATATATCAACCACTTACAAAGACAAATCAAAAAAGACATTCATCCTTATGTCTTTTATCCCCACGTTGAGTATCTGCTTGGCGTGCTTTACCTTTGGCGGTTCAAAAAATTCCCTCCCCTCCTTCTTAATCCAGAGGTAAAAAAGGCCCTCGAGGAAACTCATCCCTTTTTTGAAGCAATCTTTTCTTGCTATCCTAAAGGATGGGTAGGAGAAAAGGAAAAGTTTGCTCTTACCCTTAAGACCGCCCAACTTATCACTACTCACATCCTGCCAGTTTATGAGAGACTTGTAGATACAGCCCAAGAAAGAATTAAGGAACAACTAGCCCCTAATGTTCAGACCGAAACGACCCAACAAATGGTGCAGGGGCTTATAGAACAAGGGGCACAGGCCTTGGCAGAGGACCTCCGTCCTAAAATAGAGACCCAAGATATGCAAGAGCAATGGAGTTTTACCCCTTCCCCTAAAGGCATTAAGCAACCTCTACGGAAATCTCTTAAAGGTTTAAGTCTTAGAAACCTTATCCGCATACAAAAGGACCTAACTTCTACCACCCCTTCTTTATACCAAAGGTTTTATCCTGAGATTTCTTCCCTTATTCAACACCTCTATGGGGTATTGGAAAACTGTTTGGTCCAAAACAGAAAACATTGTTATATAGGCTATTTCCAATCTGGACAAAGACCCGATTTAAGAAAGGCTATGAACCAAACACGCAAGCTTGACCAAAACATCCCCTTAGAAAGAAGTGACTTAGAAATCTTTTTAAGGCGCAGGCTCCCTACGGAGCGAGAGCATTACATTGCCTTGGTTTTAGATGAATCTGGCTCTATGGTAGAACCCAAAAGGAGTGCGGCCTTAAAGGCCCTCTTGCTCTTTATGGAAACTTTAAGCCAACTAAAAATAAATTATGCCCTAGTAGGATTTGCCGATACCGTAGTGGTGCATAAGGAGCTAACCACAGAGCTCAACCCAAGGCAAAGGGCAGAGCTGTTTGCTGAGATTTCTATGTATATTCCCGCCGGACTTACGGCCGACGCCGATGCCCTAGCCTTAACGACAGGTCTTTTAGAAAATACACCTAACGATGCCTTAAGACTAATCATTATGATTACCGACGGTGAGGGCAATGTCAACAATACAGGCAAAAGCTTTGCTATCTTGCAGGAAGAGGCAGAAAACAAGGACATAGAGGTCATCGGAATTGGCATTGGTGGATTTATCACCGATGTAAAAAGGCGTTACAAAAACGCCATCCAGATAGAAAGACTAGAAGAATTACCTCAGGCATTGGGCCACCTTTTAGAGAAAAAGATAGAGGAGTTTTACCTTGCCTAAAGATTTTAACAGTGCTTTAGCAGAAATTTACCTCCACTTAAAGGCAAAGTGGCCCCAACTAAATGTCCGCCACTTAAAAAGGACGGCTGAGGCCTTAAATTATCTCCAACAGATTGGATATAAAAACGCATTGTTTGAGGCCTTAAACTATGGTTTTACCCAGAGTAGCGATAAAAAGGAAATTAGGAAAGATATTTTAAACCAACTCAAAGAAAGGGGAATGGTCAAAGAGGACATTTCTTCTTTTGAACCTAAGGCTCAAGTGGCCATCCTTAAAGGTTTGGGAGAATTAATTGCCTTTCTTAGTACCTTTGCCCAAAATGAGGGGATAAAAAACGTTCTCTTACTCTTATCCCGCCTGCTAAAACACCGCCAAGAGGTAGTGAGGACTTTGGCCTTAAAGACGGCCTTTTTTTGCATTCCCAGCCAAATGATAAGAGAAATAATTTTAGAAGAATTGAAAGAACAGCTAAATGCCCCTTATTGGCGTATCCGAGAACTCTCTACCCGGTGTTTGGGAGAAATTTATCAGTTTTTAATTAGGCAGGGAGAAGGAAGGTATTTAAAAACACTTGAGGAACTCCTCCGTCACCCTGATTGGCATGTGCGTAAGACCGCTGCCAGTGTGTTGGCAGAAACCTATTGCCTGCTTTTAGAGGAGGATGAGGGCAAATATTTGACTTCGCTGCTAAGGCTTTTAGCTGATCCTCAATCTGAAATCGTCTTGGCTGCTCTTGCCCAACTTAAACGGGCATTTCTTAAATCCATCCAAGAAGGGAAATGGCCTGACCTTACTCCCATAGAAAATTTACTTACAGAAAAGGACTTAAATATCTGCACCGCAGCCATAGAGGCCTTAGCCGAAATTTATGCCGCCCTTATCACTAAACAGAGGGAAGTTGATCTCCATCTTCTTGAAAACATGCGGCATAGCCCCTATGGCCGGGTAAGGGAAAGAATTGCCATTGCCTTGGGGAAAATCTATCTGGCCTTCTTCAAAGCCCAGCGTTCTTGCCATTTAGGCTGTTTAGAATCGCTTCTCTTTAATGAGGATTGGCGGGTGCGTATTGCCGCCATTAATGCCATTTACCCCATTTATCTCTATCTTGTCCAAGAAGGACAAAATCCTTCTTTTGAAAAACTAGAGGTCTTACTTAAAGACCGTTATAGCCCCGTAACCAACGCTGCAGCAAATGCCTTAGGCAAGGTATGTGCCCAAGAAGTGGCGAGAGGGAACACAGCCTGTCTGCAGAGGCTAAAAGGAATGCTTGATTCCAAAGACTGGTATTTTAGCCGGAAGATCTCCATTGCCTTGGCCCAGGTCTATGGTTTCCTTGCGCAAAGAGGGGATGAAAATGCATTTAAAGAACTGGAGAAAATGCTTGATGATGCAGATTTTTATGTCTGTATTGTCGCCCTTTCTGCCTTGACCACAATTTATAAAAAGATGATTGAAAGGCAAATTCTCCCTGCGCTAGACAAAATTGAGCTTCTGCTTGAACATCCTAAGATCTATGTCCGCATTAGTGCTATTTCTTCCCTAGCCGAGATCTATGCCACCTTGGCCATCAGGGGAAAGATGGATTATTTAAACGACCTAGAGGCCTGGCTAGAAAGTGAAGATCCAGACATGATCAAGGCCGCAGCCGACAATCTTTTACAGGTATACGCCCACTTCATTGAGCAGGGAGAGAAAAAATACTTAACAAACCTAGAAAAGATGCTTTCCTTAAAGGAAGACGAGATTGTCCAAGGGGCTACCAAGGTATTAACAAAGGCCATTGCCCAGGAATTACAGGATAAAGAATTAAAGCAAGTAATAAATCGGTTTGAACAGGCATTAAACAAAAGCCTAGATACGCCCTTAAAGGGCAGTTTTGCCTCGGCTATAAGGATCAAAGAAGATGAAGTAATTCTTGGGGATTTAGTGCTTAAAAGAAAAAAGAAGACTCTTCCTTCTCCTTGTGTCTTTACGGCTACGGGTTTTCAGATGTTAAAGACCATCGCCCTTGCCTATTTACTCAAGCATCCCCTTTTGCTCCTAGGCCCTACCTCTACAGGCAAGAGTTTTCTCGTAAAATGGCTGGCCAGTCTCTTAGGCTATGAGCATCTTTCCTATACCCTCAACCCCTATTCTTCTAAATTTGAGCTCATTGGAGGGATAAAGCCAGATAAGAAGGGCCGGTTTAAGTGGCAGGATGGGGTAATTCTTAAGGCCGCCAAGGAGGGCAAGTGGCTGGTTTTAGAGGAGATCAACTTGGCCTCTTCAGAGGTAATAGAAGTCCTAAACGACTATCTGACCACAGGCTATTTTATCTATTCGCAGGATGGGAAGCAAAAACGTCTTAAACCCCACCCCGACTTCAGGCTTTTTGCCACCGCCAATCCCGAAAGCTATGCTGGGCGTCAAAAACTTTCCCAAGTCTTTCTCTCCCGGTGGCAAATTTACTACCAAAACCCCTTATCTGAACAAGAAATTGCTGAAATTTTAAGCAGTCTTTTTTCCATCCCCGCCTCCTTTGCCCTTGTTCTAGCCCGGTTTCACCGTATCCTAGAGACGCAGGCAGAGGCAAGACTAATCGGCAAAGAAGAAAGAGACAGCTATATCTTTTCTTTGAGGGACATTATCCGGCTGGGTAAAAGGATAGAATGGCTTTTTCAAAGGGAACTTACAGAAAGAGAATTACTTAGTCATTTGTTTTCTGCCCTTTATGGCGTTTATCTCGCCCGCATAAGGGATAAAACCGAAAAAGAGGCCCTCATGGCCCTCTTAGACACCCACTTTGGTTTTAAAATAAAGGGCTTGGACTTAAAGACAATGATTGAGGCCCAAGGGAGAAGGCTCAGGTCCCTTATGACCGAGCTTAAGGTCACTAAGGGCAATAACTTTATTCCCCAAGAAGAAGGTAAAATTACGCCTACCAAGTCCCAAAAGATCACCTTATCTTACATCCTCACTGCCCTTCTTCAGCATGAGCCTGTACTTTTAGTAGGAATGCCTGCCTCAGGAAAAACCACCCTTTTGCGCTATCTGGCGAGGGAAAAGGGAACAAACCTGTTCTACATCAACCTTTCTTCAGACACCAGCTTAGAAGAACTCTTAGGTGGATATGTCCAGGATGATAAAGGGAAATGGCGCTATCGCCCAGGATTGCTCTTTGAGGCGGTAGAGAAAGGTTTTTGGCTCCTTATTGATGAGGCCAACTTAAATCCCCTTTCTGAATACCTAAACACCCTCATTGACTTTGGCTATCTCATGAGTGAAGAGGGAAGAGTCTATAAGGCCCATCCCAATTTTCGTCTCTTCTTGGCCATCAATCCGCCTCGCATCCACGGCTCACGTAACCTGCTTTCCCCTTCCCTGCGCAGCCGCTTTTTTGAAATATGGGTAGACGAGCCAACGGATAAAGCCGAGCTTGACCAAATGATAAGGAATTGGATGGGGCAAAACTAAAATGGTGAATGGGTGAAAAAGAGGAGATAAATATGGATAAAGTTAAAGTAAAAACTAATTTGCCTTTAACTCCAAATGCCCTTTTTGTCTTGGCAAAGCGCTATCTTAAAAAGGATGCCTCCGGCGAGCCTATAGAGACGCCAGAAGAAATGTTTTGGCGGGTGGCAAAGACCGTAGCGGCGGCAGACCTTTTATACGATAAAAGGGCAGACATTGAAGCTGTGGCCCATAAATTTTACACCCTCATGACCAAGCTAGAATTTCTGCCCAACTCCCCTACCCTTATGAACGCCGGACGAGAATTGGGACAGCTTTCGGCCTGCTTTGTTCTGCCTATAGAAGACTCTATAGAAAGCATCTTTGACACCCTTAAATATGCCGCCATTATCCATAAGAGTGGTGGTGGCACAGGCTTTTCTTTCTCCCGTATCCGCCCTCAAGGTGATCTTGTCAAAAGCACCTATGGCGTAGCCAGTGGGCCTGTTTCCTTTATGCGGATTTATGATGTGGCCACAGAGACGATTAAACAAGGAGGCATGCGCCGAGGGGCCAATATGGGTATTTTGCGTGTTGACCATCCAGATATTGAAATCTTCATTGAAGCCAAGACACAAGCGCAGCAATTGAGAAACTTCAACCTTTCTGTAGCCATTACCGATAGCTTTATGCAAGCCTTTAAAAACGACGCCGAATATGAACTCATTAACCCCCGCACCGGCAAGCCCGTACGCAAAGTCTCTGCCCGTTATATATTTGACAAAATCGCCAAAGCGGCCTGGGAAACTGGTGATCCAGGGGTAATCTTTATAGACATTGTCAACAGATTTAATCCCACGCCTGCCTTGGGCGAAATTGAGGCTACCAATCCCTGCGGCGAGCAACCACTTTTACCTTTTGAGAGTTGTAACCTAGGGTCTATCAATCTTTCTAAGTTCGTTGAGGCCGATGGCATAAATTATGATAAATTGGGAATAGTAGTAGACACAGCCGTGCACTTTTTGGACAATGTCATTGATGTCAAGAGGAAAATCTATTTAAAGGCCTAAGGAAAATCTATTTAAAGGCCTATGCGTTAAACTTAAAGGGCGTTACCGTCTATCGGGACCGGAGCAAGCCAGGACAGACATTGATTGTTTTAGGGCTCATTAAAACTGGCTGTGCCGTCTGCCGCACCTGTGATTCTTCTCAGTGTGAATAAGTTAGTGTTGATGAATAGCGTTAAGCCAAATGAATGAAAGCTTATATTTATTTGCTAGCGCGGAGTTTATAGTATTTGGAAATTAGACAAAATTTTAAATAAATGTTAAGTTAGAAAAGAATACGATAAAAAGAACAAGGTAGGATAACACTATGCAACCCCAAACAAAATATGAAGAAATTGTCTTAGAAAAATTGAAGCAATTACCCCCATCTTATTGGAAAGAAGTGATTGATTTTATTGAATTTCTCAAATTAAAAGTCGAAAACAATGAAACTTTATTTTTAAGCGAAAAAACTTTAGCCAAAGATTGGCTTTTACCAGAGGAAGACGAAGCATGGAAAGATTTATAAAAGGAGATGTAGTCGTTATCCCTTTTCCTTTTTCTGACCTGAAAGGAGCAAAACGACGACCCACGTTAGTAATAGCTAATTTAAAAGGGAAAGATTTGATTTTGTGTCAAATAACAAGTAAAAATGTAAGAGATGAATATGCTATAAGGTTGAACGATGCTGATTTTGAAGAAGGCGGATTAAGACAAGAAAGTAATATAAGACCAAACAAAATTTTTACAGCAGATGAGAGTATAATTCTGTATAGAATTGGGACATTAAAAAAGAAGAAGATTGAAGAAGTTATAAATTGTATAGTAAAAATCCTAAAGGGGTAATTTAATAAATCTGTCCTGGTTCAGCGGGAATTGGACAAATTAGGCTTCGCAATTAAGGTGGTTTTAAATTTATTAAACTGCTCAAGGCGGGCTGCCCTGGCCTCCCTTAACTTCCTGTCCCGCTCC
>JAMOPI010000010.1 GCA_027064585.1 Candidatus Desulfofervidaceae bacterium | reverse complement strand
CTACCATGAGCCTGATGGGCTTGGCTGGCCTGCCTTTGTCTGAGTAAAACTTTTCAAATTCCTTCTCAAAGTATTCCCACCGAATTGCTTCGGCCAATCTGTATAAAGGATGTTTTGGATTGAGTTGCTCTTTTAACCTTTGTTGAAACAAACTTAGTTGTCCTTTATCAGGTCCTTTCCCTTTCATTTTGATGTCCCAAATTGCAAGGTGTTGAGCTGATTTTTAGCATATCTTTGCATTTTTGTCAGCCTTATTTCAAGAAAAATGTGTGATAAAATGGTAGGTTAGAGCGTTTTTCAGGGATGACTATCTACCAGATTGTAGTAGCGGCCTTTGGCCTTGTAATAGAGGCCCTTGGTAGCCAATTGTTTAATTTCCTCTAAATCAACGTCTTCTACACCAATAGGGCAAAGGCGACATATTAAAGGCAAAAGATGGAGCGAGTAATTCAGCCCAAAGGTTAAAAACGACCCCTTTTTACTCAAACATCATTCCTCCGGTGGGAGGAGGCATTCTTCTAGCAGGAGGCTGAATCTTTCTCTTAGTGTAGCCCTCTGGCAGAGTAAAGAGGGTATCGTCTAATTTTTGCTTAGAAATGCTTTTTAACTCTATCGCCTCTACTTCCTTGTGATCAACCATTACGGCCTGTTTAACTGGTAGGGGGATTTTTAAATTAAGGTTAGGGGGATAGTCTTTTTGGGTAAAATTGTAACTTCTTTGCTTCCAAGCACTTGCATGCGGGCTTACAGAGGCTAGCTCGTCCTCAAATTTTAAAAAGTTTTCAAAGAGTTTATAATCTTGTTTTGTTATTCCGAGCTTAGTTCCATCCGCTAACCAAAGGGTGATCTCTTCTTCCTTGCCATTCTTTAAAATCTTGTATCCACCGACAACTACCGTAGGGATACCGTTTAGTTTTTCCTTCTTTATAACTACCGGTTTAACCGAAACCTCCGGAGGAGACTGCATTCTCATCATCTGCTTGGCCATCTCCCGCATTTGCGGAGGCATTTGGGCCAGCCTTGCCTTCATTTGTTTCATCATTTCTTTCATGGAAACCAAGGCTTGTTCGTCAATAATGGTATATTCCTGCTGGCCATGGTTGATAACAATGAACTCCTTATGGGGATTGTATTTAAAAATCAAGCTGTATTTTTCTCCTGACTTCTGCACCAAGTCTACCCTTAATTTATCACCTTTTAGATAAATCACACTTGAAACAATATCGCTCTTTCCCTTTCCCACATAATTAAGCGTAAGATCGGCCAAGGCAGTTAAGGGAATAAGCAAGCCTAGAAACAAAATAAAAAAGACTTTTTTCATCACATAGCTCCTTATGTTTTTTCCTTTTATCAAAATCCTACCTAGTTGTCAAATAAAATTTGACTATATTTTTTTGCCGTACCCTTGGTTTACGGGACAGATGTAATAGTTTTTATTACCTCTATCATCCCAAAACCTTGCGAATTTCTGTTACCAAGACCTACATCAAGGGCAAATTGCAATAGGGGTGGAGCACCCTTAAGGTCAAAATATCCCTTCCAGCCTTTAATGATAGTCTTGTTTTTGCCTGTACCAAAATAGACAATGCGTTCATTCCTGTTTCCTTCAAAAAGTGGTGTTATGGAAAGCTCAAAGGGACAGGGATGTTTGTAAAAGACTTCCCATTTCTTCTTTAAATTTTCATTTATCAGCTCAGAAAATTCCTTTTCATAAGGGGTGTAATAATGAGTAATCTTTTTTCCGTCAGGTTTGGTAAATGTAGAATGGACTTCTATCGGGGTAATGGCCTTGATTTTTATATTATCGGTCGTAATTTTTTCTGGCTTTATAACCCCAATAGACAATACTTGTAGTTTATAAGGGCCAAGATTAACCTCTTTGGTTTTAATCAGATTTGTAGCCACTTGTTCAATGATCCAATCTACCGGCGAGGCGAGGTAAAAACTGATCTTTTGGGGAAAGGTAAAGGTTTTTGTTTCTTTATCAAATACTCCTTTTTCCAAGATAGAAGAAAATACAAACAGCCGAAAATGCCTTTTTTTAAAAATAAATCCTTGCTCATGTAACCAGTTTGCATCTGTTTTATCAAGATGAGTATAAATTAAGGCTTGCAGATATTTATTAAACCCAACCGGCAGTACTATTTTCTCTGTTCCGTCAAGTCCTATTTTTATTCTCATACTTTGAAAATCGCAGGCAATAAAAAAGGCCTAACCTTTAACAGGTTAGGCCTTAGTGTTCTAAAACCATTCTGGGTTAGTTAGCATTTAACTCCTTCTCCTGCGGAAAGAGAGGTAAATAACGATAAGAAAGGGAAATCACCAACAAGGCGATGGCTACAACCATCCCAAAAGTTGCCCATTCCTGCCAGCTAGGCATATAACTAGGCCATTTATCAAAGGGATAGGTAGGCACGGCCGAGCTCTGTAAAACCATGACAAAGCGGTTGATGGAAACACCAATACAATCAAATAGGGCACCTAAAATCAACCAAAATTCTTTTTTTCTCAACTTAGGTGTAACAAGAATAATTGCAGGCACAACCCCAAAAATACCCAATTCGGCCACTAAAAGCCAAAGGCCATACGATCCAAACCACCCTTTATAACAATCCATGAGAGTCATACCTTTAGAAGGCAAAACATGTGTGGCCCAATACCAGGTGTCAAGGAGCTTAAAGACGATATATACACATAGCAATGTCCCAGCAATCTTGCCCATTAATTCTAGGACATCATAAGTAACAAGCTTCCTTCGCGTTACCTTTTGCATAAACCAAGTAACTAAAAGCGTTAAGGCTGGACCTGAAGCAATTGCCGAAAGGATAAAGAGAAAGAATGTCCAAGGCCAGATAAAAAAGCCTGTCCGATAGGCAAAGGGACGCGTAAAAAGCACACCAAAGGTGCCACCTAAGGAACCCTGATGGAAGAAGGAAAGAAATGTACCTAAAGCAGCAAAGATAAACATGTATTCGTGGAAGTTGTGGCTTAGGATACGGAGAAACCTGTTTTTATCTAATTGCGGGTTTTCTAAAATAAGAGGGAAATACTCAACACATAGCACCATGAAGTAACAGCTGATACAGAAAGACACCTCTGTCAGCATGGAGTGGACATTAGGATACCAAAAGACATGCCAGGCCCTTAATACTTGACCAACATCAATGGCCAAGATCAATAACGCACCACCATAACAGCACCAACCAATGATGACGGCAATATTGATAATATTCTTGAGCTTATCAATGCCAATGATATACCGTAAAAAACCTGTAAAAAAGGCACCAGCTCCCAGGGCAATTACACCTAGGTCCAAGAAAATCCAGAGAGCAAACCCATAGTAATTGTTCATATGGGTTTGGTTCAAACCCTTAATCAAACAAAGGGCAGTACCATATAGTCCCCAGAGCAACAATAGCAAAACAAAACCAATCCAGATAGCAAATTTCTTAAAATCACACCTCTGTACACCGGGAGGAATTAAAGCAGCATCCATTTCTCCCACTCCTTAATTTAAGATTTTTTATTATATTGTTTATGTTCTTGTTCCAACATCCAATCTAACCGTTCTCTCACCCATGGCTGACGGCTAATGTAATATACACTTGGTTTTGAACCGTAATGTTCTAACAAACGAAAAACATAGGGTTTCTCTTTCTTAAGGATTTGCGAAACCTTACTCTCAGGATCCTTTACATTGCCAAAGTAAATGGCATTAGTCGGACACGCCTCAGCACAGGCAGGTATGTATTCACCATCTTCAAGCACCACTCGTCCCTCAGCAATGGCCTTATCCCGCGCCCTTTGATAACGATGATTGCAGAAAGAACACTTTTCTACCACACCCCGCATGCGGGTAGATACATCAGGATTAAACCCCCTTTCCGTGCCTTTAGGATAGGTGGGATCATACCAATTAAAAACGCGTGCATGGTAAGGACAAGCAGCCATACAGTACCGGCAACCAAAACAACGTGGATAGATCTGACTTACAATACCTTTGGCATCTTTATCCGTGGCATTCGCCGGACAGACATGCACACAAATAGGATCATCACAGTGCATACAAGGTCGGGGTACATAAACCACCTTTGTCTTAGGGAAAGGTTCTCCGTTTGTTACCCGATAGATTACAAGCCAATTAAGGCTGAGATATTTGTCGGTTTCGTCTGTGCGCACCGGGATATTATTCTCTTGCGCACAGGCCACTACACATGCCCCACAGCCTGTACACTTATCAATGTCAATGACCATTACATACTTTTCGGCATGACTTCTTTCTTCTTTATGTTCGTATCCCATGGCTCACCTTTCTCCATTACATTATATTTTTAGCAAGTTTGCCTTACCTAAAACACAAGAAGTTATGCCTGTTGCCTCCTTAACACAACCTAAGAGGGCATAGGCATTTATGCCTTTACCGGCAAGATATTCATCATAACCTTTATGCCCTAATCCCACGGGAATACCTATTACCCCTGGACGAATACACTCATAACAATAGATCCTTACCTTCTCTCTTCCAAACGGGGTTTTGAGATAGACATAGTCTCCATCCCTTAAACCAAGTTTGGCAACTGTTTCTGGGTGAACTTCAATGCATAAATCATTACCCTTTAAGACGGTGTCTGGCAACTGCTTGATAAGATAGGGCACACTACCCATATTCTCGGCCAGAATAAAGCGTTCGCAAGGGATAAGGGTAAAGGGATAATCCTTGCCGTTGCCCTTTACTTCCCAACCCAATTTTGTCTTTATTTCTGCTAAAGTTGCTGGCACAAAATCAAATTTCTTAATTTCTTTTACGACACCAGAATTTGTCCAGACAGAAGTCATTAACTGATCCCACATTGCCCTTGGACTAGAAGGAAGAGGGAATGTCTGATTACCTTTGAGCAATTCCCCTTCACCTCTGGCATAGAGCCTTTCTACAAAATCCTGAAGTAACTTTTTATAATTACTCCAAGGAAGTTCCTGTCCCAAGCCAAGATTTTGAGCAACCTTTAAGATAATATCTCCAGGATGTTGGGTATTATAAAGGGGCTTTCGCACCGGCCTGCTAAGCCCAAACATGGGATAGATAAATCCCCGTGGCGTTGTTACGCCCTCCCACCTTTCTAGATAGAACGAAGTTGGCAAGACTAAGTCAGACTGAAGAGCTGTATCGTTTAAAAATGGAGTAAGAGTAACAACAAAGGGAACATCCTTTAAGGCCTCTCCAAAAAATGTCGGCAATTTATATACAGGATTGGCTTCACAGATAAGGGCCATCTTGGCCTGGCTAAAAGTCGCTAGGTCTTTTATCTCAATATTGCTTACTTCTGGCCAGATCTCCTCAGTGATATCCTTAAAGAAGACTACCCCACCCTTACGGTTAATATTTCCTACAAGGGCATTAAGGGCATGAATGGCCATCACTTCATAGGCACCAGTGGAGTTATAGCCTTTTCCTCTTCCCCATACGGCCAATGGCCGTTTGGCCTTAGCGAATTCACGTGCAATTCTAATAATATCTTTCTCGGCAATACCTGTTTTCTCGGCTACACTTGCCGGTGAGTAATTGGTCAGGACTAACTGCTTAAAGGCCTCAAAGTTGGCGTTATTTGTAAAACGAATGTTATATAGCCCTTCTTTAAGAATTACATAGGCCATACCTAAGGCAAGCAAGGCCTCAGTACCAGGCACTATTGGTAACCACTCATCGGCCTTAACGGCCGTATCGGACATTCGCGGCTCAATCTGGACAAGTTTGGCCCTGGGTTTAAGGCGATCTTCGTGCCAATAGGCATAAGTGGCTTGCAGTTTAACCGGTGCGCCCCAACCTTCTAAGATTTGGCTACCAAAACTCAAAACATAATCTGCATTTTCTAAATCAAAACCAACCGCCCCTCTATGGTCCTGCATGGCCTTAAGGGCTAGGGCCGTACCTGCATCCTGATTAAGATGAACGTAATTAGAAGTCCCATAGGCCTGACAGAACTTCTTTAGCAGCCCTGCCATGACCCTAGAAATTGAACCGTCTATACACAGCAGACCCTCTGTCTCTCCAGAGGATTTCAGCTCTTTTAATTTATTTGTCAGCAGATCAATGGCCTCTGACCAGCTTATTTCCTGCCACTTACCCTCACCCCTATTACCTGTCCGTTTTAAGGGTTTTTTAACCCTTATCTTTTCCTCATATAGATATTGAACACTAGCCGCTCCTAAAGGGCATATACCACCCTGACTGATTGGGTTTAAAAGGCTACCTTCTACTTTAACGACACGATCATCTATTTTCCTTACCTTAAGCCCACATCCTCCTGGACAGAGTTGACATATTGTATAGGTCCAACTTTCTTCGCCTGGAGCCCCTTGGGGCGTCCACCTTTGGCTAAAAAGCACCAGCTCATCTGCCATTCTCCACGGCAGTGGAGAAAACACCGTCCCTAACACCCCACCAACAATAAACTGTAGAAAACCTCTTCTTGTGAGCATGGTCCCCTCTCCTATTTATGACAAGTAAAGCAAGAATTTGGAGCATCATATTTTTTATGACATTTCATACACGCTTCCATTACAATAACTGTATGTTGCGGATACTTAGAGAGACGAGAGTATACATATACTGGCGGTCTATCATTATATCCCATCTTGCCATGACATACCTTACAATTAAACCGGGCAATCTTAAGATGGGCAGCATGCGAGAAAAAGACGTTTTTAGGTTGCCGGGAATAGACAAGCCACGGGACTTCCTTATGTGGCTTTACATAATTTTTAATAAATTCGGCCTCCTCTTTAGAATCTCCTTGTGGCTCTTGGTGGCATTCAATGCACTTATCCAATTTAGGAATACCAGACCAACGACCATTGGCTTCCAAGTAATGGCATTCCTTACAAGCCATTCCTGCATCCTCTACATGGACCTTATGGCTAAAGGCTACGGGTTGAGTCTTTTTGCCGTATAAAGGCGGCACGGCAAAGTGATTACCAAAAAAGAACCAACCTGCCAAAAAGGCTAAGGCAAAGCCACAAACAAATGCCCATCCACCCTTTTTTCCTTGTGTGTTATGTTGAGCCATCCTCTCCACTCCTGCTTTTTTGTTAAAAACACCACCTTAGATTTTAGGGCTTATTTAACCTCATTGACAATTTTTGTCAAGGAAAAAATGAGCAGAGAGAAAAAAATAATGGTAAAGTGCTTGAATGAAACAAAAAACTATGTAATACAGTAATGTGTAATTTGGATAATGGGGGACTAATAGGTTACGCATTTATGCAAAAAGACAAAATGAAAGGTTCAAGTTTAATTAACCGCATTTTAAAACTTAATTTTTTCATGATTAAAATTGCTGTCATTCTTATTGCTGTAGCCTCAATGATGACCTTTGCCTGGGTGAGTGTACGAATGGGATACCATTTTTACAAAATGTGGCATGGCGCTATTCATGCCGATTTCGCTCACGTAATGGTTAACATGGTAGCGGTCATTGATGGTTATCTTTTGGCCGTCCTTCTGTTAATGGTAGCCTGTTCTTTAGATGAACTCTTTTTTGGTACCATTGATTGGTTACCTGAGTGGCTCAAGGTAAAAGACCTTAAGGATCTAAAGCACAACCTCTCTAGTGTGCTTATCATTATGCTGGCGGTCATTTTTATGGAACATCTTTTTGCCTGGCGTAAGCCTGAGGCCACCTTAATGTTTGCTGCCTCTGTAGCCCTAGTTATGATTGCCTTAGTGCTCTATCTAAGAGTGAAGATTATTGAAGACCAAAGAAGGGAAACAAAACCATAGACGCAGAAAGATTAAGTTTTTTATCATAAGAGCTGGAGCATCTTTTTCAATTCTAAGGCATTTTTAATGGCATGAGCAAAGGCATCGTTGTTAAAGTAGATAAACACATCCTTACCAGCCTCATATTGGGTCTTAATAAAGGCAGCGTCTTGGGCAATCTCTTTCGTAGTGTAAAAACCGGTATAAAGTCTCTCTCTGGCTGGGCCATGACGCCTGATATAAAGGAAGGGAAAATCAGAGGGAACATCTACCTTTAACCCGGGCCAATCGGCCATACAAACCGTCATCTTAAACTGCGCAATAAGCTCATACACCGGCTGTTCAAACCATGATCTATGTCTGAACTCAAATGCATGGCGATAGTGCCACCAGGGTCTTAAGGCCAGGATAAATTCCTCTAAACGCACCAGGTTGCACTTAAAACTTGGTGGTAGTTGCCACAGGATCACGCCTGCTTTTTCCTTAAGCTGTCCCACCCGTTCAAAAAAGCGCTCAAGGGGCTCCTTTGCTTCTTTTAAGCGTTTTAGATGAGTGATATAACGGCTGCCCTTGATGGCAAAGATAAAGTTTGAGGGTGTGCGTTTGTACCAGCTACTAAAGGTCTTTGCAGCTGGCAGGCGGTAAAAAGTTACATTGAGTTCAACCGTGTCAAAAAACTGGGTGTAATACTCAAGCTGTTTGGTTTTGGGTAAACCGGTAGGGTAAAATACCCCACCTTCCCAATGGGCATAATGATAACCACTGGTGCCGATATAAATTTTATTCACCCCCAAAGGTAATTCCCTTGATCTCACCAATACCGGTAAGGCTAAAGATAATCATGTATTTACGGTCATTGTAACGGTCGCTATAGGCAAATTCCACGCCCCAACATTGGGCTTGATAACGCAGGCCAACCCTAGTTTCAATATTCTGATGATACTGAAAGGAATGTTTAAAATGACATGTGAATGACCAATTATAAAGTAGTTTTAAAAATGTATCCATACTCAGATCTCTGGTCTTACCTGGACTATATTGGTAGTTGGTATTGAGATAATCACCCCGTTTATCTCTAAGATTAAGGCTGATTTCACTATCTCTTATCCCTTCGCCATAAGGAGAGATCTGGGTTTCGGCATCAAGGCTTACCCCATAGAGGGGATTTAACTGGAGCTCTAGGCGCACATTAGAGAAGGGCCGTCTCTTTTCTCCGGTAGCCAAGGTGCGCCTGGCTTCATCAAGATCATAGCTCTGGCTGGCCTCAAAGCGCAATAGTTCCTTTAGGTTTCCATTCCTCTCCACCAAAAAGTAATTAGTTACTCCGTAGGTAAGCAAGTTTTCTTTACTGAGGTTATCTAGTCCGTCAAACTGGGGGATTTCACTCTGATCCACTTGAGGACGGTAGGTATAGGTTACGCTGGGTTCTATATGGTGAATAAAGATAAAGGGCCAGTTAAAACGGCGCCAGAGGTTGGTTTTAAGATTTAAAGAGGCTTCATAAACAAAGCGACTATAGTTACCGTCATTGGTCAAATATACCGTTTCTATCGGGGTAATTTGAGGGAAAATTTCTATATATTTGTTGTGATAAGGTAAAGAAAGGGTAGGGGCAAAATGAAAGCGATGGCCTTTTACGCCTTCCTGGCGCCAGAAATGGGTATAAATAGTTTGCCACTTTAAGAAAAAGGGAGAATTTAAAAAAGGAGTATCGTTGCGCACAAAGGTAATCTCAGGCAATCTTTGCAGGGTGGTTTCGTCTTGAGTTTTATCCAAATTTTCTGTGTATTTTAGTTCAGCAAAAAGGCTATAATTATCCCAATTTTTGGTTAAACTCAACGTAGATTCTCGCAGAAGGGAATCTTCATCTGTGCTTAAGCCCCGTTTAAAATAGCGCAAAAATTCCTTATGACAATGTTGGTAGTTATCAAGGCCTTCAGTAAACTCTTTCAAGTAATATTGATCGCTTACTATATCCAAATCCAGTTGCAACCGGATATCTTCAGGTAAAAGCTGGTTCATTTTTCCCCGCAACCACCATCTGCGTTTAAGGGACATGATCTCTGGATACGCTGGATTATCATAGTGATCATCAAGAAAGTCAAAGTAAAAGATACCAATATCATTGGGATTTAAGGCATAGCGAAATTCAATGCCCTGCATCCAGCCACGGTTGGTTAGGTAGCGTTGATAAAAGGTCGCGTCCATATTAGGTTTTATCGCCCAGAAAAAGGGCAGGGTAATATCCGTGCCATCTCTTTCAGAATAAGTAAAATAAGGGAAAAGAAAGCCAGATTGCCTTTTTTGGTTAATAGGTAAGGCCAAAAAAGGAACATACAAAAGCGGCACTTTTTTCACCCAAAAGATAATATCTTTAGCCCTTGCCCAACTTTGTAATCTGACCTTCACCTGGCTAGCGCTAAAGTGCCAGGCAGGTAAGGTACCGTCACAACTGGTAATTTCGGCCTTTTTAACCAAAAAGGTATTTTCACCTGTCTTTTGTACCTCTTCACCACGAACATAAAAATGATTTTCGCTGAAAAGCGCATAGGTATGATAGAGTACGCCTTGATAGGTCTTTAAGTCAATCTTGGCCTTATCAGCCCTGATCCAGTCGTTGAGAATTTTAAATAAGATATTCCCTTTTAATAGCGCTTGTTCTTTATTCATATCTACCTGCACATAATCGGCCTCAATGTGGCGTTCTCCCTGATCTAAAATTACTCTACCTGTGGCGATATAAACATTTTTCTCCTTGTCATAGCTAATTTTATTGGCTTTAATCTGGATAGGCAGAGAAGAAAAACTGGCTGCGTTTAGGGAAGAAACCAAACAAAGGAGATAAAAAATGAGGACAGTTATTCGTTTCATACTCAGTCTTTTTCTACCGACAAAAATAACTCTCTAGCCGCAGCTACAGTATATAGAGAACCTGTAATAAGCACAAGATCTTTGTTTTTGGCCAAAGTAAGGGCTTTTTCTATGGCCGCCTTAAGGGGTAAAATAGAGTTCACATGAGGACAATACGCGGCTGCCAATTTCTTTAATAGTTCTGGTTTCATGGCCCGGGGCATATTTGGAGCAGTAGTAATAACATAAGTGGCTAGAGGAGCAATAAGACGTAACATGCCTTTGACCCTCTTATCCTGCATAACTCCTATTACCAAAATTAAGTTTTCAAACTTAAGCGCCTTTAAAGTAACCCTTAAGGCCCGCATGCCATCGGGATTGTGGGCTCCATCTAACACCACCCAAGGGCTTTTTCTTACGATCTCAAATCGGGCCGGCCAGACAGTCTCTTTAAGGCCAAGGCGTATATCTGAAGCGGTAAAGGTAAAATCTTTTTTACTTAAAACCTCCAAGGCACCTAAGGCCAAAGTGGCATTTTTTATCTGATGTAATCCTAAAAGGCCGGGTTGTAGGTGCTTAAAATGCCAGTTCAAACCATAATAATGGAAGGTAAGCCCCGCTTCCCATGCTGATGGAAAACCGTTTTTGCGGTATCTAAAATCCTTACCCAGCCGATAAAAAGGTGCTTGTTTTAAGGCACAAACGGCCTCTACCCAATGTCTCGCAGTCTTTTGCTTTATGCCTGTCACCAAAGGCACGCCCTCTTTAACAATACCTGCTTTTTCCAAGGCAATCTTTTTTAACGAATGTCCCAGCCAGTGTTCGTGTTCAAGCCCTACATTGGTAATAATTGTTATCTCTGGCTGCAGGAGATTGGTGGCATCCAAACGGCCGCCTAAGCCGGTTTCTATCACCGCCACCTCCACTCCCTGCGTGGCAAAGTAAAAAAAGCCCAACAAGGTAAGAAACTCAAAGTAAGTAAGGGTAACAGACAAATGATCTTTAAGTTCCTGCACAAAAAGGGCAAAATCTTCCTTGGAAATAGGCTGGCCATTGATCTGGATCCGTTCCCTCACACTGTGCAGATGGGGAGAGATAAAAAGCCCCACCTTGTAACCAGCCCGCGTAAGGATGGAAGACAAAAAGGCAGCGGTAGAACCCTTCCCGTTGGTACCAGCAATGTGAAGAGATGGAAATTTTAATTGCG
This sequence comes from Candidatus Desulfofervidaceae bacterium, assembly GCA_027064585.1. Taxonomy (GTDB): domain Bacteria; phylum Desulfobacterota; class Desulfofervidia; order Desulfofervidales; family Desulfofervidaceae; genus JAGHCL01. Next base: position 137,975 of record JAMOPI010000010.1, on the reverse strand, counting down.
GATGACCAAAACGAGCCAGGGCCTTGGCAATATCTCTTAAACTTGGCCTTATTCCCTTAGACTGCAGACTATTTAAAAAGGCAAGGGCTTCTTTATAATCCATGCCGTGGATTTTAGCGCAGGGAAGAGAAATGACAAGGGCCGTTGACACTTTCTGGTTCTTTGCCTAACTTAAAGAGAAAGAAGGGGGGAAATATGTTTACTGGTCTTATAGAAGGAAAGGGTGTGATTACCCAGGTGTATAGGTCTGCCCAAGGTATGGAACTGGTCATCAAACCATTGTTTGAAATGACAGACCTCAACTTGGGTGATAGTGTGGCCGTAAGTGGAGCCTGCTTAACCGTAACCAAGATAGAAAATGATACCTTTTCTGTACAACTTTCTCCTGAAACCATTGCCCGCACTACCTTTAGCAACGTTCAGGTAGGTAAAAAAGTTAATTTGGAGCGAGCCCTGCGTTTGGGTGACAGGCTTGGAGGACACCTGGTAACCGGTCATGTAGACACCATCGCTACGGTTGTTAACCGTCAGGAAAAGGGAGCCCATACCGTCTTTTCCTTTCGCCTTTCTTCTGAATGGATGCGTTATGTGGTAGAAAAGGGTTCCATTGCGGTGGATGGCGTAAGCCTTACCGTTAACCGCTGTTTTAAAGATGGACTTGAGGTCAATATTATTCCTCATACTGCTGCCGTCACTACCTTAGGTGAGCTTAAAATCGGAGATAAGGTCAACATTGAAACCGATCTTATTGGCAAGTACGTGGCTAAATTTGTGTCTGTCTGGGAGGAAAAGCAAGGAATCACTGAGGATTTTTTAAAGGCCCACGGCTTTTTCTAATGAGCGGTGATTTTAAGTGTATTCCTATAACCAAAAGGTCTCGCGCCCTTCATCGGGCAGACTTTGGTTGCCTAAAGGGCGTCTATGCCGTCAATATAACTTTGGGATGTAGTTTTAGCTGTGTTTATTGCTATGCTAGAGGTTATGAACTGGCCCCACCCAAGGGCACTGTTTATCTCTACCACAATCTCCCTTTATTGCTACAAAGGGAAGGAAGGCATCTACCCATTGGTACGCCGGTTATCATTAACACCTCTTCAGACTGCTTTCAGCCCCACCCAGATATTTTAAAGACCACCCATGATACCCTAGCCGTTCTTTTACATCGTGGTTTTCAGGTAGGTATTTTAACCAAAGGGATAGTGCCAGAAGGATTTAAAGGACTGTTTTCTCGGTATGCCAGGCAAATTCAGTTTACGATTGGTGTTGTCTCTTTAAATGAAGATTACTGTCGGCTCTTTGAACCCTATGCCCCTTTAGGGACAAACCGTCTTGCCAGTGCAGAAAGGCTAAAAAGTTGGGGAATCAATGTAAGGGCTCGGCTTGACCCTTTAATCCCCTTCTTTAGTGACACTGAGGAAAACATAAAGTCCCTCTTAGTGGGCTTAAAGGAATGTGGTGTGCAAGAGATCGTTTTGAGTTACTTGCAGCTGCGTCCCCGCATCTTAGAAAACTTCCAAAGAGAACTTCCTCCTCAGATAAGTAAACTTATCTTTAGTTGCTTCCCCAAAAAGCAATGGGAAACCACTGGTAGTAAAACCCTTTCCAAAATGATCCCTCGTTCCCTTCGCTTGAAAGGCTATGCCCGCATTCAAAAAATAGCGCAAGAATTGGGCTTAAAGACTATTATTTGCCGGTGCAAAAATCCTGATCTGGGCCTCAGAGGTAGCTGTTTACCCACGGAATTAAAGACAAAGAAGCATAAAAGATTTTTTCAAAAGCGGCTTTTTGGGTGAAAGCGTGAACTCACACCTAGACATCAGGCAGGAAGTCCTTTAGAATGACATCATGCGTTTTTTTAGAAAACGTCGCAAAAAACTAGGCCTTGCCCTTGGGGGAGGAGCCGCAAGGGGATGGGCCCATATTGGTGTTATTCATGCCCTAAGAGAGGCAGAAATCCCAATAAACTTTGTCGCTGGTACCAGTATTGGCGCCTTGGTAGGGGCCTTCTTGGCCGCTGACAAACTTAAAGTGCTTGAAAGACTAGCCTTGAATTTGGATTGGCTTGATGTGATTAGCTTTTTTGATCTTGTCTTTCCCCGGTCTGGATTAATTGATGGAAAGAAGGTTGTTGCCTTTTTGGGAAAGCACCTTCCCCAAAAAAACATAGAAGAACTCCCTTTACCCTTCGCCGCCGTGGCCACAGACATTATCTCTGGTAAAGAAGTGGTTTTAACTAAGGGAAACATCATTGAGGCCATTCGGGCAAGTATTGCTGTTCCTGGTATTTTTACCCCGGTACATCTAAATGGCTATTTGCTCGTAGATGGTGGTGTCCTTAATCCGGTGCCTGTAAATGTAGTAAAGGAAATGGGAGCCGAAGTCGTTATTGCTGTAGACTTAAACACAAGCATCATCACCCCGGCCATGCGCAAGGTAAAACAACCAAAGAAAGACAAGGATGAGGCCTTTTCTCGTTTTCATTTAAAAAAACTAAAAGATAAATTAAAAGAACTCCCTTATTTGAAAAAATGGACCTCAGAAGAGCCTACCCCTAACATCTTTGATGTCATTTTGACATCTATTTATTTGATGGAACAAGAAATCACGGTCTACAGATTGACCATAGACAAACCAGACATTGTCATAAGACCACAAGTAGGCTATATTGGCTTTATGGACTTTCATAAAGCGGCTTCAGGTATAGCCGAAGGTTACCGAGCGGCCATGGAGAAGATTGTTCAGATAAAAAGTTATGTAAGAATTTAGGGGAAACATGGAAGAAGAATTCATCATAGATTATTTGACGGGGCAAAAGTTGCTAGACTCAGATATGGAAAGGCTACGGCAAAGAGTAGCCCGCTTTTTGGTGGAAGAAAAGGGCTATGCTAAAGAAGACATTGAAAGTAGACAGGTATTTCAAATTCCGGTAGAAAATAGGATCGTAACCGTCACGATTGACTTTCTGATCAATCTGCAAGGAAAACGGCTAATCTTAGTCCAATGCTATCCGACGGCCTTAATCACGAGGGAAAAATACACCTTGGCCTGCGCCCGTTTGATTGAAGACTACCAAATCCCATTTATTGCCATTACCGACGGCTTTGAAGCAGAGGTATTTGAAGTTCCTTCTGGCAAGTTGATTGGTAAGGATTTAAAGCTTATCCCAGATAAGAGCAGTTTAGAAAAGATGCTGCCAGAACTCAAACTTTTACCTTTAAACGAAGAAAGGCGGATTAAAGAAAGAAGAATTCTAGCCGCCTTTGATCTCTTACGCTGTCCGTGTAGGCAGAAAAGCTGTAATTTTACTCCTTCTGCCTGTGCTTAAAGAAATTAATGGTTTCTTTAAAAGAGAGAGGGCGCCGTTTAAAAAATGCTTCTATGTCAGGAATAAGATGAGCAGGCTTAAGTCCTAGTTCTTGACAAAACCAATCCCATTCCTGCTGATCACAATTGATGGTGCGTATCCCGTTGGCCGCCAGTTCTTGATCGTTTATTTCAGTCTGCACATACTGCCTTAAAGCATTAGCTATTTCTGACAATAAATGGCTAATCTCAAGTCCTTCTTTTTGGGCAAATTTTTTCAACCTCTTTAAATTTACCACTGCCCGTTCTATACCCCGAAAGATCTCCTTGGTGCGGTTCTGCGGGTTTAAGTCCCTCAAAATAATGCGCTTGTAACCCTCTATCACTCCTTCTTTTAAGAACACAACCTCCTCAGGCCAGAGCTTTAGCCCTGGCCCTGTAGGAGATGTTGTCAAGAAAAAAAGGCTTTCATAAAAGGCCACTTCCGGCAATTCGCCCGCATGGGCAATAATATCCCTTTCTTCCTCAACTTCTGGCCTTATGTGTTTTATATCATCCCGGTCCATAAGTGTTATCCTCGGTTGTAATTGAATAATTCTTTATCACTTTAAAAGGTGATAAACTTTAAGGAATTTTTGTCAAATATCTTAAATTACTATCCTTTTATTGACAAAGCCAGACAAGTGATAGAATATTGGATAAGTGTGAGAGTGTATGAAGGGAGGGCGAAAATGGAGGCTTATGATCTCGTGATTATCGGAAGCGGACCGGCAGGGCTTACGGCAGGTATCTATGCGGCCAGGGCTAGATTAAAGGCCGTGATTTTAGAAAAAATGCTCCCTGGAGGGCAGGTTATAACTACGACCAAGGTAGAAAACTATCCAGGATTTCCTGAAGGGATAGATGGACCTGAATTGATGATGCGCTTTGAAAACCAGGTGAGAAATTTAGGCATGGAGATAAAAAGCCCCTTTGAGGTAAAAAAGATTGAACTCCAAGGGGAGAAAAAGATTATTCATGGTGACGCCGAAACGATAGAGGCAAAAGCCCTTATCATAGCTACAGGGGCGCGGTTTAAACATTTAAATGTACCAGGGGAAAAGGAATTTATTGGAAGGGGTGTTTCTTATTGTGGCACCTGTGATGCACCTTTTTTTCGTAACTTAGAAATAGCCGTAGTGGGAGGAGGCAATACAGCCATCGTTGAGGCCTTACATTTAACTAAGTTTGCCAAACGCGTATATGTCATTCATCGGCGAGACCGACTGCGGGCAGAAAAGGCCTTACAGGAAGAAGCCTTAGCAAACGAGAAGATTAGCTTTATTTGGAATACGGTCGTCAAAGAAATCAGGGGGAAAAACAATGTTGAATCCCTTCTGCTTGAAAATGTAAAGACCAAAGAAACATCTGAACTTAAAGTGCAGGGGTGTTTTATCTTTATTGGAATCATGCCTAACTCAGAATTGGTGGAGGGTTTGGTTGAACTAGACGAAAGTGGGTTTATCGTCACAGATGAATATTGCCGCACCTCGGTGCCTGGAATATTTGCGGCCGGAGATGTGCGTAAAAGCCCCTTAAAACAAATCGCCACGGCCGTAGGCGAGGGGGCTATTGCGGCCGTAAGTGCCGAGAGATATCTGAGTGGTCATGAGGGGTGATAAAACCAAAAATAAGGCCAAACCCTGAAATCTCGGATTTGGCCTATTTACTTTTTTAAGAAAAATTCTTCAGGAGTTAAAATTTCCTTTTTTGTTTTTCCTCTAAAGTGTTTTGCCTTCCATGTCAACATTATGGAAACATTGCTTTTTTTCAAACACATCTAAAATCAGCGCATCTAAAAAGGCTATCTGTCTCAAAATCATCTTTATTATTTCTCTGTAATCAAAATTATTTCTCTGTAATCAAAACAAATCTTCTTTTCTTCTTTATTTGGCAATAGAATAGTGGTATTGAATATTGAAGGGAAACTTATAATAAATTCTTTTAGCTGATCTTTGTTTAAGTTAAATGATAAAATGCCAGCAATTTCAAACAGGTTATAAATGCTTGTAAATCCTCTCATTTCTCTATTTATGAGAAGGTCTATGATTTTTTTATTTGTCTCGTAGGTTTTATCATTTTTATACCGCAAGTGAATAACGTAGATATTTGTGTCTATAAATACCTTGAGTTTTCATAAGGCATTTTCCCCTATATCTTGTTTTCTCCATCGCCTCTTGCCATGTAGCAAAGTAAGGTCTTGTGTGTTTAAGCCATTTCTCTATCTCTTTAAGAGAAAGGTAGCCTGGTTTTTGCCCTTTTCTTATCTGTTCTATGGCTGTACTCGGGATGTCTTCTTTGGCGAGTCCCCTTCTTAATATATCTCTTATCACCTCACTTCTTGTTTTACCTGTTTCTTTAGCTATTTCATCTAGTGTCTTTTAAAAAAATCAGCTATTCTGAGACTTAAAATTGACATAAAACTTTCTCCCTATTTTTTATATATTTTAAATTTGCAATACTTTCTTTACCTTCACAAGAAGCTTGGGACAGGCTAATATAGAATTATGAAAGTCAATTTCCCCTATAAAAAACGTTATTATGATTTTAATACCTTTTTACGACAGCAGTTTGGTTGCCGGGTGCATAAGATTAGCCTGGACGCAGGATTTAGCTGTCCTAATCGCGACGGCACCAAGGGCACCGGTGGCTGTATTTACTGTAATCCCTATGGCTCTGGGACAGGGGCCTGGGCACGAGGTCTCAGTATTTCTGAACAAATCAGACAGGCCAAGGAGTTTTTAAGCAGGCGCTATAAGGCCAAAAAGTTCATTGCCTATTTTCAATCGTTCTGTAATACCTATGGGCCTTATCCGCGGTTAAAGGCCCTTTATGAAGAGGCCTTAGCTCATGAAGACATCGTCGGCCTGGCTGTGGGTACAAGGCCTGATTGTGTAGATGAAAGGATCATCAGCCTCTTGGCCAGTTATACTGACCGCTACCAAGTCTGGATAGAATATGGCCTTCAATCTATCCACGATCGCACCTTGAAATTAATTAACCGTGGTCATACTTATGCCGATTTTTTAAAGGCGGTGGAAATGACGGCTGGAAGAAAGATTTTAATCTGCGTCCACATTATCTTAGGCCTACCTGGGGAGAACAGAGAAGACATGCTCGCGACCGTTAAGGCCCTGGCCCAATTACCTATAAATGGAATTAAGTTTCACCATCTTTATGTTATCAAAGGGACAAAGATGGCCGAAATGTATCTTAAGGGAGAATATACCCCCCTTAGCCAAGAAGAATATGTAGAACTTTTAATAGAGGCTTTGGAGTTGTTACCACCTCATATTGTCGTCCAGCGGCTGATGGGCGATCCTAGAAAAGATGAACTCCTTGCCCCTGCCTGGTCATTACGCAAACGGGAAACCTTAACTCTCATTGAAAAACGGCTGGAAGAAAAAAATACTTGGCAGGGAAAGCGGTGGCAGCAAAATTGATTTATTTTTCTATCTATTGTCTTAATTGGAGATTTGTTGGCCTGGCCTTTCATGGCAAGCTTTGTGGGCTGGTAATGCCAGATTTTGAAACTAAAAAACTACCTTTACTTACTTCTACACCCTGCCTTAAACACCTAAGGCGATATTTAGGAAAGATTACCTTAAAAGAGAAATATCTCCCGCTTGCAATGTTATGTCAAAAAGAATTAACCCAATACTTTAATCAAAAATTAAGCCAATTTTCGGTACCACTTGTTTTGATCGGCACGCCCTTTCAAAGGAGTGTTTGGCAGATCCTTTTAAACATACCCTATGGCCAAACGCTGACCTATAAGGCCCTAGCCCAACAATTAGGCAAACCAAAGGCCCCTCGGGCCGTAGCCCAAGCGTGTCGGGCCAATCCCTTGCCCATTTTTATTCCCTGCCACCGCGTTATTGGCAAACAAGGGCTAACCGGATATAGGTCTGGTCTAAAGTGGAAGCAGTATCTCCTTGATTTAGAAGGGGCTTATTGGTAATAACGACATACTTGCGCCTTTGGGTGACAAAGTAATAACCTTTACTAAGAAAGTCCTTTAAGATACGCTTAGGCACTACACAAAAGATGCGTTTTTCTCCTTTCCACCACTCCCAGAAGGTCTTGTTGTCAATCAGAATTTTTTTGTAATCATCGTTGGTTTCAAACTGTGTCTCCCGCGGAATGTCCACTAGCACCGTAGGCCGCTTTACATAAAAGGGTAATGCCCTAAGAAAACATTTATATTGCACGATAAGGTCATTAGGCCCAGCCATCTCTCTAATGGTTACCCCTAGGCTGCGATAGGTGTTGATGGGCAATTTATCCCCGTAACACAAAAGGGGTAGCATGAAGGCATTGGTCATGGCCAAAAGGCAGATAAAGTGGATCCAGACCTTTCGCAAACGCAAAGAAAGATAAAGGGCCAGGGCGATAAGCATAAAAAGAATGGCTTCAGCCCACCAGAGGGACTTAAGCTGTTGCCATTCCAGGATATTGCCGTGTCCTCTAAAGAGAGGAATGGCCATAATCAGAGCAGCAAGGGCAAAAAGAAGGCAGATAAAGGCCATTGTCCCCTGTAACAGTTTGGCCCAACGGCTACCATCCACATCCGTTCGCTCTGCTTCTGACACCCACCATTCAGCGATTAAAATGGCCAGAGGAGGCAGACAGGGAAGGATGTAAAAAGGCAATTTGGTGCGCATAAGGCTGTAAAGGACAAAGGGCACCACCGCCCAGAGAAAGAAGAAAAAGTGCATCTTCTTGAGATGCCGCAGGGTGCGCGCTATGGCCGGAATGGCATAAAGCGTCCAAGGAAAAAGCAAAGCAGGCAAGATAGGCAAATAATAATACCAGGGATGCGGATGCCCCATGGTACCAGTCTCTATGCGGGAAAAAAACTGGGTCTTAAGAAAATAAGTAAAAAGCCCCTTATTGTGTAAGCACACCCAGACATACCAAGGCAGGGCGATGATTAGAAATAGGGCCATCCCTTTTATAGGCTGTGTTTCTTTTATTCTTTTTATCTGCCCGGTAAAAATAAGATATAAAAAGCAGGTTACACCTACTAAGATAGGGGCTACAGGACCTTTAACCAAGGTACTTACCCCCAGCACAATCCATCCCCATAAAAGGCTACTTTGTCCTCTTTCCCAGCGCAAAAAACAATACATGGCCAGACAGATAAAAAAGAGCAAATAAAGGTCAGTCGCCACTACATGCGTAGCCCCTAGAAAACCAAGCATGGATATAAGAATTAAGACACTGATTGCCCCTACCCTCGTGTCAAAGGCCAGACGGCCCAACAAAAAGACCACACCCAGGGTAAGCAGGCCAAAGACACCTAAAAAGAAGCGTGCGCCCCATTCATTTTCTCCCAAAAGGGCATAACCCAAGGCCGTCATCCAGTAAGTAAAAGGGGGTTTGTGGAAGTGCTTAATGAAGTCAAAGTGAGGGGTAATAAAGTCCTTGCCTTGGAACATCTCCCAGCCGATTTCGGCATAGCGGGCATCGGTAGTCTCTAAAAGGCCGTAACTACCAAGGCGAAAGAACAAAAAATATGAACAGATTCCCAATAAGGCTAACGCAATGACTACCTTTTTCATGCTGTTTCACCCTTAAAAAGCATAATGTTACGGATGTAAATGATAGAATTAACCGATTGTCCCAACATAAAGACAGGATCCCTAAGATGCAGGGCATAAATGAAAAGAAGGGTACTGCCAATAAGGGAAAGGTACCAAAAGATTTTGGGCACGGTGGAACGCTTTTTTTTCTCTGAAACAATCCACTGCACGATAAAGCGGGAGGCAAACACGGCTTGAGCAATAAAGCCCAAAATGAGCCAACCGTTTAGTTTTAAGTGCGTTAAAGACAAAGATCCCATAACCTACCCCTGAAGGAAAATCAGAAAGCAGGTTAACATCAAGACAACAATTACGCAAGAGAAGGTAGGAGCTGGCTGATGAAGAAAGGATGTAAGTCTGAATTACGGGAGACAACCTTTCTCTTGACTTAAGTCCTTTCCCTGGTATATTCATTCCAAATGGATGGTGAGTGGCATGTTCTCCCTGTTGATCGTGATTGCGTAGAGAGGCTAAAGAGGCAACTAAGACTTCCCTCTTTGTTGGCCCATATCCTCTTTCACCGTGGCCTTACCGAACCTGAAGAGGCTTATCGGTTTCTTTACCCACGTCTCACCTATCTTTATGATCCCTTCCTATTAAAAGATATGGATAAAGGCATAAAACGCCTTTATGAGGCCATCTTAAAACAGGAAAGAGTAGTTATTTATGGAGATTACGATGTAGATGGCCTTACGGGCACAGCCATTTTATATCTATTTTTAAGACCACTTTTACCAAACATCGGTTGCTACATTCCCCACCGCTTAGAAGAAGGATATGGCTTAAACGCAGAGGCCATTAAAAGAATTGCCGGGCAAGGAGTTACTTTGTTGATCACTACCGACTGTGGCAGTAGCGATGTGGAAGAGGTCAAGCTGGCTAAATGCTTAGGTATGGATGTAATCATTATTGATCATCACGAAGTCCCCCCCCTTTCCCCTCCTGCTTATGCCCTCATTAATCCCAAAAGGCCAGATTGTTCCTTTCCTTTTAAAGAATTGGCTGGTGTAGGCGTAACTTTTAACTTCCTTATTGCCCTGCGCCAATGGTTGGTAAGAGAGGGCTTCTGGTCACAAGAAACAATGCCTAACCTCAAAGAATATCTAGATTTGGTTGCCCTTGGCACCGTGGCCGATATGGTGCCTCTTTTGGATGAAAATCGGATTTTTGTTAAATGTGGTCTAGAAGTCCTAGCCCATACGCATCGTCCAGGCCTTAAGGCATTAAAGGCTGTCTCTGGCCTAAATCACCATCTTACCACGCGGGATATCTCCTTTCGGCTGGCTCCTCGGTTGAACGCTGCTGGCCGTATGGCCACACCAGATACAGGCTTAAAGCTTCTTATTACCCAAGACGAAAAAGAGGCAGCAAGTTTGGCCCAAACCCTGCATGCCCTCAACAAGGAACGTCAGCGGGTAGAGGAACGCATTTGGCGAGAGGCTCAACTTATGTTGCAAGAAACAGGCCAAGGGGTGCTGGCTAAAGAAGACTGGCATCCCGGTGTCATTGGAATCGTGGCCGGCAAATTAACTGAGGCCTTTAAACGGCCCATTCTCCTTGTCAGTCTTCAAGGAGAGGAAGGCAGGGGCTCTGGTAGAAGTATAGAGGGCTGTGACCTCTTTTGGATCTTATCTCAATGCGAAGGCTATCTTAAAGGCTATGGTGGTCATAAAATGGCGGCAGGCTTTACGGTAGAAAAAAAGGATCTCAAGGAATTTACCTCTCAATTTGAGCAAATTGTAAAAGAAGTATTAAAAGAAGTTAGACCCGTAAAGCTACCCATTGATGCCGAAGTTAACCTTACCGATCTGAGTCCTTCTTTTTGGTCCTACCTTTCTTTCCTTCCTCCTTATGGATTTGGCAATCCTGAACCCATTTTCTGTGCGAAAGATTTAAAGGTAAAATCTGCCTTTCTTCTCAACGAACGCCATTTAAAACTAGTAGTAAGCCAAAAAAATACTTCTTTTGAGGCCATCGGCTTTAACTTTGCCTCCTTTTATCCTCCTCCCAATCCCCTGCAAATGGCCTTTGTGCCTTATGAGGAAATTTGGCAAAATCGGCGCTTGTATAAACTCAGAATTCAGGCTATGAAGGGATCTAATGCATAAGTTTGGGCAGCCAGAGGGCGATTTGGGGAAAGGGAATGAGGATAAGAGCACAGAGAATAAGGGAGATAAGGAAGGGCAATGCCCCTTTAAAGATTGTTGGTAAAGGCACATCTTTAGCAATCCCGCTTACGACATAGACATTTACGCCGACCGGTGGTGTAATAACCCCCATCTGGGTCACCAAAACAATAATCACGCCAAACCAGATGGGATTATAGCCCATCATCGTCACTACGGGATAAAAGATAGGAATGGTCAACAAGATTAAGGCCAAGGCGTCTATAAAGCAGCCACCAATAAGATAGATGAGGATAATGATGCCCATGACCAAACCATGGGGAAGGGGAAGGTGGGCAACCCAATTGGCTAAGGTGTAAGGGAGGCGGGTAATGGCCAGAAAGTGACCAAAGATTGTCGCCCCAGCCACGATGATGAGGACCATGCAAGAGATACGGGTGCTTTCAGAAATGGCCCTTATAAAACCTTTAAAGGTCAAGCGCCTACGTAAAAATGCCAGTAAAATGGCCCCACCGGCCCCTATACCTCCGGCCTCAGTCGGCGTAAAGATACCCGCAAACAATCCTCCCATAACCAAGACAAACAAAAATAGGGTTTCTATAACTCCACAAAGGCTTTTTCTCCTTTCCTGCCACGAATTTTTCTCTCCTTTAGGGGCAATTTCTGGATTAAGTTTGGCCCAGATATAAATAGTAAGGATAAAAAGGCCAGCCAAAATGATGCCAGGGACAATACCCGCTATGAAAAGCTTGCCGATAGACTGTTGGGTCATAATACCGTAGATGATGAAGATCACACTTGGGGGAATGAGAATACCAAGGCTCCCCCCCGCCGCTACCGTGCCAGTAGCCAGTTTCATGTCATAGCCATATCTTTTCATCTCCGGCAGGGCAACCGTAGCCATCGTTGCTGCGGCGGCGTTGGTTGAACCACAGATGGCAGCAAATCCAGCACAGGCCCCAATCGTGGCCATGGCCAACCCTCCAGGTAAGTGACCTAAAAAGGCATAGGCCGTGTCATATAGGCGCCGACTAATGCCGGCGTGAAAGGCCACTTGTCCCATGAGGATAAAAAGAGGAATAACGGTTAGGTTGTAAGAGCTAAAAGTCTCATAAATATCTTTGATGACAATGCCAAGACCAGCCTTAAAGGAAATCAAATACCAAAACCCGGCAAACCCTAAAAGGGCCATGACAAACCCTACCGGCATCCGGCTAAAAAGAAGGACAATTAAAAGCCCAACCCCAACCAAACCAACCAAAGTAGGATTCATCCTTTTTTCCTGCCTTGAAAGAGGTTTCTTAACTCCGTTACTAATACAAATGAAACCATGAACGCGGCCAAAGAAATAGCAAAAAGGATGGGATAAAGAGGAATTTGTAGGGTCATAGAAACCTCATGTCCTCTTTTAAGCTCAAGGCCATGTTGAAACCCGGCATAGCCAATAAAGAGAAAAAGCAAGATGCCTAAAAGATAGCTAAAGACAGAAATAACTTTCCTTATCCTTTGAGGAAAACGGCTTACCAATACTTCTACCCTTACATGTCCTTTTTGTCTGGTCGTTTCTGGAAGGGCAAAGGCATTAAGGATAGCTCCTAAAAAACCAACAATTTCATAAGTGCCAAGGATTGGATGCCCAAAAAGACGCAAGACCACATCAGTACAAGTAAGGACCGTCATGGCAACAAGGGCCATGCCGGCCATAATGTTAAAAAATTTGCTTACATGTTCAATAAAAACAGAAAACCCTTGCACTGATGTTGCCTATTGGTACTCTTTAATCATCTCTTTAATCGCCTTAACGTACTCCTCAGCAGGTAATCCCTTGGCCTTCATTTTTTTAATATATTCAGCAATGACTAGTTGGGCCCGACCTACCCAGCGTTTGGTCTCAGATGGGGAAAGCTCAATGATTTTATTGCCAAGATTTAGAGTAAAGGCCCTTCCTTCGGCATCGCTCTTATCCCAAGCTTGGCCATGTTTTACAATCCATTCTTGGCTTACTTCGGTAAAGACCTTTTTTATATCTACAGGTAAGCTATTCCACTTTTGTTTATTCATAATGACATACATGACGGTAGTATAACCAACGGCCTTACAGTCTATGGTATAATTTATTACCTCTGCCTGCCGCCAACCCTTTAAGGTTTCCATCGGGGCAAAGGTACCGTCTACTACCCCCCGCTGTAAGGCCTCATAGGCCTGTCCTTGACTCATGGCTACAGGTACGGCCCCTAAGGCCTTGACCAATTTGGCACTAAAGCCCGTGCAGCGGATTTTCATCCTCTTTAGATCTTCTAACCGATAAACGGGTTTTTTGGTATGTAAAAGTCCTGGTCCGTGGGCATGGAAATAAAGTGGTTTAACTTCATTTAATTCTTTAGGATGAAAACGCCGATAAAAGGCATTGGCTACTAAGGTAGCCGTCTTACCGCTAGGATAGCCTAAAGGCAGATCAAGGGCCTCCATGCTAGGAAACCTGCCCCGTGTGTAAGCAAAGCAGGACATGCCTATATCCACAATGCCTTTTAAAACACCGTCATAAATCTGCCCTCCTTTAAGTAAGGCCCCACCAGGAAAATAATTGATTTTTACGCGTCCGTGCGTACGTTTTTCTATCTCTTTGATCCAGGCCTCCGCCAACCTTGATTGGACATGGGTAGGAGGAAAGAAATTGGCGTAGGTCAATACAATTACCTTTCTTCCTGCCTGCCCTTTAGCAACCACTGCCAAAATAAACGTTAAAAAAGCGAACAAACAAAAAATTTTTCTCATTTTCCCCTCCTTTTCGCCTTTGCGGGCTTAAAATACAATGTCTATTGCAAAATTGCAAGTTTCCCATTGCCATTTTAAGCAAATTGTGTAAAATACCTGAAAATTACGAGGGGACAGTAAAAATGTTTGAAAATCTTAGTGAAAAGATAAGTGCAGTTTTTAAGAAGCTTAAAGGCAGGGGACACCTAACTGAGGAACATATTAATCAGGCCTTAAAAGAGGTAAAACTTGCCTTGCTTGAGGCCGATGTTAATTATAAGGTCGTTAAGGAATTTCTTAATCGGGTTAAGGAAAAGGCCCTGGGGCAAGAGGTAATGCGTAGCCTCACCCCGGCCCAGCAGGTAATAAAGATTGTCCGAGATGAGTTAACCCTCTTAATGGGCGGTACAACCCCAGAGTTAAATCTAAAGGGTAAGGTACCGGCAGTGCTGATGCTCGTAGGCCTACAGGGTTCGGGTAAAACAACTACTTGTGCTAAGTTAGCCAAGTTTTTAAAAGAAAAGCGGGGACGCCATCCCTTTTTGGTGCCAGCCGATGTCTATCGTCCAGCAGCGATAGAGCAGTTACAAAAGTTGGGTGAGCAGATTAAGGTTCCGGTTTATCCTTCTAAGCCAAATCAAAACCCGGTAGAGATTTGTTTGCAGGCCGTAAATGAAGCCCGTCAAAAGGGCTATGATACAGTGATTATTGATACAGCTGGCCGGTTGCATATAGACGAAAAGATGATGGAGGAGCTTAAGCAGATAAAGTCCCATATTGTCCCTCAAGAGATCCTTCTTGTAGCCGATGCCATGACCGGCCAGGATGCGGTCAATGTAGCCAAAAGCTTTAATGAGGCCCTTGACCTTACCGGTGTTATCCTCACCAAGATGGAAGGCGATGCCCGTGGAGGCGCGGCCCTTTCTATCAAGGCCGTCACCCAAAAGCCGATTAAGTTTATCGGTGTAGGTGAAAAGTTGGATGCCTTGGAGGTTTTTCACCCTGATCGGGTAGCCTCCCGCATCTTGGGTATGGGCGATGTCCTTTCCCTGATAGAGAAGGCCCAAGAAGCCATTGATGTAGAAAAGGCCAAGGAATTAGAGAAAAAGCTACGGAGAAATGAATTTACTCTAGAGGACTTTCGGGATCAATTAAGGCGTATCCGCAAGATGGGTTCTTTGGAACAAATTTTGAGCATGCTTCCAGGCTTTGGTCAACTTAAGCAGTTAAAGAATATTCAGATAGATGAAAGACAACTGGTACGCATAGAGGCCATTATCAATTCTATGACCAAGGAAGAACGGCTGCGGCCAGAAATTATTAATGGCAGTCGGCGCAGACGGATCGCCAAAGGTAGCGGTACTACGGTGCAAGAGGTTAATCGCTTATTAAAAGAATATGCCCAGATGAAAAAGATGATTAAACGCTTTACAAAAATGGGAAAAAAGGGTAAAAGAATAAATCTAAGTAGTTTGTTTAGTTAAAGAAAGGAGGTGATGGAGGGATCAAATGGTCAAAATCAGATTGATGCGGATGGGAGCAAAGAAAAGGCCGTTCTATCGCATTGTGGCTGCGGATGCACGTGCGCCGCGTGACGGACGTTTTCTGGACATTTTGGGAATATATAATCCTTTGACGGACCCACCAGAAGTGAAGTTAGATAAAGAAAAGCTCCAAAAGTGGGTGGGACGAGGAGCGCAGCTTACAGGAACGGTAAAAGGTCTGTTAAAAACACAAGGACTTCTATAATTAAAGTGGAGGTGCAACATGCTGAAGGATTTAGTAGAATATATCGCTAAGTCTCTGGTTGACAATCCTGATGCCGTGCAAGTAAAAGAAATTGAGGGCGAACAAACTTCAGTGATTGAATTGAGGGTAGCTAAGGAGGATTTAGGTAAGGTAATTGGTAAGCAGGGACGGACGGCAAGAGCAATTCGCACCATTTTAAGTGCTGCTTCTACTAAGGTAAAGAAGAGAGCGGTTTTAGAAATTATCGAATAAAATGCCGATGCAGGAGGATGATCTTCTCCTCATCGGGAAGGTAGTCAGAACTCATGGTATAAAGGGCGAGATTGGAGTTTTGCCCTATACCGAATCGGTAGCTTCATTTAGGGCCGCGGGTGAGGTGTATCTCAAGCCTAAAAGCGGCCCTTTGCAGCTTTTTCATATTGAGGCTGTCAGGCCCCATAAAAATATTTACATCGTTGCTTTAGAAGGCATTGAGAATATTAATGAGGCTGAACCCTGGGTAGGGGCCTATGTCTATCGCAAAAAGTCTACTCTTCCCCCACCAGATCGGAAAGCAGATGAATATTATTGGTATGAGGTAATTGGGCTTGAAGTGCGCAGTCAAGACGGAATGGTCTTAGGTAAAATAACTCAGGTATTTAATACTGGTAGTAATGATATTTTTGTCGTCTATAATAAAGAGGTAAAGAAGGAATACCTTATTCCTTCTATTGCCGATGTGATTATTAAATTTGACTGGGAAAACCGCATCTTGTGGATAAATTTTATTCCTGGTCTGGAATAAATTGGAGCCCATGAGATGTCTTCTGCCCCATTCATTCTTATCATTGAAGATGAACCTACAATTACTGAGTTTTTAAAAACTGGGCTTACCTATGAGGGTTATCAGGTACTCGTAGCTGAGAATGGTAGGGATGGTTTAGACTCTCTTAAAAATCATGACATTGACTTGATTATATTAGACATTATGCTTCCGGATATAGATGGATTTGAAGTATGTCGCCGCATTCGGGCAAAGGGAATTAATATTCCTATTCTGATGCTTACCGCTAAAAAAGAAATTTCCGACCGGGTGAAAGGACTTGACTTGGGGGCAGATGACTATTTAACCAAGCCTTTTAGTTTTGATGAATTATTGGCCCGTATTCGGGCCCTTCTTCGTCGGGCTGGATGTAGATTTGAATCCTCGGAACTGCGTGCGGCCAATATTATCCTTAATACAGACACGCGTGAAGTCTTTGTAGATGGAAAGTCCATCTACCTTACTCCTACCGAATTCGCCTTGCTTGAACTCTTTATTCGCCATCCACGCCGGGTCTTTACTAGAGAAACTCTCCTTAACCGAATTTGGGGGTACGATTATGTCGGCAACACAAATATAGTAGATGTACATGTAAGTCATCTAAGAGAAAAAATAGGGGACAAACCTCCCCGTTTGATTCGCACTCATTATGGCATAGGCTATGCCTTTTATCCGGAGGATGAATGAAATTATGGGACAAACTATCCTTACGCACACGCCTAACCCTGTTGCATTCTGGCCTATTAGCATTGATTGTCTGTATATTAGGTGTTACCTTTTTTATTGATACCCGCAACTTACTTATTGAAAATACAGCCTCCCATTTACGGGCGCGGGCAAAACCTATTATTGAACACTGGCTATATGGCCAGAAAAATCATCTGCCAACTAGTGATGATCTGAAACAAATTGCCAAATCTCTAGCCCGTGATCTTACCTCGCGTAATACAGTGGCCTTAATCTTAGATAAGCACGGGAGAACCATCGCCAATGGGAAAATGCTTCCCGAAGAACCTTCCCCTCCTTCGCCTAATCCTGTCTATTATTCCCAAGCATTAGCTGGAAAGAATGAGGTTAACTATATTATCTCTCAGTCAAATCATCACACTTTGGTAATTTTAATCCCTTTACGTCAAACCCCTACAAGTCAAAAAATTATAGGCGTAGTGCAATTAAGTTCTCCTTTAACCTCGGTAGAACAAACACTCTTCTATCATGGGCTATACTTAGCAACAGGGGCCTTAATCACACTTTTTATGGGCTTTGGCTTAGGTTTTTTATTAACTTCATCTGCTCTCAGAGGGTTAAAACGTGTGATTAACATATGTCAAGAAATTTCAAAAGGTAACTTAAATCTTAGGGTAAATCTTCCTAAGCGCCAAGATGAAATAGGTCAACTTGCACATGCCTTTGATAAAATGGTTGAATGTATTGAATCTACCTTTGAAGCTCAACGTCGTTTCGTCGCAAACGCTGCGCATGAGCTGCGTACTCCGCTTACTGTCTTACGCGGGTCGTTAGATGTGCTCTTAAGAGGTTCTCAGGACGATCCAGCAGCGGTTACCCGTCTTTCGCAAGGGATGTACCAAGAAGTAACAAGACTTGCCCGCTTGTGTGACCAACTTCTTGATTTGGCCAAATTAGAAACATCTACAAAAATTCAAAAAAGGCCATTAAATCTCAATGATTTTTTTAAAAACTTTATTACTCAGGCTCAACTTTTAACCCAAGGCCGAAGGATTGTCCTCAGAGAAGGCCCTTTTGTTACTCTGGTGGTTGATCCCGATATGCTAAAACAAATTTTGTTTAACCTGCTTTACAATGCTATTCAACATACAGATGAAACTGGTACTATCACCTTGGGATGGAAGCTCATACCTAACCAGGTGGAAATATGGATAGCAGATAATGGAGAAGGCATCTCGCCCCAGGACCTTCCTCACATATTTGAACCATTTTATCGGGGCAAAAATGCAACATCTAAACGTAAAAAGGGAACAGGTCTTGGCCTTGCACTTGTAAAATCCATGATTGAAGCGCATAATGGACATATAGAAGTAAAAAGTCAATTAGGCCAAGGGACAGTCTTTACCTTTAGATTGCCTTTACACTAAAATCTTAATCTTTTCTTAATCTTTCTTTTAGAAGTTCTTAAGCCTCTTTTGATATCTTTATTAAAAAAAGCTAAGGAGGTGATCTTAAGATGAAAAAGATGCTCATAGGCGTATATTGGCTTATTTTAACTGGATGTGCACCAGGTCCACCCCCACCTCCTCTATTTGGAGGTCCAGGCGCTCTTGGTATAGGTTGGATTATCCTTGGTCTCATTGCATTTGGAATGACTATTATATGGAAAAAAACCAATGAAACTCCTTCTGTAAAAACGGACTATATTACTGATGCCCTGAATGACATAAATGAGCGGTTAAAGAGATTAGAAGAAAAAATGAAGGATTTAGAAAAGAATTTGGGAAGAGATGGTTAGATAATTTAACAAATAAGGAGGTTTGGTATGAGAAAAATTACTTTAGTTATTATGGCTATAGCAATAATTTTAGGAGGTGTAACTATGAGTAAAGCTCAACAACCCCCACCTATTTTACAACCAGAACAACAAGCTGTTCCTCCACCAGCTCAAACACCACCAGCCCAGGCACCACCAGCGCGGATGCCAGCCCCTCCACCAGCCCAAACACCACCTCCCCCAGAACAAACGACAGTTGTTCCTTCTAATTTTCTTGGAAATGCAGCTCAGGCTGTAGAAACGGCTAAGGAAGCCAAGAAATATTTCTCTCCAGGTAAGATATGGACACAGCAGGCACCAAGGGGAGAAGTGATAATTAAGGCCGCTATTATTTATCAGGGAGTAGCTGTCGGGGCATTAGAATTTAACCCTTTAGATGGGACAGTTTTACCACGAGGGTATCATCCACGTGTGTTTAATTCCCACGTCTCACTAGAAACAATCAGGCAAAAATTGCCCACTGTTGTTTCTGGACTAACAGTCTTAAACGGGGCCGAATATCGTGAACCAGAGGCCTGCTGGGTTATTCCTATCGCCTATAATAGCAAAATTGTAGCCCATATAAAGATTTCCTACGATGGGACTCATATTATCCCTGACTATCCTACCTCACAGGAAATGCAAGCGTTTGGACGGTAAAACACCATAAAGGACAGCCCTTGGGGGGCTGTTCCTAACTAAATTTTTCTTTTGCCCACCAAATTTCTTGACACCACAGGCACCAGTGGTTATTTTTTAAGCCAGGGGCAAAAATGTATAAGGATTACTACGAAATTCTCGGTGTTCCTAGAAATGCAACCCAAGAAGAGATAAAACGCGCCTATAGGCGCCTTGTCCTTAAATACCATCCTGATCGGAATAAAAGCAAAGAGGCAGAGGAAAAGTTTAAAGAAATCAATGAGGCCTATGCCGTCCTAAGTGATCCTGAAAAGAGGCGTCAATACGACGCCATGGGGGCGGCTGGGTTTCATCAGCAATACACAACAGAAGATATCTTTCGTAACTTTGACATCGGCGATCTTTTTAAGGATATTGGTTTTAGCACCGATGATTTATTTTCCTTTCTCTTTGGCGGTCGTCGGGGAGCACGGCAAGGTGGATTTCGTTATCATACTGGTCCCTTTGGTTATGAACACCCCCGCAGTTCCCCAGTAAAAGGGCCAGATCTTATCTACGAATTGGCCATTTCCTTAGAAGAAGCAGCCAAAGGAGGAGAAAAGACCATTGCCTATGAGCGGGGTGGACGGACCGAAAAGATCGTCGTTAAGATCCCACCAGGGGTAAAAACAGGCCAAAAACTTCGTCTGGCCGGCAAGGGTGAGTTTGGCCCTACAGGGCTAGCCGGAGATTTATACATAAAAATCCGGGTAATGGATCATCCTATCTTTAAACGCGAAGGGGATGATCTGTATGTAGACCGGGTCATCACCTTTTCCCAGGCCGCTCTGGGGACAACCGTAAGGGTGCCTACCCTTGATGGAAAGACCTTTGAGGTTAAAATACCTCCTGGCACCCAGTCCCACACCAAATTGCGTTTAAGGGGTTATGGCATGCCCCGTCTTAAGGGCGGGGGAAAAGGAGATCTCTATGTGCGGGTAATTGTCCAAATCCCTCGGTATCTTACCAATGAACAACGTAAATTAATAGAAGAACTGGCCAAGTTGGGATTATAAGGATGAAGCAGTTGGTATTATTTGACGTTGATAATACCCTTTTAAAAGCTACACTTGCACATCAATTTTCGTTTGTAAAGGCCTTAGAAGAGGTTTTTGGAATTCCTTTTACTTTAGAAGACATCAAAACCGGTAACAAACCCGGCACAACTGATCCTGAAATTCTTATCTCTGCGCTAAGGCGCAAAAAAGTACCTGAGGAAGAAGTTAAGAAAAAGCTACCTTTATGTTTTGAAAAGGTCGTGCAGATCTTTCCCTCTTTGGTAGAAAAAGAAGGGCTTGTTGTCCTTCCAGGGGTAAAGGAGCTTTTGCCGGCCTTAAGAGAAGAAAACAGTATCTTGGGGCTTGTTACTGGCAACCTAGAACCTATTGCTTGGTTTAAATTAGAAAAGGTAGATATAAGGCCCTTTTTCTCGTTAGGTGCCTTTGGCAGCGACCATCCAGAAAGAAGTGTTTTGGTTTCCCTAGCCATTGAACGGGCCAAAAGGCACTTTTCAGAAGTACCTTTAGATAGAGTTTATCTGGTAGGTGATACCGTGAGGGATGTTATGGCGGGTAAAAAGGCAGGGGCAAAGACGATTGCTGTGGCCACAGGCAATGTAGACAAGCAAACCCTTCTTAACAGTGGTGCAGACCTTGTTTTAGATACCCTAGCTGAGATAGATAAAATTATTACCTGGATTAAAAGGAATTAGAACACTTTTTTTCGTATTTCCATACCAGATACATTGTTAAAAGCACGCGCAAATTGGTCAAAAGGGCCATAAAGATAAAAAGGAACTTGATCTTCCCCCACAGGCAAAAGAGCATGGTCAAAAAGATGCGCTCGTCCCGTTTGCCAATTAAATACCGCAGGGTAGGAATTTCTTGATAGGCATCTTTTTGGTAGGCAGCCTTAAAACGTTCTGTAGAGTAACTCACCATAACCATCCCAAAAATCGTCAAGGCAATAAGGGGCCAGGAAGAAAGGGGTAAAAATCGCCCTAAGGCTAGAAAAAAGGCAAAGTCTACAAACCGGTCTAAAAGAGAATCAAACCAGCCACCAAAACAACTCTCTTGAAGGGAAGCCCTGGCAATTTCTCCGTCTACACCGTCTAAAATAGAGCTAATTTGATAAAACACACCCCCTCCAGCTGGCCAAAAAAGGGCAATAAAGGCCGAAAAAAGGCCAAAAACAAAGGTATAAATGGTAATCTGGTTAGGTGTGGCAAGGTCGGCCACATAGGTGGAAATGTAAGTAGATATTTTGCGGTTTAAAAAACGAGATACAAGTCCATCACCTGTACCCTTAACGGCGTTGTGTAAAAGGGCCCGTTTGGCTTTTTCTAAGTCCTGAGGTGTATCTACATCCATCCAGAAATGGCCTGAAACCTCCGTTACCTTCACTCTCGCCACCTGCATGATTTCACTTAATTCCACCAGCTCTTTCTGTGCGACTACCTTTTCCGCCGCTTCAAACACTTCTGGGGTAAGGATAAAAAAACCAGTATCAAATCCATCCCATTTCTTTATCTGTTTCCCAATAGCCGCTATTCTTCCATTCTCTACCTTAACCTTTGTTGCCTCATTAGGGTCAATAAAACGACCTACTCTATCCATAATCAGACCTTCACCCTTAACCGCCTTTTTAATAAAGATCTTCTCATATATATGATCACTCATCGTAAGGACAAACCTTCCTTTAACAAAATCTTTGGCCAAATAAAGGGAGTAGCCATTTCCCCTTTCTGGGTGCGGATTTAAAACTAGTTGACAAGAAAAATGATGTTTTTGGAAAAACTCTTGGTAAAGAGGATAACAAAAAGCATTGGTGACAATAATAAATTCGTCTATACCTGCCTGTTTAAGAAAAGAGAGGGTCCGGTAAATGATTTCCCTCCCGGCTACCCTGATAAGCCCTTTAGGTGTCTTTTTAAATTTCGGTTGCATTCTTTTCCCTACACCGGCTGCCAGAATAACGGCCTGCATTCTCACCTCCTCGCTATCTATTAAGTGACAGAGAAAACCTACCTTAAATTAAGGTAAGTTTGGGGCTTGGTTGAGTCAAGATAAAAATTAAAAACTGATCCCAAAACCCGCGATTGATTTATAGTATTCCACAAAAATTGATAAGTTTTCCTTACTTGCAAAAAGTATACGCCAAGGCCTCGTTAGGTGGTCAACTTTGCTCGCTATAGACCTGCGCCAAAGGTGCAGGCTGCGCCCTGCGGGCTTGGCCTTGAGCGCATGAGCGAGCGAAGGCGCTATAATTATGATTGGGCTTGAGAAAAAGATAAATGTTTTTCAGCTTTTAGGTAAAAGGCGTTTTTTAAAAGATCGCTTTATTCCAGCCCACTTGTGGGCTCTATTGGAGGGCTATCACGGATTTTGGGTAATACAGTGATTTGACAGAAACCCTGCATGGATATAAAATGATTAAAAACGGCATCTTTAATGGTTATGTACACCTTTTTTTATCAGTTAGCTTTATTAGGGTATAGTATAAGCCTTGTCTTTTTTTTCCTTCTTCTCTTTTCACCCAAATCTATTTTCCCTCGTCTGGCTACTAACTCCCTATTGGCTAGTTTCTCCATCCATACCACAGCCCTCATTACGCAATGGATAGTTACTTCTCACTTCCCTTTCTTAGGCATTAAAGGATCTCTTTCATTTGTGGCTTGGTTTCTTGTTCTTATTTATTTCTGCTTGTATTATCGGTTCCGGATGCCTATTTTAGGCACCTTTTTTGTCCCTCTGGTAGTAGCTTTAATGCTTATAGGACGTGTAGTTCCCAAACTGACTAATCCTCCCAAACCTCTCTTTAAAGCCTTCTGGCTCTATTTCCACATCAGTACCTCATTATTAGGAGATACACTCTTGGCTGTAGCCTTTTGTGCTGGCATTATGTACCTTTTACAAGAAAGGCAAATTAAACAGAAAAAACTTAGAGGCATATATGTCCGCTTTCCTTCCCTCTTTTTTCTTGACACTCTAAATTACCATGCCTTAGTGGTAGGCTTTGTTCTCCTTACGATTGGGCTTTTAAGCGGAGCTTTCTATGCGCAGTGGGTCAAAGGCAGGTTTTGGAATTGGGATCCAAAAGAGATTTGGTCTTTGATTACTTGGCTAGTTTATGCTATCTTAATTCATCAGAGGTTAATGCTTGGTTGGCGAGGACGTCAGGCGGCCTGGTTTTCTATCATTGGCTTTTGTTTCTTACTCTTTACTTTTTTGGGTGTAAATTATTTTTTTCAAGGATATCATCGGTTTGGTTAAGATGGATACTGAGATTGTTTTAATTGGTTTAAACCACAAAACAGCTCCGTTAGAGATAAGAGAGCGATTAGGAGCAAGTAAGAGTGTATCTGAAATATTAGTACACTTAAGTCAGTTATCTCCTATCAAAGAGGTATTGTTTCTTTCTACCTGTAATCGGGTAGAAACCCTTTTTACCTCTAAACAACCCGAAGCAGCCATTGCCGCGGTAAAGCAGTTTTTTTCTGCGTTCAATCAAGTACCTCTAAGTAAATTTGAACATTCCCTTTATATCTATCGCCAGACAGAGGCCGTAAGACACCTCTTCCGCGTAGCCTCTTCCTTGGATTCTATGGTACTTGGCGAACCCCAGATTTTAGGACAAATTAAGGATGCCTATCGTTTGGCCTTAAAACACCATACGGTTGGTCCCATTCTTAATCGGCTTTTACATAAATCCTTTTCTGTTGCGAAACGTATTCGGACCGAAACAAGGCTTGCCCACCATGCTGTTTCGGTCAGTTACGCTGCCGTGGAGATGGCCAAAAAGATCTTTGGGCACCTAGAACGCAAACAGGTAATGTTGATAGGAGCAGGGGAGATGGCCGAGTTGGCCGTCCAACATTTGATAAACAATGGGGTTAAGAACATCATTGTGGCCAACCGCACCTTAGAAAGGGCGATGGAGCTGGCAAGGCGCTTTCAGGGACAGGCCATCTCTATTGCCGAAAAGGAGGAATATTTAAAGGAAGTAGATATAGTCATTAGCTCCACTGGTGCTCCCCACTATGTGGTGCGGTATGAAGATGTAAAAAACATCATGCGGAAGCGGCGGCATAAACCTATCTTTTTCATTGACATTGCCGTACCCAGGGACATTGACCCTAAGGTCAACGCGTTAGATAATGCCTATGTTTATGACATTGATGATTTACAGGCCGTAGTAGAAGAAAATCGGCTTAAACGCGAAAAGGAGGCCCGCAAGGCCGAACGGATTATTGAAGAAGAGGTCATTAAGTTTGAACACTGGCTTGAGACCTTGGCTGTAGTACCGACCATCATCGCTCTTAAACACAAACTAGAAGAAATCCGGTACAAAGAATTAAACAAGACCTTTAGTCACCTCAAACACCTCTCTGAAGAGGACAAAAAGGCCATTGCCGTCATGACTGAGGCCATGATTAAAAAGGTTTTACACGACCCGATAGAATTCCTTAAGCAAAGAGAAAACCGAGAAAAAATTGATTTTTATTTGGATGTTACCAGACGTCTTTTCAATCTGGATGCTCCAGAAGAAAACCAAGATAAGTGGTATCATGTTAAAAGGTAAAGAACAAAGGCACTCAGAAGAGGAATAGAGAGGGCATCATCTATTGGAGAAAAGAGCTCGGCCAAAGTGGCAGTAAAGGCACCTAAAAAGGCGATAAAAATAGGAAAGAAGTGAATACCAATGATCAGACAAATAAAAAAATTGGCTAAGGAACCGCCTAGGCTCTTTCTTTGCCAGATGCGTTTTAGAGGAAGATAATGGCCAGCAATGGCGGCAATAGGATCACCTAAGGTAAGATAAAAGACGGCACAGACAGAGATAATTTTGGGGAAAATAAGCAGCGTAAGACTTATGGCCAAAAAATAATAAGTTGAACCCGTAAAACTATGTTTTTCTTTTTCTTTGACGAGAATGCCAAAATAGGTTAAAAACCATTGATTAAAGGCAGGCACCTTAAGCCGTAAGAGGTCTATAGAAAAGGAACATAGGAAGAAAATAAATACGATAAGGGCAGCTTGAAGGGACGATAGAGAAGAATGAAGGTAAATAAGGGGGATGAGGTTGCCTAACAAATGCCAAGACTTGCGTAGCCAAAGGTGCATGGCAATATTTAACTCTTTTGAGAATAAAAGTCAAAGTGGGATGAGAAAAATGAGAGCAAAAAAGCATATCCTTTTTTTGTGTCTTTTATGTTTCTTGTGTAGCTGTGGCCCGCACAAAATCTTTTTAAAACAACAGATTTCAAGCCCTCAGTATCATGTAGAAACAGGGATGGTGCTGTTTGAGCTTGGTAAGACAAAAGAGGCAGAAAATGAATTTCAGCTCGCTCTTCAAATGGATCCTCATCTGGTAAAGGCCTACGTAGGTAGGGCCTTAGTAGAGGCTACAAAAAACAAACAACAAGAGGCATTAAAGTTCATTAAAAGGGCAGAAGAGATAGCTAAAGATAAAGAGGAAATAGTAAATGTAAATCTAGGCAAGATAAGGATTACCTATATATCTTATACAGCAAAGCTTTTACCCATGGCAGAAAAGGCTTTTGCTCAAATAATGGAGATAAAACCTGGATATCCACCGGCTTATTTCTATATGGCCTTGGTCTATGAAAAGGCATTTCAGTTTGACAAGGCCCTTTCCCTTTTAGACAAGGTTTTAAAATCAGAGAATGCCCTTGTATTAAAGGCATATAATGAGATTGATAAAATTACTAAAATCAAAAAGGCTCAACCTTTGACAAATGTCGGGAAGGAAATTGGTTTAAAGGATGCAATCACAAGGGCGGATATGGCGGCCTTATTAGTCCATGAATTAAAACTCCCTCAGATTTTAGAAATACCGCACACTTCCCCCCCGATGATCAGAGACATTGGTGGAGAGCGATTTGCCAAGGAAATTATAACCATCGCTCCTTATCACATTGCTGAACTTTCGGTCACGGTAGATGGTTACTTTGATCCACAGCTAAAGATTACTAAGGCCTCCTTTTGTGAAATCTTACAAGATATCTATGTCCGTATAAGTGGAGACGAAGGTCTAAGGAACCGGTTTAAAAACATTCGCTCTCCCTATAAGGACTTAGATCCTCGTGCTCCTTACTATAATGCTTGTATTCTTGCCCTTATTAAAGGTTTTGTGCTACCTAAAGACCGTTTAAATAAAGAGTTTGGTCCCCTCAGTCCTGTTAGTGGGGCAGATGCTTTGATTGGTTTAAAGCGACTACGGACAGAATTGAGGATATTTTAGGGAATACCCCTCCCCTAATGTGCTTGAGAGGGGTATTTTTTCTATTTATTCAAAGCAAAATAGCGATTAATGGCATTTAAATACGCCCTTGCGCTGGCCTCAATCACATCCTGGCTGGTACCACGTCCACTTACTACTTCGCCGTTAATCTCAATCTTTACCGTCGCCTCTCCCAAGGCCTCAGTGCTACTGCTTACGGCCTCTACCCGATAATCAAGGAGATTGATCGTAAGACCTGTAATTTGGTTTATACATTTAAAAACGGCATCCACAGGTCCATTTCCGACAGAGGCTTGGGTAATTTCACTAGACTTATTCTTAAGCGTTAAGATGGCCAAAGGTAAGTCATTACCACTCATCGCCTGAGTAGTAACAACCATCTTAACCAGGCTGTAAACCTCTGGCACCTTGGTCAATTCTACCTCTACAATAGTCTTTAAATCATCGGCCGTAATCTCTTTTTTCTTATCTGCCAAGGCCAAGAACCTTCCGTAAACTTTTTCAAAAACCTCTTCTGCCAATTCATAACCTAATTCTATCAACTTCTGGCGCACGGCCTTACGACCAGACCGAGCCGTAAGGACAAGCAGGTGTTTCTGGGCCCCCACATCTTCAGGACGGATAATTTCATAAGTCCGTCTGTCTTTTAAAATGCCATCCTGGTGGATACCAGAGGAATGAGCAAAGGCATTGGCACCGACAATGGCCTTATTGGGCTGCACCGGAAGGTTCATCATACGGCTTACCAAGCGACTGGTAGGCACAATCTCTGGCGTATTAATTCCTACCTCGGCATCAAAAAACTGGGGCCGGGTCTTTAGGATCATTACCACCTCTTCCAAAGCAGCGTTACCTGCCCTTTCCCCAATGCCGTTTATGGTGCACTCTACCTGAGTGGCCCCATTTTTGATGGCAGCAATGGTATTGGCCGTCGCCAGGCCTAAATCATTGTGGCAGTGAACACTTAAAATGATGTTATCTGTCGCTGGCACCCGTTCCCGCAGACGCCGAATCAATTCCCCAAATTCCTCTGGAATAGCATAGCCTACCGTATCAGGAATATTGATCACCGTGGCCCCGGCCTTAATCGTAGCTTCCACTACCCGACAGAGATAATCAAAATCAGCCCTTGTCGCATCTTCTGGTGAAAATTCTACATCCGAACAATATTTTTTGGCATACTTAACTGCCTCTACCGCCATCTCTAAAGCCCGTTCTCTATCTAGGCGTAGCTTCTTTTCAATGTGAATATCAGAGGCGGCCAAAAAGACATGGATGCGGGGACGCTCAGCGTCTTTAATACTATCCCATAAAATATCAATATCCTTTTGAAGCGAACGGGCCAAACCAGCGATAATAGGGCCTCTTACCTTTTGGGCCACCAGATTAACGGCCTTGGCATCTCCTGGCGAAGAGGCAGGGAAACCGGCTTCAATTACATCTACCCCTAAACGTTCTAGCTGCTTGGCCACAATAAGCTTTTGCTCAATATTTAACTTTGCCCCTGGTACTTGTTCACCGTCTCTTAAGGTAGTATCAAAGATAAGTATCCTCTTTGGCATAACCTTCCCCCTTGTGCTTAAAAAATAAAAGCCATAGGCACTACCCATGGCCATAAAAAAGGCCATGGGCCCTTCACCCATGGCCTTATTATCACCTTTAGGCTATGGATGAAGGAATCATCCTGGAACTAACAACTTTAGGCATAGAGTAAGTAGTTGAAAAAGCCTCATATAACTGAAATTAACTAAAGAACACCTTTTTGTCAAGCACGATAGCGAGGATTTTATCTCAACAAATTTTACGCCATTACTCACTTTCCTTATTTCCAAGAAAAAATTATACACAAAAAAGGAAAAAACACTTTTTCATTGAGCCATTTCTCCCCTTGACATTCCCTTTTGGCCGATTAAAATCAGGCAAATTTTTATAAGGAGGGATGGCGGATGTTTTTAAATAAAGAAGATACGGCCGTTTTGGTCATAGACATTCAGGATAGGCTTTTTCAGGTCATGAATCGCAAAGAGGATTTATTAAAAGATACCGTAAAACTCTTAAAAGGCTGTCAGATTTTAAACCTGCCTATCATTGCCACAGAGCAGTATCCTAAAGGCTTAGGCCCTACCTTGGCAGAAATAAAGGAGTTTTTAGATGAAAAGCAAATCTTTTCTAAAATGTCCTTTTCTGGTTATCCTGTGGTAGAAACTTGTTTGCAGACATTGGGGAGAAAAAGCATAATTCTTTTGGGCATAGAAGCCCATATCTGTGTGCTCCAGACCTGTCGGGACTTGTTAAAAAACGGCTATCAGGTGTTTGTACCCATGGAATGCGTGTCCTCACGCTCTTCCATTAACGCCCACAATGCCTTGGAACTTATGAGGAAGATGGGCGCTTGGGTAACAAATATAGAGGCAATTTTATTTGACCTTTTAAAAACGGCCAAAGCACCTGAGTTTAAAGAGATTGCTAGGTTGATAAAATAGAGGAGATATTTTATGAAAGCAATCAGGCAGTTTTTAAAAGTGCCTAGTAATAGAGAAATAAAAATAAAGTTACCTGAAGATATATCTGTTGATAAAACGATAGAAGTAATTTTGATTATTCCAGAAAACAAACAATCTTTTGAAAAAAAGGTTGCTATGTTGAAAGAGACAGTAAAAGATAAAATTTTTCATGAGGACTTGAGGGAAATAGAAGAAGATTTTAGAAGGGTAGATTTGGAAGAATGGAGATAATGGAATACAGATGGGGCATTTTTATTGCTAATCTTGATCCTGTAATTGGTTCTGAACAGGGGAAAACAAGACCAGTGGTAGTAATAAGTGAAGAAGAAATTAATCAAATATTGCCAGTAGTCAATATTTTACCTTTGACTTCTAGAAAGCAAGGACGAAAAATTTATCCTAATGAAGTTTTTATTCCTGCTCAAACGGCAGGTTTGGAGAAAGATTCTATTGTTCTCTGCTATCAAATAAGAACTTTGGATAAAAGAAGATTAGTGAAGAGAATTGGGGAAATTGAAGATTCAAATCTTCAAGAACAAATTATTGAAGCTCTTTGTTTTCAACTAGGTATAAGGAGGCCTCTATGAAACTCTGTGTTGTTGGTCCGGGATATGTCGGTTTGGTAACGGCCGCCTGTTTTGCTGAGATGGGCAATGAGGTCATTTGCGTCGGCAGAAAAGAAGATCCCATTGAGCAGCTAAATCAAGGTATCGTGCATATCTATGAACCAGGTTTAGAAGAGTTGGTAAAAAGAAACCTAAAAGATAAGCGCCTTCGGTTTAGTGATGACTTAAAAGAAGGGATCAAAAATGGCCTGGCCATTTTTGTGGCCGTAGGCACACCTTCTAAAGAGGACGGCAGTTGTGATTTAAGCGCTATTTATCAAGTGGCCGAACAGATTGGCAAATACATGGATGATTATAAAATCGTGGTTATTAAATCTACCGTGCCTGTAGGAACAAGCGAAAAGGTAAGGGAAATCATTGCGTCTGAACTTGAAAAAAGAGGGCTTGATATTGAATTTGATGTGGTTTCTAACCCAGAATTCTTAAAAGAGGGCGATGCAGTCAATGATTTTATGAAGCCAGATCGTATCATTATTGGTACTGATAATGTGCGTACCGCCGCGATTATGCGTGAACTCTATGCCCCTTTTGCCCGCACTAGGGACAAGCTTATCATTATGGACCAACGTAGTGCCGAAATGACCAAGTATGCAGCCAATTGCATGCTGGCCACTAAGATTTCTTTTATCAATGAAATTGCCAATATTTGTGAAAAAGTAGGCGCTGATGTCATGCTTGTACGTAAAGGTATTGGGTCAGACCACCGCATCGGTTATCACTTTATCTATCCGGGTGTGGGCTTTGGCGGTTCCTGTTTCCCTAAAGACATAAGTGCCCTCATTCATCTAGCCGGAGAAAATGGTTGGGAACCTATCCTTTTAAAGGCGGTAAAGACCGTTAATGATAGACAGAAAAAAATTCTGGCCGAAAAGATTATTGCCTATTTTGCCGATAAAGGCGGGGTGAAAGGGAAAAAGATTGCTATCTGGGGACTTTCCTTTAAACCCAATACAAATGACTTGCGGGAAGCACCTTCTATTGATATCATCTCCCGCTTGCTCTTAGAAGGGGCCCAAATTAAGGTCTTTGATCCAGTGGCCATGCCAGAGGCGAAAAAGATATTTGGCTCGCAGATTGAATATGCCGAAAATGCCTATGCCGCCTTAGAAGATGCCCACGCCCTGGCCTTGGTAACCGAGTGGAACCAATTTCGCCACCCTGACTTTGACAAAATGGCAGCACTTATGGCCGAGAAGGTTATCTTTGACGGCCGTAATTTATATGATAAAGAGCTATTAAAGAAAAAGGGATTTGTTTATTTTGGGATAGGACGATAGAAAATGGCTGCACGCATTCAGACCATACGGGGATTTCGGGATATTTTACCAGAAGAGGCACACAAATGGTGGTATGTAGAAAGCACGGCCAGAGAAATTTTAGGGCTCTTTGGCTTTAAAGAAGTGCGACTGCCCATTTTAGAACAAACGGCCCTTTTTGCCCGCAGTATTGGTGAGACCACGGACATCGTAGAAAAAGAAATGTATAGCTTTGTGGACAAGGGCGGGGATAGCCTAAGCCTTCGGCCAGAGGCCACGGCAGGCATGGTGAGAATGTTCATTCAGCACAGTCTTTATCATCAACCTCTTACCGCCAAGCTTTTTACTATTGGTCCCATGTTTCGGCGGGAACGGCCACAAAAAGGGCGCTATCGCCAATTTTATCAAATAGATGTAGAAATGTTTGGTTTTGCCCATGCCTTAGCTGATGCCGAGTTAATTCACATGCTTGATACTCTTTTAAAGAGGCTCAAAATACCTGTTTATGAGCTGCACCTAAACTCCTTGGGTTGTAGGAAATGCAGAGAACCTTTCAAAGAGGCTTTAAAAACCTTTTTAAAAGATAAGCACGAACAGCTCTGTCCTGATTGTAGGCGCAGACGCACCTTAAATCCGTTAAGGGTCTTTGATTGCAAAAAAGAGCAGTGCAAGGCCGTACTAAAGGATGCACCTTTAATTACGGATTATCTTTGTGAAGAATGTAAGGCTCACTTCTTGCAGTTAAAAGGCTATTTAGAAGAACTAAAAATCTCTTATGTCCTTAATCCCTATTTGGTGAGGGGGCTGGACTACTACACCAGAACCATATTTGAAGTCATCATTCCTGGCATTGGGGCCCAGAGTGCGGTAGCTGGGGGTGGACGCTATGACAATTTAGTAGAAATGCTTGGGGGCAGACCTACACCAGCTACGGGTTTTGCCATCGGCATGGATCGGCTTTTGCCCTGTGTACCAGAACCAGAGGAAAAGCAGCGGCCTCTATTTTTAGCCCTTTTGGGTGAAGAGGCGGTTAAAGTAGGGCTAAGATGGGCCAAGGTTTTAAGGGCAAACGGGATTTGGACAGAGATAGATTACCGCCTTGGCAGTTTAAAGTCACAATTAAATCGGGCCAATCACCTCAAGGCCTTATTAGCCTTGATTATTGGTGAAGATGAGATTAAAAAGGATAGGGCTATTTTGCGTAATATGGATACTAAAGAGCAGATAGAAGTACCTTTAAATCCAGAAGAAGGCCTTGCCATCGTCAAACAACAACTGGGGAGGAAATAGCATTGGAACAGGTTAAATTGGATACCTTAGGCGAATGGAAACGCACGCATTATTGTGCCGCGGTGAGTGAAAAAGATATGGGTAAAGAAGTGGTGTTAATGGGTTGGGTGCAGCGAAGGCGGGATCATGGTGGTGTTATCTTCGTAGACTTGAGAGATCGCAGTGGGCTTGTGCAGGTAGTATTTGATCCTTCTATTAGTCAAGAATCCCATGCCAAGGCCGATCATCTGCGTTCAGAATGGGTTATTGCTGTAAAGGGTAAGGTAAGGCCAAGACCAGAAGGCATGGAAAACCCCAAGCTTAAGACTGGCTACCTAGAAGTGGCGGTAACGGAACTAAAGGTTTTAAATACTTCTCCTCCTCTTCCTTTTCAGATTGAAGATTATGTAGACGTAGGTGAGGCTACAAGATTAACCTATCGTTACTTAGACCTAAGACGACCTGCGATGGCGAGACACTTTATCAAAAGGCATGAAGCTGCCCAGGCCGTAAGGCAATATCTGAGTAAAGAGGGCTTTTTAGAAATAGAAACGCCCTTTTTGACCAAAAGCACTCCAGAAGGGGCAAGAGACTTCTTGGTGCCAAGCAGGCTTCATGCCGGCAAATTCTATGCCCTGCCGCAGTCGCCTCAGCTCTTTAAGCAGTTGCTTATGATTAGCGGCTTTGACCGTTATTTCCAGATTGTTAAGTGCTTTCGGGATGAAGACCTACGGGCCGACAGACAACCAGAGTTTACCCAGATAGACATGGAGATGTCCTTTGTCAGCGAAGAAGATGTCATGCAGATCTCTGAGGGGCTGGTGTTATACCTTTGCCAAGAGGTGTTTGGTTATGAATTACCCTCTCCCTTTCCCCGTTTAACCTATGCTGAGGCAATGACCCGTTATGGCACGGATAGACCTGACTTGCGGTTTGGTTTGGAGTTAAAGGAGATAACCGACATCGTTAAGGACTCCGAATTTAAGGTATTTTCTACTGTCGCCAAAAAGGGGGGAATCATTAAGGCCATTAACGCCAAGAAAGGAGCAGGGCTTTCCCGCAAAGAGATTGATGACCTAACCAAATTCGTGGCTGAATTTGGGGCAAAGGGCTTGGCCTGGATCAAGGTGCGGGGTACAGACTGGCAGTCACCCATTGTTAAGTTTTTCTCTGAAGGTGAAAAGGCTGCTCTGGCTGAGCGCCTGGAAATGGAAGACGGTGACATTGTCTTTTTTGTCGCCGATGAGCCTGAAGTCGTGCATGAATCCTTGGCCAACCTGCGGGTGGCCTTGGGTAAAAGACTAAACCTCATCCCAGAAGACAAGCTTTGCTTCTGCTGGATTACTGATTTCCCCATGTTTGAATACGACACGGCTGAAGGCCGTTGGGAAACAGTGCATCATCCCTTTACCATGCCTAAAGAAGAAGATCTAATTCATCTACCCGATGCGCCAGAAAAGGTGCGTTCTCGCTCTTATGACATTGTCTTAAATGGTGTAGAAATTGGTGGAGGTAGCATTCGTATTCATAGACGGGACATTCAGGAACTTATCTTTAAGGTCATTCGGCTTTCAGAAGAAGAGGCCAAAGAAAAGTTTGGCTTTCTCTTAGAGGCCCTAACCTACGGTGCCCCTCCGCACGGTGGCATTGCCTTTGGCTTTGACCGCCTCCTTATGCTCCTTTGCGGCTGTGAGAGCATAAGAGAAGTCATTGCCTTTCCTAAAACGCAAAAAGGCACTTGCCTTTTAACAAATGCACCCTCAGAGGTCAAAAAAAAGCAGCTTGAGGAGCTTAGTCTCAAGGTGAAGGCGTAAAGAGTAAGTTATCCAAACAGCATCCAGTCAGGGATGGCCCAGATGTGTTTTTTAATTTCATAGGTCTCCTCGCCCTGATAAACAATAATACCAAAAGATGCATCTGGGCCAAAATCAGCTAAAAAGCGTTCTATATGGCGGGCGTCTTTAGGGCTGACAACCGTAGAGAACTTTGCCTCAATAGGAAGCAGAATGTTACCAAATTTTAAAACAAAGTCTATTTCTGCCCCTGAAGCTGTGCGGTAAAAATATATTTCTGGTTCTTCTCTAAGAGAATCTTTCCATTTTATAAGCTCTGAAAATATCCAAGATTCATATAATGAACCCGCCGAAACAGCATCTTCACCTAAAATGGCCCTGATCAATCCGTTGTCAAAAATGTAGATTTTGGGAGATTTAACAAGCCTTTTTGATACATTAGGAGAAAATGGCGGTAAAAGATAACACTGAAAGATTATCTTTAAAAGATGGAGATATTTTTTGACAGTATTTACTGATAATGAAGCTTCTTTAGCAATTTCAGAGATATTTAAAAGTTGAGCCGTCCTTAGGGTGATCAATCTTTGGACAAGAATAATATTTTCTATGTCTGAAAATCCCCCTAAGTCCATTAAATCCCTTTCTATATAAGTCTTTCTATAATCCTTTAACCAAGCCATTTTTTCTTCATCTTCCTGAATTTGCCATACAGGAGGGAATCCACCCCATTTTAAGAGTTGCTCTTTTAAAAAGACCAATTTTCTTGCCTGCTGAAGATCAATAAAGTTGGTTTGCTTAATTAGGGTTTCTATGTTTCTCTCTCTTAAAAGCCGCGATAAAAAAGGAGTATTTCTCTTGCCTCCCAATTCATATAACGAAAAGGGATGTAAGATAAAGACAGAAATTCTCCCAGCCAATGTTTCCTTAATATTTTTCATCAGTAAAATATGGGAAGAACCTGTTAAGAAAAACTTGGTGCGAATATCTTTTTTATCAATAACATATTTAACTGCATCAAATACTTCAGGCACTTTTTGAATTTCATCAAGAATGACGATAGGAGCACTTACATTTTCTAAAATAGAAATGCCCCTCTTTTTAAACCGCATTCTCTCATCAGGATCATCAAAAGAAAAATAAGCAAAT
The DNA here is from genome assembly GCA_027064585.1 of Candidatus Desulfofervidaceae bacterium. GTDB lineage: Bacteria > Desulfobacterota > Desulfofervidia > Desulfofervidales > Desulfofervidaceae > JAGHCL01. Next base: position 102,579 of record JAMOPI010000010.1, on the reverse strand, counting down.
TCCTGTTTTAAAACCAAGGGCAATATCTCTTTACAAAGAGTCGTCTTGCCTGTTTGTCTTGCCCCGGTAACGACAATACCCTGACGGTATTTAATCCTTTTTACAATAATCTCTGTAATTGTCCTGTTAAGGTATTTCATATCGGCTTTTAGCATGTTTAATGCAAATTTGCAAGGAAAATTTGCATTGATAAGTGAAATTTACAAAGAAAATTTATATCGCAAGTCATTCCAAACAACCAGGACGACTAAAATGCAATTTCAAAGGACAATTCCATTCTTGAGAAAGGGCCTTGATAACGGCCTCAACATCTGCTTCATTACCAGGTGGAACCATCAGTTCCACGACGGCCTTAAACCTATCTATTGTGCGAAATTGAGCCAGACCATCATATGCCCCTAAGATCCATTGAAAAAGGGCAATCTTATCCCGTGGTAATTCTACATACCAAAACCGGCTGCGCATAGTTATTTCTCCAAAAGAAGGGTAACAGGACCATCATTAATAAGATACACCTGCATAAAGGCGCCAAACTGACCAGTAGCTACGGAAATCCCTTGGGCCTTAACCAGTTCAATAAACTTTTCATACAAGACCTTGGCCTCAGCCGGAGAGGCCGCTTTATCAAAAGAGGGACGCCTGCCCTTTTTGCAATCACCATAAAGGGTAAATTGAGAAACGATCAGGGCACTGCCGCCAATATCGTTTAAAGAAAGGTTTAGCTTGCCCGTTTCGTCTTCAAATATGCGCAAATGACAAATCTTTTTAGCTAGCCAGGCAGCGGCAGCTTCTGTATCACCCTTGGCCACTCCTAAAAAGACCAAAACACCCTTACCAATCTTGCCTATAACCTTTCCCTCTACCACTACTTGAGCTTCTTTTACGCGCTGCACCAGCGCCCTCATGTTGCCTCCAGGGGAATGAACGCAAATTTTTCTACATCCACCAGCCCTTTATCCGTAAGGCGCAATTTGGGAATCACAGGCAGGGCGACAAAGGCGAGGGACAAAAAGGGATTTTGAAGTATAACTCCCAATTGTTTGGCTGTAGCGCATAATTGTTCCATATGTAAGGCCACTTCTTCGGCCTTAAGGGGTGAAATAAGCCCCGCAATTGGCAGAGAAAGACCTGCCTTGACCATGCCATTTTCTACCACCACAAAGCCACCTTGCATGGCCTTAATGGCCTTTACCGCCACATACATGTCCTGATCGTTAGTGCCAACAACGATAAGGTTATGACTGTCATGGGCCACGGTTTGGGCTATGGCTCCTCTTTTAAGCCCAAGCCCAGAAAGCAATCCCAAACCAATATTCCCACTAGCCTGATGTCTTTCTATCACGGCCATTTTTAATATATCCCTATCGGGATCGGAAATAACCTCTCCCTGCTTATTCCTTTTGACTTCTTTTATCAGGTGTTCGGTAACAATCTGTCCTTCAACCAAACCAATAACATGGGCACGATTGGAAGTTATTTTTAGTTTGAAACTTTCTGGGGTTATCTCAGCTATGTTAATGGTATTGGTTACCTGTGGCTCAACATAAACAGAGGGCTGTACCTTTAATACTCCTTCTTCAAAGACTACCTCTCCGTCTTTTATGGTCATAACAACCTCAAAATTCTCTAAATCCTCTACCACGGCCATATCCGCTATATAACCAGGCGCAACCGCACCAATTCCCTTTAATCCAAAGCGCTGCGCACAGTTAAAAGTGGCCATCTTTATTGCCCAAACAGGATTTAAACCTGCCTTTATCGCCAGACGGATAATATAATCAATATGACCTTCTTTAAGCAAATCGGCTGCCTCTTTATCATCGGTGCAAAAGAGGCAACGGTGAAGGCTAAATGCATTTACGGCCGGCAAAAGGGAATGCAAATTCTTGGCCGCCGTGCCCTCCCTTATCATCAACCACATCCCTGCGGCAAGCTTTTCTTTGGCCTCATCAAGCCTAGTTGTTTCATGGTCAGAGTCAATACCTGCACTCACATAAGCCTGCAGGTCTTTTCCCCGCACAAAGGGAGCATGGCCATCTATCACCTTTTGGGCACGCTGGGCAGTCTTGATTTTTTGTAAGACAGAATCATCTCCATTTAACACCCCTGGATAGTTCATCATTTCTGCCAGTCCCACAACACGCGGATGATGAAGCAGTTTGGCAATATCTGTAGCTGTAATCTCAGCTCCAGCCGTCTCCAGATGCGTAGCCGGCACACAAGAAGGAATGAGAATAAAGAAGTTAAGCCAGACGTCCTCCGTCGCTTTTAGCAAATAATTAATTCCATTTATACCCAATACATTGGCAATTTCATGGGGATCAATAAAGACAGAGGTCGTGCCATGAGGAAGGACACTCGCCGCAAAGGCAGCAGGCGTAAGTAATGTGCTTTCCAGATGAAGATGGGCATCCATAAGACCAGGGATGAGATACCTATGCTTGAGATTAATAACTTGCTTAGCCTCACTGTAATTGCCAATTCCAGCAATATATTTATCTACAATAACAACATCCGCCTCCTCTATTTCACCCGTAAAGACATTCACCACCTTGGCATTTTTTAATAACAAATCACCAGGCTTCTCCCCTTTGGCCACAGCTATAATCCCAGCCAATGAAAGATTCATCCTACCAAGCACCTCCCTTTAGGGCTTTTACCACATTTTCTAAAAAATGGAAAGAAAGGAGATAACCTGAAAAAGACTCCTTAAGCCTTGACTATACTTGGAAACCATGCTACTTATTTTAATGAATTTGGAGGGATGGCCGAGTGGTTGAAGGCGGCGGTCTTGAAAACCGCTGAGGGTCTTAAAGGGCCCTCCGGGGGTTCAAATCCCTCTCCCTCCGCCAGCGTGAAATGGTTAAACGCGGAGAGATGGCCGAGTGGTCGAAGGCGCTCGCCTGCTAAGCGAGTGTAGGGTTAGAAGCCCTACCGCGGGTTCGAATCCCGCTCTCTCCGCCATTTTTTGTAATTCTTTATCTGCGGCCTTCCCTTTTTGAGGTCTATTTGCGTTCTTATGTCTTAACTGGTCATCCTATTGACACACTAGGATATGAATGCTACTTTGATCCGAAATTAAGCTTAAAGAGAAGTGTTTATGAAAAAAGTTTTGACCTTTTTTAAATCAGTAAAACTTACTATTTTTTTACTAATTTTTTTAGCTATTGCTTGTACCATTGGTACACTTTTGCCTCAAAATGAACCGCCCCAAGTATATACGCATGCATTTGGCAGTGTAGGCGCTAAATTGATAAATGCATTAAGTCTTTACGACATCTACCATTGTTCTTGGTTTCAATTCCTTCTAGTCCTTTTCTCTATCAACCTCATCGTCTGTTCCCTAGAGAGATGGCCCAAAACCTGGAGGTTATACCGCTTAGAAAAAAAGGTTATTGATAAAACATTCTTTGAGCATTTGCCTTTGACCACACATTGCACGACCAGATTATCGCTAAAGGAAGCCAAAGAAAAACTCTTGGGCGTGCTAAAAAAGGAACATGGAGAATTATCAACGGTAGAAGACAATCTAGGACTTACCTTTCACCTTAAGAAAGGTCATATCAGCTATTTAGGCCCTTACATTATCCATGCCGGCATTTTAATTGTCCTTATCGGTGCCTTAATCAGTTCTATTTTTGGTTTTTCAGGCATGATGTTCATTGCAGAGGGAGAAAGAAGTAATACTGTCTTTTTAGAAGGAAGAAGGCACCATCAGTTATACAATCTGCCTTTTAGTCTTAAGTGTGATAAGTTTGTAGTGAAATACTATCAAAATGGAATACCCAAAGAATATTGTTCTTATATTACCCTCATTGATCGAAACAAAAGATTTAAAACCACCATTAAAGTCAATTCGCCTTTGGATTATAAGGGCTATCGCTTTTATCAGGCTAATTTTGGTGTCGCCTCTAATCCCACCATTCATTTAGAAATTATAGAACGGAATATAGGTAAAAAATTCTATGTGACGGTACCGTTTAACAGAGAAGTGTCTCTTCCCCATAATTTAGGTACAATAAAACTGGTTAATGCCACGAGTGATTTTCGCAATCTTGGACCTGCCTTTTTGCTGATTTTAACCCGCCCCAACCAAAAAAAGAAAGAAGAAATTATCCTCTTAAGCAACTTTCCTGAATTTGACGCCATGCACCGCAAGGATAAATATGTATTTGTGGTGAAAGACTTTACCCGGTATACAGGCATAGAAGTAAGAAAGGATCCTGGAAGGTGGGTTGTTTGGTTGGGTTGTTTAGTGTTAATTGGGGGATTGATGGTTAGCTTTTTTATCATTCCCCAAAGATTGTGGATAAGGCTTGAGCCTTGCGAAAAAGGATGTCAGGTATGGATAGGAGGAATGGCCGGTAAACGTAAGCATGCCTTTAAACCTATCTTCGCGAAATGGACAAGAAAGATCCAAGAAAATCTGAATGGATAAACCCTTATAAGTGGAGGAGCTTATGCCGGTTTTTAACATTGCCGTTTTACCTGGAGACGGAATTGGACCAGAAATTATGCGGCAGGCCTTAAAGGTCCTACGCGTGATTGAAAAGAAGACAGACCTTTCCTTTGAGCTGAAAGAAGGATTAATCGGAGGATGTGCCATTGACAAATTTGGCGTACCCTTTCCGCAGGAAACCCAGGATTTGGTCTTAAAGGCCAATGCCGTATTACTTGGGGCCGTAGGTGGCCCTAAGTGGGATAATTTGGACTTTGACATCAGGCCAGAGAAGGCGTTATTGGGTCTGCGCAAGCTTCTTGAGGCCTTTGCTAACCTGCGTCCAGCCAAGCTTTATGATGCCTTACTCGGTGCTTCTTCCCTTAAGCCAGAGGTGGTACAGGGCGTGGATGTAATGGTCGTTAGAGAGTTAACAAGTGGTATCTATTTTGGTGAACCAAGGGGAATAATTGTAGAGAATGGAGAAAGGGTGGGCATAAATACCTTAAAATACAGGGAACATGAAATCAGACGTATCGCCAAGGTAGCCTTTGAAACGGCCAGAAGGCGCAGAAAAAGAGTGATCAGCGTGGATAAGGCCAACGTCTTAGAGGCAACCGTGCTTTGGCGAGAGGTAGTTACAGAGGTACATAAGGATTATCCTGATATAGAGCTATCTCACATGTATGTAGACAATGCGGCCATGCAGATTATCCGCTGGCCCAAACAATTTGATGTCATCCTTACGACCAACATCTTTGGTGACATTCTAAGTGATGCCTGCGCCATGCTGACCGGTTCTTTGGGTATGCTACCCTCGGCCAGCATTGGTGGCAAAACTGGCCTTTATGAACCTATTCATGGCTCGGCCCCGGATATTGCTGGTCAGGACATTGCCAACCCCATCGCCACAATCAACTCTGTGGGTATGATGTTCACCTATAGCTTTGATCGGCCTGATCTGGAAGTAGCCATTGATAAGGCAGTCCAGACCGTCTTAAACCAAGGCTACCGCACCAAGGACATCTGGGAAGAGGGCAAGACCTTGGTTGGAACAGAAAAAATGGGAGATTTAATTGCCAAAGCGCTTGAGACATGCCTCTAATTTGGGGGCAATTTTCAAACAGATGCCAGCCAAAAGAATGCCAGCAATGACATCTACCAGATAATGGTAGCGGCAATAAATGGTAGAGATGATTAAAAGGGTGGTCAGAATAGCGTAGATGGCCGCCCATTTTTTCCCTAAGTATCCTGCAAAATAGGTACACATCAGGCTGATTTGGGTATGTCCACTGGGAAAAGCATCGGTCTTGTTATGTTCTAGCACGTTGAGACAGTGAGCAATCTGTTTAGCAAGGAAAGTATGTTCATAAACGCAATGGGGATCGGCCAGGTAAAACCTTGGTCCCAGGGCTGGGAAGAGAAGATAACCAATATAAGAAATATAAAAACCCAAAAGAGTGGTAAAGATTGCGCTGGGGAGCCTCTTATCCTTACGGCACCAAAAGGCTATACCTAAAATAGCGGGCATGAAATAATAACTTATATAAGCCAGTTGGAGGATTTCGGTAAGCCAAGGACGTATAAACCTTTGTAGATAAACACAGGGTGCAACACCGCAAATAAGAGTGTCCAGGCGAGCCAGGGTTGGATCCCAAAAGTGGAGGTTAATATAAATAATTAAGTTACCCAGACTCTCAAAGACAATAGGCACAAGGATTAAGGGATAAAAAAAGTGAATAAGAGATATCCTTTTATCAAAATCAGCAGGAAGGACGCTACATAAGGTAATCATGAGTAAAAGGCCAAGGTAAACACAAACCAAATGTCCTACATTTGGCAAACGGTGGCGAAAAACAGCACTCAGGCCTAATAAAAAGGCCACAAAAATACTGTTTAAAATGTCATAGGGTAAAGGCTTAAACTTGCTTAAAAAATTTCTCCACATCCTTTATATCCTTAGTAATTTTGCAAGAGGGTAAGTTCTGTAAAAAACGGTGACCATAGCTCTTTGTGTACAAGCGGGGATCCAGGATGGCCAGCACGCCTCTATCCTGACGGTGCCGAATGAGTCGTCCCAGCCCTTGTTTAAGGCTGATGATGGCCTGCGGCACCTGGTAGCACCAAAAGGGACTTTTGCCTTGAGCCTTTAATACTTCGGTTTTGGCCTGCACCAAGGGATCATCTGGAACAGAAAAGGGTAAACGGTCAATAATTACACAACTTAGGGTCTCACCTGGCACATCTATTCCTTCCCAAAAACTGGCCGTGGCAAAAAGCACAGAATGGATATCTTTTTTAAACATCTCCAACAGGCGCGGCGGCGATTGTTCTCCCTGTAAAAAGATCTTATAAGGTAGCTGTGGCCGCACCAGCGTATATACCTCTTTCATATTTTGAATGTTAGTGAATAACACCAACGCCCTTCCTTGGGAAGAAGAAAGGATTTTGATAATCTCTTTAGCCGATGCCTTGATAAAATCAGGTCCATTAGGATCAGGCATAGATGGGGGTAGATATAAAAGGGCCTGCTGTTGATAATCAAACGGAGAGGCAAGGGTAACACCTTCGGTATCTGAAGGCAAACCAAGGCTGGCCTTTAAAAAACCAAAATCATCGCCGGCATTGAGGGTAGCAGAGGTAAAGATGATGCTTCTAACCTTAGGATAAAGAACTTTCCTAAGGATTAAGTCTGCGCGTATAGGGGAACAGCCAATGGCAACACTGCGCTTGCGCTTCTCGGCCCAATAGGCATAATCAGGTTTATCCATGGCACAGGTAAATTTGAGATCCGTCTTTATCACCTTTATGCGTTGTTCTAGATTGTCTTTTACCTCCTCTGACATCTTACACTTATGGATAAGTTCTAACAGGTGAGAAAGCTTATCCTGTAAGGCCTGCACCCTTGTTTCTAAAACGACGGGGGTAAAGATCTGCCTTAAACTTACCCTGCCTTTAATAGTTACAAATGTTTTAAAAAATGCCTCATTTTGCAAATATGTCTGCTGCATGGCCTTGTTTAATTCTGGAGGAAAGGGTTGTTCTAAAAAAGACTTTATGTCTCGTAGCAACTCTTTGATACGCAGATTACTTACCTCTACGCCAAAATATTCGCTGACGACTTCTTCTAACTGATGGGCCTCATCAAAAATAACGGCTTCATAGGGAGGAATAACCCAGCCGTGTCCCCTTTCTTTTATAGCCAAGTCAGCCATAAAGAGGTGATGATTAACAACAATTAATAATGCCTTTTGCGCCTTAAGGCGTATTTTACTAATAAAGCACTCCCGCCAAAAGGGACACTTCTGGCCTAAACATTGCTCAGTGCTGGCTGTAAAATTGGCCCAGCCAGGCCACTCTGGTGAAACAGGTGCCTCAGCAATGTCGCCGGTTTCTGTTTCTTTAAGCCAGGATGAAATAAGCTTTATCTCGGTTGAAGGAGGTAAATTCAGCCTTCCTCTTTGTATCTCCTGCCATCGCCAAAGACAAAGGTAATTACGACGACCTTTAAGATAAACTACGTCCAATTTTTGTCCTAAAATCCTTTCAAGCAAAGGAACATCCTTACGAAATAGTTGATCCTGAAGGCTTTTTGTCCCTGTAGAAATAACTATTTTTTTGCCGCTTAAAATGGCCGGAATAAGGTAGGCAAAGGTCTTACCCGTGCCGGTCCCAGCTTCAACGATAAGCAGACGGTCTTCTTTAAGGGCAGAGGCTACCTTTTCGGCCATTTCCAGTTGCGTGGCCCGCCATTCAAACTGGGGTAGTTTTTGCGCCAGTAATCCCTTAGGTCCAAAAATACGGGCAAGCATTTTCTCTCACCTAAAATTAACCCCATTATGCGCAGAATTTGAGGTTTTGTCTAGTCTGTCAGGAAGGGTGTTCAAAAGCAGAAGTTGAAAAAAGAGGGAAAGGAACGTCTCTCCAAAAAGAAAACCTCCAAAATAGAAACGAGAGAGCGCTAATACACTCTTTTCCCAAAATCCGTGATTGCCCTCCAAGAACCCCCGGAAGTATGCCATAATAAAACAACTTTTTTAAAATACCTTTCACCTAAAAGGTAAAAACACACTCCCGGGGTAAGAACAACAATAAAACAAAAAAAGAGTTAAAGTATTTTAGAGAAGACTTACGAAGTTATCACTCCCAGAGCAGGTTTAGTTTTATTTGGTGAGTTTCTTCATGGATTAAGGCTTAATCAAAGAACAGATAAATATTTGCCTATGCCCAAAAGTGGGTAGAGGTTACAAACCAAAAGACTTTGTTTTACCCCTTGTGCTCATGCTTAATGGAGGAGGTAGTGTCCTGCCCCCATGAGGGGCAGGACACATTCTTCTCTGGCCAATTTTAAAATTTTCTTCTTTATATCTTCCCTTCTTTTGTTAGCCGTCGGAATATAAACCGTTTTCCCTGCATAGCCGTGGCGAGGGGAGTATATTTAATTCTGTGTCTGAATGAATTAAATATACTCCCAGCATTGACAAAAATCTTGAAAGTGTTGGTCCTGTTGCAGGAGTTGTAGGCAAAACAGGAGAAATGGTAGCTAAAGGAGTAGGTAAGGGAATTGAAACAGGGATAGAGGCAGGCAGGCTTTACAAGGAAGGTGCCAGCAGATTTCCCAATGAAGATGCTCCTCACAGCGAGGCCGTGAAGCAGTTAGAAGAGGCGGGGAAGAAATAAAAAAACGGGCCCGGATTTCGGGCCCGATAATGCTCTTTAATAGCATTTAATTTTAATTTTTTTTAATTTTCGGATTCGTAAAGAGGGCTAGCGGGATCAGCAACATCCCACCAATAATCATCTTCATCCAAATTTTCCTTCTCTTCCTCCGTCAACGGCCTGACATGCTCAGCCACCTTATCGCTCACCTTCTCCAGCCCCATCCACACAGGCAGACCGAATGCTACCAGAGGTATAGGTCGAGCAATCTGACACCCAGAGACAATCCAGGTACAAGCATGTAGAAGCCTAAAAACATGCAGTAAAGAATGGCTGCTTTTTTCATGGCTGTACTCCTTTCCCTACCTGAGCAGGAGAAACTTCTTAACTCCCTAATGTTAAGTTAACAGCAAAGGAACAAAAAGTCAAGGATTTTAATGACCTCAAGCAGTTCCCCGAAAGCACTTATTCAGATTGATTATTTCAACTCCTTTCTTCTTATAAAGCTCAAAATGGCCGTCTGTGGTATATATCTCCTTGCAACCGGCTTCAAGCAGTGCTGCAAGAATTAGCGCATCTATTCCTGGCATTCCAAGACCGTGTGCAAGATGAGCGGCTTTAAGGGCTATATCTGTATTAATTTCTACAATCGTAACCGCTTCTTTCAGGCTTTCTATAAAAGCAGGCCAATGCTTAAACTCTCCTTTAAGCAATTTCTTTTGCAGCTCATAAAGCACCAGCGCACAGGTAACGATCTCTTTCTCCTGCCATACCTGTATGGCTACGGGGTGGGCCTGCTTTAAGGCATAGAAAAAACCGGTGTCAATCCCTACAGGCATCGGCTAATTCCCTTTCTTTTTCTACTTCTTCCCATTCTCCCAGGGGTGTTTGTTTAAGCAAATCAAAAATTCTTTCTCTGGCCATAACCCTTTTGTCGGCTGCAAAATACTTATCTAATGCTTCACGGACCAGGCAAGAAATAGATACCCCCCTCTTTTGGGCTTCCCGTTTTAACCTGAATATCAGCTCTTTTTCCAGATAAAGACTTATGGCAGGCATAGGATACTCCTAGTTTATATTATCATATAATATATTAGCAGATTTCCATTCAAAGGGCAAGGATAAAAAGGCTTAGCTTTAAATCCGACTATTTTAATCTGGCTTATTTCTAGCGTCTATTTTTATGCGCATATATACCTGGCCTTTAATTTGCTGACTGTTTTTTTAGCACCCTGCTTAAGCTTGATGGTTATCTGGCAGTTATCCCTGGCAGTAGCCCTAGCAATTAGTGATTTAACACACATTCAAATTCTGCCTGACCCTGAAGAGATAAAAATTTTTTCTACCTTCCCTGACACAATGACACAAAACAATAAAGCCGTCGAGAAATCCGAAAGAAATTTGTGTCAAAAGTCTCTGACACAGTCTGACACAAATGACACAACCAAAAGCAACCTGGAAGGGGAATTTGTGTCATCGTGTCATTTGTGTCAAAGGGGGTCTGACACAAAAAAATGCAGTAATAATGGGCAAAAAAGCAATTTGTGTCATCATGTCAACGGAGATAAAAAATTTTTTAATTCTAGCTGTCGCAATGTCGCAAACAACAAAAACGCAGATATAGGAGGCAAAAAGTTGCGACAACCCCCAATGTCGCAAAATGTCGCAAAGTCGCAAATTGAACACAGCGATTTGCCTAACAATGCAAATGCGACAATGCGACAAACTGCGACAAATGGTCCTGTCGCAAACTTTTTTAGCAATAATGCGGAAAATGAACGATTGCGACATTGCGACACGGGGAATAGGGAAAATTTTTTTGAGTATGAGTTGGATTTGGACTAATGGGAGGCTATACCTGTTATCTCCCCTACGTTTCAGGGAAGCTTCTCCATAGCCTTTAAACTTTCTGCTTAACCTGCCGATATATCTCGTCATCGTTTCTTTTCCCGATAAAAGAAACTTTCAGGCAATCACCTTCAATTCTATAAACAATCCGATACTCACCTATATCCGTTCTTCTAAAAGGATATCCTTTCATTTCTATTGAATCAGGAGGTAACGGATCTTTCATGAGCGAGAATATTTTGCGTGCCACCTGCCGGAACTGCTTTGGTGGAAGTTGATCCAGGAATCGTAAGGCCTGCCTGGTCAGATCAAGCTTCAGCATCCACAGCTTCTTCTAACTTGTTTTTAAGAAACTCCAGAGATTCCTTTTCTCCTACAAATCCCTCTTTTTCCGCCTCTAAAGCTTTTTCAGCCCAGTACTTGTCCTCCAGACGTGTAAGGCGTTTATAATCTTCATAAGAAACCACTACTGCCACCCAGCGTCCTGACTTTTTTATAAAAACAGGCTCCCTTTGCGCCTGTTCTAAATACCTGCCAAGTCGGTTTTTAATTTTTGTAGCAGTTGTTTCAATCATATCCCTTCCCTAAAACACATTTAGCTAATTTAGCTTTTTTAGCTAAAAATAATATAATCCATAAAAAGTGAATTTGTCAATTAGTAACATTCATTATCTAAACAGACCTCAGAGGTAGGGGAAAAACCGTCACTACCGTCATCACCGTCACCTTCTAGAAATATTAAATCAGCAAGGTGACGATGGTGATGATAATGACGATAATTTCCTTACTCCAGAGGCGTCTTGTGCAAGTGATTTTGTGCAAGTGATTTTGTTTGACAGCTGTCTGGCGTAAAAAGTCAACAACCAATTCAGCCCGCCTACCTTCCTTCCTTTTGCACTATTAACCAATAGAGGGAGAAAATTTCTAAGGAGGCGGACCATGAGCAATCAATTGTCAGGTCAGGAGCTTAAGGCCTTCAGGCAGTTTCTGGGCTGGGCCACGGGTAGCCATGTAACTCAAAAAGACATGGCGGAAATGCTGGGAGTGAGTCCGAGGTTTTATAAATACGCTGAAGCAGGTAAAAAGCAAATTTCAAAAAATAAGCTTAAAGCCATTTTAAGGCGTAATTTCGGGCAGTTCCAGAGTCAGCCTGGTTCACCTTTTCAGGGCGTCTTCCGAAAAGACGATACATCAGTCGTGTTTGAGGGTCATGGTGAACCAGACGCCTCTGTAAATTCCCTTAAAACCAATATTAAAATCAGGCAGGGTGAACCAAAAAATGAAGGTCTGAGACCTGTTTGGTGTCAAGGTCTCAGGGCTACTTTTCAGGCCGCTGTTGGGGTGGTCAGCCACATGGGTTTTATCTCTCTATGCGATAGGTGCACCAGGCAATCTCAATGCGAGAGATACAGAAAGGATGTGGTTAAAAAGAGAAATGCCCTAGAATGATCCCAATACTGACTACTTTGTGCTTTCCTGTCCGGACTATATGCCGGATCCGGCTTTTCACAGGAAAGAAAAGGAGCTGATAGCTTACCTTGCCAGACGGGCAAAAGAAATCGGGGCTGAAGTAACAAAAGAAGGTAAGCTTGAGATAATACAGGTGGTTTTATCGGCTACTTCAAAGTATTACCTGATGGATCTGTGTGCCATTTGCAAAAATGTTAGTTGTTGTAGTTGCTTCCAGGCACTTGAGCAAAGGCGTGAAGCACTCCAGGAGAAAAATCCTTTTACGACCATTTATGTGACCCGCTGTCCTTATTTTAAGCTAAACCCGCAGGCCAAACACGCCCGGCCTGATCTTGAGCGGATCCTCAGAGAAAGGGCTGAAAGAGAATACCAGGCCCAAAAAGAAAAAGTGGAAAGGATGATAGAAGAAAAAGCAATGCCTATTCTGGAAAGACTTGAAAGGCGTCTGGCCGGTGAGCTGCCCCGGGTGAGAACACAGGGTTATGTGTGGTGCAAGGAAAAGAGGCAATGGATTGATAAGGCAGTGGCGGAGAAATATTGCCTGGAGTGTAAGCAGAGAAAGAAATGTGATGTTTTTTAAAAACGGCGGGAGTACTTCAGGCATGGATGAGAGGATCCGGGGCTATCAGCCCCAGGCGGCAAACTTCCTGGCATCTTTCTGGACTATTTGCAAGTAAATCAGGGTGCTTTTGATGTTACTGTGGCCAAGCAGCTTCTGCATCACGATAATCGGCACGCCCTGGGAAAGCAGGTTTATGGCATAGCTGTGCCTGAAAGTGTGTGGATGTGCTCGTTCATCAGTTATCCCAGCCTTGCGGCAGACTTCTTTGACTATCTGGTAGGCCCTGAACCGGCTGAATTTAAATAGTCTGTCCTCTGGCTGTAAGCGTTTTTGAAGGGCATAGGTGCTTATTTCGGCTACCAGGCTGTCTTTTATCGGAATTATGCGCTCTGCGCTGCCTTTTTTGCGCTTTAGGTTTGGCACCCTTATGGCTCTGCCGTATAGGTCCACATTCTTAAGTCTTATGGCTATCGCCTCACTTACCCGGGTGCCGGTCTGCCAGAGGAAGTTCAAAAAAAGGTGTTTTTGGGGATCCACCTTTGCTGCCCCGAGTATGGCCTGGACCTCCGGCCATGAAAAATATTTGGGCAGCTCTTTTGCCATTGCTATGGCAAATTGCTTTTGAGTTATAAGCAAAAGTAAGTTTATGGACCATAGCAGGAATAAGCCTCTTAAAAAGGTCAAAACTCAACAAAACAGATTTGTTTTGTGGAGTTCGGATATATCCGCTCTGTTTCTCCTCAGGGGCAAATACTTTTTATTGCCTTTTATTCTCTTTTGGTATATCATACCTTATATGAAAGCCAGATTAGTTTTTCATGTTAAAAATGTGGATAATCAGGGCAATATTGTGGAAATGAAAATCTGGCAGGTTAAAAGGACTGAAGATAAACCGCATGGGCTGAAATATTCTCTGGTTTATATTGAAAATGGACAGAGAATGGTGGGTTATGATAACGCTGAAGGGAAAGGGGATCATAAGCATTATTTTGATAAAGAGTTGCCTTATTCATTTGAAAGCATAGATAGTCATCCCTGAAAAACGCTCTAACCTACCATTTTATCACACATTTTTCTTGATATAAGGCTGACAAAAATGCAAAGATATGTTTAAAATCAGTTTAAAACCTTACAATTTGGGACACAAAATGAGGTAAGAGATGAAAGGCGAATCTCCTCCTAAAAATCAACTAAGCCTATTTCAGCAAAGGCTAGAAGAACAACTCAATCCAAAACATCCTTATACAGATTGGCCGAGGCAATTCCTTGGGAATACTTTGAGAAGGAATTTGAAAAGTTTTACTCAGACAAAAGGCAGGCCAGCCAAACCCATCAGGCTTATGGTGGGACTGTTGATTTTAAAGCAATTGAGAAATCTATCAGATGAGAGAGTAGTAGAGGAATAGGTAGAAAATCCCTACTTTCAATTTTTCTGTGGGGAGGTATTTTTTAGGTGGGAAATTCTCTGTGATCCGTCTGATTTGGTGTATTTTCGCAAAAGGATAGGTAAAGAAGGGGTTAAAAAGATTTTAGAGGTTTCAATAAAGCTTCATGGAAAGAAGGCCAAGGAGAAGGAGGTTTTGGTTGATACGACGGTTCAGGAAAAGAACATTACCTTTCCTACAGATACAAAGCTATACAAAAAGATAGCGGAGAGATGTGTAAAGATAGCCAAAGAAGCAGGGATAAAACTCAGGCAGACCTAGATAAATTAGTGAAGGATTTTTTGGAAGATGTAAAAAGGGCAAAGAGAGGTGAATTATGAAAGTAAAAAATATTAAAATAGGCATAAAATCTCTGGAAGATAGTCTTAATGAGTTTGTGCTTACCTGGAAAAAATTGGAAAAAGGAGAAAGGGTTAAAAGACATGAAGCTGTCTATTTTGAAAATATTGATGCTTTGAGGGCTGTGCTGACTGATAAAAGGCTTGAAGTGTTAAGGGCTATCAGAAAACACAAACCCGCTTCTATCTATGAATTGGCTAAAATCCTTGGCAGAGACTTAAAAAATGTCAATGATGATGTTAAACTGCTGGCAGATTTGGGTTTTGTGAAATTAGAGAAGATAAAAACCGATAGAAAAAGAACGGTTCCCACCGTGGATTATGGCAAGATAACACTGGAAATTGGCATTTAATTGACTTATAAGGAGCCAGCCATGAAAAAAGAGGATATGCTTGCTCCTTTTGATACCCTGGCCGCTTATGATAAGCTTAAAGAGGTCTTTACTGAAGAACAGGCAAGAGTCATTGTAGAGGTAATGAGGAATGCGTTTAATTATGCTTTTATTTTATACTTAAATGCCTTTGATGATAAACAGGAAGGCAGTGAGTTAAAAGGTTCAAGCTCTAAAAATCTAAATTTCTACTGAAAGATGCTTATCCCTTCTGGCGCCCTGAAAGCCTTGTGTGGATCATAGTGATGGTCTTTGTGATATTGGGTAAATTGGGATTATTTATCCATGTGATGATCCACTGATAGGGAAAGGGATAAAAGTAAATGCCTAAATTAATTCCTTATCTGCCCTACAATTATATTCTTTATACAATAACCCATGCTAAACCCTCAAACGACCCTAAAAGCCTGGCCATAAGTGTTGTCATTGTTTTTCTCACTCTTTTATTTCTTATCGTATTGCTATGGAAAGGGAGGAAATAGGTATTTTTCTAGCCTTTGTTAGCTGACCATCTAACAGTTTTGTCTAACGGTTATCTAACTAACGGTTGCCTAAACTATTAGCCTATTTTTCTCTAACAGTTTTCTAACAATTATCTAACTGGAGCTTAATCTTGCCAGATTTAAAAGGCTTTAATTCGGTGGCCATCCAACAGTTTTTTCTAACAATTTTCTAACAATTGTCTAACCTACCAGTGGAGCTGATAAGCAAAATGGCAAAGTAGAAAAATTTGTCTAAAAATTGCCTGCCGATTGCCTGCAAAATGCAGGCAATTTGGTCACCAAATGCCACGAAAGGCCATGAAAGGGAATATGAGAAAAGGCTGATTATTTCTAAAAAAGATGGTGCCCCCGAGACGATTCGAACGTCCGACCTAGGGATTAGGAATCCCTCGCTCTATCCTCCTGAGCTACGGGGGCACACTTAAAAGTTAGCATGTGAATAGAGGAAAGTCAACCTTTCTCCCCAAAATCTGCGATTGATTTTGAATAAGGATCTGATGTTAGCTCTCCAACTCCGTCATAGCAACAAAATTAGCCTTGATAAACACCTTGGCTCTGAGTGCAAAATGGTTCAAATGATGCTTAATCTTTAGGCATTCAAGTTTAAATACAGCAATCATTGACATAACTAAATGACTTATCTGGGTTGTTACCCTTTTAGTTGGCGACTTCGCCAATGCAGCGTTGGATTTAAGAGATTTGTGGTACTCTTCTACTTTCCATCTTTTTTTGATAGTTTGTGGCTATATGATCATTTGAAAGTGATGTATCAGAGCATACAAGATAAAGAGTCCCTGCGATTCCATCTTTGTTTGTAAAGGCTCGGCATAGCAAAATGACAGGGGTATATTTTCATCTATTCCCTACTTCAGCAATCCCAGAAGTTTTAAAATTAACTCCAGGCTGGATTGATTAAGCAGGATAATAAGAAAGGCCAAAACAATAAAACCTGTAGTTAGCTTTTGAGTTAGTCTGTCTTCAAGGGCTTTTATTTTTTCTTCCAGCCTCTTGATTTCTCCGTAAAATTCTTCCTTGGTAACCAGTTCTTTTCTTAACTCATCTTTTACTTCAGCCTTAACAACGGCTTTTCCTCTTTGGCCTTTTCTTCTATCTCCTCTAAGCCTTTGGCCACTATTTCCAGCACGGTGTTTGAAACTTCCCTAGCCGTTTTTTTCGTCTTTAATCACCTTAGCAAGGGCGTTAAAAATCTTGTTTTCCAGGCTAATCGTGCTTACCGTAGAAGGCATAACTAATTCTCCTTTTTAAACTCTATTACATTATCTCCTGCTTTAAGCATCTCTGTCAATCCCTTAACTGCCTGCCTTTTGGCATCCGGAATTAGATGGCTGTACCTTTCGGTCATGGCTAGGGTCTTATGCCCCATAAGCTCTTTAATGGTGTAAATGGGCGTGCCTTGAATAGCAAGCCAAGAGGCAAAGGTATGTCTTAGGGTATGAAAGACAACCTTGTCTCTTGGACCAGTTATGCCGTCATTTAAACCAAGGGCTCTGACAGCACGGCTAAAGGACCGGCTGATGGCCTTTATCCTGTTACCTTTACGGTCTTTAAATACCAACTCCGAGGGTTCACCCTTTGGCTTGGCTTCCAGCATTTCTTTAACTTCTGGTGTCATGTAAGCAACCCGGTTAGTGCGGTTCTTTGGGTCCTTGATGTGGATTAGATCATTTTTGAGGTCTATGTCTGCCCAGGTGAGATTGAAAATTTCACCTGCCCTTAGCCCGCAATGCAGGGCTAAAAGGCATATCTCATAGAGTCGCTGGCTTCTTCTTTTGCACTCCTCAAGCAAGGCCTGTGCTTCAGAAGGGCTTAGGAAGCGCTGCCGTCGGTTGTCTGTCCTGGGCTTCTTAACCTTTGAAACCGGGTTTTCTCCTTCAAAATAACCCCAGGCTTTGGCCTTGTTAAAGGCTTGCCGCACGACAGCAAGGGCATATTCAATGGTTCTGGGTGCTTTACCTGCTTCTTTCATTCGTTTCTTGATCCTTTCCAGATCAAAAGGCGAAATGTCTTTAAGTGGTTTATTCCCTATTACAGGAGCAATGTCATATCGATAGAGCCGCAGTTCTCTCTCCCAGCTTTTTTGTTAGTTCTTGCATCAGGCAAGTATTTCTTTTCAAAAAACTCAGCAAAAGGAGTTTTGGCCTTTTCTTCCTTGCGACGGTCGTAATAAGTGCCTTCAATCAGCTCGGTCTTTATTTTTACTTCAATTTCCCTGGCTAGCTCTAAGGTAGGACAGGTCTTTGTTACAACTTTGCCGTTGTGCTCTACTCTGACTCTGTAAGTCTTCCCCTGCTTTGGTAAAAGCTTTCCACATTTTTTGCAGCGTTTGTTTTTTTATATTCTGGTCTGATTTGCAATTTGGACAACGGATGTAAATTGGCATGCTCTCCCCCCATCATTTTTTCCAATTCTGGAAAATCTGATGAAGTGTAAGATTAAAAACAATTCAATCTTATTTCTTGCCCATCTGTCAAGGAAAATTGTGCTATGTTTGGTGTAAGGATAGTGTAAGGTCAGACACCCCAAACCATCCCAAAATAGACCAAGAGAGACCTGAACAGACCAAAAGAAAATTGCAAAACATAGGGAAGTTATTTTAAAAACACCAGATGCAAGGATGGTTAGGAAATCTTCCTGAAAGGGATTCCTAATCCCTAGGTCGGACGTTCGAATCGTCTCGGGGCACCAGAAAAAGAAGAAGTCACGGCCAGTTAGGAGAAGCTCCTAGCTGGCTGTTTTTGTTTTGTCTAATGTTTAACCTGGTTAATAGCTGTCGGCAGTGATTTTAGTTTAGTGGTAGCCTATCATGTCTGAGGTAGCCTTGAGCTAGCCTTTAAGTCTGCACCGTGGGTAAAGGGTTCAGGCAATCTTCCGAAAGAAATAGGAAAATAAAAAGGGCCTGCTCTTAGCAGGCCCTTTGTTTTCTGAGAAACAAATATTTCTTTGTTTTAACCCCCTACTTCTTCCTTTACAGAGATGGCAATCTTATATAACAGCGTAAGAACTAAGAAACCCGCACACCAAACACCTATGCTAATCATAAATTCTGGAAATGTAGGCCAATATTCAGTAATTTCCTCTAAAGGATTAGGAATAAAACCACCCGTAATCAAACCAAGACCTTTATCAATCCAGGTAGAAATAAACACCAATATACAGGTTACGACCAAAACATCTTCTTGTTTCCGCGTAGCCGGCACAACTAACAGAATGATAGCAATCACAGCTAAGGCAGCAGAGAGCCACATCCAAGGTACCAACTTTCCATGGCCATGTAAGCCGACAAATAGATATTTAAAATGGTTAATGTGCTCTGGAATGTGGCTGTAAAATGTGGTGAACACTTCACACAGGAAAAAGAAGATATTAGCGATAAAGGCATAAGCCACTATTTTACCTAAGGTCTGAATGGCCTCCTTACCAGGGTCAAACTTGGTATATTTCCTCACCAAAATACAGAGAATAAGTAATAAAGCTGGGCCAGCAGCAAAAGCCGAAGCCAAAAACCGAGGAGCCATAATAGCCGTAAGCCAAAAGCCCCTTGCTGGCAAACCACAGTATAAGAAAGCGGTTACTGTGTGAATACCAAAGGCCCACGGTATGGAAAGATAAGCTACAGGTTTTACCCACTTAGGTGGAGCAACGCCATTCTTCTCTGCATCTAGAACTGTCCAACCGATGATAATGTTAAGAAGAAGATAACCATTCAATACAATCATATCCCAAAACATAACCGAATGTGGTGTAGGATGAAACACAACATTAAGCACACGCATAGGACGACCAAGATCAACAAAGATAAAAAGCAAGCACATAACTAAGGCAGCAATGGCAAGAAACTCTCCTAACACAGCAATGCGACCAAACTTTTTGTAATTGTGGAAGTAATAAGGTAAGGCTACCATAACACCACCAGCCGCCACACCAACGAGAAAGGTAAACTGGGCAATGTAAAACCCCCAGGAGACATCCCGACTCATGCCCGTAAGTTTTAGACCAACCTTAAGCTGCCAAAGGTAGCAAAGAAAACCTATAACGATAAATACCGACCAAAATAAAACCAACCCCCAATATTTCTTCCCGCCTACAAAAGCTTTTTCAAACATAGCCACCTCATCCCTAGCTAAAATTTTATATTATATAATAAACTTGTGGATCTGTTCCTAATTCTAATTTGCGCCTTAGCGTAAAATGTTTTTCTACTAACTTGCTTACTTCTGAATTAGGATCGTTTATATCCCCAAACACTAAAGCCTTTTCTGGGCAGGCCTCCACACAAACAGGCAGCAACCCTTGGTCTATCCTCTCAGCACAGAAGTCACATTTTTCCACTACACCCTTCGTCCGGGTGGGATATTCAGGATTTTCTTTTGTAATATATGGTCTTGGATCCATCCAGTTAAAGCTTCTAGAACCATAAGGACAAGCAGCCATACAAAAACGACAGCCAATACACCGGTGCATATCCATCATAACAATACCATCCTCACGTTGAAAGGTTGCTTTCGTTGGACAAACACGCACACAGGGAGGATGCTTACAATGATTGCAAAGGATAACGAACGGACGTCTTTTTATCTCTTCACCGATGTGTTCACCTTCTGCCGCTAAATGTGGAAAGGCATGTTCAAAGGACTCCTGCCATATCCATTTGATTTCTCTCTTAGGATCAGGGATCTTAGGCACATTGTGATAGGCATGACAGGCCTCTGCTGCTACGCACTTTTTGCACTTTTCGCACTTACGTGTATCTACCACCATCGCCCATCTTTTACCCTTCAGGGCCTTAGGATCCCGCCTAACCTTACCTTCTGACGCCTCTACCTTTTCCTCTAACTTTAGTGCTGGCCCTAAAGTAAGTCCTATAACAGATACGCCAGCAATCTTTATAAATTCTCTTCTATCAACGGCCATTGTTATTTACCCCCCTTTGCTTCCTTGGGCTCAATATGACATTCCCAACAATAGGGCTTCACATCTACAAAGTTGTGACATTTATCACAAAACTCCTGTTTATTAGAATGACACTTCAAACATTCATTCTGCAAGCTCATTTTAAACATTTTACCGTTCAAGCCCACATATAACCGATAGCCTTTCCGGACTACATCATCCCGCCATTTATTCAACAATTGCATGTGATGTGCCTTCATATAAACCTTTGTCTCCACACACTGCCCTGCCTGCTTCGCTTTTGGGGTAAGTTTTGGCTCTGGAAACTTCGCTGCCTTACCAAGGTTATACCAGAAAGGAAAGCTCAATAAAATCACCCCGATAATAAGACCCGTTATTATCTTACCACCATCATACATTACTCTTCCTCCATCTCGTCTTCAAATCCTTTAAGGGGATTACCCCTTAAATCCATTTTACGCTGTCTAATTCCTCTCTCTTCCTCAGGTAAAACCAATGCATTTCCTACCAGCTCATGGATCCCACAACAGTCAACCCCAGGTACCCAGTAGCTCAGCAAGGGTGGAAAGCTGGCCCTATCAATAGCACAAATACAACACAGAACATTCACGCCATATTTCTCATGGACGTACTTAACGGCATTAGCCCTTGGTAAACCTCCCCTCATACGGGTAATAATGTTTTCTTCCGAACCTAAACCAGCACCACTTCCACAACAGAAGGTCTTTTCTCTAATCGTATTTTCAGGCATTTCATAAAAGTTGTTACATACATTCTTAATTATATATCTAGGCTCTTCAAGAAGTCCCATACCTCTAGATGGGTTACAAGAATCGTGATAAGTCACTACCCAGTGGTCATTCCGACTTGGATCTAGTGGCAATTTACCATGTCTAATAAGATCGGCTGTAAATTCACATATGTGAACCATCTTAGTCTCTTTGGCATGCTCAAAGACGGTACCTGTAATTGGATTTCTTGGCACTTCAAGAAAATCGGCCGGGCCATTCATAGTTGCCATATACTGATGAATGACACGCCACATATGCCCACATTCACCACCCAGAATCCATTTTACACCCAGCCGTTTGGCCTCGGCATACATCTTAGCATTTAAACGCTTCATTGCTTCATTTGAAGTAAACAGACCAAAGTTACCACCTTCAGAGGCATAGGTACTCATTGTCCATTTTAAACCATATTTCTTCTCTAAATAGTCTAGAAAAAGAAACTCTCCCTCCATGGTATATGTTCCCGGATCAGCAAAGTAACTTCCAGAAGGCACAATAAAGAGGATATCAGCACCTTTCCTGTTCAGGTGAGCCTTAATATCTACCTTTACCCCTGTAATATCAGCTAGTTCGTCACATAAAAATTCAAATATGGATACAATACCCTGAGGTTCAATTCCCAAATGATTGCCAGTTCTATAACAATTAGCTACCGGTTCTCCAATCCAGTTCAGGTTACAGCCAAGCAAGTTCATCAATTCTCTACCCATCATGGTAATTTCACAGGTATCTATACCATATGGGCAGAAGACTGAGCAGCGACGACATTCACTGCATTGATACATATAATACCAAATTTCCTTAAAAACATCATAAGTCAGTTCTCTGGCTCCGGCTAATTTCCCTAGAATCTTACCAGGCCAGGTGAAATATTTCTTGTAAATAGAACGCAGAAGCTCTGCTCTTAAAACCGGCATGTTTTTGGGATCACCACCGCCTATAAAGTAATGGCATTTATCAGCGCAGGCACCACAGCGAACACAGATATCCATAAAGAGGCGAAAACTCCGGAAGCGATTAAGTCTGTCTTCCATACCCTCTAGAAAAATCTCTTTCCAATTCTCCGGAAGTTTCCAATCCTCCTCACTTGGGAAGAAATCCCTTTGGTTAGGGAATCCCATAATCTTCAAATTCTTTGCCTTTACGCCGTAGCCGTAAGTACCTGGCTTAAACTCCGGCCGTGTCTCCATCCAAGGTTTAGCCGGAGGCGTATAATCTATACTATCTACCAACTCCTTTGGTTTTGGTAATTCAGCCATATCTCTACTCCTTCTCTAGTGGTAATCCAGCTTCTTTCATTTTTTCTCTAAATTCTTCTTCATATTCTTCATAAGTGTGGACCTTAACTACAGGATTCCAAGGATTGATATGACGAACATATCTACTGTTGTTAGGTAGATTTCGGGTAGGACTCAAGAAAATACCCGCCATATGCACCAATTTACTAAACGGAAAGTATGCAAAAAGTACACACACCAAAAAGAGGTGAACATAAAAGATCCAACCAATTCCTTTCGGCACCTGCGGATTTAAATGCACTAAACTTAAAGCCAATTCCTTTACTGCCACTACATCCACCTTATACCAGTATCGCATTAAAATCCCACTAAAAGCAATACCAATAATAAGGAAAAGGGGGAAATAATCAGACGGAAGTGAGATATACCTTACTTGCGGGTTGGTAATCCTTCTTATAAGGAGGAAGGTTACAGCTATTAAAAGGATAATACCACTAATCTGAATCTGCGGCAGCCCAATTTCAAAAAAGCTATCTATTGAATCCAAAAAATGGACAAAGCCCGGGACAGGTTGGGTAAAGAAACGGAGGTGCCTTAATAAAACTACCAAAAAAGAATAATGGAAGGTTATCGCCCATAGCCACAACCACTTGTTTGAAAAGTAAGAAAGTTTAGGACCTTCCTTATCAAGAGAAACGCTTAAATTCCTAAACAAACTCCTAAAACAAAGCACTTCCAAAAGCATCCTTACAATTACCCACCGCGTGGTAAAGGGGCTTTCTATTTTATCTCCCAGAGTACGTTTAATCCACGGCAATGACTGCTGTTGACCACAGACAGTAGGAATCCGAAATGGCACCGGGCAACGCCCCCAACGCACCACCCGATAGATCATTCCAACAAAAAAAAGGAGCACCGCCACATAAGGAACCACTACCCCAAAAATAACATACAAATGCGCCCCTAGACCCAAAAGGACAATCCCTACCAGACCAAGGACAGCAAAAAATGCACTGTAAAACGCTAGATTAAAACTCATTGAACCCCACCTCTCTTCAAATAAATGCTTTATCTCCCTTAAATTTTAATTCCTCTTGATTAATTTCATGCACCAAACCAGTAGCCTTTAAAAGACCCATGATTCTATTTTTGATATCAAAAACCCTTAATTCATAGAGTTGTTCCCGACAGCGCAAATAAACATTAAAGGCAAGTAAGGCCAAACGGTCTATCTTCACCTCCAAAGCAAGCAGTTCTTTCCAAAGCACTCTTTTCTCCAACTCTTTTTCCAACACCTCTTTAATGGCATACTTTAAAAGGAAGATAAAACCAACTGCTTCTGCTGGAGTAAAGTCCTGTACCGCCCTAACCCGGACAATCCTATCTATAGAGGAAAGAATTTTGTCTTCTTCCATATCCTCAATAAGAGACTGATAAAGAGCACCAATAGCCTCTCTGAATTCATAAGTAACTGGATTTAAAAAACGATCTTTTTGTTTACGGAAATATTTAGCCGTGGCAGGAGAGTAAGTATCTAAAATGGAATTTAACCATCTATCTAAAATGGCCGACCGATTTTCTATGAGTAAATCTTTAAGAATTTTGCCCAACCTCCGCCCCTTTTACCCCAAGTGATCGGACTCCTTATAAACTAAGTCACCATTTTTGTCAAGAGAAAAATTTGCCCAAAATCTGTAATAGCCCTCTAATAGAGACCACAAGTAGGCTGTAATAAAGCGATTTTTTAAAAAACGCCTTTCACAAAAGGTGAAAAAAGATATTGAGAAAACATATATCTTTCCCTCAAGCCCAATCATAATTATAGCACCTCCGCCCGCTTAACGGTCAAGGGCAAGCCCGCAAGGCGCAGGTCGGAGCGAGCAAAGCGAGCGTAGACCCTTGACCACTTAACGAAGCCTTGGCGTATACTTTCTGTAAGTGAGAAGGAAGGGAAATTTATCAATGTTTGCGGAATACTATAAATCAATCGCGGATTTTGGGCTATGAAACTAGCTACAAATAAAATGTTAAATAATAAAAACTTGACAAAAATTGTATAATAATTAGTTTGGAACTAAATTTTGGCAGGAAAGGATGTCTAATTTGGCTTTAGTTGGACTTGCCTTTGGTTTGTTTATTGTATGTCCACATATGGCAGGAATGACGCATGTAATAAGTAAGGCTACTCATTTAAGTATTGTTCAGGTGGCCGTTATTGGCACCATCTTTTCTTTGCCTTTAACCATTGCTATGGTCTTAATTTTTAAAAAATTTGTCTTGCAGGGGCATTGTTTTTTTCTGTCCTGACTGACCTTGGTGCTGCCCTCCTTATGCGTGAAATCATTCTTAAAGCAGGAATAGAAACCTTTACATTGCCCTTTTTGTCCTCTTGGGCGTTAAAGTGGCATCCATTATTTCGGGATGGATATCATAATAAGAAGGAAACCCAAAATGCTTCTTACCTCCCTTAAAAAGCCCAAAGGGCAAAGATTAAAAATAAAAGGAAGTATCAACTAGAGCTATTTGCTGGCTTTTTTTATTTCGCATTTTATTATCTCTTGTCTATTCTTTCCAAAAGGCATAAAATACATAATAAATAGGAAGAGGGGTGGGAGGAATGAAGATTACCATTATCTATGACAACACAGCCCTGCCTGGCTTTGATGCCGACTGGGGATTTTCGTGCTTGGTAGAAGTTTATGGAAAAAGAATTTTGTTTGATACCGGTGCGCTAAGCGAGGTTTTATTTAAGAATATGAAAAAATTGGGTATAGAACCTGGCACAATTGATGAGGTCTTTATTTCCCATCACCATTGGGATCATTATGGGGGACTAACAGACTTTTTGGAGTATAATCCGGCTGTTGTTTATCTTCCTCCTACTTGCCCTGAACCCAGCGGGGCAGAGGAGGTGGTCTGGGTAAAGGAACCTATGCAAATTCATGAAAATATTTTCTCCACAGGTGAGTTAAACGGGATAGAACAATCTTTGGTTGTAAAATTAGACAAAGGGTTGGTTATTCTCGTCGGTTGCTCTCATCCTGGAGTAGGCAATATCCTTAAAGCAGCCTCTCAATTTGGCAAACCATATGCCCTCATTGGGGGGTTACACGGATTTAGGAAATTTGATCTTTTAAATGATTTATCCCTGGTTTGTGCCACTCACTGCACGCAGTTTAAGAAGGAAATTAAGACCCGTTTTCCGGAAAAGTGGATTGAAGGAGGAGCAGGAAGGATAATAGAAATATGATCCTTGCGCATATACCCAAGCAAAAGGGCATTTATGCCCTGATTGTAGAGGTTCCGCAGTCGTGTTTTGTCCACATAGGCAAGCTTGGAGGTTTTTTATTTAAACCTGCCTATTATGCCTATATCGGCTCAGCCCAAGGTGGCTTGTATATGCGGATAAAACGTCATCTAAACAAGGAGAAAAAGATCCATTGGCACATTGATTATCTTCTCAAAAAAGCAGATGTAAAAAGGGTTGTCTTTTCCATTACCGCTGAACGGATAGAGTGTCAGGTAGCCCAAAGACTTATATCCCGTCTCCCTTATTTACCGGGGTTTGGCGTTAGTGATTGTAAGTGTAAAAGTCACCTTTTTTATCACCCGCAAAAAGAGCAGTTGATTAAAGAGGTAATAACGGCCTTTTCTCCCTACTTATGCACGGTTGTGCCTCCATTAGAGCCTTAGCGTAAGCCCTACATCCAAAAAGATGCATTTTTCTTTAAAGCTTGCCTTTAAAACCGCGGCGGCATTAAGGCCTGTACAATGGCCGGTGATGATATAGGCTGGATCTAGCTCCTTTAAGGCACTTATAGTAAGCTCTAACTGCCTCTGTGAAGCATGCCATAGATGAAAACCACCAATTACGGCGTATAACTTCTTGGTATTGGCTATGTGCAAGGCATAATTGATGGTGTTAATAATGCCGCTATGCGCACAACCAGTAATAACGATAATACCCTGAGCCGTATCTATAATTAGGGCCTGATCATCCAAAATGGGATCGGGCACCCAATTTCCATCTACCAGTTGCACTAAAGACGGTTCTACCTCTTCAAATTCTGTTTCTCTCGGGATTTCACCCGTAAGCCACATATTAGGCGCAATGCGTTTAGGTTGTGTAGAATAATCAAATTTAGCCAAGTTTAATTCTTCCTTTTTAAAAGGCAAACCAATGTCCCTTATTTTTTCTCCCAAATATCCCTTCTTTTGCCAAATGCCAGGGTGGGCAAAGACAGTAATGGGACGATTAATTCTGTCTAACACCCTGTGCAAACCGCCCGTATGGTCATAGTGGCCGTGGCTTAAAATAATGGCCTCGGCCTTTTCTAGAGAAATACCCAACACAGCAGCATTATCCACCACCAGCCCTGAAGCTCCGGTATCAAACAAATAATACCGCCCTCCTTCTTCTAACCACAAGGAAAGCCCATGTTCGGCCTTTAAGCCTGGCCGATGGACACAATTGTTGATAAGGACACTTATTCTCATTATTTCACCTCAAATTTTACCTTTATTTTATAGGTTTTTGTTGCCGGCAAGCTATAAATCTCTTTTACACCTGTTTTTTGTTTTATCTCCTCTAAGGCCGTTTCAATGTCCTCCATCGTAGGGGCAATAAAGGTAAACCAGATATTAAAGGGATCACGCCTTTGATAATTGTGGGTTACCCCCTTGTAACGGTTAACTACCGCAACAAACTCCTCAATTTTCTCCTCAGGGACCCTTGCTCCACAGAGGGTGCTGGCAAAGCCAAGCTTATCAGAATTAAAGTTGGCCCCAATACGGCGGATATAACCTTTTTCTTTTAGTCTTTTTACTCTGGCTATAACTTCCTCTTCTGTTAAGCCCAACCTGTCTGCCACCTCGGCATAGGGCCGCGAGACAATGGGAAAATTGGACTGAATTTCATTGATGATCTTTTTGTCTATTGCATCCATGCTCCACTCCTTTCCTGGGTTGATACAAACACATCGGCTCTTCGGCCAGGTAATCGCCGGTCAAGGCATAGGCCCTGGCCCGACATCCCCCACAAACTTGCCAGTATTCGCATTGACCACATTTACCCTTATATTGCCTTTTATCCCTCAATTTATTGAAAACCTCTGAATGCACCCATATATGGGAAAGGGACTCCTTACGCACATACCCACATTCTATTTCTAAATAACCGCATGTCTGTACACTGCCTGTGCTGGAAATAAAACAAAAGCCCATCCCGGCCAAGCATCCACGTGTAACCGCATCAAGACCATAGGTTTCAAAGGTTACCTTTTCCCCTTTTTTCTTTGCCTGTTGTCTTAAGATGCGGTAGTATTGAGGGGCACAGGTGGCCTTTACCTGAATAGGCCAACTATTCCTTTTCTCCACCAACCAGGTAAGCACTTCTTCGTATTCTTGCGGAGAAATTACCTCTCCACGCAAGGCTGTGCCCCGTCCCATAGGAACGAGCAAAAAGATATGATAGGCCACGGCGCCAAGCCTTACGGCCAATTCACCAATGGCCGCAATTTCATTTAAGTTTGATTTAGTTACAGTGGTATTGATTTGAAAATCAAGTCCTCCCGCCCTTAAACATTCAATGCCAGCCATTGTTTTGTCAAAGGCCCCCGGCACACCCCTAAAGTCATCATGGCTCTTGGCCGTCGCTCCATCTATACTTACACTCACCCGTTTTATCCCTACCTTCTTGAGTTCGTCTACCCATTGCCGCGTAAGCAAGGTGCCATTGGTCGCCAATACCATCCGCAGTCCTTTTTGGGTTCCATAAGCGGCTAAGTCCAAAACATCTTCTCGCATTAAAGGTTCACCACCCGTAAGGATGATTATAGGCTGGGCAAAGGAGGCAATATCCTCTAGGATTGCCTTGGCCTCTTCTGAAGAGAGTTCTCCTTCTATCGGTTTGTTTATGGCCCTGGCCCGACAGTGTTTACAGGCCAAATTGCACCTTTTGGTCAATTCCCAGGCCACTAAACGTAAAGGTGGTATCTTTTTCTCCATCAAAAGTTCCTTTTAAATTTCGTCTTTTTTACCCTACATTTTGGCTCAAGGCAACTCTTATCAGTCTCTTCTCCAACCATTTCCTTGCCTCTTCTTTCGTCTTAACCTCTTTATTTAATTGGGCCTCTTCTATCTCTTTTAAGAGCTGACCGATAATAGGACCTGGCTCCAGTTGAAACCAGTAAATAAGATCATGACCTGTGACCAAGCGGGGTCTTTGTTTTAGTTGCAGATAACTCCTTCTTTCTTCTAACACGGTCTGCATGAATTTCAAAAAGGCCTTATCATAGCCATCTGGCTTGCCCACTCCTTGGGCGGCTAGATTATCGGCCATGGCCAGAAGAAGAAGCCCGATCGTGTGGGGTTCTGTCTTGTGGATGAAACGGCGAATGGCCCTTAAGGTCAATTCATTTTTCAAAAATAAGGACAGCAGGTGAAAGGGCCACATGTGTTTTTCTATGAAAAAGGCAATAAGCTCTGCCTCTTTCCCGGGGAAACGTAAACGCATAGCTATCTTTTTAAACAACCGTGCCCCAACTTTATCATGTTCATAAAAGGTGATGCGTCTTTCTCCTTCAGCCCGGCAGGCCGGTTTACCTAGATCATGGCAAATGGCAGCCCATTTAAGACAAAACCGATGTGAAGGTTCAGCCAAATAGGCAGAGATTTCTTTAAAATCCTGGAGGCGAAAAACTTCTCTAGGAGTATAAATAATTTCCTCTATTTTTTCCAAGGCTAAAAGGGAATGCGCATAGACATCTAAATGATGAAAACCGTCTTGAGTTACTCCTTTAAGGCTCTCTATTTCTGGCAATAGGACCTTAAAAACGTTTAATCTGCCCATCTCTTTTATCCAGCGGCTTGTTCTAGGGGTAAAAAAGAGGCGTTTAAATTCCTGATAAATCCTTTCTGCGGCCACCTGGTCTAAAAGGTAGGCATAGCGCTTTATTGTTTCTTTTGTATTAAGTTCAAGCTCAAAATTAAGTTCAGCCGCTAAACGGAAGCCGCGTAAAACCCGAAGGGGATCGTCTAAAAAGGCCTTGGGGGCAATGACCCGTATGATTCTTTTTTTAAGATCTTCTTGCCCTCCAGTGGGATCAATGAGTTTATCTTGGGCAAAAATATCTAAAGCAAGGGCATTAATCGTAAAGTCCCGTTGCCACAAATCCGCATAAATGTCCTGCCCCCTTAAGGGGGTAAAGTCAAAATAAGTAGGGGACTTTACAACCCGGTAGGTCTGCCACTCTTCATCTAGGACGACAAAATGTCCGCCGGTGACCTGGGCAAACAAAGAAGCAATCTCCTTTACCTTCCCCTTAACTGCTATGTCCCAATCCTGAACCGGCTTTTGTAAAAGAAGATTCCGCAGACAACCACCAACGAGGTAAACCTCTTTTATTCCCTCTTTAAGGGCAACTTCTTGAAGTTTGCTTAGGTAAGGGATGTTTGAGAACATAGATCATCCATAAGGACTGAACCACTTTTTGGTTTTTGCACATCTTAAGCGTAAAAGTTTGTTCTTTTTGTGTCAAGTCAGCGAAAAGAAAAATAATTTTATTTTATAACTTGCGGAGAAAAAGGAAAAAGCTTATTATTGAAAAGCACGTAGTGAGAATTAATAATTTTTTCAATGCGTTGTTTAAATTCAGCAAAGGTGAAGGGTTTAAGTAAAAATGCATTGGCACCCGCTTTTAAAAAGGCTTGGCTATAAAAATTGCTACTTATACCTAAAATAGGAATATGAAGGTAAGTTCGCTTGATTTCTTTAACTAACGAAGGGCCATCTTTATCAGGTAAATTTCCATCAATGACCAAAAAGGCAAATTTGTTTTTTTGTAATTTCTTTAAGGCACTTTCGGCATCAAAGGCAGTTTGGGGACAAAACCCCATGATTTTTAAAAACTCGGAGAGAACATCAGCAACCTTTGGTATATCCTCCACGACAAGCACCTTCATTTTTTACCTCCTGCACATTTACAACGTTGGGCTTTTATACTACCATTGATTGCGATTGTCAACATTTCTATAGACAGTTTGTAGACATTTTAGGGAGATAGAGGTATTGGTTGCAAACGTAAAAAATAAAAGAATGGAGGCAAAAGAAAAAAAATGAGGAAAAAAGTAGTTCCTAACAAGGAAATTGGGGCGCGTATTCGGGCCGCCCGTAAGGAAAAAGGTCTAACCCAGATGCAGCTGGCAGAAAAGGTAGGAGTGTCTTTTCAGCAGATTCAAAAGTATGAAACAGGCAAAGACAGGATCTTTGTGGAACGCCTTCAACAAATTGCGCAGGCCTTAGAAGTCCCCATTTCTTACTTTTTTAAGGATTTCAACGAAAAGGCATCCCTTGATGGAGCAGAGTCCTCTTACGAACTTCTTCCAAAAGAAGTGAAAGAAATTTTACCCTTAAGCAAAGAGGAAATTGCCATTCTCAAAAAATTGCGGTTTATGAACAATAAAATTCGGGCTAGCTTTTTAAACCAGCTTGAAGCCATTGCTGAAACAGTTTGTGAAGGAAAGAAAACTCGGAAAAGGGCCTAGTTAACTTTTGTTTCTTTCCTACCTTGCCTTTCCTTCTCTATAAGGAAAGGAAAAACTGTTGGGTTTTTGTTATATAAAAATTTTTTAGGCAAATTTAATAGTTCCCCTTGACAGAAATTTAATATTCACAGTATTATCCCTCCTAAAGGAGGGATAACATGAAAAAAAAGGAGGTCGTTTATTTTAAAAAGACAGGACCTGAGAATACGGAAGTATGTTTAGATATCCTCGTATCCTTAGCTCAAGAAGGTTTTAAAGACTTTGTCGTTGCTTCTACTAGTGGCCGAACTGGACGTTTAGCCGCAGACAAGTTAAAAAATTTTGACGTCAATTTGGTCATCGTGGCTCATTCAGTTGGTTTCAGGACACCAAATGAGGATGAGTTTTCGGCTGAAAATTATAAGGCTATTATAGAAGCAGGGGGAAAGATTTATAAAGGTACCATCCTTACCCACTCTTTAGAAACCGCCCTTGCCAAGAAGTTTGCAGGCGCTTATCCAACCCTCTTGATCGCTCAAACGCTGCGACGGTTGGGAGAAGGCATTAAGGTCTGCTGTGAGATTGTCATGGAGGCCTGTGATGGTGGTTTAATCAAAGAAGGTAATGAAGTTGTCGCCATGGCCGGCACGGTAAAAGGAGCAGATACGGTAGCCATTCTTAAGGCAGCGGCTTCAAAACGATTTTTGGATTTAAGGGTGCTAGAAATTTTGGCCAAACCGAGGGTATAGGGGAAAAAGATGCTTATTTATGATTTTTCTAATCTTTTAGAAGAAAATATTGGTGAAAAGGGACTGCCTGGTGCGTTTTTGGAGAAAAATAAAGAATTATTAAAAGAGACAGACCTTCAAATTAAGCAAAAGGCCAAGGAAGGCATTTTTGGTTTTATGCACTTACCCTTTACTCCCCTGGCATTAAATCAGATCAAATCCTTAGCCCTTGAGGCAAGAGGCAAGTGGGAATATTTACTCGTTTTAGGCATTGGCGGCTCTTGTTTGGGAGCATTGGCCTTACATCGGGCCATCAATCATCCCTTTCATAATCTCCTTCCCAAAGAAAAGAGGCAAAATTTGCCCCGGGTCTTCTTTCTGGACAATGTAGATCCAGAATTGATTAATGCTGTTTTAGACACTATTGATATCAAAAAAACCCTTATCCTAGTCATTAGTAAATCTGGGAAAACGGCCGAGACCCTCTCTCAGTTCCTCCTTTTTTTCCAGGAAATAGAAAAACAGGGAAATCCAAAAGAACAAATCATTATTATTACTGATCCTGAAAAGGGACCCTTACGGGAACTAGCAAAAAAAGAAGGCTTTACAGCATTTTCTGTCCCTCCTAATGTAGGAGGTAGGTACTCTGTCCTTTCTCCGGTTGGGCTTGTCCCTGCCGCCCTCTTGGGTATTGATCTAGATGCCCTTTTAAAGGGTGCCCAAGCCATGGCCAATCGTTGCCAGGCCTTAGATAATCCTGCCTATCTTTATGCGCTTACCCACTATCTGTTTTTAAATAAAGGGCTAAACATTCATGTCCTTTTTCCTTATGTTCATGCCTTAAAGGACTTGGCCGATTGGTGGCGTCAGCTTTGGGCAGAAAGTTTGGGCAAAGAAGGTAAGGGGCCTACACCAATAAAGGCTATTGGGGTAACAGATCAACATTCACAGCTTCAGCTTTACATGCAAGGTCCTGTAGATAAAGTCATTACCTTTTTAACCGTGAAAAGTTATCAGCATACCGTGTCTATCCCTGGAGGCTTTAGTGAATATCCAGACATTGCCTACCTTGGAGGTCATACTTTTAATGAACTCATTCAAACCGAACAGGTGGCTACTGAGGCGGCTTTGACCAAGGCAGGTCGACCCAATGCCAAGATTGAACTAGACAAGGTTGATGCCTTCAATATGGGGGAATTCTTTTACTGCCTGGAATTGGCTACAGTCTGTTGCGGTATTCTGATGCAGATCAACCCCCTTGACCAGCCTGGAGTTGAGCTAGGAAAACGCTATACCCAGGCCTTAATGGGCAGAGAAGGTTTTGCGGAAGAGCGAAAAGAAATTGACCAGTTTCTTAAACGGCCCCGTAAAAAAGTGTGAGTAGAAATGCATGCATATTGATAAAATTATTAACGCCGTTCGCCATAATCAGATAAGGATTACCGCCCATGCCTATAAAGAAGCAAAGGCAGACAATTTATCCTTTGACGAAATTTTCTTTAGCGTGCTTCAAGGTGAAATTATTGAGGAATATCCAAAAGATAGGCCATTCCCGAGTTGTTTAATCTGTGGAAAGTCTTTTGTTGGAGAGCCTATACATACGGTCTGGGCATATAATGAAGAAAACGGATGGGCAGTTCTTGTAACTGTTTATCGTCCGGACCCCAAACGCTGGATAGAAGGAAAGAAAAGGAGGGAAAGATGATACCTTTTAAGAAATGTCCTGTATGCGGTGGAGAAATGGTAAAAAAGGAAGTAGAAGAGTTGTTAAGAGGTGGCATGCATACAGCCGTGGTAAAGGTCCAGGCTGAGGTCTGTATGCGGTGTGGAGAAAGGCTTTATACCCCTGAAACAGTAAGATATTTTGAGCAAATTCGTAAAAAATTAGAACAGGAAGAAGTAAGCGAATTTCAGCCATTAGGACGCTGCTTTAAGGTCGCCGCTTAAGTTAGCCAGAACATGCAACCAACGGAAAACGTAAGGCCCTTTAAACTAGTTAAGTATTTCTCTTATAGTAGTTTTTTTCTCCTTTCCATTGCCTTTCTCAGCCTTGCCTTCATCGTTTCTAAAGGGGCAAAGGCCCTTATTCTGGAGAAGAACAAGGAGTATGCCTTTCTTGTGGCCGAAAATCTCAATCACCAGGTATTTTTGCAATTTACCCTGCCTACAGTTATCCTATTTGGCCATATCCGCCTAAGGGAAAAGGCCCAATTTGACCGGTTGGACTTAATTGTGCGCAATACTATTCACGGCTTTAACATTGAACAGGTCAATATCTATGACCTCCAGGGCACCATTGCTTACAGCACCAACCCTAAGTTGGTAGGGAAAAAAGTTATTGTCCCGCCTGAATTTCAACTGGCTAAGAGTGGCACAATCGCCTCGCGTCTAGAGGGAACTAAGCTTAAAACCTATGCTCCCTTTCGGGCCGAAAAGTCCCCAGGTCAGACGACTAACTTGGTCTTAGGAATCTTTGAAATTACTCAAGATTTAAGTAAGGATTACCAGACGATTAGACATTTCAAACTCACCGTAGGGATAAGTGCAATTACGATTATGAGCCTATTATTTTTAGGCCTCACCCTTATCGTTAAACGGGCCGAAAGGATTATTGCTGCCCGCGCCGAGGAACAAAGACGGTTAGAAAATCGTCTTCGTCAAGCCGAGCATTTAGCTACGTTAGGCCAAATGATTGCTGCCGTCTCGCACGAAATCAGAAATCCTTTAGGCGTCATTAGCAGCACGGCCGAGTTTTTGTATAAACGCGAAAAGGGCAATCCTACCAATGCTCACATGGCCCAGATTATTGTAGAAGAAGTCAGACGACTTAATAGAATCCTAAGTGAATTCTTAGAATTTGCCCGTCCTCGGGTTCCCAAACTTACTTCTTGCAACATCGCCGGGGTAATTGATAAGGTATTGACTTTCTTAAAACCCAATTTAGAAGATAAAAACATTGGGGTCATAAAAGATTATCGTAGCTTTCCTTTCATTGAAGCCGATCCCGAACTTCTTTATCGGGCTTTCCTAAATATTGTTATTAATGCCATTCAAGCCTTGCCGCCTGGAGGTGAAATAAAAGTAACTGTTGACGAAAATCGTCCCCAAAGGGGTGTTACGATTATTTTTAGTGACAATGGCCCAGGCATTCCAGAAGATACTCTTAACCAAGTCTTTAAACCCTTCTTTACAACCAAAGAAAAGGGCAGTGGCTTAGGGCTGCCTATTGTGAAAAATATTATTGAAAATCACGGCGGAGAGGTTAAAATTGAAAGCGAAGAAGGCAAAGGAACAAAGGTTATTATATTCTTGCCTAAATAGGTATAGTTATGGAAACACTCCTCATCGTAGATGATGAAAAGAATTTTTTGGTGGTTTTAAAGGCCTTTTTAGAAGAAGAGGGCTATGAAGTCCTTACCGCTGCCGATCCTTTAGTAGCTCTAGACATTGTTGAACATACCGATTTAGACGTCGTCGTGACAGATATGAAGATGCCACGGATGGATGGAATTGCCCTTTTAGAACGGATCAAACAATTCAATCCTGATTTACCGGTAATTATGATGACGGCCTATGGCACCATAGAAAAGGCCGTAGAGGCTATGAAAAAAGGAGCTTTTGATTATGTTACCAAACCCTTTTCTAACGAAGAATTAGCCGTCATCATTCGCAAGGCAATAGATGTGTATCATTTGGTAAAAGAAAACAAGCACCTTAACCATGCCTTGCACGAACAATATCAATTTCACAACATCGTTGGTAAGAGCAAACCCATGCAGGAAGTCTTTACTCTGATCCAAAAGGTAGCCGGAACAAGAGCTACCGTCTTAATTACTGGTGAAAGTGGAACCGGCAAGGAACTGGTAGCTAAGGCGATTCATTACAACAGTCCCCGCCGCCATAAGCCTTTTATCTCTGTAAACTGCGCTGCCCTAACAGAGACCCTTTTAGAAAGCGAGCTCTTTGGACATGAAAAGGGTGCTTTTACCGGTGCCATCACCATGCGCAAAGGAAGATTTGAACTAGCGCATGGAGGCACACTTTTTTTGGATGAAGTCAGCGAAATGTCTCCTGCCCTTCAAGTTAAATTGCTGCGTGTTTTACAAGAGCGGGAATTTGAACGCGTAGGCGGGACAAAAACGATCAAGGTAGACGTACGGATCATTGCTGCCTCTAATCGGGATCTAAAGGAGGAGGTAGACGCAGGACATTTTAGAGAAGACCTATTTTATCGCCTTAATGTCGTTCACATTCATCTTCCCCCTCTAAGAGAGAGACCTGATGACATTCCCTTACTTGTCGCCCATTTTCTTAAAAAATACACTCAAGAAATGGGTAAAGAGAAACTTACTATCTCTCCTGAAGCCCTCAATCTCATCTACACTTATACCTGGCCGGGTAACGTAAGGGAGTTAGAAAACGCCATTGAACGGGCCGTTATCCTTTGTTCGGGAAGAGAGATAAAGCCCGAACATTTGCCTGAACACCTGCGGGAAGCACCCCAGAGTTATCCGGACATCTTTAAACAACTTCCTCCTAACCTTACCCTTCCCCAAATTTTAGAAGAAATAGAAGTAAGACTTATCCGTCAGGCCTTAGCCCAGGCTAATTATGTCCAAAGCCAAGCCGCCCGTATTTTAGGCATTACCAAAAGTTTACTGCAATACAAAATCAAAAAGTATAATTTATTGTCCTGATTCTCCTTTCTGTTCAAAATTTTGAATTTTATAAGTTCCTATATTACATAAATTTTTTAATAAATCTTCTTTGACGTCTAAATTTTTGAACCTTGCTGAACCTATCTAGACCTAAAAATTTAGATACACAAAGGAAACTTTAATGTTGGCAAGATATTTGCACAAGAATATTAAACGAAGTTCATTTTCTCCCTCCTCTTGGCCGGTGGATAAGTCCATCGGCTTTTTTAATGTCTTGACGCCGCCTTCTTAACCTTATATCCTGTTTAAAGGGAGGATATAAAATGCGGCGTTACAGACAAAAATACTATGATCTTTTTTCCCATTTTTATGATTGGGTTATTAAACTCCATTCTAAAGACAATCGCCTTTTTTTAAGGCATTATTTGGCCAAAAGGAGTGGGGTAAAATCAGAGGATAAGGTCTTAGACCTTTGCACCGGCACGGGATCCTTAGCCATTGTGTTGACCGAATATGCCCCTAAGGGATTAGTGGTAGGTTTAGATTTCTCTTTAGGAATGCTTAAAAAAGCGAAGGAAAAGGCAAGGCAAAGGGGATTAAAAAATTTAGTCTTTGTTGCTGCTGATGCTGGAGCCTTACCCTTTAAAAGCGATATTTTTGCTGTTGTTACCTGTTCTCACGCCATGTATGAGCTTAATGGGGAAACACGCCGCCAGGCCCTTCAGGAAATAAAGCGCTGCTTAAAGCCTGGCGGACGGTTTTGTATGATGGAACATGAGGAGCCCAAACAATTCTTTATTCGGCTACTTTACCACATTCGTCTCCTCTCTATGGGCAAAGAAGGACGGCAAATCGTGCGGCAAGAATTAAAAGAGTTAAAGGGTATCTTTTGCCATGTATTCAAGGAAGTCACAGCCTCAGGAAAAACAAAGCTTATTTGTGGAGAAAAGGCAGGCTAAGTTGACACCACTTAAAGAAGTGCCTTTTGTCGTTTTTGATACGGAAACGACAGGATTATCTCTTACCTCTCGGATTATAGAAATTGGAGCGATCAAGATCTTTAAAGGTCGCATCGTAGAAGAATTTTCCTCCCTTGTCAATCCGGGCGTTTCCATCCCCCCTAAGGCGACCAGTATCCATGGCATCACGGATGAAATGGTCAAAGACGCTCCACCCATTGAGTTTGTCTTAGAACGATTTTTAAAATTCCTAAAGGATGCTATCTTGGTTGCCCATAACGCTGTGTTTGACCTGCGTATGCTAGCCATTCATTTAGAGAGAATACGGATGCCCCTTTTTCAGAATCCAGCCGTGGACACACACACCCTGGCACGTAAGTATTTTCCAGAGTTAAAGAAATACAATCTGCCCTTCTTGGTAGAATACTGGCAAAGCCCCTATAATGGTTATCACCGCGCCCTTGCCGACGCCAAACACACTGGTTTTATCTTTTTTCGCATGCTGGAAAAACAAGGCTTAAGTCTTAACCGTCCTTTAAGTCAGTTTTGGGAATGGGTTGGAAAACCCCTCTTTGTCAAAGACTGTCTGCCTCAAATCAAAGAAAGCGATCTAACCAATCCCAAAGTAAAGCTGATAGTAGAGGCAATAAATCAGGAAAGAGATTTAGAAATCATTTACGCTAACGGCCACTTGGCCTTTAAGCCTCGTCTCATCCGCCCTATTCTTTGCTTTCGTTCTGGGAAATATCACTATATAGAAGCCTTTTGCTATACCGATGAGATTGTCAAAACTTTTCGTCTAGACCGCGTGTTAAGGATTAAGGTAATAACCGATTTATGCTGAGTGAGGCAAAATAATACAAACCTTTGTTCCTTCTCCTTTTTTACTTTCTATCTGCAGATGGCCTTTATGGGCCTTGATAATCTTTTTTATCCAAGGAGCGCCCAGACCAGGGTCAAAGGTTTTGTCGGTGAAGGGCCGCTGCGTTAGTAGTCTTAATACCCTCTCCTCATATCCCTGCCCGTTATCTAGGACACAAATCCGGACTGTCTCTGCCTCTACCTCTAGGATAAGGACAATCTTCCCTTTTTGTGGCAATATAGAACAAAAAGCATTCTCTATGAGCTTATTTAAAACTTGTTTTATTGCCTCTTTATCCAATTTAAGCGTAATTTCCTCTGGGGGGAATGTCTCTTTTATCTCTATTCCCTGCTGGGTGGCCCTTTCCTTCCAATGGACAATAATTTCATTTAAAAAGGCCTTTAGCTCTACTAAGACCTGCTTGGGCTCATAGGGCTGCACATATTGCGTAATATCTTTTAAAACTCGCTCTAGGCGAGAGGCTTCGTTAACAATAACTTGAGCATAGGATTTAATTTTAGGATCGTATCTTTCCACTTCTTTTAGGCGACGAGCAAACCCACCTAAGGCCACCAATGGATTTCTAATCTCATGCGCTACGGCATCTAAAAGCCTTTCGCAGAAGCCCTCTTCTTCTACCTCCATCTGATTTACTTGCGCTACTACCTTTTGCAATCGTTGCTCTAACTGCAGATTAATTTTAAAAATCGCTTGATTGGCCTTTTCCATTATTGCCAAAATATCTCTTTTCTTGTTCATATTTAACTTTAATTCTTGAGCCAACACATCTACTTCTTCAAATATCTCACATACAACTTTATTTAACTCTGACGAAGAAAGGCCAAGCTTTTTTTCTGCCTGCTCATACCACGTATAAGAAAAACATCCCTCTCCCCAAAACATCTCTGCTGCCCAGCCAGCTAAATAGACGATTTGACAAAGAAGAGATGCGTCTTCTGGAAGAGGATAACACTGACAAGCAACCATCTCAGGAGGAAACTTCCAATGTGTTAAAACCTCTTTTCCTATCTGACGGTGGTCTATGCCAAAATGCTCTTGCTCCCATGCAAGTAATTCTTTTAAGGGAAGTTTGTTTCCAGGAAATTCTTTTTTTATCTCTTCAGGTAGGATTTCAAAGAGAAGAAGAAGGCCCACTTCCAAGATCAACCCTGTAATAAAGGCTTCCTCGGCATCTTCTCCCACTTGTTCGGCTAGCTTGCTGGCAAGACTGGCCCGATAAAGAGAAGTTCGCCAAAATTTTTCAAAATCCATCTGCCATACTTTTCCTACAGGAAAGGTATCGCGCAGGGAAAGGGTAAGGGCCATCAACCGCACCCGGTTAAACCCTAAAAGTACTACCGCCCGTGAGATAGTAGAGACTGGTTGACGTAGACCAAAAAAGGCACTGTTGGCAAGTTTTAAAATACGGGTGGTAAGGGCTGGATCTTTTTCAATAATCTGAACCAAATCCTTTGCTGAGGTATCTTCCCGCGTGGCTAAATCAATGAGTTCAATCGTTAAAGGAGACAAAGAAGATAACTTACTATGGGTAAGAATTTGATTTAAGATGAAGGAATTTTCTTTTCCTTCAGCCATAATTTACAAATTTTCCTTCAAGGCCCTTATCCTATTTTGCATGCGCTGGGCCAGCTCTTTAAGGGCATTCTGGAGGGTGGTGATATCTTTATGCCGCGCATAAACTTTGTTTAACTCTTCCAACCAATATTGGACGGTTTCTAGCTCCCTTTTGTTAAGTTCCTCTTCTACTTTCGCCTTGATTTTTTTTAGCAAAGCGGGATCAATTTGTTGCATCTTGATCCCCCTGCTTTTGGATGTATTTCATACCATCTTCTATCGCCTTTTTGTTAATAGGGATAAACTTGGCCTTGGGACCTTTGAGTTTTTCCTCTAAGATTTGATAGATCGTTTCTGGGCTTATTTCTTTTGTTACGGCCAAAAAGGCCCCTAACATGGCCATGTTACCCATTTTGCTCAGCTGAAAGGCCGGCACCCCGATAATTTTGACTCCTTCTCTCTCTGGTCTTTCTTTTACAAGAAAGTTGTCGTAAAACAAAACCCCTCCTCTCTTTAAACGGGGCAAAAACTTTTCTAAAGACGGTTTGTTAAAGACAATCAAAATATCAGGTTGAGCAATGGCCGGTGAACCAATCGGCCGGTCGGCATAGATGACCTGACAGTTACAGGTACCACCCCTAGACTCTGGCCCATAAGAGGGCACCCAGGTCACATAACGTCCTTCTTTTACAGCCGCATAGGCAATAAGATCGCCCAGAAATAAAACCCCTTGTCCACCAAAACCGGCAATAATAATTTCTGTCTTCATCGTTACCCTACCTATCCCTAAATACCCCTAGAGGAAAGACCTTGGTCATCTCCTCTTTCACAAACCGCCAAGATTCCTCGGGTGTCATCTTCCAGTTGGTCGGGCAGTTAGAGAGCACTTCCACAAGTGAAAAACCACGCCCTTCTATCTGATTTAAAAGGGCCTTTTTTATCGCTGCCCTCGTCTTGGTAATATGTTCTACATCGTGCAGGCTTACCCGTTCCAAATAGACCGGCGCCTCTAGGGTATTTAAGAGCTCACATATACGCAGAGGATAGCCAAAATATTCAGTAGCACGGCCAGTGGGTGATGTAGTACTCTTTTGTCCGATCAAGGTAGTTGGTGCCATCTGACCCCCGGTCATACCGTAAACGGCGTTGTTGACAAAGATGACCGTAAACATCTCCCCACGGTTGGCTGCATGGATGATCTCATTCGTACCAATGGCCGCCAGGTCGCCATCACCTTGATAGGTAATCACAATCGCCTC
This sequence comes from Candidatus Desulfofervidaceae bacterium, assembly GCA_027064585.1. Taxonomy (GTDB): domain Bacteria; phylum Desulfobacterota; class Desulfofervidia; order Desulfofervidales; family Desulfofervidaceae; genus JAGHCL01. Next base: position 61,399 of record JAMOPI010000010.1, on the reverse strand, counting down.
TGGCCGCAGGCGCTTAATGGCTGTAGCAATGGCCGGTGCCCGCCCATGCGGTCCCTGAACGCCGTCTACTTTTAAATAGCGCAGGGCCAAAACTGAACAACCTACTGGCTCTACTAATATGACCCGTTTTCTAATCCCCAGCTCGTCTATAACCTCACCCAAGAGCTTGTGTAAAGTACCATGCCCGCACCCTGGACAATAATGGGTGCGTCCTACATAAGTTTCTGGTTCTGGATACCGTGGAATTAAGGCTGAAACACGCATTAGGCCAACTCCATAATCTTTTCTAAAACTTCTTCTTCGGTAGGAACAATCCCACCAAAACGAGGATAAAGTTTTACCTCTGCCTTACCCTCTACCCCTAACCGCACATCTTCTACAAACTGCCCAAAAGAAAGCTCTACCACTAAAACGCGGTCAATTTGATGTGTAACAAGATCACGATATATTTTATAAGGAAAAGGCCAGAGGGTAATAGGCCGCACCAAGCCTACCTTTATCCCCTTTTCTCTGGCCAAATCCACCGCCGCCTTGGCCACACGTGAAGGCGTGCCAAAGGCGGTAACTAAGATTTTGGCATCATCTACCTTGTAGGCTTCATAGCGGACTTCATTTGCCTCTATCTTCTTATACTTTTCTAAAAGGCGTTTTTTTGCCTCTACCATAGGCTCAGGCGTAAGAAAAAGAAACTCTATCGTATTCTGTTTCTCCCGCTCACCCATACCGGTAATCGCCCACGGCTTATCATATTCCTCTATCGGCACTTCTGGAAATTCCATAGATTCTTTCATCTGCCCCAGATAGCCATCGGCCAACAGCATACCAGGATTACGGTATTTATCGGTCAAATTAAAAAGGAGCATTGTATGTTCGGCCATTTCCTGTACGGAATTTGGGGCAAAAACAATTAATTTATAGTCTCCGTGTCCGCCTCCTTTGACGGCCTGAAAGTAATCGCCTTGCTCTGGCTGAATACTGCCTAAACCAGGCCCTCCCCGCATGATATTCACAATGACACAAGGCAACTCGCAGGCAGCAATATAAGAAATACCTTCTTGTTTAAGACTAATCCCTGGACTAGAAGAAGCCGTCATCACCCGACAACCGGCTGCGGCTCCACCCATGACGGCATTGATAGAGGCAATTTCACTTTCCATCTGCATAAAGACGCGGAATTTGGGGTAAAGGGGTTTCTCTCCCCGCTTTTCTCGTTCACGGTCAGCAAAATACTTCTCAGCAAAGGTCTCAATAATCTCGCTGGCCGGGGTGATAGGATAGCCAAAAAAGCCCTCTACCCCTGCCCGTAAGGCCCCTTCTACAACCGCCTCGTTCCCCTTCATATACAATCTACTCATTGCTCCACCTCAGCGTAAATTCTCAAGGCCTGTTCTGGACAGATCTCATAACACAGGCCACAGCCGATACACCCGGCTGTTTTGGCATTATGCCACTCTACTACTAAATAACCCTTAGCATTCGTGTGGTTGGAAAGTTTTAAGAGGTGTCTGGGACAGACATTCACGCACAATTGACAACCTTTACAGAAGTCCTCCAACACCTTTACCACAAAACTTAGCGGACGAACAAGATGGATGCGCCTTTGTCCCAAGCCCACCTTTTTAGGCACACTACTTTGCAGTGTAACGTTTATAGACATGCCCCCTCCTTAGCCAAAATACGGATTTTAGTTTTAAATTGTAGTTCCATTTCTGTCAATAGCTGCCTTTTTTCGTTCTGAAGGTAGTTGGCTACATCTAGCGGTACCTCCAAGTAAAGTTCATTGGGCCGGCTAAGCACCAGTTGTTTTTTAATCTGACGCAATATCTCTAGCGCTCTTGTCTCGGTCGTTAAGACAAAACCCTTTCCTTGACAAAGTGGACAAGACATTGTGGTAAGAGAAAGGAGAGAAGGACGTAACCTTTGTCTAGAGATCTCTATCAAACCAAACTTGGACATCTTGGTAAAGTCTACCTTAGCCCGATCGGTCTTAAAGGCCTCACGCAAGCGCCTCTCTACCATAGTTAGATGTTTTTTAGAGCGCATTTGGATAAAGTCAATGACAATGAGGCCGGCGATGTTTCGCAAACGAATTTGACGGGCACTTTCCTCGGCTGCCTCTAGATTGGTCTTAAAAGAAGTATCTTCTAAATCCTTCTCCTGGGAGTGGCTAGAATTGACATCAATGGCCGTTAGGGCCTCAGTTGTCTGGATGACAATTTCACCTCCTGACGGCAAGCTTACTTTTTCTTCATAAATTTGAGCGATCTCCTCATCAAGCCCAAAGGAAGAAAAGATAGGCAGGGGCTGTTTGTAGCGCTTAACAACCCGTTGATAGCGAGGCGCTACCAGCCGCATAAATTCTTTTACCTGCTGGTAGGCCTCGGCGTCATCCACCCAGATTTCTTGAATTTCAGAGGAAAAATAATCCCTTACTGTCCGTAAAAGCAAATTCATCTCTTGATAGACAAGAGCTGGGGCCTCCACTTGCTGAGCCTGCTTTTTAATGGCCTCCCAAAGACGCAAGAGATAGCGTAAGTCTTTTAAAATCTCGGTTTTGGTCACCCCGGCGGCAGCAGTGCGGACAATAACTCCTAGGCCAGGAGGAAGGCGAAAATACTTAGTAATGCTCTCAAGTCGCTTCCTTTCCTTCTCCTCGGTAATCTTGCGAGAGATACCGACATGATCCTGTCCTACGGTCAGCACAAGATACCTACCTGGAAGGGTAAGATAAGTTGTAAGGGCAGCTCCTTTTTGCGCTGTCTCTTCTTTAACCACTTGGACCAGCAACTCTTGACCTGGTCTTAAGACCTTCTCTATAGATGGCCGTCCTTTAGGAAAAGAAAGGAAGTATTCGGGATGAACTTCGTCTATCTGCAAAAAGCCACGTTTGGCCGCCCCATATTCCACAAAGGCCGCCTGCAGGCTGGGCACAATGTCATAAACAATACCTTTATAGATGTTGCCCCGTGTTTGTTCCTGTGTGATGCGTTCAATGTAAAACTCATCCAGTCGGTTTTTGCGAATAATAGCTACCCTTAACTCCTCTGGCTGCTCGGCGTTAATAAGCATGAGGCAGGTAGGGGCCTTTGTTTGACGCCTAACCATGATGGCTCGGTTTTAACCGCAAAGAACAAAAGATGTCAAGGAGGAATGTATTCCCAAAATCCGTGATTGATTTTTAAAGAAGGACATTTGAGATGAGGAAGGAATTAAGAAAAATGCCAGCATTATCCCTTCTCCTTTTTAGGAAATTATATGCCAGGGCCTCGGTTATACGGTCAAGGGTCTCCGCTCGCTACGCTTGCTCCGACCTGCGCCTTTAAGCGCAGGCTGCGCCCTGCGGGCTTGCCCTTGACCGCCCTCGGCTCTGGCAAAAAAGGAAAATCGCAAGGAGAAAGGAAAAAAGAAAATTTCCTTTTTCCTTCTGGCTTCAAAAAGAAAATTGCGCCGTAGCGAGTGAGGTCAAGGCTGGCCGAAGGCCACCCGTAGGGCTTGGCCTTGACCGCATAAGCGAGCGGAGGCGCTAGAATTATAATTGGGTCTTGAAGAAAAGGTAAATGTTTTTCACCTTTTAGGTGAAAGGCTATTTTAAAAAATAGCTTTATGATAAGCAACTTGTGGGGTTTTTGAAGGACAAGCACGGATTTTGGGCCTTGCAGGCCGTTCTCATTTAAGTTAATCTTCCCAACAAGGAGGGTTATATGTTAGGGCGACTCTTAAAGAAGATCATAGGCACAAAGAATGAGCGGGAGCTTAAACGGCTGGCGGCCATTGTGGATAAGATTAACCAGCTTGAACCACAGATACGCAAGCTGAGTGATATTCAGCTGCGGGCCAAGACGGCTGCGTTTAAAGAAAAAATTGACCGTGGGGCCAGCTTAGATGAGATTCTGCCTGAGGCCTTTGCCGTGGTGCGCGAGGCGGCCGTAAGGGTATTAGGACAAAGACCTTTTGATGTGCAGGTTATCGGTGGCATCGTCTTACACGAAGGCAAGATCGCCGAAATGAAGACAGGTGAAGGAAAGACCCTGGCCGCTACCATGCCGGCCTATCTAAACGCCCTTTTGGGAAGGGGAGTACACATTGTTACCGTTAATGACTATCTGGCCCGCCGTGACAGTGAGTGGATGGGTGGTATTTATCGTTTCTTGGGTATGGAAGCAGGTGTCATTCTGCATGACATGGATGATACCGAACGCAAGAAGGCCTATGCTGCGGACATTACCTATGGCACCAATAATGAATTTGGTTTTGACTACCTGCGGGATAACATGAAGTTTGATCTAGAGGATATGGTGCAGCGGGACCATTATTATGCCATCGTAGATGAAGTAGACAGTATTCTGATTGATGAGGCCAGAACTCCCCTTATCATATCTGGTCCAGCCGAACGCAGCACAGCCCTTTTTTATCAGATCAACCGCCTCATCCCTCATCTAAAAAAGGATATTGATTTTACCGTAGATGAAAAGACAAAGACAGCCGCTCTGACCGAAGCCGGTGTGGCCAAGATGGAGAAGCTCTTAAAGATTGAAAACCTCTATGATCCCCGCTACATAGAGGTGTTACATGTCATTTATCAGTGCCTTAAGGCTCATCATCTATTTAAAAAAGATCGGGATTATATCGTCAAAGACGGTAAAGTTATTATTGTAGATGAATTTACTGGACGATTGATGCCAGGAAGGCGCTATAGTGAGGGACTGCACCAGGCCCTTGAGGCCAAAGAAGGGGTTGAGGTACAGAGCGAATATCAAACCTTGGCTACTATTACATTTCAGAATTATTTCCGCATGTATGAAAAACTGGCCGGGATGACTGGAACGGCCGATACCGAGGCCGCCGAGTTCAAGGAAATTTATAACCTAGATGTCGTTGTTATTCCTACTCACAAAAAGATGATTCGGATTGATTATCCCGATGTGGTTTATCGCACCGAGAAAGAGAAGTTTAGGGCCGTGGTAGAGGAAATAAAAGAGTTACATAAACAGGGTCGTCCGGTGTTGGTAGGTACCGTCTCCATTGAAAAGTCTGAGCTTTTAAGTCGGATGCTCAAAAAAGAGGGTATCCCACATGCTGTTTTAAACGCTAAGCACCATGCGAAAGAGGCCGAAATAGTTGCCCAAGCCGGCCAAAAAGGTAGAGTAACTATTGCCACTAACATGGCTGGGAGAGGAACAGACATTGTCCTCGGTGAAGGAGTGGCCGAACTGGGTGGTTTACATATCATTGGGACAGAAAGGCACGAGAGTCGGCGCATTGACAACCAGTTACGGGGCCGCGCTGGCAGACAGGGAGATCCGGGTTCTTCTCGTTTTTATCTCTCCCTAGAGGACGATTTATTAAGACTCTTTGGCGGAGAAAGGCTTTCTTCTTTAATGAATAAGCTGGGGATGGAAGAGGGCGAGCCGATTGAACACAAATGGGTGAGCAAGGCGATTGAAAATGCCCAGCGTAAGGTAGAGGCACAGAATTTTGAAATCAGAAAGCAACTGCTTGAGTTTGATGATGTCCTCAACAAACAGCGGGAAGTCATCTACGGTATGCGTCGGCAGGCTATGGCCGGTGAGTTAAAGGAAACGATGCTCCAAATTATTGATGACATTGCTAATGGATTGGTGGAGGAATTTTGCCCAAAGGACAAACACCCAGAGGAATGGAATAAAGAGGGACTAAAGAGGCAGGTAGAACAAATTTTTAGGTTAAAGCTGGATGACGCCCATTTGGATAATTTAAAGGATCCAGAGGCTGTAGCCAATTTCATCAAAGAAGAGACCAAAAGACAGTATGAAGAAAAGGAACGGCTGGTCGGTCCTGAAAATATGCGTTTTTTAGAGAAGTATATCTTCTTACAGGTCATTGACACCCTCTGGCGTGACCACTTGGTGGCCATGGATTACCTGCGGGAAGGCATCGGCCTAAGGGGATATGGACAAAGAGATCCGCTGCAAGAATATAAGCGGGAAGGTTTTATGATGTTTGGGCAACTGGTGGACAGGATAAAGGAAGACACCATTGCCAATCTCTTTAGAGTAGAAATAAGACGCGAAGAAGAACTACAGGCCTTAAGACCAGAAGAACCAAAAACAATGCAACTCAGCCATGGTGAGGGAGAAACCAAACGCACGCCCATTCGCCGCAAGGGCAAAAAGATCGGTCGTAACGATCCCTGTCCCTGTGGAAGTGGCAAAAAATATAAACACTGTTGCGGTAGGAATGTATGAAAAACAATTGACAAGGAGTAAAAAACAGTGTAAAAGCAGCTTTCAGGCTACTTCCAGAGGAGGAAAGTTATCCTATGGATAAAGAAAAACTGCAATTCTTTAAAGAACTTTTACTCGCTCAAAGAGAAGAGCTTTTGAAACACGCAAAAGAAACGGTAAGTAGCTTGAGTAAAGAAGGAGAAGAGGTGCCAGCTGATTTAGCAGATCGGGCCACTTTAGAAGCGGATAGAAACTTTTTATTACGCATACGTGATAGAGAAAGAAAGCTCATTGCCAAGATAGATGAGGCCTTAGAAAAGATTGAAAAAGGCACTTACGGCATCTGTGAGTTGTGCGGGAAAGAAATAGAAGAAGAACGACTTAAGGCCCGGCCTGTAGCCTCTTATTGCATTGAGTGCAAACGGAAGTTAGAAGCCTTAGAGAAAATGCAGCGGCGTTAATTTGAAAGATGACCGTGTCTTTTAAGATATCTTTCTATTGCCCTTCTGTGCTCCTTTAAATTTGTAGAGAAGTAGTGTCTACCATTGCCCATAGAGACAAAATAAAGGTAAGGGGTCTCTGGGGCCTCTACCACCGCCTTTAGGCTATCTTCTCCTGGATTGCAAATAGGGGTAGGAGGAAGGCCCTTGTGTAGATAAGTGTTATATGGCGAAGGTATCTGCAAGTCTTTGTGTGTTAGTTTCCCTTTAAAGTTGGGTAAAACATAAATGATAGTCGGATCGGCTTGAAGCGGCATGTGCCGTCGCAGGCGGTTTAAATAAACAGAGGCAATAATGGGTCTTTCTTCCTTAGAGGCTGTCTCTTTTTCCACAATAGAGGCAATGGTAACTACCTCCTCCTTTGAAAGGCCCTTTTGCATGGCCTTAGGAGCGTATTTTTGATAGTGGCGGTTGAATTCTTGAACCATTACTTCAATGATGTGCCTTTCTTGATGAGGCAGTCTTTCAAAAAAGTAGGTAGTAGGAAACAAATAGCCTTCTAATGAGGAGGCATTAATCCCTAAGCGAGAGGCAAAGGCGGGGTTAAAGGCCAGTTGACAAAACCGCCTTTCATTTACCAGCCGCTTTTTGGCCAAAATATGAGCAATTTGTTTGATCGTGCTGCCTTCTGGAATAGTAACCTTATAACGCACAAGGCCCGTGCCGGTGAAAAGATAATCTAAAAGTTTGGCAGGGGTAAGGTTAGGTGTGATGGCATATTCACCAGCCTTAAGCGTGCGATTTCTGCCCTTTATTTTGGCCCAAAGAAAAATAAGCAGGGGGTGTTTAATCACACCCCTTTTAGAAAGGGCATAAACGGCCCTTTTTATGCTCCAACCAGGCTGGATAAAGACAGTGGTGTTAAGACAGATGGGTGAAGTAAAATAATCCCACACAATGAACAAGCCATTAATAATTAACCAAAAAAAGAATATTAACCAAACTGCCTTCCGCATTCCTAAAATCTACGGTTTAATTCCCACTGCCATGCGGTTTTAACCATAAATTCTAAATCATTATGTTTGGGCTGCCAGTTTAGCCTTTCTAGAATTTTACGGTTGTCTGCCACCAAGACTGGAGGATCACCTGGTCTTCTGGCCGTTTCTCTTACCTCAAAGTCCCGACCTGTAACCTTCTTTACCGCCGCAATTACTTCCTTAACCGAATAACCCTGCCCATAGCCACAATTAAAGACATCACTCTTATTACCCTCTAGAAGGTAATTTAAGGCCAAGACATGGGCCTCTACCAGATCGTTCACATAGATAAAGTCCCGAATACAGGTGCCATCCTTGGTAGGATAATCCGTACCATAGATTTCAAGTCTCTCTAATTCACCCTTGGCTGCCTTTAAGGCACGTAAGATAAGATGTGTAGGCCTCTTAGAAACCTGCCCGATTTTTCCTTCTGGATCGGCCCCTGTAACATTAAAGTAACGTAAACAGACATAGCGAAAATCAGGTTCAGCCGCAGCCAAATCTTCTAGCATTTTTTCGTCCACGACCTTGGTATAACCATAAGGATTAATAGGGGCTAAAGGTGCTGTCTCCTTCACTGGCACCTCTTTAGGCATCCCATAGACGGCAGCCGAAGAAGAAAAAATAAAATACCTTACCCCAAATTCTTTCACGACTTCAAGCAAATTCAAGGTATTACAGACATTATTGCGGTAATAAAGAAGAGGCTTTTCTACGCTTTCAGGCACAACGATAGAGGCGGCAAAGTGAATAACCGCCTCTGGCCGAAAAGAGGAAAAGACCTTTCTTAAAAGGCCCTTATCCGCCAAATCGCCTACCACCAGCTCACCATATAAAACGGCCTCTTTGTGCCCAGAAGAAAGGTTGTCGTAGGTAAGAACGTCATAACCCCTTTCTCCCAGCATCTTTACCATGTGCGAGCCAATATAACCTGCTCCACCGGTTAAAAAAACACGCATTTATTTCTTCCCTGTTGATTTTTTTTCACTACGCCTGTAATAATCTTTTCCAAGACTGCCATAACTACCTACAGGTGTCAAGCAATGGCTGGTATCAGTTTTAGGCTAGAAAGGTATATCAAAAATTGTTCTATGTCTGAGGTGGTTTTAAGAGAACTAACCGCCATGACCGAAAGTGTAGGCGCATGGTGGCTGACCATCTTATTTTTATGCCTCACAGGATGGCTAGCAGGACTAACAAATACTTCTGCCTATTATATTGTTATTTTGACCTTTGCGACGGTTTTTTCCATGCACTTTAGCAGTCCAGTAAATAATGTGCTGGGCAAATATCTTTCAGACAAAATATATTTAAAACAATATCACACCGTAGTTACTAGTCTAACCGGAGCTTTTTTGGTAGGAATACTGCTAAGTTTTGGAGTTTCACTTTTGGTAGTGTTGTTTTTCTCTCAGATACCTTTTAACCACAAAATCATTTTTGCCTCTTTGACCGCCAGCCTGACTTCTTTGTGGATCACCAATAACGTAATGTCCATTTTAGAACAAGAACGCATTGCCTTTCTTACCTTTGCTCTGGGTTTCTGCTTAAGTTCTCTTTTTTTCTTGTTTAAAAAAATTACTGGACAAACAGGTATTTTGGTAGGAATAACTGTAGGTTTTGCTTTTATTACCTTTGCCCAGTTTGCATTCATTTTGAAGGGGTTTAATCGCGGACGTATTTATCCAGAATTTTCTTTTTTGTTCAATTTCAAAGATTATTACCGCGAAGTCTTGGCAGGATTATTTTTTACTTCGGGGTTATGGATTGATAAAATCGTTTTCTGGCTTATGCCCCAAACTGCCCGTAAAATAGATAGCTTCTTTCGTTACTCTGATTATGATCTCCCTTTTTTTATTGCCTTTACCATCTTTTCCTTAAGTCAGTTTTTGATCTTAAGAACCTTTAAAGAAGATATACGCACACCTTATCAGACCTTCTCACAAGCCCTGCAGTATAACCTACCTCTTTTTAGATTGAATGAGGAAAAGTATAAACTAATAACGGGCTATAGAAAAATGCTTTCTACTTTAACTTTTGTTTACGGTCCCTTTACTCTTGCCATCTTATTTGCGGTTTCTACTGGGATAATTCGCCTTCCCTGGTCTAATCCTTTCGTCTTTCATTATTTGACGATGGGCACTTTCTTTCTGGCCATTTTTTCTTTAAACTATATTTTTTTACAGTATCTTAACAGATATGATCTTCTTGTGGTCATCTGTCTGCTTTTTGCGCTTTTAAATGGCTGCGGGACAGTCTTGGGCATAAAGAAAGGGCCAGAATATAACGGATGTGCCTTTTTTATAAGCAGTTTGGTAGCTGCTGGCATTTCCAGTTATTGTGTGCATAAAATTCTTGGCAGGTGGGAGTATGTCATCTTTAAGGGTGTGGCTGATGATTTTTAGCCTTTTAAATTTTCTCTGGGGTGTAAAGCAAGTAAATGCCTTTATAATTAGCTATAAAGATAAGGTGCATATCCCTGAAGGTTGTCAAATGGCCATTGTTTCGCCCTTGGCCGAAATTACTGGTAATAAAAAAGCTGCTTATGCCTATCTTTCTTTAACCGAAATTAGTACCCATTCTCCCTTTTTTTCTCTTGTTCCTCCCCAAGCCTTGCTCTCTTATAATAAACGCTGGCAGTCCTATCTGGTTTCCATTACCTGTAAGGAATGGGAAATTGTTATAGAAAAAGAACTCTTTACCATTGTCGCAAGAGGCTTTCAAAATGTTTTTATAGATACCGCGGATGGAGTAGAGATATTGTGTCAGAAAAGGCATGACCAGTGTGCCCAAATCATAAAACGGACTACCGAATTAATCTCTTTGATAAGGAAGACTATCCCAGGTAAAATCATTATCAACCGTGGTTTTTTTATCTATCCCTATATTAAACGCATGATTAATGGTGTTTTAATTGAATCCTTCTTCTTTAAAAGGCAGGGACAAAACTGGGTGAGACGGTCTGAGGAAGAAAGGGAATGTCTGCAAAAGTGGGTTAAACAACTGAAAAAAGATAGAAAATTTGTTCTGGCCATAGACTATGCCCCTTTAACCCCCGAAGAAAAGGAACATTTTAAAGTTTTGGCTGAAAGGCTTGGCGTGAGTTGGATAGTTACAGATGAATCTCTCCAAAAGTAGTTATCGTGTCTATAAACCTATCAATTGGGTAATTATCTTGGGCATTTTGGGTATGATGATGGGTTATTATCTTTTAAAGCCCTCAGACTTAAGAATTGCCCGATATTATGAAAGTCAGTCTTCTTATAAAAAGGCTATTTTTTATTACCAACAGGCCCTGCGTAAGGAAAAAACAAATCACGACATAAGAAAAAAGATTTTAAAACGACTGGCCAGACTTTATCGTTATATCCATCAGCCTATTTTATATATAGAAACGGTAAAAAAGCTCTATCTGTTGGAAGAAGAACCAGAATATTTCCAAGACGCCTTGGAGGTAGCCTTAAATCTATGGCGTAAAAATAAAAATGATAGGCAAATACAAGATGATGTGCTGTTTTTTGCGCAGATCTTAAAAAGAAAAGATTTTATAAAAGATTTTTTGGTCTGGAATGGCCGTTTTAAAGAGGCGCTTGAGCTCTATGAACAGGACTTTAAAAAAGGTCGTTTATCGCCTGAGAGGCTTAAAGAGGCCATAAAACTTGCCCTTTGGACTGATGAAGTTTCTTTAAAAATAAAATGGCTTGAAAGAGGTTTAAAGGTATATCCACATGATGCAAATTTGAAAAAAGAATTGCTTAATCTCTATCTCACACAGGCACAATATCAAAAGGCTATTGCCTTGCTTAAGCCTCCTAAAAAGGCTGAAGATTATTATACCTTAGCCTACCTTTATCAAAAAACAGGTAAATATAAAGAAGCCTGTGAGGTTTATGAGCGTGCCTACCATTACTTTCATAAGCTTTCTTTTCTGGAAAAGGCCTATTTTTTAGCCTGTAAGTATAAATTACAGAAAAAGGCCCTTCATTATCTTATTGTGCTTGCGGATTATAAAAAGGACTATGCCTTGGCCCTAGCTACAATCTATCAAACTAAAACCTCGCGCGCAGCGCGTCTTTATCTTTTAAATCTCTACCTGCATATCTATGAAAAATGGCATGACCTTTCTGCCTTAAAGGCTGCTTATAGTCTAGCCTTTGCGTTAAACTTAAAAGGTCTTCAGGAAAAAATTTTATGGGAGTTATGGAAAAGAGCAAAAGATAAGAAGTATTTAAATCTTTTAGCAACGCTTTATAGTAATAATAAAGACAAATTAGCCCTTCTTTGGGAAAAATTCCCTTTTTTACAAACAGACATAAAATTCATGGCTTATTATTATCTTCAAAAGAAAGACTATCAAAAGGCAGAAAAATATTTTTTGAAATTAGTAGAAGAATTCTCTTCAAACAAGGATTATTTGGAGGCCCTAGCCTTTATTTATATGCAAGAAAAGAAGTATAAAAAGGCTGTTTCTCTTTACGCCCGCCTTTATGCCCTTGATATAACCTATAGAGAAATGTATCTGCATAGTGCTCTTCTAGCTGGAGAGCGTGATTATGAAAAGGCTTTGCAAAATATAGTTAAAAGAGAACCTACAGAAGGACATTACACTCACCTTGCTGATTTTTATCTCTACGTCAAGAAAGACAATCATAAAGCAGCGGTGATACTTGAAAAAATGCTCAAAAAATGGCCTAAAGACAAGTATCGCCTTAAACTTGCTTATATCTATGCAAAATTGAAATACACCGACAAGCTTATAGCCATTCTTAATAAAATTCCAATAACAGAGATGTCTGTTCACCAGGTGCTATTTATGGCTAAAGTCTATACCCAACAAAGCCACTGGCATAAAGCGGTATCTGTGCTTGAAAAATGGTTAAATGTCAAATCTCATTCCTCAGAGGCATATTTAGCTTTAGAATATTTAAGTTATCTCTACAAACGGCTTGGAAACGAGAAGCAATTTAGAAAAGTAAATCAGCAGATTGTAACCTTGACGGAGGTTGTATTACCGTGAGGCTTTTAATAGCGGTGCTTTTTATTTTATTCAGCTATCATACCTGTGTATTTGCTCAAAAAGCTTATAAAGACAAAGAATATCTTAACCTTCTTTCTGCCAGGGCCAGGGCGTTAAAAAATCTAGGTAAATATAAGGAGGCCCAAAAAGTTTATGAAAAAATTTTTAAACTAGGCAATGTACCGCTTGAAGTCTATCTTGATTATCTGGATGTTATTCCGAAAAAAGACCTTAAAAAGTATCTCTTTTTACTGGAAGACCAAATAAAAAATAGTGCAAGTAAGTCTTTAAAAATGCGTTTTGCCTTTAAAAAAGCAGAGTTTTTGGCCTTTCAAGGAAAATACAAGCAGGCGGTAAAGTTGATTACACCATATAGAGAGATACCAGACAACCGTCTTTATAGTGCCTATTTTTATAACCTGGCAGGTAAATGGTCTGAGGCAGAACGGTTAGTCAAAACAATCATCAGCGATGCTTATTACACACCTTATGAAAAAAGAAAGGCAAAGTATTTTTTAATAGATGTAGTTCGTTTCTGGTATCGGCGTTTTTGCTTTGATTTTAGATATATCCATAATTCATTCTATGGAGACATTAAACAGTTATGGAGTAGGCTTAAATATCCTTTGGATGAATGGGGATTATTAGAACTGAATGGTTATAGTCTTTTTAGTAAAGGAAGGATTGGTTTTAAGCATGGAAATGAGTATTATGATTATTCTGTTAGAGGAAAACAACAAATTTTTTTAAGCCTAAAAAAGATAAAAGGTGCAAATACTCACTGGCTTTTAGAAGGTTTATATACCGATAACAGGCTTGGTTTTAAGGTGAAATATTTTTGGCATAAGGGTGATTATCATTTTGGCATAGCAGGATGGTATCAGGATGTAGAAAAGGAAATTACCTCTCTTAGCACCATATTTGCCTTAAAAAAAGGAATGGAGATTGAAGGTTATTATAAGCCAAATGAGAAATTTATTTTAGGCCTTAAAGAAAACTACAACAGATATTATTTCCCTTCGGTGGCTCACCTCAATGCCACTTTTGATTATGATAATCGCTATTTAGGCTGGATGATGAAGATTGAGCCTTGCATCATTTACATCCAGCGGGATAAAAGTCCTACGCTACAACATGGATTTGGATGGCTGTATATAAATGGCCATCAGGATGACACCCTTCCCTATCTTATCCCTGAACGTCTAAATATGCCTTATTATTCCATTTCAGGACTTTATTATTTTGGCAAAAGAAAGAATGTTCTGAGCTGGCGCATACCTGTAGGCTATGTGTGGGGAGACAATTTTAGTGGTTTAGCAGTTAGTCCGTATGTAAGCTTGTTATATAGCTTTACTAAAGATATTGATTTTTCAACCTCGTTTGAATATCGCCTTGATATAACAAGCGGCACTACAGAAATAAGGACTAGGGCTGGTGTTGTATGGAGGTTTTAAATGCTTAGAAAAGTTTTACCCTTTTTGGAAGCAGTTATTCTTTATGGACTTACCTTAACTGTTTTATGGCCTTATATACCTGAAAAGGTCTTTTTTTACATGCTTACCTTTTATGGTGTGCTCTTTTCCTTTTTTTACGGCATTCTGGGAGTGGTGATTAGTATTTTAGGGTTGTTAATTGGAATGAGCCGTTATTATTATCCCGAATTGATTTTAACCTCCTTAAAGACCGAAGATTTTCTCATTATCGTATTCAATGCTGGTCTTTTTCTGCTGATCGGGAGTATTAAACAAAATCTACTGCAGAATATCTCTGCCCTCAATCAATCCTATCATCTGGCCAAAGAAAGGATTGCCTCTCTGACCTCCCAACTTGTCTCTATAGATATTTCTTATCGGCGCTTCCTTGAGGAATTTTTTCTGCGGCTGGATGAACCCCTTTATCTTTATCAGGAATTACGTAAGGTGGCGGCTATCACGGTGGACGAAAAAGAACTTTTTGCCAGACTCTTTTTTATTCTGAATCGTTACTGCTTTGTTGAGGGAGGATGTGTATATACCAGAGCTAATAAAGAATATCACCGCCTATTTAAATACGGCCTTTCCAAAATGCCTGAAATTCTTTCTGAAAAGGATTATCATGAATGGCTTGAAGTTTTAAAGGAAGATAAAGAGATTATTTTGCCCACATCCATAGAAAGATATGGTTTTGTCATGGCCATTCCGATCGTAAGTCGGCTTGTAGAGAAGATAAATTTCCTTATCCTTATTGAACGCATCCGTTATGTTGCCTTAAATGAAGATACCCTCAGACAACTTAAAGTAGCAGGATTTATGGTCAAGCTTATTTTAGAAAGAAGGCTTTATGCCAAAGAGATGGCGGCTTATAGTCTTGTGCCCCATATTATTGTTTTCAAACCACAAGTAGCACCAAAAATTCTTAAAGAAAGGCTAAACTTTTTAAAGCGTATGCGTATCTCCTATAAGCTGGCCTATTTTAGACTAGAACAAGGAAAGGATATTATAGAAATTGCCACTAAACTCGATGAACTTGAAGCCACCTTAAGAGAATTTGATGAAAAATTTGTTATCGGAAACCGGCTTATTCTGCTTTTGCCCTTTACCGAAGACCTTTTGCCGGTCAAAAGGCGATTAAAAGAGAAGATTGGTTTGGAAATAGAGGAGCTTTCTGATGAGCACCTCCAGGAACTTATGGTGGTGGAGCGTTAACCAAATAATTGTGCTGTTTTTTTTGCTAACCAACATAAATACCGTGCCTGCTTTTATGGGTTTTATAGTGGCCCACGGGATGGTGATCTTCCTTACCTTTCAAATTCTGGTGGGTATGACCTTTAGTGATGCCTATTTAAAAAAAATTATGGGAAAATCCATTATCATTGTTCTAATTCTAATGTCAGTAGTGCCGTTAGTAGGTCCTGCCGGTAGTCTGATGACCGCCTTTGTCTTAAAATTTTATCCTGTGCGCGCCAAAGCAAAAGAGGAATTTTTTAAGGTCAACTTTTTTACCCTGGAAAGCTTTCCTTTAACTTTTGTAGAAAATCCTTCCTTTTCTCCCCAAAAAATTCTGATCTATCTTATCCACGGCCTTCTTCCCTTTGATGAAGCCATGCATGCCTTAAAACTCATTTCTACCCTCCAGTGGTCACCATATAAGACCCGTCTTCTTCAACTTTTTCTGGAATACTCCTGGCACCCTTCTGTTATTCTTGAGGCCAGCCGGATTTTAAATGAAAAAAGAAATGAACTGCTTGGAAGGATATCTATTTTAGAAAGTCTCCCTCAAAAACCACTGGTAGAGCTGGCTACCCTTTATCATGAAATATATTTCCTTTCCCTTACCGATCCTTGGCTTGGCTTTTTTTATCTCAAACGGGCATGTGCTTATATAGATGGGGCCTTAAAAGATGATCCGCAAAACTTGTCTCTTCTTTTGCAGGCCATCAAATACCATCTTGAAAAAAAAGACCTAAAGGAGGCTGAAAGTTTGCTAAAAACCGCCTTTGAACTGGCCGAAGATAACTGGGAGGTAATGGCTACCTTAAAAAGTTATCGCCATGAGCTAAACCGCTACCAAATGGGCTTATCTTATGCAAAAATATAAACCTACCGATATTTGTCTGATTGTGGAGGGGAGTTATCCCTATGTTACAGGGGGCGTAGCTTCGTGGATGCAGCGGTTAATAAAAAGTTATGAAGGTGAATTCAACTTTGCCGTGGTGGCCCTAACTGCAGGCAAAAAGACTGAAGAAGACTTCAAATATCAGCTTCCTGCCAATGTGGTGTCCTTTCACTCTTTTGATTTATTTGACTATACTTCTATCAAAAAGGCATCACCAGTATCCTTTCCAAAAAAGACGTCCATCTATCAAACCTTAAAAAACATTATGCTTGAAGGCTTTCGCCGAGGATACTTCATGCCAGAAGAAGTAAGCCTTTTCAAGGACATTCTGACACAGCACAAAGAAAGATTTTTTAAATACTTTCTTTTAAGTGAGACTGGATTTCAGTCCTTGACTGAAATTTATGAACAAAGACATCGTCACCATGGTTTTTTGAAATACTACTACAACTGGCGTAATATCCATCTGGTAATGTGGCGGGTATTCATGCTGCTAAACGCCTTACCTCCTGCCCATGTTTATCACAGCCCTTCAGCCGGTTTTGCCGGTTTTCTCACCTGTATGATGACCGCCCTTTATGGCAAACCTTCTATCATCACCGAGCACGGTATCTATATTCAAGAGAGGGAAATGGAGCTGAATGTGGCCCAGTGGCTGGATGAATACTATTTAAGACAAATGTGGATTGACTTTTTTAAGGCTATAACCTTCTGGGAATATAAAACAGTAACCGAACTGATTACCCTGTATCATGGCAATAAACAATTAGAAATAGAATACGGAGCGGATCCAGATAAAATAAAAATCATTCCCAACGGCATTAATATTGAGCGGTTTATCCCAGCAAGAAGAGAAAGGTTAACTAGTCATCCGCCAGTCATAGGTATGGTGGCAAGAGTAGATGCGGTAAAAGATGTTAAAACTTTTATTCAAGTAGTAGCTAATATCAAACAAGTCATTCCCGAAATTAAAGTCTATGTGGTGGGGCCCACAGAGGAATATCCTGATTACTATCAGGAATGTCTGGCTTTAAGGAATCTCTTAGGGCTTGATGACACCATCATTTTTACAGGACCTGCCAATGTGGTGGAATATTACCATAAATTTGATGTCCTTCTTTTAACCTCTGTTAAAGAAGCCATGCCTTTAGTGGTTATGGAGGCAATGGCTTCAGGTCTGCCTGTGGTTACGACCAGAGTGGGTGCCTGTGAAGAACTAGTATATGGTCTGAATGATGGGTTAGGAAAGGCAGGGCTTGTCGCTACCGTCATGGACGCTCAGGATTTGGCTCTAAAGACCCTACGTATTCTAAAAAATAAAGACTTAGCCAATAAAATGGCAGAGGCTGGTATTAAACGCATTGAAAGATATTATACGGAAGAAAAAGTCAAGGAGGCTTATCGTCAAATTTACCTTTCTTGTCTGGACGTATCAAGATGTAACAGGTCGATCAAAATCTCTAACGCCCTTATGATGCGGGGAGAAGGACGGGCAAATATATCTGGATTGACTGCATAGATATGATGTTGTTTTACCGCAGGAATTTCTGGAAAACGTTGCCAGAATTTAAGCGCCTGTTTTACATCCTCCTGCATTAGGCATAAAATAATCACTTGAGGTGCTTCTGCCACCACCTTTTCCAGACTAAGAGCAGGATAGGGGATAGAAATGTCAGAGGCAATATTGATCCCGCCAGCCAGCTCAATTAACTCGTTCAAATAAGACCCTTGTCCGCAAGTGAAAAGGGGTCTTAGGGAAAGCTGAAAAAAAACCTTAACTTTGGAAAACTTTCGGGCTTGATTTTTGAGCTGGTTCAGTTGTCTTTTTAATCTTGCCACCAGCTCTGTTGCCTGTGGCGCTTTGCCAAGGGCCTCTCCTACCACCAAAATATTTTCCCAGATACTGTTAATACCTCCATTTTTGAGCACCACACAGGGAATGTGAAAGCTTTTAAGGCGTTTGAAAATCCAGGCGGGATTGGCATCTTTGAGTCCAATCACTAAATCTGGTTTCAGGCTGATGATAATTTCTAAATCAGGAGCCGTGAAAGGCCCCACTTTTGTTTTTGCATGCGCTTGTGGAGGATAATCGCTAAAATTGCTTACACCAACCACTTCATTCCCTGCCCCTAAGGCATAAACGATCTCTGTAACACTTGGGGCAAGGCAAACAATGCGTTTAGGAGCAGCAAAAAGAGAAAGAGAATGGAGAAAGAGAAAGGCAAATAAAATAACTAAAAAAAACCTTTGCATCACAACTTAACAACTTTCAGGTATTTTCAATCTCTTTTTCTAAATCCAGGTCTTCAAAGCTTACAGGAAATCATCCCTTTTGAGCAAAAGTTCTACAAATGTCCTTTCAGAAACACCTGCAGTCTCTGCCGCCTTGCCTAAAGAAGCTTTTTTTGAAATTATGAAATAAGGAAGTTAAAAAGTCAATTGGTTATTCTCCACCCTATTAAGGGTGGGGAAAAGAAAATTACCATCTAAGCTCTACTCCCCCATAGGCATTAAAGCCAAGGGTATTATAACCATAACTCTCTTGGTAGTTGGCGTCAAACAAGTTTTCTATTCTGGCCGTAAGGGTAAGGTAGGGCAGCACCTGATAGCGGGCAGAAAGATGGGCAACAAAGAAGCTTGAAACGACTTTGCTGCCATAGTCATAATACTTATCTGTATAAATCCCCCCAAAGTTTACACTGCCCTTTTGTTTAGGTAAAAAATAAGTAACTTCAAACCCCACCCGGTGATGTGGACGCTTTAAGAGCCAGCTATGCTTGGTTATATCCTTGGCATTGAGCCAGGTGTAAAAAAGACTAGCCTTTAGCCACTCTACCGGCATGACCTTGGCACTGACTTCTATACCCTGCGTATGGGCTTCTTTGACATTAAAATACTGTCCAGCCCAGGTAAGGGGATCAGTCATCACCCAATCAATCATGTCTTTCATACGGTTAAAAAAGTAGGTTACATCAAGACAGACCCTTTTTTGCCACAGATTTTGGGTTATGCCCACATCATAAGCTTGGGAACGCTCTGGATTTAAGTTGGGATTTCCATAATTGGTGTCAAAGAGCTGATAAAGGCTAGGGGCCCGAAAACCTGTCCCAAAGCTAGCGTGTAATTTAGTCTGAGTAGGTAACAGATAGGACCCGGCCAAACGATAGGTTACTTTATCCCCAGCGGTTTGATGCCGATCATAACGCACACCGGCATTAAGATAGATATTGTCCTGATTGAAAATGGCCTCAGCAAACCAGGCCTTTTCGTCCTGGGTCTTTTCGTTCATATAACTTGTATTTGCCCTCTCCTGCTGATAGTCAAAACCAACAATAAATTTTAAATAAGGCAAAACATTTAAATTGTGCTGCCAAGAGAGGTAATACAAATCGCCATCATAAAAGCTGTATGGCTGATAGACCCGGTGGGTATTGGTGTAGGCCAGTTTTAAGGTATGCTGCCAAAGAGAAGAAAATCTTTGGGTATAATAAGTCTGGACAAAACCCAGTCTATTCTTTTCAAAGGTGTTCCCGCCATCCAATCCCTGCTCGGCATTTATATAAGAAAAAGATGTTCCTATTTCTATGTTTTCATTTAATTTAGCCGTGATGCTACCACCGGCATTATTAGACCGATAGCCATCTTTATCTGGCTCATCCGGTGTTTTAGAAATCCCATTTGTATCAAAGCGTTTTAGATTCAAGAAATAACTGAGATTATCGCCAGCACCGCCAACGCTTAATTTTTCGCTAAAGGTATTATAAGAACCGGCTTCTAGACTAAAGGTCGTTTTAAGTTTGCCTTTACCTTTTTTGGTAATGATGTTAATGGCCCCAGTCATGGCATTAGAACCATAGAGGACGCTTTGAGGACCACGGACAATCTCAATGCGGTCAATATCTTCAATGCTTAAATGGGATAAAAAGGCAGAGAAATCACCCTTAGAAATGCCGCTTGGGTCATAAACTGGGACACCATCAATCATGATCACTGCCTGTCCATTATCGGCCCCTCTAACAAAAACAGAAGCAATCCCCCCAAAACCGTTCTGCGTTACCATTACTCCTGGAACCTCTCTTAAGGCATCGGCCACATTGGTAACGCCCTGTTCCTTTAGCTCCTCATCGGTAATAACCGTCACCGCACTGGCCGTTTGGGCCTCCTCTATACGCGAAGCCGTCACCACTACCTCAGGCACAGAGATAATTTCTTCACCATAAGCCAAAGAAGCAAGAAACAGATACATCCCTAAAACTAAAAATACCCATCTCCGCATACCAACCTCCTCTTTAGGAATTTTAGTCATTTGGGCCAAGAGGAGGCAGGCATTAAAAAAGCCCTTGGTGTAAAGATACACCAAGGGCTGCACCCGTTTTTCTTCGCCCTTCCTCCTCTTGCCACCTTCGTCCGCGCTTAGGCAGCAAGAAAAGGCTGCCTAGGCAGGTCTTCTGGCTTCCGGATCGTCCTACTCCCCACGCCTTCCCGGGGCCTTAAAGACCCCAGTGGCCTTTTGTGGGTTTCGTCCCCGGTTACAGCGGCGGGACCGCACCGGACTTTCACCGGACTTCCCTATTAAGCCCAAAGGGCACCTAGACAGCACCTGCTCCCTTACAGGGAGCTTTATATGCTTCAGCCGCCGGCTGCACAACCGGCAAAGAGTTGCCTTACCCGGTGCAAAAGCTCTTCCGGGTTGGGTCTTGTAATTTTATGTATAAACACCTCTGCCTTTAAGGGCCGGTTAAGGTTAATGGCCGCCATTTTTTGCCGTTTCCAGCGCCTAAGTTGATGAGGTGAAAGGTAAAGCTCAAATTTCTCTCCCTCCTTTTTCCCTTTTATAGCCTCATCAATAGCCGGTAAAACCGATTGAAATCCATACAAAATCTCAGCTTCGGCCAAGGCCTGCTGGCCGTCTTGTTTGAAGATCAGCTCCAATCGGACAAGATTGCCTTCTTCTACCTGTTTGCTCATAACTTCTGCTCCTCTACTTTTAATCTCAAGAGTAACGCTTTAAAAAGTGGCAGGTAACCAAGGATATGATTACACAGCTTTTCTGCTATCTCTTCATCATAAGTATGAACGGTCAAGTTTTTATCTTCTATCATGCGCAGCCATAAGGGGTTTTCTTCTATCAATTCATACCTAAAGGCTTCTTTAAAACATCCTTTGGACGAACGACAAGAAATACCCTCACTGCGCAAGAATTTCTGGATGGCCTTCCATGCCAGCTCAAAAGTAAACTCAAACCGTTGGATAATAGCATCCCTCTCTAAAGGCGTCGGCTGCGGCTTTACGGCCTCCTGCAGCCGCATAAAGACCTTTTCAAAAGAGGCTAATACATCTTTCATTTCAATTCTATCCCGTGCTTTAAGACCTCTTCCCGAAATTGCCTTCCTACGGCCTTTAGGTCAACCACATCTATCTTACGCAAGGTAGGAATATCTTCTATTTTTTCTTTTATTTTTGAGAAGGCCATCCAGTCTAATTCCCGCTCTCCCAAGATAGCAATATCTATATCTGACCGTTCTTCCGCATTCCCTTTAGCCCAGGAGCCAAAGAGATAAATGCGATAACCTTTAGGTAAATATCTTTTTAAGATCTGCTTAACTTCTTCAATAACTTCCTTAACCTCCATCTATTCTCACCCACTACCCACTATTCACTCTTTATACCTCCCTGCATTAAACCCCTTTACGCCAATAAATTCAGCCACCTCTCCAAGCTCTGCCTCTATCTCCAATAGCCGGTTGTATTTGGCCAATCTTTCACTGCGGCACGGGGCACCGGTCTTGAGCATCCCTGTGCGTCTAGCTACGGTCAGGTCGGCAATGGTGGTGTCAGAGGTCTCACCCGAACGATGCGAGACACAGGCCGTCATCCCTGCCTTTTGCGTAATTTCAATGGCCTTTAGGGTCTCTGTTACCGTGCCAATCTGGTTAAGTTTGATAAGCACGCTGTTAAAGGCCTTCTCCTTTATCCCTTTTTCAATAATACTTGGATTGGTCACCGTTAAGTCATCGGCCACAAGCTGCACCTTATCTCCCAGGCGGGCATTAAGTTTTTTCCAGCCCTCCCAGTCGTCCTCAGCCAAGCCGTCTTCAATGGAAATAATGGGATATTCCTCCACTAACCTTTCAAGTAAGTCAATCATTTCTTCGCTTGTCAGCTCTTTTCCTTCTCCTTTAAGTTTATATTTTCCCTCTTCATAAAAACTGCTTGGCGCTACATCCATGGCCAAAAAGACCTCTTTACCAGGTTTGTAACCAGCCTTTTCAATGGCCTCTAAAAGTAATTCTAGTGGCTCTGCATTGTTTTTTAAATTCGGGGCAAAACCACCCTCATCCCCAACGGCCGTAGAGAGTCTCTTTTCTTTTAAGAGCTTCTTTAACGTATGGTAAATCTCTGCTCCGGCCCTTAGGGCCTCTCTATAAGTAGGCAAACCCGCCGGGACAAGCATGTACTCTTGAAAGTCCACATTGTTATCAGCATGCACACCACCGTTTAGGACATTAAACATGGGCACCGGCAGAAGGGTGGCATTGGTGCCTCCCCAGTATTGATAAAGCGGCATCTCTTCATACATGGCCGCAGCATGTAGACAGGCCAAGGACACACCCAAAATGGCATTAGCCCCTAGTTTAGACTTATTAGACGTGCCGTCAAGCTCTAGCATAATTTTGTCAATTAAGGCCTGCTGCCGCACATCTATGCCCAAAAGCTCCGGGGCAATCTTTTCCTTAATATTATTGACAGCTGTAAGTACGCCCTTACCGCCATAGCGTCCTTTATCCCCATCCCGCAGCTCAAGCGCCTCTTTTTTACCTGTAGAGGCACCAGAAGGCACAATCGCCTTGCCCATTATCCCGCTTTCTAAACATACATAAACGGCCACAGTTGGATTTCCCCTTGAATCTAAAACCTCTAAGGCATCAATGGATGTAATTAATGGCATCTTCGTTCCTCCTTAACGATATTAAACGCCTCTAATTTAACTGAAATAGAAGGAAAAGGCAAGGAAAAACTAGCCATTAAACCCTATTAAGGCCTTCAGGAAGACGGTAGCATAGCTATTAGGTGGGAGGAAAAAGTGTAAGGTAAGGCTGTCTTTCTTTTCGTTTACAATGCTTAACCCCTCTGGTATGACAATGATAGCTCGTTCTCCTTCTAAGAAAAGTTTTATTCCAACCCGTTCGGCCAAGAAAGTCCTTTCATCAAGCCCTTCCTCTTTGATAACCCTTTCAAAAAAGGGCTTAAAAGGCCCAGGTATTTCCTTTGTGCCGGCATAGGGCAGACGGGTATCTTTAAGTAACTTCCACCGTTTTTTATCTATTTGACGATACACGGCAAACTGCCAGAGGGCGATGGGGATAAAAAAGTGCTTAAAGTGGTCGGCAATGTAAAGAGAAAGGGTTTTATTCCAAAGATAGCTTTGATAGGCAAAGGCAAACATGACACGGATATTTTTAGGAATAACCCTAAAGACCTTTTCATAAGGCTTTTGGCGTTTCAGGGCCTTGATGACCGTCCTTTTTGTAACATCATTGGGTGGAATGTATTTCAACATCAAGTCCCATTTACCCCAGAGCTTGGTCAAATATCGCCTTTCTTCTGCTTTTAAAAACGAAACGATATAGGCCTTTAAGGCCTCTTCGTATCTTTCTTGCAAAAGCAGGCGGGCGATAAAGTCCTTTGTGCCCAGGATTGAACCAAAACGTTGCTCGCCAAAGTAGTTGGGAAAGCCATATTGAGCAAAAAAGCCCAATCCCTTTTTAATCCTGCCCTTTTGCCTTCGGGTCAAGGGGTGTAAGGTAATCGTAAATTCATTACCTAAAAACCCACCCAGCCTAACAGGCTCATCCCCATAACCGAGAAAGCGCAAATAGACCTGCGGACTAAGCCTGTAATTTTGGGCTGTAACATAGCGTTTGGGGACCGAAATCACCTGTTCAGTAATCGCCAGTTTATCTTTAAGACCAGCAAAGCCTACCTGATCTAACGGTACCCGTAGTTGCCTGGCTAGCAGTTTGAGGGCGTCTAGGGTATTACAGTTGCGTTTTTTTAGTAAAAAATAGGCATATTCTCCTCTGGGTTTAAAGAAAAGATTATGCCTTTCTTTGACAATAAAGTCCTCTGGTCGTTTTTTAAAGGGCAAATTTGGCATGAGTATATGATAACCTAATATTGACGATTGGGGGATAGGGATTAGTGAATGGCAGTTAAGATGGTTTCTATTACCTCTTTAGGCTTGATGGCCTTTAAACATTGCCTTTCTGTACATTCCCTTCTTTTCTCCTCACATGGGGCACAGGCAAGGTTAGGGGCAAAAATCTTTACATGCTTTCCCCATGGACGCCAGCGATGAGGATCCGTTGGGCCAAAGATAACAAAGGTCGGAAGATTTAAGGCTGCGGCCAGATGGGTAACACCAGAGTCATTGCCCAGAAAGAGATGAGCGTTACGCATCTTTTGAGCAAGCGCAGGCAGGCTGAGGTCCTGAAGCAGGCGGGGTCGCCTTAAGACATCATTGTCCTGAAGACGCGCTAACAATACCTTAGCCACCTCCTTATCGGCCGGGCCAACAATAAGCCCAAGGCGAAAAGAAGAAAAGGCCTTTATCACCTCAGTAAAATAAGAAACCGGCCAGTTTTTAGAAGGACTGCCGCTGCCAGGATGAATAAGCAAATCAAAACCTTCTCGCTGTGTATCTTTTGAGAGTGGAAGGGCCAAAGGAACAAAGGAAATTTGCCCCTTTAGACCGTATTTTCGCAATTGTTCCAGTTGATACGCAAATACCGGCCGCCTTATCCCTGGTGGGGGCACGGTTTGGATAAAAATAAATTCTGTCCGGCCTAAACTTTTTTGCCAGTCTGGATCTAGGCGGCGAGCAAAGAAAACAATGAGGTCATAACGCTGCCAAAAGGCCTTATTTGCATTTGTATAAAGGGTAAAAAGAACATCTTCTAAATTATAAATCTGCCTGACTTGCATTTCATAACGGATCAGGGAGAGGAGATGAGGATAGCCTAAAAGGTCTATCTCGGCCTGGGCAAAGTGCCTTCTTATGGCCAAAAGGCTAGGTCTGGATAAAAGCATATCCCCCAAGGCCCCAAGGTGAACGATAAGCAATTGCATCCTTTTTCTCTCCTCCCAAAATCCGTGATTGATTTTTAAAGAAGGATATTTGAGATGAGGAAGGAATTAAGAAAAATGCCAGCATTATCCCTTCTCCTTTTTAGGAAATTATATGCCAGGGCCTCGGTTATACGGTCAAGGGTCTACGCTCACTGCGTTCGCTCCGACCTGCCCTTTGGGCAGGCTGCGCCCTGCGGGCTTGCCCTTGACCGCCCTCGGCCCTGGCAAAAAAGGAAAATCGGAAGGAGGAAAGGGGAAAAAGAATTTTTCTTTTCCTTCTGGCCTCAAAAAGAAAAAAGCGCCGTAGCGAGCGAGGTCAAGGCTGGCCAAAGGCCACCCGTAGGGCTTGGCCTTGACCGCATAAGCGAGCGAAGGCGCTATAATTATGACTGGGTTTAAGGGAAAGATAAATGTTTTTCACCTTTTAGGTGAAAGGTATTTTTTAAAAAATCGCTTTATGACAAGCAACTTGTGGGGTTTTTGAAGGGCAATCACGGATTTTGGGCTCCTTGACAAACCTCCTTTTTCCCTTTAGCCTTGCAAGGCAATGCAAACCGGCGGTCGCCTCTTTTTACCTGAGCTCCTTTCCTCCCTCAACCCTGCTCAACGCGAGGCCGCTATGGCCGAAGGGATTGTGCGTGTATTAGCCGCCCCAGGCTCTGGCAAGACCCGCACCTTGACTCACCGTATAGCCTATCTCATTGCCGTCAAGGGCATTCCTCCTGATCGTATTTTGGCCCTTACCTTTACCCGCAAGGCAGCCAAAGAAATGAAGGATCGTTTAAAAAAGCTCATTGGTTTAAAAAACGCAAAGCGTCTTTGGTGTTCCACCTTTCATGCCCTTTGTTTTAAGATTTTACAAAAAGAAGGTATAAAATTTAGACTCTTAGAGGACAAGCGGCGTCTTTTGCTCCTTAAGCACGCCTTAGCCGTTAGTGGGGCGGAGTTGAGTCTTAAGGAGGCCGAGCTATTCATTGGCCGGGCCAAAAACAACCTGCGCCTCTTAGAAGATATGGCCAATGAAGCCCGCTTAAGCCCGGTGATAGCTGAAAAGTATGCTGTTTATAAATTTTATGAAGAAAAAAAACGGGAAGAGGGACTCTTTGACTTTGACGACCTGCAAATAGAAACCTGGCGCCTGTTTAAAAGCCAGCCTGATGTACTTAAAAAGTATCAACACCAGTTTACCCATATCCTCGTAGATGAGGTGCAGGATGTTAACAAAGTGCAATTTGAGCTCTTGCGTCTCTTGGTGCCTCCCCAAAATAACTTATTTGTAGTAGGGGACGATGCTCAGGCTATCTATCATTTTCGGGGAGCCGTACCTCAGTATATTCTGCAATTTGAACGTTACTTTCCGCAGGCCAGAACGATCAAATTAGAACAAAATTATCGCTCTACCCAACACATCGTTAACCTTTCTAACCGGCTCATGGCCCACAGCCAACTTAAAATCGCCAAGCAGATTTGGACAAATAACAAAGAAGGCTCTCCTCCCCGCATCATCGCGGCAGGCAACCGGGAAGAAGAGGCCTTTAAGGTTGTGCAACGCATTAAGGAACTGATCAAACAAGGCACACCCCCAGAGGCCATTGCTGTTTTATATCGGACCAACTATCAATCCCGTCCTTTAGAAGATAACTGTATTCAGTTTAGTGTGCCCTATACGGTGGTGGGAAGCACAGGTTTTTATTTGCGCAAAGAGATTAAGGACATGACGGCTTATTTGAGGCTCATTGCTGATTTTAATGATGATGAAGCCTTTTTACAAATTCTTAATGTCCCTCCAAGAGACTTAGGCCCTATTATCCCCCTTTTGCAGGAAAAGAGCGTAGAGACTGGCAAATCCCTTTATACCTGCCTTCCCTTGATTAACTATCCCTCGGCCGAGATGAAAAAACGGGCCGAACGTTTTTACGGAATTATCAAGAAGCTCAACGGCCTTTATCAGCAGGGGATTTATAACTTAGGTCAAATCGTCAGGGAAGTGCGCCGCTACACAGGTTATGATGCCTATTTGGCCCAAAAACAAAATGCAGTAGATGAATCACATCTAGACACCCTGGATGAATTCTGTTTTGGACTTATTCGGTTTAAGGATGTGGGCAAGTTTTTGGCCTATCTTCAAATTGCCCAGCAGGAAGGGCGTCGTAAGCAGGGCAGGCGGATAAATCTTTTGACTATCCACAAGGCCAAGGGTTTAGAATGGCCAGTAGTGTTTTTGGTGGGTTGTAGCCTGGGAGTCTTACCGCATTATAAGGCCCATGATCTGGAAGAAGAACGGCGTTTGTGTTATGTTGCCATTACAAGGGCACAAAAAAGGCTTTTTATCTCTTATGCTGGACGCCCTTCACCCTTTTTAAAGGAAATGACAGGAAAGGCATAACTGGAGGAAATGATAATGGATGCACAAGAAAGGGCGTGGCGGATTGCCCGCTGGATGAATGAACGAGATCAAGTGGCGGTTAACCTAGGGATGAAAGTAGCAGAAGCAGGCCCGGGTTGGTGTAAGGTAAAAATGACGGTAACCGAAAAGATGCTTAATGCGGTGGGCATCACCCATGGGGCCGTCACCTATGCCTTGGCTGACTTTGCCTTTGCTGTTGCCTCAAATAGTTATGGGCAGGTGGCCGTAGCCCTTAACGCCCAGATACATTATCCTGCCCCAAGCAGGCTAGGGGATACCCTTGTGGCAACGGCTACAGAAGAAACACGTGGCCGACGCACTGCCATCTACAGAATAGAGGTCAGGCGAGGTGATAACACCCTCGTAGGTCTCTTTACCGGCACGGTCTTTTTAAGGGATGATAAGGTGGAGGAGTGGATGAGCAAAGAGGAGTTTCCTGCCTAGCTAGTTATCTGCAAATTCGCGCAAACAAAAATTCTTTGGTGCTAAAACAAAAGTTTGATCTATTTTTTTGCCCAAAAGATAGGAAAAATCTTTAGTGTTTCCAGTAACAAAGTAATTCATCCTATGATATATAGCTGTGGAGATGATAATGCGGTCTTTTTCAGAAAGTCTTTTAAGGAGGCTTAATTCAAGGCTTACATCCTCCAACTTTTTGAAGTTTTTAAACAAAGAATCAACTTGAAACCTCTTCTGGGGTAGCTTTTTAGCGATGTTATGTTTTACCTCAAGTTCTACAAGCGTAGAAAAATAGAGATCAAAACAATGCTCTTGCGCAAGCCGTAAGATAATAGAAGGATAAGAACCTTTCATATCCATATAAAGGGCGGCAAAAAATACATTGCTATCTAAAAAGACTTTTAATCTCTTCTGGCCAGCCACTTTTCTATTATCTCCTTCTCCTCTTCAGGAGAAACCTGATTGTCTTCCATCAATTTCTTAACAAACTCTTCATCGTATTCTTCACACAGGGCCTTAAGTCTTTCCAAAGGAATAACGACTGCTGGCTTAATTACTATCTCTCCTTCTCGGTCTTCTATAATCACAGGATGTTTTGCTCTTATTCCATATTTTTCTCTTAAACTTCTAGGTATGGTTATCTGTCCCCTTTCGCCTACAATTAAGGTTTCCATATTTCTCCCCCTAAAAAGACTTAAAAAATTATTACATATTTTCTGAAATTATGCAATGTTTGCAGATTTGTCGTTGACTTCTTGCTCATTTGTTAGTAGGTTAATACTAAACCTTTAAATTTAAGGTAAAAAAGCCTATGCTTAAAGTAGGCTGTTGTGGTTTCCCTGTGGCCCAGGAAAAGTATTTTGCGCACTTTATGACCGTAGAAATCCAACAAAGCTTTTACCGCACCTTAACCGAAAAGCAGGTCTTAAACTGGACCAAAAAGGCACCGGCAGGATTTGAGTTTATCCTTAAGGCCCCGCAATATATTACCCATCTTCCCCATAGTCCAACCTATCGTCGGGCCGATCTGCCGAAGGAAAAAAGGCAGTTTTGTGGTGGCTTTCGGCTAAATGAGGTTACCGAAGAGGTCATGGAAACCTTTTTTGCCCGTGCAAAGGTGCTAAAGGCAGAGAAGTTTGTCTTTCAAACCCCAGCCTCTTTTAAACCGAGCGAGGAAAATATAAAGGCCATACTTGCCTTTTTTGCCCATTATCAAGGCAGAGGTATCTTTATCTGGGAACCACGCGGTAAAGAGTGGACAGAAGAGATAGTTAAAGAAATTTGTAAAAAGGCTAATCTTATCCATGCTGTTGATCCCTTTTTACACGGACTGCCTGTGTGGGGAACATTTACCTATTTTCGCTTACATGGCAATTTGAGGACATATCAGTATTCCTACAGTGATGAAGAATTAACCCAAATTTTAAAGATGGCAGGCAAAGAAGGCTACATCATGTTTAACAACTCCGATATGTATGCCAATGCCCTGCGGTTAAAGGAGATGATAAACCAGGCTACTTTTCTACAATGATCTTAATTTCTCCCTCTTTGCGCAGGACATTGATAACGACATCATCCTCATAACGTTTGAGATAAAGATCTACTCTGGCCTCACTCATTCTCAGGTTTTTAATCCAGATGGCATCTAAAAAGTCTGGCAGGATAGGGTGATAAAATCGGATCTCATTCTTTTTAAAGCCCAAACCCAAACAGCCCTGAAGAAGCAAAAAGACCGTTCCTGCTGCCCAGGCCTGGGGATGACAGGCTACAGGATAATGCGTGGGCCCCTCATGCGGACGCCGGGCAAAGCCACAAAAGAGCTCTGGCAGACGGTGCAGCTCAAAAAAGGTGCTTGCCTCAAAAAGCCCCTGCATGATCTTCAGAGCATACCTTTTAAGACCATAGCGGCAAAGACCATAGGCAATAAGGGCATTGTCATGGGGCCAGACAGAACCGTTGTGATAAGAGAGGGGATTATAGCGCACCTCTAGACTTGAAATCGTCCTAATGCCCCAGCCAGAAAAGAAGTGATGTTTAAAGAAAAGTTTGGCCAATTTTAAAGCCCGTTCTGGCCTGATAATCCCGCTAAAGAGGAGATGACCGGCATTTGAACTTCTTACCTTGCACAACTGCTTTTCACCGTCCAAGGCCAGGCCGTAACAGGAAATCTCCTCACACCAAAAGGTCCTTTCAAACTGTTCCTTTAACTTCTCTGCCTCTTGGCGTAATCTTGTGGCCAAATCTTTCTTTCCTAAGACCTCGGCCAGCTTAGCTGCCTCCTGTTTGGCTGCATAAACATATCCCTGGACTTCTACCAACGCAATAGGTCCCTTGGCCAAGGTGCCATCGGCATGAAAGACGCTATCGTGAGAATCACGCCAGCCCTTGTTGATAAGCCCCCTTTTGGAGGCCGTATATTCCACAAAGCCATCTTCATCTAGATCGCCGTATTTATCAATCCATTCTAAGGCAAGCATAAGATTAGGCCAGATTTCCTCAATAAAGGCCTGATCACCGGTGCGGTCATAATATTTGCCGGCCAGAATAATGAAGAGAGGCGTAGCGTCTACGCTGCCATAATAACGGGCAAAGGGAATTTCCCCCGTCGCCGCCATTTCCCCTTCCCTGACTTCATGAATGATTTTACCCGGTTGGGCGTCCTGGGCGGCATCAAATTCCTTGGCCTGGGTAGCAGCCAGACAGGCTAAAGTACCTTTAGCAATTTCAGGATTAATCCACAGGCATTCCAAGGCAGTAATAATTCCATCCCGGCCAAAGAGGGTATTAAACCAGGGAATGCCGGCATAGGGATAAGGCCCATAAGGGGTATGGGTAATAAGCATCACAATGTCGGCTAAGGAACGTTGCAGCCACTGGTTAAATTGCTCGTTAGAGGTGTAAACACGGCAGGTTTTGTCCTCCCAGTGTTTGAGCTTATGTCGTATTTCAAAAAAGGCCCTTTTATAGGGGGCTGGTGTTACTGCCTTTTCAGCATTGGCTATACAGCAGATGGTGATATAAAAGGCCCGTCTCTCTTTAGGATTAAGTTTAAACCGAAATACGGCCTGCTGGGCAGAAAGCCGTTTGAGGGGAGTAGAAAAACTAATTACTGTCTGCCGGGTAATACCGTCAAGCCCTTTGTAGGAAAAGACAACTCTGTCCTTCGTGATATCTGCAGGCAAATAGGTGCCTTTTTGTTTACGCCTGGCGCCCCTCACCTCAAAGATATCCGCAAAGTCGGCCTCAAAGAGGAAGGAAAGCTCCAGTTCCACGGCAAAGGGGGCAAAATTTTCTAACTGGATGCGTTCATAACAAGTTTCGGCAAACAAAAACTTACTGCGCAGGATGTGCACGCTGCCTTTAGGCACAAGCAGGGTATCTCCAGAAAGGATGTCAGCATTGGTTAAATCTACGGTAAAGAGGGAATTGTCTTCTTTAATGGTAGAACTTAAAAGCAAAGGTCTGGTCTTACAAATGTGCATTTCATATCGGGAAAGGTGCCTGGTGCCCCGGTGATAAAGGCCTTGTTCACCTAGGCCAATGGGCTCAATTTCACCATAGGCGTTAAAAATGGCAAAAGT
The DNA here is from genome assembly GCA_027064585.1 of Candidatus Desulfofervidaceae bacterium. Classification (GTDB taxonomy): domain Bacteria; phylum Desulfobacterota; class Desulfofervidia; order Desulfofervidales; family Desulfofervidaceae; genus JAGHCL01. The sequence continues at coordinate 29,532 of JAMOPI010000010.1, read as the reverse complement.
TTCCTCGTGCTTTAAGGTGCGGTTACGCTCATCAATGCGGGAAGAAGTGGCCAAAATATAGTATTTGTTATCAACACAAATAATCTCTCTTTCCATTTTACACAGCCTTGAGCAAAGGTTCTGCTTGTTCTTTTAACAACCGTCTATAGACGCGCAAATAGTCCTCGGCCATACGTCTGGCAGAAAACCTGGCCTCAAAGGTCTTACGGCAGACCTTACGACTTATCGTTTCTATTTTTTCTACTGCCCTTACGGCCTCATCCATACTTTCTACAATAAAACCCGTCTTTCCGTCCTCTATCACCTCTGGGACAGACCCACAATTCCAGGCAATGACCGGCGTGCCACAGGCCAGGGCCTCAATCATAACCAGGCCAAATGGCTCTGGCCAGTCCACAGGGAAAAGCAGGGCGTAGGCATTACCTAAAAAGTCATCCTTTTCTTTTTCGCCAATCTCTCCGATAAATTCTACCAGTGAACTCTTCAACATGGGTCTTATCACCTGTTCAAAGTATTCCTTATCGGACGCATCCACCTTGGCCGCAATCTTTAAAGGCATGCCCACCCGTTCGGCAATCTCTATTGCCCGATCTGGCCTTTTAACAGGAGACATACGGCCGATAAAGGCCAAATACTTGCCCGGCCGTTTGTGAAAGCTATACAGATTCTCTGGCAAGCCATGATAAACCGTGCCCTGCCAGTTAAGCCAGGGAAGCGGGCTCCTTTGGGCATTGGATATGGATACTACAGGAACCTCTTTAAACTCGCGGTAAAGGGGCACTAGATCAGGAATATCTAAACGGCCATGTAAGGTAGTAAGAGAAGGTGTCTCACAGCGTCTAACTAAAGGAAAGTGAATGTAATCAATGTGAAAATGAATAACGTCAAAAAAGGCGGCACGTTTAAAGACCTCTTCTAGCATGAGAATATGATGACAAAGAGGATCCTGGCAATGAGGATCAAGTCTTAAGGAGTGCTTACACGGGGCAATTAAGCGGGCCTTTGTCACCGAATCGGCACTGGCAAAAAGCGTTACCTCATGTCCCATCTTTACTAACTCTTCGGTTAAATAAGAAACTACCCGCTCTGTACCTCCATAAAGCTTGGGCGGAACACTCTCATGCAGGGGTGAAACTTGCGCAATCCGCATCTTCTACCTCCTTTAGCAGTAGTCAATTTTAGAAATAATTCTCTTTTAAAAAGAGGCAAGGGCATTTGACAAATCTTCCTACAGCGGTTAGCCTTAGCAGGTAGAGGAGGTGAAAAAATGACTCTAGCAAACATGAATAAGCGGATTTTAAAAAACCGTTTAGGTTGGCTGAAGAAATGGATAGAAGAGTTAGAGGCCTTACCTTTAGAAACTTATGAGGCCTTCACGCAAGATAGGCGTAAGGTACGCATGGCTGAACTGGCCTTAAGACGGGCATTGGAAGGACTACTTGACTTTGGTCGTTATATTTTAAAAGAAGAATTTGGCATAGAAGTGGCCAAATATGAAGAAATACCCACTAGGCTGGCGGAAAATGGGGTAATGCTTGCCCACGAGGCCAAGTTGTTAGAAAAGGTGGCCCATTATTGTCAGGAAATAGAACAAGGGGTAGAGATGGATCCTCAAAAATTATACCAAATATGTCGGGAGGTCTTGGCCAATCTTTTGTCCTTAAAAGAGGCCTATAGACAATGGACAGCTAGCTTAGGTCAACTACGTCCATAGGCGTCCACAAAACGGACAATATCGTCTTCCTCTACATACTCACCCACTTGAATTTCAATAATTTCTAACGGCACCTTGCCTGGATTTTCAAGGCGGTGTTTAGTGGATTTAGGCACATAAGTGCTTTCGTTTTCGTGAATGAAGTATTCCTTTTCCCCTATTGTTACCTTGGCTGTGCCCCTTACGACAACCCAGTGTTCACTCCGGTGGTGATGCATCTGTAAAGAAAGCTTTGCCCCTTGATTGACAACGATCTTTTTAATCTTATACCTTGGCCCTTCTTCTAGGACGGTATAACTTCCCCAAGGGCGATAGGCCGTTAAGTGTTCAACGGCCTCTTTTTTGCCAAGCTTCTTCAGTCTTTCTACAATCTTTTTTACCTCTTGCGCCCTTCCCCTCTGGGCCACAAGCAGGGCATCATCGGTCTCAATCACAAGCGCATTTTTCAAGCCAATGGTAGCAATAATTCTTTTATCACCAATGATGAGACTGTTTTCGGTATTCTCTTCAATAATATTACCCTTTTTTACATTTCCTTTTTCGTCCTTTTCTGAAATATCATACACACTATCCCACGACCCCACATCTGACCAAACAAGGTTTAAAGGAAAGACGGCCACGTCTTCCGCCTTTTCCATAACGGCATAATCAATAGAAATCTCTGGCATTTTTTCAAAATGGGCTAGGGTAGCGGTAAAGTCAGATGTATCTAACTTAGTAAATATCTCCGGGGCGTATTTTTCTAAATTTTTAAGTATGGTTTCTATCGTAAAGGTAAAGATACCAGCATTCCAAAAATAATTTCCATCTAAAAGATAGCCCTGTGCCGTTTCTAAATCTGGCTTTTCCACAAAGGCCTTTACTTTATAGGCTTGACTTTGAGCTAATCTCTCTCCCTTTTTTATATACCCATAGCCTGTCTCTGGCTTATAGGGCCGCACACCAAAGGTAACAATATAACCTTCTTTGGCCACCTCTACTGCTTGTTTTACACAGGCAGCAAATTCATCTTCAGGAGAAATGATGTGATCAGATGGACAAACAAATAGGACCTCTTTTGATCCACACCCAAGTTTATCCAAGCAATAACTTATCGCCAAGGCAATGGCCGGGGCGGTATTTTTGGCCAAGGGTTCTAGGACAATGTTCTTTATCTCCACGCCTATTTCCTTAAGCTCACTCTGAACATGAAAGCGATAGGCATTATTGGTCATGATGATCATATCTTTAGGCGAAACAAATTTTAAACAGCGTTTAATCGTTGCCTGCAGGAGGGAGTGATTGTTTTTTAAGCGCAAAAATTGCTTGGGATAGTTTTTTCTAGATAAGGGCCAAAGCCTGGTACCACTCCCTCCGGCTAAAAGAATTGTCTTCATAACCATTTCCCTTGCAGCATAGTTTTAAAACGTATACTTAAATTAAAGGTCAAAGTCAAGGAATGACCAAAAAAGTCTTGACATTTGCTGGTCATAGTGCTAATTAAGACACACGATATAAAAGGTTGATTTGTGTAGAAAGGGGGTGATAAGGGGAAAGAGGGAAAGAGAACAAAGAGGGTGAATTTGTTAGTTGTGGTTTTAATTAAACAATTGAAAAAATTATGAAAGAGGAGGGAGAAAATGAAGAAGTACTGGATGTGGGTCTTAGCTGCAACTTTAATTGTAGCTATGGCCATGCCTGCTTTAGCAGATGTGAATGTTAGTGGTAGTTATCGCTTAAGGGGTGTGTATTATGAGCCTGGTAAACCAGACACTAATCTTTCCTGGTATGACAACAGACTGCGGTTTGAGGTTACGGCAAAGGTATCTGATGATTTAACCATGTTCATCCAGGCAGATAGTGGTTTGGGATACAATGGCCACGAGAATTTCAACCCATTGGCCAATCAAGACAGCTATGATGGTGTGTTAAGTCAGCACTATGGAGCAGACAGAGATACTTCTGGTAATGCCCACGATATTGTCTTCCAGCGTGCCTATTTCAAGTACAATTCTCCTATTGGTATCTTTCAGGTTGGTCGGCAGTGGGCCTTCTGGGGCAATGGTATGCTCATTTCTATGAACAGAAACAGGGTGAAATACGTGTTCAAGCGGCCTGGCTACTTCCTTGGTTGTGGATTGGATAAGTGGGATGAAGGCGCTCTTACTGATAGTACAGATGATTTGGATCACTACTTTGTCTTTGGAAGTTTCAGCAACTTGGTTGAAGGCTTGACCTGGTCCCCCTGGTTCGGTTTTGTCCATGGTCCTGGTAGCGGAGCTGAGGACAAAGACGTTTATTACACCTCCCAGGCCTTAAAGTATGTATTGGATAAATTGACAGTAAGTGCTGAGTTTGACTATAAGTGGGGTAATGTAAGTGCAAGCAAAGACCTTTCTTCTTATGGTTTTGACCTCCAAGCAAGCTATGACTTAGACATTGCTAAGGTAGGGATTGAATATGCTTTCTTGAATGGTGAGAGTGCAAATGACAAGAATAGGGCTAGCAAGGCAAAGATATTCAAGAGCTCCTACTGGTTCAGCCCATTTGTTATCTTCGGCGAACTGCCAATTGGACCAGAACTTTTAGCTCCTGATGGAACTCCATGGAATGGGAGAAATACCCATCAGTTAGCCAACTGCTATTTCTTTAAGGTCTATGCCACTGCTTCTCCTATTGAAAACTTAAGTGTAACCGGTGCTATTGGTTACATCCAGGCAGATGAGGCTAGGGCTGTACAAGATAGTGCTGGTAACTGGCATAACACCGGTGCTGACAACATGGGATGGGAATTTGACTTGATTGGCACCTATAAGATCACTGACAACCTTTCTTATACCGTGGTTGGTGCCTACTTTACCGCTGGCGATTACTTCGACAAGTATACTGTAAATAGCAGTGGCAACGTTATAAGAACGCAGGAATCCGACGATGCCTATGTCCTCTTGCATCAGATTCAGATCAACTTCTAATCTTACTATAAAGATTTTAGCTTAAAACCCCTGGGACTGCCCCATCCCGGGGGTTTTTTGTTTGGAGATAAAAAATGCCACGTTTTCTCGTTGACATCATGCTCGGTAAGCTGAGCAAGTGGTTGCGGCTGTTGGGATGTGATGTGGAATATAAAGAGGTCAAGGACCTACTTGTCTTAGAGGAATATCTAAACAGGGGTTATATCTTTTTAACCCGAAGACAGGCCTGGCTTAATTATAAAGTCCTGCGCAACAAGCCTGTTTATTTTATTACGGCCAATGAACCATTTATCCAACTTTGTGAAGTGATCAAAAAATTAGATTTAAAATTTGATCCCCGTAGCTTTTGTTCTCGCTGTTTAAAATGTAATGCTTTACTGGAAGAAAAAAGGAGAGAAGAAATAGCCAATCTTGTGCCTGAATATGTGCTTCATACCTATCAAACATTCAAGCAGTGTCCTCAATGTAAAAGGGTTTATTGGCCAGGAAGTCATAAAGAGAAGATGCTTGCTCGCCTAAAGGCATGTTTTACTGCAGCCCGTAACTCTTCAACTTCTTGTGTAGGTGACTGCGCTCAAGGCCAATTACCTGTGCCATCAGACTAATATTACCCTTACATTCTTCTAACTTGCGGCGCAGAAATTCCCTTTCAAATAAGGCCCTTGCCTCTTTAAAGTTGTTAATGGTAAAAAATTCAGCCAGGCCGTTTTGTTTAGAGGTGGAGATAGGTGGAGGAATATCTTTGGCCGTAATGACCTCAGCAGGGGTCATGATGACTAAACGTTCAATCATGTTTTTTAGCTCTCGGACATTGCCTGGCCAGTTATAACGCATAAGAAGCGCTAAGGCATCAGGGGCAACCCGCTTGCGTCCCAAATGGGTTTCTACCGCAAATTCCTCTAAAAATTCCTCTATCAAAAGGGGTATATCTTCCTTTCTTTCCCTTAAAGGCGGCACTTCTATAGGCACGACATTGAGGCGATAATAAAGATCGGCCCGAAAATTACCCTTTTCAATCTCTTCCTCTAGGTTTTTATTTGTTGCCGCCACAATGCGTACATCCACCTGTATGGTCTTTGTGCCGCCTACCCTTTCAAAGACCTGTTCTTGAATGACCCGCAGGACCTTGGCCTGTGTCTTTAAGCTCATATCTCCAATTTCATCCAGAAACAGCGTGCCACCATGCGCTAGTTCAAACTTGCCCTTTTTGCGTGTATTGGCCCCAGTAAAGGCACCCTTTTCGTGACCAAAGAGTTCACTCTCAATAAGCTCATCTGGAATGGCAGCACAGTTAACAGCGACAAAAGGACCTTGGGCACGGGGGCTGTAGTGATGAATGGCCCTTGCCACCAGTTCTTTACCTGTACCATTTTCTCCTCGGATAAGCACCGAGGCCTTGGTAGGGGCAACCCTTTTAATCTGCTCCTTTACCCTTTGAATGGCGGGGCTTTTACCTGTAAGCTCAAATTTAAATGGAATCTTTTGCCTTAGGGCAATATTTTCCTCGGTCAAACGCGAAAGCTTTAAAGCATTTTTTACGGGAGGGATGGTGTTTTCCCAGGAAAGTGGTTTTTCAATGAAGTCATAGGCCCCCAGTTTCATGGCCTTTACGGCCGTCTCTACATTGCCATGTCCAGAAATTATGATAACCGGTAGCTGGGGATATTGGCCTTTTATCTCTTTTAAAACCTTTAAACCATCAATATCTGGCAGCCAGATGTCTAAAAGGACAAGGTCAGGAAGATCTTTCTCAATCTTTTTAAGCCCCTCCTTGGCCGTTAAGGCCGTAATGACTTCATAGCCCTCATCGGAAAGAATACCTTCTAGGGCCATACAGATATTCTTTTCGTCGTCCACGACAAGAATTAGGGCAGACATAGCTATGATTTTAATATTATCACGCCCGCACTGGAAGTTCAATGATAAAGATAGTCCCTTGAGGTTGATTGTCTTTTACACGGATAAAGCCTTGATGGTCAGAGATAATCCGGTGAACAATGGTCAGACCTAATCCTGTTCCCGTTTTTTTAGTAGAAAAATAGGGGTCAAAAAGATAAGACTTTATTTCTGGCGAAATACCTTTGCCTGTATCTTTGATTTCTATCCGGGCAATCTTAAGGGATTCATCATAAGAAAGGATTACTTCAACTTTCCCTTTTTCTTTTATAGACTCCACGGCGTTATCTAACAGATTAATTAAGGCCCGCTTTATCTGTTCTCTATCAAAGGCAAAGACCGGCGGATAATTTATCGTCTTAAAAGAAAATTCAATTTGGGGATGGGCGTTTTTATAAATAGATACAGCCTCCTCTATAACAACCGCCAGGTTATTAGGTGTTGGATTAATAGCAGGTAAGCGGGCAAATTGGGAGAACTCATTAACCATATGCTTGAGTTCTTCTACTTGTTTAATAATCATTTGCGTGCATTCATCAAATACCCCTTCATCTTTAATTTTTTCTAAGTAGCGTCGCCGCAGCCGCTGGGCCGAAAGCTGAATAGGAGTAAGGGGATTTTTAATCTCATGGGCAATACGCCTAGCCACCTCCCGCCAAGCAGCCATACGTTGCATCTTTTCTAATTCAGTAATGTCTTCAAAGACAAAGACATGCCCTAGCAATTGGCCTTTTTTATCCTTTAATACTGCCCCGCTAATAAGAAGATTTATTTGTTTTCCGTTTAAAACTAGCCTAATTTGTTTTTCTCGTGTTTCCTTCTGCGCCAAGTCTAAAAAGGTCTCTTTTAGTTCTGGAGATAGCCGCGCCAAACGGTTAAGGTGTTTATCTTTACACTGTAAAATCTCCTCTCCTAGAATATTGATGGCCGCCGTGTTAATGGTAGTAATATATCCCTGCGAGTCAGTAGAAATAACGCCAGTTTTTATGTTTTCAAGTAAGGCTTCTATGTATTTATGCCTTCTCTCTATCTCTGTCTTTTGTTGACTTAACTGTTCATAGGCATTTCTTAGGTCTATAATCATGCGGTTAAAGGAATCTACCAACATACCTAATTCGTCACTTGCCTCTACCTCTACCTGAACATTCAGATCTCCCTTAGCCACCTGCTGGGTGGCCGCAGCTAAGGCCTGGATAGGAGCGGTAATTACCTTAGCTAGGTGAAAGCCAATCCAGGTAGCGGCAAAGAGGACAAGCAGGGTAATGATAGAAAAAATGAGGAAAATACTCATCTTTAAGGGTCTGATAAAGAAGGCCATTTGTTTGTAATCATCAGCGCTCTTTCTTATCTCTTCAAGCCGCTGGACAAGATGGGCTGGAATTAGTTTCCCCACCACTAAGGTACCTAAAAAGGCACTTTGAGAAAAGAGGGGAAAAATGGCATAAACTAAATCCCCTGCGGGTAATGACTCTACGGAGTTAATGGGCTGTTTCTTTTTTATGGCCTCAGCAAAGCCTTTTTGTAAGTTGAGATGTTCTAAGTATTCTTGAAGTTTTCCTTCTGTATGGGTCCAAATAATGTGATTATTTTTGTCATAAATTTGGACAACCTCCACATCCTGAAGATTTATTTTCTGCTTAGGCTCAAGGGTTAATTGGCCGTTTTGCATAAAGGAAGATTTTATTTCTTCGCCTGCAGCCAATAGTTTTTGGGCCGTTTGTTCATAGTAGAATTTTCCTAACTCTATCGCCCGATCAAATGCCCTCTCCATACGTAAGTTTACCCAGTAATTAAAGGTAGACATGGCAAATTTTACGGAAATACTAAACAGGGCCAGTGTAGGTAACATAGCCAGACTGATGAAAAGAATAACAAGCTTTGTTCTAATCTTACTTCCAATAATACCCTTCCTTCGCTCGGCAATGAGTTTAACCAGATTACGGAAGACAAGGAAAATCAATAAGAGAAGAAGGATAATATTGATATTTAAAAGCGTAAAAAACAAGATACTATTAGGAAGCTCTATGCTTATGTCCAGTTTAAACAGATGACCTTCTAGGTAAATAAGGAAGGTAATAAGCGGGATGAGGATTAAAATAATTATTCTTTCCCGCCTGCGTCTTTTTCTTTCTTTTGGATCCATATTAGTAGACAAATTCTACTGAATACCAATTGGTTTTAAAGTTCCATAGAGAAGAAAAAAAGAGGATATAACGCAAATAAAATGGTAATTTTACTTTGCTCAATTCTGCCTTTAGACGAAGAGTATATTTATGACCCTTTTTTAACTTTGCTAAAGATACTACTGGTACTTCTACTTCGGCCATGATCTTCTTTGCCCAGATTAAATCCTTTGAGGTCAAATGATCCTTAGCCTTTCCCTGACGCGTGATGATAAAAACCTCTTTTAGTTGGTCGTATTTTAAGGTATGATGTAGGATAAGAGAGGCTATGGTTTTATCTGGGAAAAGGGTGCGTTTTTCTTCCAAGACAATCTTATAAGTAAAGGTAACAGGGACACCATTTAAAATGGCCCTTTCCATCTCTTTGGTAAAACAGTTGGCTACGGTAAAATAGACAAGGAGATTTTTTTGAGAGGTAGTAACAACGATATTCTTTATCAGCGCCTCTCTCGCCCAAAGAGAAGAAGCTAAGAAGATAATTAGGGCAAAGAGAAAAGTGCCAACTTTATAGAAATAGGATTTTTTTAATCCTTCCATAAAACCAATTTTACTCCAGTTTCTCATTACCAGCAACGGCATGGTAGCAGGTTGAAGCAATGTATGTCAAGGGATGTTGATGGAATAAGCCCTCTATAGTATCATTTTTATGATGATTCTATCTATTTCAGGCAAAACCTTAAAAAGGGCCCTTGATTTCTTTGATAAGATCATTGGTAGGGCTCAAGAAAAAAGATATATTTTGTTAGGAGGGCCAAAAGATATCTTTCTCTTAGGCAGTGATGGCCTTATTACAGCGCAATTAACCCTCAAAGAAGGATTATCTTTGCCTTACACCTATTGTCTTCCCTTGGACCTCCTGCGAGTCTTTCTAAAAGATCTTTCAAAAGGAGAGGTTAAGATAGAAATAGGTCCTTCTCTCCGTCTTAGCAGACAGAGAGATATATTGGAATTAACAAACATTCAACAGACAAGTTCCTTTTTAAGCAAAATAAAAAGAGAAAGGTCAATTCCATTAAATTTATCTAGTTTTTGCCGTATCCTTGATTTGGCCAGTGTAATTTCAGAAGAAGGAGATAAAATAATTGTTTTTTCAAATGCAAACACCTTAGGGGCCATTGGAGAAAATGCAAATTTCTTTGTGTGTGCCTTTATGCCCTTTTCTGGTAAGCAGACTCAACTTCTTTCTCTTCCTTATACCTCTACACGCCGTTTAGTAAAGGCCTTAAAGGTAATTGCCGAAAAAGTAGCCTCTTTTTATTTAGACTCCCAGGATATAATTATTTCTGTGCCTCGGCTTAAAATCTGGGTGCAACTTTTTCCTGAAAATGAAAAAAATTTAAATCTTTTCCGATCTTTAATAAAGACAAAAACTTTAAGTCAGTTTAAGTTAGAATTAAAGGATTTGAAAAATCACCTTTCCCGTTTATCCCGACTGGAAAGACAATTAAATTCTCTTGGTATCCTTACTTTTAAAAAAGATGTGTGCACCTTCAAGCTCTCAGCCAAAGAGGGAAACTACACTCTCACCTTGCCTATAAATACCAGTCTTCAAAAAGAAATTTCGTTTAAATGCCGCTTTTCTGTCTTAAATAGCCTTTGTCAGCGTTTAAAAGGGAAGGAGTTAAAGATTTCTCTCCTTCCCACAGGCTGCCTTATTAAATATAGAAACTTTTTAGGCCTTATACGGAAGGAAGATCCCTTCCCCAAAATTTATTGAGAAGCAGAGGCCGTCTTATCGGCAGATTTTTTCTTTTCTTTATGGGACTTCTTCCACCCATAATCAGTAACATACCAACCATCGCCTTTTAGGATAAAAGAAGTACCGTTAATCAATCTTCTAACCTTTCCTCCGCACTTGGGACATTGAGGCAAGGGATCGTTCATCTTCTGCAGTACTTCAAAATGATGATGACAGTTTGTACACTCATATTCATAAATAGGCATTTTTCTCCCTCCAATATGATTTTTGTAAATTTAGATAAGTCTTAATTAGGAAAAGTCAAGTTTAGAAAAGACCTGTCCTTATACCGTCTAATATAAATTGCACGGCAATACCCGCCAAGATAAGCCCCATAAGGCGTGTTAGAACAAGAAGGCCCGTTTGCCCTAACCAATTGGCCAATTTCTGAGCATAACGGAGAATAAAAAAGGTCAATATGGTAGTAAATATAATAGCACTCACAATAACTATCTTTTCTCCCTGGCCACCTCCTCCAGCTAGTACCATGACATTAGTAATGGCCCCAGGTCCAGCCAGCATAGGTATACCAAGGGGAACAATACCTATATCCTCTTGGATCTGCGTATAGGCCTCTTCCTCTGGGGTTGACTTTAAGCGGGTCCGTTTAGCCTGAAGCATCTGCCATGCTACCATAAAAAGAATTGCTCCGCCGGCAATGCGCAAGGCAGGCAAACTGATACCAAAGACCTCTAAAATCCGGCTTCCCCAAAGGGTAAAAATGGTTAAAATGGCAAAAAGGGTAAGGGTAGCCTCCATCACTGTTTGCTGAACCCGTTGGGGAGAATACGAAGCGGTCAGGCCGACAAAGTTAGGAATTAACCCAATGGGATCAACGATAATAAAGATAGAAACAAATGCTTTGAAAACAAATTGAAGATCAGGCACACAGGTATAATATCCTATTCTTCGTGGTCTTGACAAGTGAGAATGAACCTGTTAGTTTTATTTTAGCTAGGGCGGATAGCTCAGTGGGAGAGCGTCGGCCTTACAAGCCGAAGGTCACAGGTTCGAGCCCTGTTCCGCCCACCATTGAGAGCAGATTATTGCGGGGCCGTAGTTCAGACGGTTAGAACGCCGGCCTGTCACGCCGGAGGTCGCGAGTTCGAGTCTCGTCGGCCCCGCCATAAAAGTAGAAGAATAAAGGCCGATTGGGGAAAGCCCAGTCGGCTTTTTTGTTTAGGAAGTTAATTTTAATTACTTTAAAGCAAATTTTAAATATACTGGGCCGGTTTAGTTTCTGGTCTGATTATGAATAAACAACTCCGACAACTTATAAGTATGAGAAAAAGGATTGACGACGACAAAACTTTTTGTTAATTTGCTTTAAAAGCTTAAGGGGGAAAGAAATGCTTCCGTGGCATGTATTGCATTGGGATGCAGGTCATTGTATCTTTTTGGGTGCCTTTTATTGTGCGATTAGCATCTTGGGATTGGGTATAACCTTTGTCGTGTTAAAGAGTATTAAGGATTATTTCTTTGGTGGAGGAGAACACCATTAACGCCAAATCAGTTTGGTGTTTTTAAGAATTAGATCTTTTATTTCTGCCTCTTTAGGAAGGCTTAAAAGATATGTAACGGCGCGTGCCACTTCGTGGGGCGAGATTAGACATTTTTTTTGAGGACAAAAAGGCATTTTTTGAAGTAGTTTTGTATCTACTATACCAGGGTAAATGCTACTTACCTTAATTCCGTATCTTTTACCTTCCTTATACATTACTTCTGCTAATCCCCGTAAGGCAAATTTAAAGGGGCAATAAGCAACGCCATAGGGAAAGCCTTCTAGGCCTGAAATAGAGTTAATAAAGATAATGTGCCCATATTTTTGTTTTAAAAAAACTTTATATACTAGTTGAGTTAGAAAAAAAGGTACCTTTAAGTTAGCCTCATAAGAGGCCTCTATAAGTTCTAAAGAGGCATCTTCTACCTTGGCGTAAAAACCATCGCCAATGGCATTGACAAAGGCGTCAGGGGCAAAGGAGGAAAAGGCAGAAAGGATAATTTCTGGCTCTGAAAAAAGCTCTCGGATAGAAAGAAAGCTATAATTTCCTTCTAATTCTTCCTTAAGGGCTTCTTTCTTTCTTTCATCCCGGTAAAGCAAAAGTAAGGTGTGTTCTTTTATCAGGGCTTTAACAATCTCTTTGCCAATGTCACCAGTAGCACCGGCAATGATCACCTTCATGGTCGTTCTCCCTTTATCAAAACAAAGGCAGCCAGGTGTTTAAGGTGAGTGTTTGCCCATTTTTTGTCTAAACGCTGGGCCAGAGGGATTAGTTTAGGGGGAATAAAGGCAGGCAGATAGATAACTCCCCTTGTCTTTATGTTTTTAAAGCCTGCTTTTTTCAGCAACTTTTTAAGCTGATTTATTGTATAAAACCTGGCATAACGATAGGCCGTTTCGGTAAAGAGCGTTTTTAAACGCTTAAAAAGAAACCACAGGCTAAAGGTATTCATGGTGCCAATGACTACCTCACCGCCAGGTTTAAGAATGCGATAAACTTCTCTAAGCACTGTTTGCGGGGAAGACAGAAATTCAAATAAGGTAATACTTAAAACCCCATCAAAAAGATTATCTTTAAAAGGCAAGCTAAGGGCATCTGCCTGGACATGGTAAGTAGAAGGTAGTTTTTTTCTGGCCAAAAGGAGCATGGAAAAGGAGGCATCCAGTCCAATTACCTTTATTTTCCGCTTAATCAATTCTAGCGTATAATTACCTGTGCCACAGCCTAAATCTAATACTAACCCCTTTTTTGTTTCCCAAAGAGAGAAAACTTGCTCTTTTTCTGTGTCATCTACATATTTCCCGATAGGGGAAACATACCACTTGTCATAATATGGGGCAATTTTGTCAAAATAATCTTTGGCCTTCATGAAAATAAATTTATCACAAAACTCTTATTCTGGGCAATAAAATAATTTTAAACCTTGCCTTCATAGTTAAGTTATGCTATTTTGCCCTTATGTAATGTCTAAAAAGGGGGCAAGAAGGTGGAGTTAAAGGAAAAGGTCCTTTCTATGGCCAAGGAGGCCAAGGCCGCTAGCCAGATTTTGGCCGTCGCCAAAACAGATGCCAAGAATAAGGCCTTAGCCGAGATTGCTAAGGGACTAAAAGAGAATATGTCTGCCCTCCTTGAGGCCAATGCCAAAGATGTGGCCTATGCTAGGGAAAAAGGACTTTCTAAGGCCCTGATTGACCGTCTGACCTTAACCGAGGCCCGCATAGAGGGCATGATTCATAACTTACATGAGGTTATTTCCCTACCTGACCCAGTAGGCAGTATTGTTAAAATGTGGCAACGGCCCAATGGTTTGAAAGTAGGCCGGATGCGCATTCCTTTAGGTGTTATTGCTATGGTCTATGAGGCCAGGCCTGACGCCACGGTAGAAGCAGCGGCCCTTTGTCTTAAGGCGGGAAATAGTGTTATTTTAAGGGGTGGATCTGAGGCCATCAATTCCAATCTCTGTCTGGGAGAGATCATGACCAAGGCCCTTATTACCGCTGGCCTGCCAGAAAAGGCCATCCAGGTAGTGCCAATTACGGACAGAAAGGTCGTGTTAGAGTTACTTAAATTAGAAGGCGTGATTGACCTTATTATCCCCAGAGGAGGAGAGGGTCTTATCCGTTTTGTTACGGAAAATTCAAAAATTCCTGTGCTTAAGCATTATAAGGGTGTATGTCACGTGTATGTAGATGATAAGGCCGATTTAAAGATGGCCGAGGAGATTTGTTTTAATGCCAAGGTGCAACGGCCAGGGGTGTGCAATGCCATGGAAACGATGCTGGTGCATGAGGCCGTAGCCAAGAGTTTTTTACCTGTTATGCTTAAACGCTTTGTAGAGGCTGGTGTAGAAATAAGGGGGTGTGAAAAGACATGTCAAATTTTTCCTCAGGCCAGACCAGCCACGGAAGCAGATTGGCCAGCTGAGTATCTAGACCTGATTTTGGCCGTTAAGATTGTAGCCAATATGGATGAGGCCATTGAGCACATTGCCAAGTATGGCTCTAACCATACCGAGACCATTATTACCGAGGACTACAGCCGTGCCTGGCGCTTTTTAGAAAAGGTGGATGCATCCGTAGTATTGGTCAATGCCTCTACCCGGTTTAATGATGGCAACCAGTTAGGGCTTGGTTCAGAAATTGGTATTAGCACCTCAAAGCTACATGCTTATGGGCCAATGGGATTAGAGGAGTTAACCACCACCAAGTTTATCGTTTTTGGACAGGGACAGATACGCACCTAGTGGCTAGTGCATGAAGAAAGTTGGTATTTTAGGAGGGACATTCAATCCCATTCATTTTGGACATTTAAGGGCTGCAGAAGAGATTAGGGAAGAATTAAGGCTAGATAAGGTCATTTTTATACCCTCAGGTATTCCACCTCATCGCGCTGCAAGTGAAATTGTGTCCTTTGCCCATCGTTATGAAATGGTCAAACTGGCCATTGCCCATAACTCTTTCTTTACCATCTCTGACATAGAGGGCCAGCGGGCAGGAAAATCATATACGGTAGATACCTTAAAGTTACTAAAAAAAGAAATAGAGGCCAAATTTTATTTTATCATTGGCCTGGATGCCTTTTTGGAGATAGATACCTGGAAGTCACCAAAAGAACTTTTTACTCTTACTCATTTTGTCGTTATGCCCCGTATAGGGTTTAAACAGGAAGAAATTTTAGCTCCACTTAGAAAGATTTTTAGCGAAGAAATTAAAAGAAAAGGTGATGTCTTTATCCTTCCCACAGGAAATTGCGTATATTTTTGTCCTATTTTTTCTTTAAATATCTCGGCTACACATATCAGAAGACTTTTGGCCGAAGGAAAATCTATTCGTTATCTTGTCCCAAAGGAAGTGGCTGATTATATTTACAGAAAGGGACTTTATAGGAGAGGGAATGGAAAAGAGAAAGATTTGTCTTAAGACGGCCATAGAAAAGAAGGCAATGGACATTGTCCTCATTGACCTGCGTGGACTTTCTACTATCACCGACTACTTTCTCATCATGAGCGGCAATTCGGATAGACACACAGAGGCTATTGGTGAGGCCATTTTAGAAAAGATGGAAAAAGCTGGTTATAAGCCCATCGGCGTAGAGGGCCTTACCGAAGGCCGCTGGGTCCTTTTGGACTTTGGTGATCTGGTTGTGCATGTCTTTTATGAACCGATTCGGGAATATTATGACCTAGAAGGCCTTTGGGCCGATGCACCACGTGTGGAGTGGAAAGATTTATTAGAAACGAACTAAAATATTTGAGTTAAAAGAGGAGGCATAAATTGGGCCCGACTATTTTGATCATCCTAGACGGCTGGGGGTTAAATCCTAAAAAGGAAGGTAATGCGGTAGCCCTGGCCAAAACGCCAGTTATGGACAATTTGATGGCCAATTATCCCTGGACGACATTAAAGGCACATGGAGAGGCCGTTGGCCTACCTGAAGGGGTAATGGGCAATTCAGAGGTCGGTCACTTAAATTTAGGCGCAGGCCGGATTGTCTATCAGGATGTAACCCGCATTAGCAAGGCAATAAGAGAGGGAAGCTTTTTTCAAAATCCGGTGCTTACCTCGGCGATGCAAAAGGCCAAAGGAGCTAAATTACATCTTTTGGGCCTTATCTCTGATGGGCGTGTGCACAGTTCCATGGATCATATTTATGGTCTCTTAGAGATGGCCAAAAGAAATGGCCTAACAGATGTCTTTATCCATGGTTTTACCGATGGTCGGGATACACCACCAAAGAGTGCATTAAAATACATCAAAGAAGTGGAAAATTATATAAAGGAAATCGGCGTTGGTGAATTTGCTACTATCTCTGGGCGTTACTACGCCATGGATCGGGATACCCGCTGGGAGAGGACGCAGCTTGCCTATGAGGCGATGGTGCTGGGAGAAGGCTTTAAAGCTAATTCGGCTATAGAGGCGGTAGAGCAGGCCTATGCGCGGGGAGAAACCGATGAGTTTATTAAGCCAACGGTCATTACAAAAAATGGCTATTCAGTGGCCACCATTGATGATAAAGATGTCGTCATTGTCTTTAACTTTCGTGCCGATCGGGTAAGGCAGATCACCAGGGCCTTGACCCAAAAAGATTTTTCTTATTTTAAGCGCAAGAAGTGGCCAGTTCTTTCGCAGTTTGTCTGTATGACTGAATATGACAAGACGTTTAATTTACCTGTAGCCTTTCCTCCAGAACATTTAAAAAATATTTTAGGAGAAGTCCTTAGTCAGCAGGGATGGCAGCAATTGCGCATTGCCGAGACAGAAAAATACGCCCATGTAACCTACTTTTTTAATGGTGGAAAGGAAGACCCCTTTCCGGGTGAGGATCGCTGCCTTATTCCATCACCACGAGAAGTACCTACCTATGACCTAAAGCCAGAGATGAGTGCGCCTCAGATCACAGAAGAACTGATAAAAAGGCTTAGAAGTGGCAAGTATCAGTTTATTGTACTTAATTTTGCCAATGGGGATATGGTTGGGCACACAGGGGTGCTTGAGGCCGCTATTAAGGCATGTGAAACAGTAGATAGGTGTCTAGGAAAAATCATTACCGAGATAAATCGGCTTAAGGGTATGGCCTTTGTTACGGCCGATCACGGTAATGCCGAACAGATGATAGACTATGAAACAGGTCAACCTCACACGGCCCATACCCTTAATCCTGTGCCTTTTATTTTTGTAAAAGAACCTGTGCCAAAATTAAGACTAAGACAGGGTATTTTAGGTGATGTGGCCCCAACAATCCTTACGGCCCTTGGTCTGTCTGTGCCCAAAGAAATGACGGGAAAATGTTTATTTTTAGAAACAGATGCCTAAAAAAATTCTCCTTGTGCCCTTTAAGGGCGTAGATTTAGAGGCAGTCAGTTTTTTAGAAGATAAACTGCCATCTATTTTTAATCTTTCTACAGAACTACACTCTATCCTACCCCTTCCTCCTGCCTATAACCCGCAGCGAGGACAATATCTTTCTTTCCCTTTTTTAGAGGCCCTACTTCCTCTAAAAAAAGAAGATAAACTTATTTTAGGGATTACCGAGGTAGACTTATATGCCCCTCACCTTAACTTTATCTTTGGCCAGGCAGCCATAGGTAGAAATGTAGCCGTGATTAGCCTTTTTCGTTTGCATCCCTCTTTTTATGGCCTGCCAGAGGACAAAGATTTGTTTTTAGAACGCACCCTTAAAGAGGCAGTGCATGAATTGGGTCATCTTTATGGCCTTCCCCACTGTTCCAATCCCTATTGCGTAATGCACTTTTCAAACAGTATAAGGGATACAGACATAAAGGGATTCAATTTTTGTGAAGCTTGTAAGAAAAGGCTGAAATGAAAAAAGAAGTTGAGATTTTTAAAATTTTCCATGCTAAACAGGAAGATAGATTAGAAACAAGAAAAGCAAAGGATATCGTGGCAGATGAATTTCATTTTGACCTCTTTGTTAACAGTAAATTGGTCTTTAAGTTTATGTGTTCACCCAGACAGCTAAAGGAATTGGTCGTAGGTTTTCTTGTTAGTGAAGGATTTATAAGAGATAGCCAAGAAATATTAGCATTGAGTTTTAAAAAAGATCAGTGTTTTGTAAAATTAGTTTCTAAAGAAAAATATCCACTAAAAAAAAGTGAATATAGACTCAAACTTAGCCCGCCATCTTTATGGTCCTTGATGGATGCGCTTCAAAAAAGATCCATTTTTTTTCAAGAAACTGGCTGTTTTCACGCCGCAGCCCTAGCCAAAGGGCAAGACATCCTTCTCTTTGCCGAGGATATCGGCCGGCACAATGCCATTGATAAAGTCATAGGTCAAGCCGTTTTAAAGGCCATTCCTTTAAACGATAAAATCCTTCTTACCGCCTGCCGCCTTTCAGCGCATCTTATTCAAAAGGCCATTTATGCCGGCATTCCTTATGTCGCCTCTAAATCCGCTGTCACAGACAAGGCTATTACCTTGGCCAAAGAATACGGCCTTACCCTTGTTGGATTTGTGAGAAAAGGAAGGATGAATGTTTATGCCTAAATATCCAACCTACTTGCCTCTAGGGCATGCGTTTGGATGAATTCCCTTCTTGGTTCTACCTGCTCTCCCATAAGCACGCTAAAGAGCTCATCGGCCATGGCCGCGTCTTCAATCGTAACCTTTAAAAGCACTCGTTTTTCTGGATTCATGGTCGTTTCCCAAAGCTGCTCTGGATTCATTTCACCCAGACCTTTATAACGCTGGATGGTGTAGCCCTTTTTTACTTCTTCCAAAATACCTGTCCAAAGCTCTTTCTCATGTTCTATAATTAATTCTCGTCCGTTTACCTTGACCACATATGGTGGATTTAAAGGCAACTGACATTGTTTCTTTAAGACAAAACATTTCTGATAAGGAAAGGAATTAATTAGACTGCGGTTTATCTGCGTCAGGTGACCACCAATGTTTACTTCTATGATATAAAAGTCTGTTTCTTCCTCCCTTTTATATTCCCTTACCTCTATTTCCCTTTCCTCCAAAAATGCCTTTAAGGCCAATACTTTATTTTCTTCCCGCAAATCCTTTTTGTCCTTAAGATTAAAGGCAATAAGGGCCTCTATCAATTTTTCTGGATAACCTTGTTTGACAAGTTCTTCCATCAAGGAGTAATAAATAAAGGCAGTATTTAAATATTCTTTAAGTGCCTTTTTCTCCAGTTTTTGCGTGTTATTTTTGTCTGTAACAATAATATTGTCCCCGGCCTTTTCTATCAACAATCTTTGTAGCTCTAATTCATTTTCTACATAAAATTCTTCCTTTTTTCCTTTAGCCACCCGAAAGAGAGGAGGCTGGGCAATGTACAAGTGTCCTCTTTCAATGATTTCTGGCATCTGCCGGTAAAAGAAGGTTAAAAGCAAAGTGCGGATGTGAAGCCCGTCTACATCGGCATCGGTCATGATAATAATCTTGTGATAACGCAGCTTGTTAATGTCAAAGTCATCACCAATGCCTGTCCCAAGGGCAGAGATAATTGTCCTTATTTCTTGACTGCCGAGCATCTTATCAAAACGAGTCTTTTCTACATTTAAAATCTTTCCTCTTAAAGGCAAAATTGCCTGAAAGCGCCTGTCCCGTCCCTGTTTGGCTGAACCTCCGGCCGATTCACCTTCTACTAAAAATAATTCTGTCTTGGCTGGATCCCTTTCCTGACAATCAGCCAGTTTCCCTGGCAAGGTGGTATCGCCAAGGGCACCCTTGCGCCTGACAAGCTCCTTGGCCTTTCTGGCCGCTTCTCTGGCCCTGGCGGCCTCAATAACCTTTTCAATAATTTTTTTAGCCGTAGAAGGATGTTCTTCTAAATAGGTAGAGAGGGCATTATTAACTAAAGAGTCAACGATACCCTTTACTTCACTGTTGCCAAGTTTTGTCTTGGTCTGGCCTTCAAACTGGGGATTGGGCACTTTCAGGGCAATAACGGCTGTAAGTCCCTCCCGCACATCGTCCCCAGAAAGTTTTTCTTTCTTAAGAAGATTGTTTTGGGAAGCATATTGATTTAAGCACCGGGTAAGAGCAGATTTAAAGCCAATAACATGGGTACCTCCCTCTCGCGTATTAATATTATTGACAAAGCTTAATATCTTCTCCGTATAACCATCATTATATTGAATGGCAATCTCTACCTCTATCATGTCCTTTTTACCAGAAATATAAATAGGCTCATGTAAGACATTCTTTGTGCGGTTTAAATATTCTACAAAGCCAATAATGCCAGTCTCATATTTGTGCACAATCTTCTTTTGGTTGCGTTCATCACAAAGCTCAATTGTAATCTGAGGATTCAAATAGGCTAGTTCCCGCAGGCGCTGATTTAATATATCAAAGTCAAAAACAACCTTTTTAAATATTTCACTATCTGGTAAAAAGGTAATTTTTGTCCCTGTGCGTTTGGTTTCACCAATGATCTGCAAGGATGTAACGGTCTTTCCCCTTTCATACCGCTGCCAATAAACCTTTCCATCTCTCCTGATCTCTACCTCTAAATAGGCCGATAAAGCATTAACCACCGAAACCCCCACACCGTGCAGTCCACCAGAAATTTTGTATATCTTTTGATCAAACTTACCCCCAGCGTGCAATTTAGTCATAACAACCTCTACCGCCGGAATACCTTCAGTTTCATGAATATCTACAGGAATTCCGCGACCATTATCTTCTACCGTAACACTATTATCAGGATGAATGGTTACCCTGATCCAATCACAATACCCGGCCAATGCCTCATCAATACTATTGTCTACGACTTCATATACAAGGTGATGCAGACCCTCAGAGCCAGTACTGCCGATATACATGGCCGGGCGCTTGCGCACTGCCTCTAATTGTTCCAATACCTTTATGTCCTTGGCTGTATATTTTTTTGACATTTTTCTTCCCCTTAAATTTCTTTTTCTATTACTGGGGCAATAAGCGACTTAAATCCAATATCTTTTTCACCCGTAATTACACAGGGCAATCTTTCTGTATTAAGACCAAAAGAAAAGACTTCACTCTCTAAGGCATTAAGGATATCTAGCAGAAGAGAAATGTTAAAAATCATCTTTAATTCGTCTTTATCACCATCTTCTTTAACGAATTCAATCTCCACCTCTTCTTCCGCCGTGCCAATAGATGTATTTTCTGCCTTGATAGAAAGGCAATTTGAGGAAAAGATAAAATCAGCCACTTTTGTCTTTTCGGTCATAATTACGATAATGCGTTTTAAAATATCTTTTAATTCATCTTTATTGATAATGGCCTTGTATTCGCACTTTTCTGGAATAAGGGATTGGTATTGAGGAAATTTATTTTCCATTAGTCTTACATAAAGAAGGGCATTCTCTGTTTTTATTACCCCGGCTTGATTATCAAAGCCAACAAATAACTTTTCACTATCACTTAGTTTTAGCATTTCAATTACGGCCTTACGTGGAACCATAATTTTGCTTTCAAACTGTAATTCCTCCAGTTCAGGAAAGGGTATTTCCATATAGGTTAAACGAAAGGTATCGGTAGAAACAAATCGTAATTTTGGTTCTGAGTCTTTTATTTTTTCTAAACATAAACCTGCATAAGTGGGGTTAACATCTTCCTTGGCGATGGAAAAATAGGTTTTCATAAGACCTTTACGAAAAAGTTCAGGTGGAACAGAAACAGTATTAATCGTTTCTATATCAGGAAAGACGGGAAATTCCTCTACCGGCATAGATACTAAAGAAAAACGTGATTTCCCAGCAGTAATTTTTAACCAACCATTTTCATCTTCCTCTAGCTCTACCCTTTCTTCTTTTAGGCTTCTAATGATGTTATACAGCGCCCTGGCAGGCACAACGATCTGGCCAGGGGTTTGTATTTTTGCCTCACAGCTTCCCTTAAAGGAAAGCTCCAAATCTGTGGCTAGAACATCAAGCTTTCCATCCTTGGTTTCAATAAGGGTATGAGAAAGAACAGGCATAGTGGATTTTTTTTCAATGATTGTTTGAATTTTCTGTAAGACTTTTAAAAAATTATTCCGTTCTACAACTAGCTTCATTGGTATTCTCCTTTGAAAGTTTTTAAGCTAATAAAGCAACTGTTCTATTTATCATTACCAAATAATTGGCATTACATACCTGATCTTATTTTTTAAATTAAAAGCTATATATTGGCATGTTTAAAACTTTTGCTACCATTTTTATTTATTTATTTATTTATTTTACAATAGCTGTTTTAAAAAGTAATAATAACAATAAACCCAACAAGTCATGTTGAAAACTAACCAATATTTTTCTAACTATACCAAATTTCCTAGCCTTTTTCATGCCTATGATTTCCAAATTAATTTTACATGAATTCAACATTTATTCAACAACTTCTTCTTTGATAACCTTATCTACACCGGCCACTTGTTCATTCTTTTCTAAATTAATAAGCTTTACACCTCTGGCCTGACGGCCTAAAACAGAGACACCAGCGACACTTATACGGATAATTTTGCCCTTAGTCGTAATCAACAGGATTTCATCATCCTTTTCCACATGTACCATACCAATGACATTACCTGTTTTTTCTGTAGGTTTTATGGCAATAAGGCCCTTTCCTCCCCGGCTCTGAGACTTAAAGAATTCAACAGGGCACCTCTTACCATAGCCTAGGGCAGTGACAATGAGGATAAAGCCATCGTTATTTCTATTTAAGGTTTCCATGCCTACTACGCAATCATCCCGATCAAGCCGAATCCCAATTACCCCCCTGGCCGTGCGACCCATGGCCCTTACTTCCTCTTCTGGGAAGCGAATGCTCATACCATTTTGGGTCAACAAAAAAACATCTTCTCCTCCTTTGGTCATACAACCGGCCACCAGTCTATCTCCTTCTTCTAGATTGGCCGCCCGGATACCCCTAGTGGTGGAGGCTAGATAAGCAAACTCAGAGATGTTAATCTTTTTCACATAGCCCTTTTGGGTGGCCATAAAAACATAATGCTTATTTTTAAAATCAGGTGTAGCCAAGACAAAGGCAATCCTCTCCTTCGGCGAAAGAGAAAGCAAGTTAACAAGAGGCTTACCTACAGCCGTGCGTCCGGCCTCTGGTATTTCATGCACCTTTAAGGCATAGGCCGTTCCTTTTTGGGTAAAAATTAAGAGATAGGAATGGGTAGAGGCAATAAAGACATCTTGTACATAATCGCCTTTCTTTACGTTCGCGCCAATAATGCCCTTTCCACCCCGGTGCTGCTTGCGATAATGGTCAAGGCCTATACGCTTGACATAGCCGCGGTAGGTAAGTGTAACTACGACTTCTTCTTCGGGAATAAGATCCTCTACCGTAATACTTTCTCGCTTGGCTTCTATAACTGTCTTTCTTTTATCAGCATAATTATGTTTAATTTCAAGCAGTTCTTTTTTAATAATCTCTTTTACCAATTCTTCGCTTTTTAAAATGGCCTCATAGCGAGCAATATCTTTTAAAATTTGCTTGTATTCTTCAATGATTTTTCCCCTTTCTAATTGGGTGAGACGTTGCAGGCGCATGTCTAAAATTGCCTGTGCCTGTCTTTCGCTTAGGCCAAACTGCGTCATAAGCCCCTTTTTGGCTGCAAGTGGGCTTTCGGCCCCCCTAATAAGGGCAATAACGGCATCAATATTGTCTAAGGCAATCTTTAACCCTTCTAAGATATGCGCCCGGTCCTTGGCCTTTCTAAGTTCATATTGGGTGCGGCGGATAATGACCTCACGCCGGTGTTTTAAAAACTCTGCCAGCATATCTTTTAGGCCTAAAAGCACCGGCCGATTGTTAACTAGAGCCAAGAAAATGATGCCATATCTGATCTCTAGTTGGGTATAGGTATAGAGCTTGTTTAAAATTACCTGTTCGTTTTCTCCCTTTCTTAGCTCAATGACTACCCGCATACCTTCCCGGTCTGATTCATCCCGGATTTCAGTAATACCATCTATCTTTTTTTCCTTTATCAAGGCAGCAATCTTTTCAATCAACTTGGCCTTAGATACCTGAAACGGAATTTCCTTAATAACAATTAACTTTTTACCCCGCCTTTCCTCAAACTCCACTTTGCCTCTTACGGTAATAATGCCCTTTCCCTTAGTGTAGGCCTCTTTAATGCCTTCAAGGCCGTAGATAATCCCGCCAGTAGGAAAATCAGGTCCAGGAATGATCTTTATTAATTCAGAAAGGGAAATATTGGGATTTTCTAGATAGGTAATTAAGGCATCACAGACCTCGCCCAAATTATGTGGGGGAATATTTGTAGCCATACCCACAGCAATACCAGTAGAGCCATTGATAAGTAAATTGGGTAGACGAGAGGGTAGAACAATCGGTTCCTTAAGGGTGCCGTCATAGTTGGGCATCCAGTCAACGGTGTCCTTTTCAATGTCCTTTAATAACTCTTGGGCAATTTTGCTCATGCGTACTTCGGTGTAACGCATAGCGGCCGGCGGGTCACCGTCAATAGAACCAAAATTACCCTGTCCATCTACTAAGGGATAGCGCATAGAAAAGGGTTGGGCCATTCTCACCAGGGCATCGTAGACAGCGGCATCGCCGTGGGGATGATACTTACCGATAACATCACCCACGATGCGGGCTGATTTCTTATAGGGTTTATCCCACTCATTACCCAGATTTTTCATGGCATACAAAATACGCCGGTGCACAGGCTTTAGACCATCCCGCACATCCGGCAGGGCCCGCCCAATGATGACACTCATGGCATAGTCAAGATAAGATCGCTTGAGCTCTTCTTCCAAATTTACCGGTCTGATTCTCTCTGCTGTTTCTGCCATAAAACACCCCTATTTTTTAAAAAATACCAGCGCATTATAGCAGGTAATGGCCTGGAGGGCAAATACCCAAAATCCGCGATTGATTTATAGTATTCCGCAAAAATTGATGAGTTTTCCTTCCTCCTTACTTACAAAAAATTATACGCCAAGGCCTCGTTAGATGGTCAAGGGTCTACGCTTGCTGCGCCCTTCGGGCTTGCCCTTGACCGCATGAGCGAGCGAAGGCGCTATAATTATGATTGATCTTGAGGAAAAGATAAATTTTTCACCTTTTAGGCGAAAGGTATTTTTTAAAAAAATTGTTTATTACAGCACACTTACGGGATTTCTTGTCGGGTAATTGCGGATTTTGGGTCTTTATTTTAAAGAAAACTTATGTTATTATCCTGCCTTAGGAGCGTGAGATGCTGAGTGCAAAGCTGGGAGGAAAATTTGATAAGTATATTGTCAAATATCTGCCCAAATATATTTCTCCTAACAGTTATACCATTCTAGGACTGCTTATTACAGTTATTGCCAGTTTTCTGCTAGCATTTGGACTTTTTCCCTTGGCCGGTCTCTTTATCTTTTTGGCTGGCTTATGTGATATGGCCGATGGGGCCATTGCCCGTGTCACAGGAAGGGTATCGGTCTTTGGAGGCTTTCTTGATTCGGTTATTGACCGCTATGCTGATCTGTTTTTTTTCTTTGGCCTTTGTTTTTATTATTATCATACAAGGGATGTCTTTTTGTTTTTTTGCACCCTTTTTGTCATTGCTGGCAGCCTTCTTACTTCCTATGTCCGGGCTAGGGCAGAGGTCTTTTTAAAAGAAAAGTGTAATGTTGGTATTATAGAAAGGCCAGAAAGAATTATTCTTTTGGGCATTGGGGCCTTATTTTCCATTTTAAATTATATCATTCCTCTTTTGGCCCTTTTGAGTAATATCACTGTGCTTCAACGCATTTATTTTGTCTGGAAGAAAACTAGTTTAAAAGAGAAGAAAACAGAATGTCAGAGTTAGAGCAACTAAAAGAAGAGATGATCCTGGTAGGAAGGGCCTTGTATAATCGTGGCCTCATTGCTGGTAGCACTGGCAATTTAAGTGTTCGCTTAAAAGGTGGAAAGTTTCTGGTTACCCCGACACGGCGGAATAAGATTTTTTTAAGAAAGGAAGACCTATTGGTAGTAAATAAAGAAGGAAGGGTAGTAGAAGGAGAGGGAAAACCTACTTCAGAAATTTCTATGCACCTAAGTATTTATGAAAGAAGGCCTGACATTAGTGCCATTGTTCACGCCCATCCCCCTTATACCGTCGCCCTTTCCATGGTAGACTTTCGGCTAGACTATCCCTTCTTGCCAGAGGCTATTCCCCTTAAAATTGGCATTGCCCCTTATAGCACTCCAGGTACAAGAGAGGTGCCAGAAAGTATACTTTCTATTCTGCCGCAGTGTCGGGTAATTATCTTAGAAAGACATGGAGCTGTGGCCCTGGGGAAAGATCTCTTTGAGGCCTTTGATCTTATGGACAATCTTGAACATATTGCCCAGATCTGCTGGACAGCCCGCTGTCTTGGACCCATCACTCCTTTGAGCCTCTCGCAATTAAGGAAGGTTAAGGTTGTATGGGATGAAGCAGAGCAAATACAGGATTGAAATAGAACCGATAGGCTGGATTGAATCTCCTTTAAAGACACGGGCTGAGGCCCCAAGACAAGGACAAGAGGCAAAGGTTAAAGGAAAAATTATTATTTATCCCCAATTTAAAAGGGCAATAAAGGGATTAAAGGTTGGCGATTATATTTGGGTTTTATGCTGGTTTCACCTGGCCAGCAGAACTACCCTTGAGGTCTGTCCACGCCTGGCCCAAGAAAGGGGTCTAACAGGTGTTTTTTGTAGCCGTAGTCCAGACCGTCCCAATCCCATAGGACTGGAATTGGTGAAAATCTTAGAAATAGAGGAAAATAAAATTTCAGTAGAAGGTCTAGATGCCCTTGATAAGACACCTGTCTTAGATATTAAGCTTTATTTTTCTCCTATAGACTGTCCTTAAAGGATAAACATGCCTTTATCAGAAGCAAATCAATTAAGGGTGCTTTCTATTCCCAAAAGGTTTTCTTTGCCAGAAACCGCCCTTATTATTGCCCATCCCTTAGATTTAAGGCTCTTTTTAAGCCTTATGCCCAAACCACAGAAAAAACATTCTTTAGTCCTGGCTAAACTTTATTTATTTTCATCTTTGACGCTCGTTGGACCTTGTTTTGGTCGGCCCCAATTATTTCTTATATTAGAACATCTCTATACATGGGGAACAAAACGGTTTATCTTTTGGGGATGGTGTGGAGGAATAAATAAAAAAATAAAGATTGGAGATGTCATTATTCCTAAAGAAGCAAGGGATAAAGAAGTATCTTTTGCCTCAGAAGGATTTTTAAAAGAGATAAAAAATCACTTCAAGATACCCTTTTTAGAAGGAAGTATTTTTACCTTAGACAATCCCTATATTCTTGATCGGACAGCGGTTATCTCTTTAGGTACTCAAGGAATAATGGCTATAGACATGGAAACAGAGGGACTTTTTCGTTGGACAGATCAACACAAGGCCGAGGCAGTGGCGATTTTGGTTGTTTCTGATCTTTTATACACACCCAAGTGGACACCTGGTTTTTCTCACCCTTCATTCAAACAGATAAGAAGGATCGTGGCCATAGAATTAAAGAGGCTATTGTCCTGCCCCCCATGGGGGCAGGACACCAGGACCAGCCCCAGCAATAATGGCTAAGATAAGAGGTAGGATGAACCTTTTTTCTTTTTTAAAACGCAAAACCGCTACAGGAATGGCAATGATGTTATAGGCCAGATTGGTAGCACTGGCTACAGGCGAGGTAATGCCAAGCAGACTAATCTGAACAGGCAAGAGAAGGAATGCCCCTGAGACCCCAGCTTGGACGGCAATCATTCCAATAAAAAAGGCAATAATGGGAAGAAAAAAATAGGGCATATGAGTTTTTAACATGGCTCTTTTTAAAAGGCAATTAATACCAATAACCCAAAATTTACTTGATTTCAGACTCTCCCAGCGTGATAGGTTAAGGTATCCAAGTATTATTTTGTGTTCTCTGGTTAAGTTCAAATACTATCGCTCTCTTTATTTTCATCAGTTTTAAGGTATATCCCGCTACTTCAAAGTCACCATCCAATATCGGGCTGTATCCCCACTTTAAAAAATAGGGTTTTAGCCCGTGAGTTCTATAAAAATCTGTTTGGCTACCTCTACCTCTGGTCTCTCCTGTTCTTTAAATTTCAGTCCGAATATTGACAGTCCTAACTTTTGGGATAAACTAAGAAATAGATTATTTGTAATAAGGAGGTAAACAGATGAGAAGGCTTACGTCTCCAAATGCCTTTAAAACCTGTTACATAGCAGAAGTAAAGGAAGAATTGGGGTTAAAGGACAAAAGAAAAATGGCACCCAATAGGAGGAGTTTAAAAAGAAAGGTAAAGACCCCTGCATATTTGAAAAAATTCATATTTGAGGCCATTGGGATCTTAACTAAAGAGACAGGAAAGATGCCTACCTATAAACAGATACAGCAAAAGGCCTTTGAGCTCTATAAAAATGCAGAAAAGACCTTTTTGGTTGAGGAATATTACGGTTTCTTAAAGACAAATGATAAAGATTTTGTCAGGAAAATAGCTGAAGATGAAGGGTTATACTATGGATTTTGATGTAAGACGGCTTTACCGAAAGAAAATATTTGTTGATGCAAATGCCTTTATCTACTTTTTTACTGGAGAATGTAATGACAATACAAAAGAGATATTTAAGCTAGCTGAAACTGGGTGGCTAAATCTGGTTACAACGACAAGGATCTTAGATGAAGTCCTTTTTAAAGTAATGGTAATCTCAGCAAAGGTCAAATTCGGGATAGAAAATAAGGCAACTCAAAGGTTAAGGAAAGATAAAAAGAAGGTAAAACTGCTTGCAGAGGATGTAAAAAAGGTTCTACAGTTTATTGAAATCCTGAAACTAGATATTAAAGAGGTAAATTATTCAGTTCTAAAAAAGTTCCCAACAATAATGGAAACCTATGGTCTTTTTGGGAATGATGCTCTGGTTTTAGAGACAATGCAAAGGTTTAATCTTAAATATCTCCTTTCATCAGATACCGATTTTGATGGCATTAGTTGGATTGAAAGAATAGAGCCATGAAACTGACTTTCTTGCAGGCTAAAAATTTTTTGTCTTTTAAGTTTGAGTGCCTCTGTAGAGTTTTAAAGGATATATCTCATTGTAGCTGAAGCCTGTCCCATCGCGGATAAGAATTGTCTTACCTCAAATGTAAGAAATTCTAGCATAACAGAAATATCCAAATGGCATATTTCGGTAATGATAAGTGGAAAGGGAAGGAATACAAGAAAATTGTGAAGAAGCTTTTTCCATTACTTCTCTATACGAAAGCCCCCTCAGAAGCTGATAGAGTAGAAGAGTCAAAATAAAGGCATCGCTATAGGTCTTTGGCCTACCTACAGAATGCTTGCGGGACTTTTTTCTAAAGAAATTTTGTGCTAACTTAAAAATAAACTTTAAGTTTAATTTTTGTCCTTATTCATCCTTTTCCTCAAAATGTATTCTTTTAACAAAGATTTTTTCTGATCCAAGTTCCAGGGGCTTTTTCTGTCCTGGTTCAGCGGGAATTGGACAAATTAGGCTTCGCAATTAAGGTGGTTTTAAATTTATTAAACTGCTCAAGGCGGGCTGCCCTGGCCTCCCTTAACTTCCTGTCCCGCTCCTTTAACCTTTG
>JAMOPI010000009.1 GCA_027064585.1 Candidatus Desulfofervidaceae bacterium | reverse complement strand
TTTTTAAGTAACCCAAAAATAACACATTTTATCATTTTGTCAATATTTATTATGCTATAATCTAAAATCCGCGATCTGGTAATGCCTGATATTTAAAAGATAATTATCTTCAGGTTGACCGTTGGCTATTATTATTTTAAGTTATAAAATCAATGGAGGAACTAGAAGAAAGGATAGGATATCGGTTTAAAGATAAGGCTCTTTTAAGACAGGCCTTGACTCACCGTTCTTATGCCCATAAAATGAAGGTAGTGAGCAATGAAAGGCTTGAGTTTTTAGGGGATGCGGTGTTGGAGTTAATTATAAGAGAGTGGCTTTTTATACATTACCCTAAAATAAGAGAAGGAGATTTAACCCGTTTAAAGGCAAGTTTAGTAGGTGAGGCCGCTCTTGCCAAGGTAGCACGTTCTATCTGTTTAAATAAAGTTCTGCTTTTGGGAAAAAGTGAACAACAAGGGGGCGGGGCTAACAAAGATTCTATTTTAGCCGATGCCCTAGAGGCCTTGATTGGCGCAGTATATTTAGATAGTGACTTTGTCAAGGCGAAAGAGGTAGTGTTGAGGATATTTTCCCCTTTTTTACGTCAGATCAATCTTTCACGACTTAATGATTACAAAAGTACCTTACAAAATCGCCTTCAGGCTGAACTTCAGATATTGCCTAAGTACCGGATCTTAAAAACAATAGGACCAGATCATGATAAGGAATTTATCGTAGGAGTCTACATTCACGGCAAGCTTTGGGGGAAGGGTAGGGGTAAATCCCGTAAAATGGCGGAGCAGATGGCCGCTAAGGAGGCACTAGAAAGGTGGGAGAAATGAATAGGCCTTATGTTATTCCCATATTTATTCCTCATTTAGGGTGTCCACATCAATGTGTTTATTGTAACCAAAATACCATTACTGGGGTCAAGTCTCACATTGATTTGGCTAAGATTAAAGCAGAGATTAATTTCTTTCTCACCCGAAAGAGACATCCCAAGCGTCAGGAAGTGCAAATTGCCTTTTATGGGGGAAGTTTTACTGCCTTACAGTCAGACTTACGTAAGTCATTATTGGATTTGGCCTATACATATGTAAAAAAAGGATTAGTAGATTTGATTCGCTTATCTACCCGTCCAGATGCTATTGATGAAGAGAGGTTAAAAGAACTTAAGGCCTATGGTGTACAGATTATTGAACTGGGTGTTCAGTCTCTGGATGATCAAGTCCTTGCCTTGGCTAAGAGAGGACATACAGCTAAGGATGTTTATCAAGCAAGCCGATTAATAAAAAAAATGGGTTTTTCTTTAGGCTGGCAACTTATGCCTGGCCTGCCTGGGGAGACGAAAGCAAGCCTTCAGAAGACGATAGAGGCCGTAGTTCATTGGCAGCCTGATTTTGTCCGCATCTATCCTACCCTTGTCATTAAAGGTACTGTCCTGGCGCGGTGGTGGAAAGAAGGCAGATACAAACCCCTCTCCTTAGAGAAGGCAATAGAAATATGTAAGGATATGTTTATTTGTTTTGAGACTGCTGGCATTAAAGTGATTCGCATGGGACTTCAGCCAACCCAAAGCCTTTTAACTCCAGGTCATATTTTAGCCGGCCCCTGGCATCCAGCTTTTGGTGAACTCGTAAAGGGGGCTATTTATTTAGAGAAGATAAAAGACATTTTGCGAACGCATTTTTCAGGAAGTAAGAAGATTTGTATTTATGTTTCTCCAGCTATGGTTTCACAGATTGTTGGTCAAAAGAGATGCAATTTGTTAGCCCTTAAGCGTCTATTTCCAGATCAAAGGATTGCTTTAACTCCGGACTTAATGTTAAAAAAGGGGAAAATAAAAATTAAAGACGAAACAAAAAGTCTAATTTTTGATTAAGCCTTATAAAATTTATCATTTTTTTAATCCTTGCCAAGGGGGAGAAAAATGATTATGGTTGCTTTTGGAGATATTCATGGTCAAGAAAATTATATCGACAGGATAAAAGAGCTACCGCAGGCAGATTGGGTAATTATAACTGGCGATTTAACCAATGCTGGAGGAAAAGTGGCGGCAGAGAGGGTAATAAAAAAGATAAGACAATATAATTCCAATATCTTAGCTCAAATTGGAAATATGGATCGGTTGGAGATAGATCAATATTTTACAAAATTGGGTATCAATCTTCATGGGCGCGGTGTTAAATTAGATGAAAATTTGGCCATTTTTGGCGTAGGAGGTTCTCCACCCACGCCTTTTAACACTCCTAGTGAATATGAAGAAGAGGAAATTGCTGCCTTTTTATACACGGCCTATGAAGAAATCAAGGATGTATCTCATAAAATCCTCATTACCCATAGTCCCCCTTATGGTACTACTACAGATATTGTTGGCCGGGGAGAACATGTAGGTAGTAAGGTAATAAGAGAATTTATAGAAAAACATCAGCCTGATTTATGTATTTGTGGACATATTCATGAGTCTAGGAACAAAGACCAAATTGGTAGGACACTTATCCTTAATCCAGGAAGTATTGATAGGGGGTATGCTATTATCCATTGGAATGGAGAAGAATTAAGGGCCAGTTTGGCATCTTACAATAAAATAAGGAGGTGAGAAAGTGAAGGAGAAGGAGATTCGGAAAAAGGATGATATTTTATCTGCTAAAGGACGGTTAGGCGTGTTATTACCTGGATTAGCAGGGGCAGTAAGTACTACTTTTATTGCTGGTGTAGAGGCTGTAAGGAGGGGAATGGCCTTACCTATTGGTTCACTTACCCAGATGGGAACCATTCGTTTAGGCAAAAGGACAGAAGGCCGTGTCCCTAAGATTAAGGACTTTATTCCCTTGGCCTCTCTAGAAGACCTTGTCTTTGGTGGATGGGATATCTTTCCTGATAATCTTTATGATGCCTGCTTGAAGGCTCAAGTATTAGAGAAGAATTTGGTAGAGACATTAAAGGACTTTTTAGGCTCTATCAAACCCTATCCAGCTGTTTTTAGACAGGAATTTGTGCATAATTTACAGGGAGAATATGTAAAAAAAGAAACAAATTATCTTGATTTAATTGAGGCATTAAAGGCGGATATTGAAGACTTCAAGAAAAAAAACAATGTAGATCGCTGTGTCATGGTCTGGTGCGGAAGTACTGAGGCCTACTTACCCTTAAAAGATGTGCACAAGTCCTTAGCCAACTTTGAAGAAGGATTAAAAAGAAACGACCCTGATATTGCTCCGAGTATGCTTTATGCGTATGCGGCCATTACAAGTGGAATTCCATTTGTCAACGGTGCGCCTAATTTGACCGTGGACATCCCCGCCTTGATAGAATTGGCTGAGAAGCATAAGGTGCCTATTGCAGGAAAGGATTTTAAAACAGGCCAAACTCTTTTAAAGACCATCATTGCCCCTGGTATTAAGGCAAGGATGTTGGGATTAAAGGGCTGGTTTTCTACCAATATTTTAGGAAATAGGGATGGATTAGTTTTAGATGATGCAGCCTCTTTTAAAACAAAAGAGATAAGCAAAAGGTCTGTGCTTGATTATATCCTGCAGCCAGATGTTTATCCTGAGCTATACAAGGATGTTTATCACAAGGTGCGTATTAATTACTATCCACCCAGAGGAGATAACAAAGAGGCATGGGATAACATAGACATCTTTGGATGGCTAGGCTATAAAATGCAGATCAAGGTTAATTTCCTCTGTCGGGATAGTATCTTGGCTGCACCAGTGGTATTAGACCTTGCCCTGTTTATTGACTTTGCCCAAAGGGCAGGACTTTACGGTATTCAAGAATGGCTTTCCTTCTATTTCAAAAGCCCGATGGTAAAAGAAGGACTTTATCCTGAACATGACCTTTTTATTCAATTGATGAAGCTTAAAAATACCTTGCGGTTTTTAATGAAAGAAGATGAGATTACACATACGGGATTGGATTATTATGTTGAATAAAACGGTTGGATGAAAGTAATAAAAACAGAGAAACAAAAAGATAATTTAGCGAAAGCTTTTGGGGACATAGGAAAGATTACAATTGCAACTTTAGTGCTAGCTCCTTTAGCAAAACCCTCGTTGCTTAACCTACTTAACATCATTTTAGGACTATTAGTAGGATTGCTTTTTTGGTTAGTAGGGTATATTTTGGATGGAAAGGAGATAATGGATGAATGAATTAACATGAGTTTTTATTGGCTTAGGAATTTTAGGAATTTTAGGTTTAATTTTGGCTTTAAAAGATAAGGGATTAAAAACGGTGAAAAAAATCAGGTGTTTAACAATACCTTGTTAGGGGGCTTACCGTTTCCCTTTAATAAGGAGTTTTTTGAGTATTTTTTCTTGCCTTTCATTTAAAAATGAGCTAAAGAGAATAGGTAAAGGGAAATTAAAAAGGAGGTTTGGTTATGCCATGGCCTAGAGTTTTGGGAATTTTAATTGTGTTTGGTATTCTGTTTATAGTTAGTGGGGGAGCCATTTGGCATTTTACGGCCTCATGGAAGGCAGTGTGGATTGGTGAGGCGATTATTGCCTTAACGATTGTTCCTCCGGTGATAATGCAAGGTTTTCGGAAAAAGACAACTTAAAAGTTAAAAATTTTCTGAGGCTGTTTGAAAATTGAACATTGGGCCAAAATCCGCAATTGATTTATAGTATATAGTATTCCGCAAAAATTGATGAATTTTCCTTCTTACTTACAGAAATTATACGCCAAGGCCTTGTTGGATGGTCAACTTTGCTTGCTATAGACCTGCGCCAAAGGTGCAGGCTGTGCCCTTCGGGCTTGCCCTTAACCGCATGAGCGAGCGAAGGTGCTACAGTTAGTTAGATTGGGCCTTGGGAAGAAAAAGGTCTCCATAAATTACATAGAATTATGCGGTTAACTATATTTTTCAAACAGCCTCAAAATTTTCTTGACAAAAAAGACAGTTTTTTTTATAAGTGTTTTTACAAATTTTTTGAAGGAGGTTAGAGATGGCTTTTAAACCCAGCAATGACAAAGATTGTTGCACAGGATGTGGTGAGTGTGTAGAGATTTGTCCGGTCGGGGTGTGGGAAATTGTAGATGGCAAGTCTGACCCAGTAAATGCCGATGAGTGTGTAGGTTGCATGAGCTGTGTGGAGGTTTGCCCCGACAATTGTATCACTGTTGAAGAAGTTTAAAGTTGTTCTATTTTAGGTAAGAGTAGAGGGGGGGTGAGGTTCACTCCCCTTTTTTGTTTTGAGGAAGAGGGATAAGGTAAGCAATGATGCCGAAAGTAATGGGAACATTAACAAAGGTATTAGGTTTGTTACAAAAAAACAGTGATTTAGCTGATATCTTTTGGGAAGAGACCTATGGTGCGACTATCATTTCTGAAAATAAAAAGATAGAGAAGGTGAGTTATGGCATAGATAAGGGCGTAGGGCTGCGCATATTAAGGCAGGGAGAGACGATTTACGGTTATACTAATGATCTTTCGCCAAAGAGCCTGTATGAACTGGCCCGTTTTATGAGTAAGACAGGGGAAGAAGCAAAAAAGGAACTTCCACAAAGGGCCGTAGTAAGCACAGAACTGGCCATTTCTCCTCTAGATTGGCCCCTAGAAAAGAAGGTAGACTTAATAAAAAGGGCAGAGCAAGTGGCCTGGGGGAAAAGCCCTTTCATTAAGCAGGTAAAGGTGGTTTACCGCGAGAAAATAAGAAGGGTGAAAATTTTTAGCAGTCTAAATGGATTTGTGGATGAAACGCAGGTAAGAATTGTCTTTTATGTTCAAGCCGTGGCGGAAAAAGACGGTATTTTACAAACAGGATATGAGCCTTGGGGGGCATCTAAAGGCATGGAGCTATTTACGGAGAAGACTCCAGAAGAAATTGCTGAAATAGCGACTGCACGTGCTTTGAAAATGCTTAAGGCCACACCGGCCCCAAGCGGCACGATGCCAGTCGTGCTTTCTAGTGAAGCGGGTGGAACGATGATCCACGAGGCCATTGGACACGGATTGGAAGCAGACTTGGCCACGGAGGGGCTTTCGGTTTATGCCAATAAAATTGGAGAACAAGTGGCTTCTCCTCTGATTACGGTCATAGACGATCCTACCCTTAAAGGACATTATGGTTTTTATGCCTATGACGATGAAGGTACGCCTGCTCAAAGGACAGTGTTGATTGAAAATGGTGTGTTAAGAACATATCTTTACAACCTGGAATACGCCCTTAAACAGGGTCTAGAAAGCAATGGTCATGGCCGCAGGCAGTCCTATCGGCACAAGCCCATCCCACGCATGGGCAATACCTTTATTGCCCCTGGCGAAACCCCACCAGAAGACATCGTTAAGGCTGTGGAAAGGGGATTATTTGTTCGTAAGATGGGAGGAGGGCAGGTAAACACTATCAACGGTGATTTTGTCTTTGAGGCCGCCGAGGCCTATCTCTTGGAAAAGGGTAAAATTGGAGAACCGGTCAGAGGGGCAACCTTGGTTGGTAATGGCCCAAGGGTGTTACAATCCATTGCCATGGTTGGGAATGATTTAAACTTTGGCTTTGGTACCTGTGGTAAGGACGGACAACATGCCCCAGTCAGCGATGGTCAACCAACCTTATTACTTCCAGAGATTGTGGTTGGTGGAACGGCATAAGCAAGATGCTCCTAGAGGTTAAAGATCTGCATATCTGGTTTAGGAAGAAAGATTTCATCTTAAAGGCAGTCAATGGCGTTTCTTTTGCCATAAATGAAAACGAGCGGTTAGGGTTGGTAGGGGAATCAGGTTCGGGTAAAAGTATCACTGCTCTTTCTCTCCTTCGTTTGGTGCCTAGGCCTGGAGAATATGTTAAAGGAGAAATCTGGTTTCAAGGGAGAAATCTGCTTTCTTTGCCTGAAGAAGGGCTTTGTGCCATAAGGGGTAAACAAATAGCCATGATCTTTCAAGACCCCATGACGGCCTTAAATCCAGTGTTTACCATTGGAGAACAGATTAGCGAAGGCCTGCGGTATCACTTTGGTCTATCTAAAAAAGAAGCAAGGCAACAGGCTATTACCCTCTTAGAAGCCGTAGGGATGCCTGCAGCCTCCTCACGCCTTAATGCCTATCCCCATCAGTTGAGTGGAGGTATGCGGCAACGGGTGATGATTGCCATGGCCTTAGCTTTAAGACCTAAGCTTTTAATCGCCGATGAACCAACCACGGCCCTGGATGTAACTATTCAGGCCCAGATCTTAAACCTTTTAAATAAATTGAGCCAAGAAAGGCAGATGAGCATTCTTTTTATCTCTCACGATCTCACCGTGGTAGCCCAAATTGCCCAAAAAATCATGGTCATGTATGCAGGCATAATTGTGGAAGTTGCTCCTACAGAAGAGCTCTTTAAAAATCCCCTTCACCCCTATACACAGGGATTACTAAAGGCAATTCCTTCTATCGAAGAGGCGTCGGCAGAAAAAAGAAAATTAATACCTATTCCTGGAGAGAGGCCAGAACAAACAGATATTGGCTGTCCTTTTTCTTCTCGCTGTCCGCAAAAAATGTCTCTCTGCCAGCAAGAGAGACCACCTTTAAAGGAAGTTTTACCTCATCACAAGGTGGCGTGTTGGTTATATGCGTGAGACACTTTTAAGGGCCAACAATTTATCTAAGAGCTATAAGGTAAAGACCCATCCTTTAAGTGTTCAAAAAAAGATACTCTGGGCCGTAAATGGAGTCAATTTAGAAATAAGAAGGGGGGAATTGCTTGGACTGGTGGGAGAAAGCGGATGTGGAAAATCTACCTTGGGCCGATTACTTCTGCTTTTAGAACAGCCGGATAAGGGAGAGATTTGGTGGGAAGATATCTGTTTGACCACTTTAAAACCACGTCAACTTAAAAGCTGGCGGCGATTTTGCCAGCCTATCTTTCAGGACCCTTTTGCCTCTCTTAATCCACGCCAGACTATTAAACAAATTTTAGAAGAACCCTTACTTGTCCATGGGATTTTAAAAGATAAACGGAAGCGAGAGAGAAAAATTGTGAGGATATTGAGAGAAGTAGGCCTTCCTGCTAAGGTAAAGGATGTTTACCCACATGAACTTTCTGGTGGACAAAGGCAAAGGGTGGCGATTGCGCGGGCACTTATTTTAGAACCAATGTTTATCGTGGCTGATGAGCCTACCTCGGCCCTTGATGTTTCAGTACAGGCCCAGATTGTCAATCTCTTGCTGGATATTCAGATCCAAAAGGGTATTACCTATCTTTTTATCTCCCACAATTTGAGTCTTACGGCCCTGATTGCTGACCGCATTGCCGTTATGTATTTGGGGAGAATTATAGAAATAATGGAGAGAAAACATTTTAAAAGCGACCATCATCCTTACACACACGCCCTTTGGCAGGCTATTCCTGCCTTTGGTAAAAAAGTAGAAGCTACAGTTGCTGGGGAACCTCCAAATCCCCTTTCTTTACCTAAAGGCTGTGTATTTCACCCTCGTTGTCCGGAAAAAAAGAAAATTTGCACACAGGAAGTACCTATGTTAAAGGAAATTACACCAGGACATTTTGTTGCTTGCCATTTATTTGGGTGAGGGATTTAACTTTTCGTAATAGCTATAAACATAATTTTTTCTGATAAAACCATTTGATCTTTTCCAAAAATTCTGCTAACTCTGAATGATTAGTTTTCGTATCTTTAAATTTATCTCTTACCTCTAAAAACTCATCCAGATGGTAGGCAAATATATCCACCAACTGCGGATCAAAATGTTGCCCCATGTTTTCAAAAAAATAGTTCATAATTTGTTCTATAGGCCAAGCATTTTTATAGGCCCTTTCTTGAGAAAGGGCATCAAAGACATCAGCAATGGCCATAATTCTACCACTTAAAGGTATTTCAGTACCTTTCAGTCCTTGAGGATATCCAGTACCGTCCCATTTTTCATGATGGGTAAGAGCAATTTCCTTAGCAGTTTTAATCAAAGGAATATTTATTCCTTCTAAAATAGCTGCACCCATTTTGGTATGCAGTTTCATGATTTCAAACTCTTCATCCGTCAGTTTACCTTTTTTGAGTAAAATGACCTCAGGAATACATATTTTTCCTATATCGTGAAGCGGAGAGGCATAAGCAAGTATCTCACACTGTTCTTTTGGCAAGCCTAAGGCCCGTGCAATGATTTCTACATATTTACTGGTTCTTATAATATGTGCCCCTGTACCTTCATCTTTTAACTCGGCTACTTTTCCTAGAATGTTGATAATTTCTAGATGGGCCTTTTTAAGTTGCTGATTAGCTTTTTGAAGGGCCTTATATGCCTTTTGCAATTCTTGCGTCTTTTCCGCTACTTTTCTTTCTAACTCCTCTTGATATGTTTTAAACTCAAGGGCATGTTTAACCCGTAGTTGCAGTTCGGTAATGTCAATTGGTTTCATAATAAAATCATAACACCCTAAAGAAATGAGCTCAATTTTTTGAGGACGAGTAAGTTTACGCGATACTAATACCAATACAGGAATATGATATTTTTTTATAACCGGTTGGATGTGAGTGAGAAAATTAATACCGTCCATATCTGGCAATTGTAGCTCAAGCAAAATTAAGTGCGGAATAGTCTGCTTAAGACTTTGTAATCCTTCTTTACCACTAGAGGTAGCAACAACACTGGCCTCTGCTAGAAATTCTTTTACAAATTCCCGGTTAAATTCGCTACGGTCTATTACTAAGATGATAGGTTTAGACATAAAAAATCACTTTTTAGATTATTTCATTTCTTCTACAGCTTGATATACTTGAAAAAAACCTCGGTAGAGTCGCTGATGATTTTCCAAAATACTTTCAATATATTGACCTAGCCCCGAAAGCTCTTCTATATTAATTACGGCATCTACATGTTTTATAAATGCCTGAAGCGGATCTAAACTTCTACCTCTTTCAACAAATAATACAAAGATCATTTCTCTTCGTTTTTCCATTGGAAATTTAGTTATGATAGGTATAAATTTGGGATATGACTGATCAAGAAAAAAAACTAATTTATAGGTTTGAAAATAAAGGGCATCTGAAAGCCCCTCAATAGTAGTAGTAAGAGTGATAACTTCTTTATCTATCTGCTTTAAAGCTAATTGAATAAATTTAACTATTTGGGGTGGTATTTCTACTAATAACACTTTCATGTTATTTCTCCTTAAAGTAGATGAAATGAATTTTCCTTTTCTATATCTAGCTCTAACCCATTCAGGTCGGAGGTAGCCTCTCCTCGTTTCGCCTTGATTTGGTCTATACCTTTTCTTACTACTGACCGGAAACTAGCGTAGGTAAGGGCGGTTTTTTCGTCTATAAGCTGTTTTTCGTAAGCACTTATCAATTGTTGGTCAAATGTACACATACCATATACACTACCTTTGGCTAAAATATCATAAAAGACACTTGGTTTGGCTCCTTGTAAAATGGCCTCCTGCACACGTAGATTATTTCTTAAAATTTCAAAGATGGCCAGCCTGCGGCCATCTTTTTTAGGAATTAACTTCTGACAAATGATCCAGCGTAATGTTCCAGCTAAACGGACACGGGTAAAGCTTTCCTCTTCCTTACCCACCATATCCACTATTCTAGAAATAGCCTGTCCTGCATAGGAAGCATGAATGGTGCTTACGACCAGGTGTCCTGTTTCAGCGGCACTTAAGGCTACTTTGACGGTTTCTGCAT
This sequence comes from Candidatus Desulfofervidaceae bacterium, assembly GCA_027064585.1. Classification (GTDB taxonomy): domain Bacteria; phylum Desulfobacterota; class Desulfofervidia; order Desulfofervidales; family Desulfofervidaceae; genus JAGHCL01. The sequence continues at coordinate 49,164 of JAMOPI010000009.1, read as the reverse complement.
CCCGCATTTCTCCCACCATAATTATATGCGGGGCCTGGCGTAGAGCGGCCCTTAAGGCCGTAGCAAAATCGTTAAAGTGAGAACCTAATTCCCGCTGGTTAAAAGTGGCTTTGAAAGAGGTAAAGGCAAATTCAATAGGGTCTTCCAAAGTAACAATGTGAACCATTTTCGTCTGATTTATCTCTTCTAAAATAGCAGCAATAGAAGTTGACTTACCACTACCTGTAGGACCAGCAAAAAGTACAATACCTGAGACCTCTTTAGCTATTTCTTTAAATATAGAAGGAAGCCCAAGTTCTTCAATAGTAGGCACTTTTCCTGGTAACTTTCTCATGACGATGGCATAACCTGTTTGTTCAGCAAAAACATTTACTCTAAACCGTATTTTTCCTACTTGATAAGAAAGATCACACGAACCAGTGCTAATTAGATCATGCAATAAGCGTCTCCTGTTATCTATGAGTGCCAACGAAAGAGTTTCTGTTTGAAATGGAGAAAGGACTTTGATTCCTGGTACTTCTACCTTTTTTATTGTTCCTTCTTCAAGAATTTCAACAGGATGCCAAGGAGAAAAAAGAATATCTGAAAAACTTTTTGAGAATTCAAGCACTTTCTGAATGATATAAACAGCGATTCTTTTATCCATTTTACACCTCGGTAAAATCCTTGGGAATGCGTTTTAAAAATGGTTTAAATTTAGCTTTATCAATTGCGTTGAGATAAGCATCTTCAGGATCTATAACTCCCTTAGAAAGAAGATCCATAATCGCATCGTCCAGTGTCTGCATGCCATATTTTTTACCAGTTTGAATTAAAGAAGACAACTGATGTGTTTTATTTTCTCTAATCAGATTGCGTACACCATAGGTAGCCACCATAATTTCTAAGGCTGCTACTCTTCCTGGACGGTCTATACGTTTAAATAATGTCTGGGAGATAACGCCCCGAATGACATCAGAAAATAGTGAACGGATAAAATTCTGTTCATCAGTAGGAAACATTTCTACCAAACGATCCACAGTTTTAGTTGCACCAACGGTATGAAGAGTGCTCAAAACCAAGTGTCCAGTGGCTGCTGCTTCCATAACCAGACGAGCCGTTTCTAAGTCTCTAATTTCACCCACTAAAATAATATCGGGGTCTTCTCTTAAGGCAGCCCTTAATGCTGCGGCAAAGGAATGGGTGTGATGTCCTACCTCACGGTGGCTAATCACACAATTTTTGTGTTTATGGACAAATTCTATGGGATCTTCAATAGTGATAATTCTAGCCTTTCTTTTTTCGTTGGCGTAGTCAATAATGGCGGCCAGAGTGGTGGACTTACCACTCCCTGTGGGGCCGGTAACCAACACCAATCCTTTAGGCAATAAAGCGAAACTTTTAAGCACCTGAGGCAGACCTAGTTCATCAATGGTCTTTATATTTTCGGGAATTTCCCGAAAGGCTGCCCCAATACCATCTTTATGCATGAAGTAGTTTGCCCTATATCTGGCTAGTCCCGGCACCTCATAGGCAAAGTCAAGATCTCCTGTCTCCTCAAATTCTTTAGCTTGCTCTTCGGTAATGATCTCATAAAGCATGGGTTTTAATTCTACATCGTCTAGTACTTTATATTTCACCCTTTGTAACTCTCCGTTAATTCTTAAAATAGGCGGAGAACCTGACAAAAGGTGTAAATCGGATGCCTTATACTTTTGCATTAATTCAAAAAAAGCATCTATTTTGGCCATGATTACCTCCTCAACAATAAATTAACTCCCCCGAATAAACGGTTTGTACTTCTTGTGTTTTAGAAAAACGCAAAATAAGCCCTCCATAGGGATTAATACCCAATATTTCCACCTCTTCCCCTTTTTCTTTGGTTAAATCTTCACCATATATGGCCTTTCGGCCCAAAGAGTCCGTATATTGCCTCCAGATATCTATAATGCCTTTGGTATTTTTTTGAATTTCTGCTTCGTGTAGTAAACCTATATACCAGATTAATTTTAGCAGCGTGAAGCAAAAAAAGAGATCTATATCTATTTCCTTCCCCGTAATTTCTTTAGCAGAAATAGCGGTATTTTTAAGAAAAGTAGGAAGGGTATTATTTAGGTTTATGCCTATTCCCAAAATAAGATATGGGTCTTTTTGAGGGGAAAAGAAGGTTTCAGTTAAAATTCCTCCTATTTTACGGCCATTGTACAAAAGGTCATTTATCCACTTTAGCGTTGCTTTCACACCTATTTCTCTTAAGGCCTCACAACAGGCAATGCCTGCTACTAGCGGATAAAGATAAATATAGGGTGTGTCTACTTCGGGATAAATTAAAAGACTAAACCATAGTCCACCTTTAGGGGCAAACCATTTCCGTGTATATCTGCCCTTGGCCCTTAAAAGGGTTTCAGCCATAAAGACAGTGCCCGAATAAGGCACCTGGCCTTTTTTAGAAGTGGTAGTAACATATTCCTTAGCCAATTCCATCGTGCGTATAGCTTGTTTAAAATAAAATAGCTTATGACCAATAAATGCTCCGCGGCGCCAGATCCGTTTCGCTCCCTTTCCGTATGTTGTTATCCGCTTAGCCAAGGCCTGTGGCTTAAGGGCCTCGTATTGAGCCTTAAGGATAATTTCTTTATCTGGATCACGCAAGGGAATCAATCCCATTCTAATTGGATCTTCTTGACCAAATTAGAAATGAACTCTGCCTGTTCAGGTGGGCAGATACCTAAAAGGGGTTCACCTTGGGCAATGGTGGTATTGGGCTTAAAATAAAGGGCATAAATGATACCCGGCTGACCATCGTAGACAAGGGTAACATCCCGTTTCATCCGGGACATGACCAAAAATTCATCCCCTGGCTGGATAAGTATCTGTTGTAGTCCCTTTTGTTCAATCTTTTTACTTAACTCCGGTGCTAGATAATATTTGGCCGTTTCTGGTGCCCGGTAAATATCTAAGAATTTTTCTAGAATTTTGTTGATCGTTTCTTCTTTGGATAAACGGTGTCTAATGGTTAAAAGATAGGTATTGGCTTCTACAAACTGTCCCTCTAATTCTTTTTTAAGATCAGTTATTTCACCTTCAATAGGGGCATAAAAGGGCTTTACGTTTCCTTGCCGCGTTAAGGTGTATAACAACGTGCCCTTTTTCTCCAACCACTTGCCGCTTGTGCCCTTTACTTTATCTCCTTTTTTTACCTTAAGGGAAACTACGCCGGTGTGAGGGGTAAAGACAGGGTAATTCTGAAAAGGATTTCTTTTAAACTCCGCAATAACTTTTTCTATTTCTTCAAACCCCAGAGTAGGTTTCATTCTCTAGAACCTTTTTAACATTTAATCCCCTTGCATATATAATTCTTCATCAGAAATCTTAAAATCTTCTGGTAAAGTTCCTGCTAGTTTGATTAACTCTCTTAAAGCCTTTTTTTGTCTTAATTCTTTAAGAACACGTTCTATTTTTTTAGCTCGGAATTAATATTCTCTTTAGTTAAATCAAAAAATTTATTTTCATCACAAGGAATTTTGATGACTATCTCTCCCATTACAAACTCCTTAAAAATTTAGTTTACGTGTAGTCTCCCTTATAAAAGCTTTAACTGTAAAGCTGTGTCTAATTTACCTGTAATACAGATTCTTCCCCCCCATCGTGCGTAAGGCCATGTAAAGGTTTTTGCGAAATTCCCTCCTGTCCCAAATACCTTGAATATGGCCTCGTTTCAAGGCGTTTTCAGCCGAGTGGTAGTCTGGAGGAACTTCTGTGCCTGTGGTTTCTCTTATCACGCGTGGCCCGGCAAAGCCAATGCGAGAAGAGCGAATAGCAAACTGATAAGGGGCACAGCCTAAGAAACTAGCCACTGGTCCGGCATAAGAATTGTTGTCATAGACTACGATATAAAGCCCCCCTGCTTCTAAGTATTCCCTTACCGCCACCGTGCACTTGGGCATCTGGATGACCCCTATCGTACCTTCTTGGATCCGAATGCCAGCCGTCCCGTGAACATAGGCCAGAAGTGGTCTTCTAAGCAATCTTGCGCGTTCACAAGCAAGGACAAACTTTTCTCCTTCAGCCGCTCCCACTGTGCCTCCCCGAAAATCAGTGTAAAGCATGACGACAACCAGACTAATTCCCATAACCTTGGCGTCAAAGGTAATAATGGCACTGTGTCTGCCTGTTTTTTGCTTGGCTTGATTTAGTTTTGCGTCAAATCCTTCATAACCTAAGGGATTGATGGAGGCAATTTCGGCATTAAACTCCCTGACGGAATTTTTGTCAAAGAGACAGTTAAGATACCACTGATATTCCAAGGGAAAATGATGCCCACAGTTGGGGCAGATACCACAAAGGTCGGTGTAAAGATCTGGAATCCAAATGTCATAACACCCACACCTTTCGGCATTAGGGCAAGTAATAGTCTTATCTACCTTGGCTAAAGGACTGACATAGCCGTTGTTTGATTGAGTGTCTTCTACCTCTGTTTCATATACCTCTGTTTCATATTCTAGTTTAAAGTAATATTTCTGTTTGGGCGGGAAGAACCTTTCTTTCAATTGGATAAAAGGCGAAAAAAAGTAGCTAAGGATTACATGTGCCTCTGCTTTTATGTCCTCACCAATCCTTTCTAAACGACGTCTGGGACGCTTAAGGAGGTCAAAGTAGAAATATGTCTTTACCCTTAAAAAGTAATTTTTAACTTCTTCAACCTTCTTTTGCCATGGACTCCGCAAATCGGCATAAAAATTACGTGCCATGGCCCTATATTTTTGCCTACGCTTTTGCACAAGCTTCTGTTTTTCCTTTTCATTCAGTTCCCAACGAATATAGATATTGCTAGTGTCCTGTAGTCCGTTTTTCTTTAAATGATAAGCCCTTAAAGCACTCAGGCTCTTTACAGAGAGGACAACTTCATCAGTGGCCTTGATAACTTCCTTCTTGAGTTGCTGGAAGAACGCATAGTCCTCGCTTTTTGCCCCTAAAGGAGGTTCCTGAATAATGCGGTCAATCGTGCCTAGCTCTAGATTATCTTTTGCCGTGATCTTTAACTGTTCGGCACAACGCCGCACAAGGTCTAGCGGTGCCTTTTCTCCTTCTTTGAGCTTGCCTTCAATAGCTGCTGCCCCCTCAGGCGAGATGACCGAGTAGTAACCATGTGAGAACATAAGCCTTAGATCAGAAAGCCCTATGGCCTCGGCTCCACCGGATCCACCTTCAGAAATGAAGGAGATAATGGGCACCTTTAATCCAGCCATGGCGTAAAGATTGCGGGCAATCTGCTGGGCAGCGCCAGGATAATCCTCTATGGGAAAGGCACCAGGTGTAAAAATATAGGAATGAATAGGAATGCCTTCTGTCTCGGCTACCTGCATAAATTGTAGTGCCTTAGCGTTTCCCCATGGCTTGGCACTCCCGCCGTTGCGAAATTCTTCTCCATGTCCCTTTTCATGCCCGAGGACCATTACCTGGTAAGTATAAATGCGATTTCCTACCTTACGGCTAATTGTAGCCCGGGCGGCAATCACCGCCGGATCAATGTTACATTCATCTTCTCCTCCCAACTCTACATAGTCATCGTAGACGTTTTCTAAAATGTCCTTTAACGTCATACGGAAAGGATGGCGAACAATGCGAACATAGTCTAAAGGGGTAAGTTTTTCTTCGGCTTCCTTTTCATAGAGGTAAATCTGAGCGGCAATTTTATCTAAACTATCTTTCAGTTCTGCCGCCGAAAGGGTATAAAGCTGACTTTTGAGGGTATCCAACCAATTCTGAAGAGGGACGAGACGATCGCCAAAAAGCTCACCCTTAATATCCATCAAATAAACCAATCTTTTCTGTAAAAATAAAACCTTTTTTTCCAGCTCTAACATGTTACAAATCGCAAAATTACATTTATTTTTTCTTTTAAAAAGGGGATGTTGGTTACAATTGGCTTTCCTTGCGTATTTTTACCTTCTATTTCTATTTCTTCTAAAAGTTGTTTCCCTCTTTTTTTAGCTTCTTCTACTGTTTTTCCCCATACTAAAGCCAAGGCCAGATTGGGATCATAATTGCTGGGGATAGTATAGGGCCGATCTTGGGGCACATGGCTGTATACTTTTAACCAATCATACTGGGGAAACTTAAACTTGGTAATGGTACCTCCCCAAGGCCGAAATCCCTGTTTGGTATCTTCAGCTACAATCCGAAATTCAATGCTACAGCCTTGAAAGTAAATATGTTTTTGTTTATATTTAAGCTTTTCCCCTAGAGCAAGACGAATTTGTTCTTTAACCAGATCCACCCCTCGTGGTTGCTTTTTAATCTGGGCAATCAAACCAGATACTCCACTTTCTACCTGAATGCGAGGATTGACCTCTAAAAGGTAAAACTTACCCTCTGGTGTAACAATCCATTCCCAGGTGCCTACACTATCATAGTCTAAATAAGCAGCCATTTTAAGGGAATAATAAATGATTTTTTTTATCACCTCTTTGGGGTTAAATTGATATTGATAATCTATATCAAAGGCAGGGGCTACTTCTATCCGCTTTTGCCGAGAGATACTCTGAATGGTACAGTTTCGGGTGCCAAAATGGACGCGCTCCCCATGCCGACTGCAGACAAGTTGTACCTCAATGTGATTGAAAACCGGCAATTTTTTTTCTAGCAATACCCCTTCATCTCCAAATTCCCGTTTGGCATATCTTCTGATGCGCCGATAGGCCGCTCGTAGCTGATTTAAGTCAGTTACTTCTTCTATACCCATGCCACCACCACCAGCCGATGCCTTAACCAGAATGGCAGGGTGTTTAATTCCTTCTTCCCACTGCAAGTGAAACAACTGCATGCCAATATTTTCAGCTTCCATTTCATTGTAAATAGGACGGTCAGAACCTGGAATTACCGGTATGCCCAAGCGTTGGGCCACAGCCTTGGTGTTAATTTTGCTTCCTAGCTCTCGTATAACTTCCCACCTAGGTCCAATAAAGATTAAGGGCCGTTTACGCAAGGTTACTCTGCGGGCAAATCTATAGTTTTCGGCCAAAAAGCCATAGCCAGGATGAATGGCGTCACACTTAGTGTAGTCAGCGATTTCTAGGATTTCATTAGGATCAGTATAACTAGCAATCCGAAATACCTTTCCACCCCCTTCTCTGCCTAAGCGGACATGAAGGGACTCTTTATCCTCTTCAGTATACACCATTACATACTCTAACCCAAGGGCCTGACAGGCACGCATTACCCGGATGGCAATCTCAGCCCGATTTGCAATTAAAACCCGTGCCATATTTAACCTAGTAATCAATAATCAGTAATTACCACCAGCGGCCTCTTTTCTGGTAAATTTCAATGAATTTTTCAATGGAACGATCATAGGTGGCCTCTATGTCCGGAGGAAAGTAACATGCGGGTAACTCTCCTCTCTGCCGGTGATATCTTATGCACTCACAGCATATACCCTTTTTTTCACAGGGTTCATAAGTACAAGGACAATGCTTTTTATTTTTATTAACCTTACATTGAGGCACAGATAACCCTCCTTAACAATTTTAAGGTGTTCCTAACATAGCCTACCCAGAAAGTGCCGTCAAGAGTTAAAGGGAATAATGCCTTTGGGTAACATGCCTTACGGTCTGAGGCGGATGGAGGGAAACTTCTTTTATAAGATGGCGGTCTTGCCAAAGATAACGCGCCAGTTTGTGATTTAAAGCATGACCTGTCTTATAGGCCTTTATTTTAGCCACTAAAAGCCCACCAAGAAGAGATAAATCGCCTAACAAATCTAAGATTTTATGTCTGACAAACTCATTTTTATAGCGCAGCCCTTCTTTATTAAGGACACGAAATTCATCTATCACCACAGCGTTATCTAAAGAACCTCCCCGTGCAAGCCCCTGTTCATGTAACCATTTGACTTCCTTTAAGAAGCCAAAGGTACGGGCACGGCTAATTTCCTTTTCAAAGCGTTTAGGTGAAAAGTGAAAGGTATATGTTTGCTTCTTTAAAAGCGGATGATCAAAATCAATCGTGAAATTAATCCTAAGTCCTCCATCAGCCACAGGAGCAGCGTAAATCCACCTATCTCCTTCTTTAATAATACATGGCTTCTTTAACACAAATACTCGTTTGGGTACAGGCTGAATCTTAAGGCCAGTTTCCTTGATTAGGTAAACGAAAGGAGCCGCACTGCCATCCATAATAGGCACTTCTGGGGCATCTACTTCTACAAAGATGTTATCTATACCTAGCCCCAAAAGGGCAGCTAAAAGGTGTTCTACAGTGCTGATGGTAACCTTGTTTTGGCCAATGGTAGTCGCATAACGGCCATCCACTACGTTTGCAATGTGGGCCTTTATTTCTGGCCGCGAAGCTAAGTCTATACGTCTAAAGATAATACCTGTATTAGGTGGAGCAGGGCATAATTTAAGATTAACCTTCTTGCCAGAATGTAAGCCAATCCCTGTACAAGCAACTTCGTCTTTTAGAGTCTTCTGTGCCCAAAACATAGCAATCCCGTTCTTCAAGCAAAAAGAATGCCGAATTCATTTTACCCTTAATTATACGTAAAATGAAATTTTAGTCCTTATATAAACATGGGAGAAAACCCACACCTAACTTTTTAAGTGTGTTTTTTTTCACACAGTTTTTGAGCCATAAGAAAATCGGATGGGGTATTTAGATTAAAAAAAGTCCGTCCTCCTGGATCAATTCGGGCAATGGTTTCAGGTAGAAGGTATTGTTTTTTTAACCGCCTTAAGGCTTGATATAGCCGTAAATCACCCCTTTTAAGCTGTGCTTCCAAAACAGGCATAGCCCCTTTTCCGTATATAGCACATAGGGGCTGATGTCCATCAGGGGTTTTCGGAATAAGGGCATCCAGCCTTTCGTCCCAGTAAGAAATTAAAAATTCTAAAAACTTAGTTGTAACAAAGGGTAAATCGCAGGCCAAAACTAAGGCTGGAAAAGAAGTAGTATAAAAAAGCCCGGTGAGAATGCCACCTAGAGGGCCTTGATGAGGTATAAGATCGGTAACAATACGTGCTGGAAACTGCTGGTAAAGCAGAGGACGGTTAGTAACGATGATAATATGAGGTGTAATAGGCTTTAAACTGGCATATACCCGGTCAATAATCCTTTGACCACATACTTTAAGAAAGGCCTTTTCTACTCCCATGCGGCTATTTTTCCCACCAGCAAGGACGATGCCTGTCATTTTAAAACACCCTGCAAATATTACCATATAGTTTTCACTTTATACTTCGGGATGAAGTTATCTTGAGTAATTATAATTAAATCCTCCACTATGGCTTGAGAAACTAAAATTCTATCAAAAGGATCTTTATGAAAATAGGGCAAATCTTCTAAAACGAAGACATGAGATAGCGATAAATTTAAAATTCTAAAATCATACTCCTTTAAGGCTTTTTTTATAAATTCATTTAGAGGAATTTTTAATCTAAGTTTTCCTATACTTATTTTTATAATAATTTCCCAGACGGAGATAACGCTAAGAAAAATGCAATTTTTACTATCTTTTATAATTTCTCTAGCTGTTAAAGAAAGTCGTTTATCATTAACACAAAACCATATAAAAGTATGTGTATCAAGTAAATATCTCACCTATAAAACTCCTTCACTATCTTTTCAGGCAAAGGTGCTTCAATATCTTCATAGAATTCTACCAGTTGTTTCAATAATCCAGGCTTTCTTTCCTCTTGACCGATATCTTTTACTTCTTCTATTTCTACTTCTGTTTGGAAGAATTTTAACCACGCCAATAACTTCTCACAAAACTCGTTGTTAACTTTTAATACAACTTGTTTCATCAGTTATTTCTCCTTAAAGGGCAACTGTTTTAATAAATTCCGCCAATCTTTCTATCTCTGACCAACGAAAAAGGGGAAGGGGAGCACAGTTTATGTCTTCATCCGTTACTACGGCTATTACTCCTTCTACTCTTTCAGCGAGCAGGCCATGTTCACCCACTTTTTTCCGATAGACCTCTATTTTAGGGTAATGACTTCTTTTAAAGCCCTCCGCCAGAATAAGATCAACTTTATTTTCAAACAGCCTCTGAATTTCGGCCAAGGACAACTCTTGTTCTCTTTTTTCAATAAAGGCCAACTGGGCAGGTGAGGACATAACAACTACATCCGCCCCGGCCTGGCGGTGACGCCAGCTGTCTTTGCCCTTTAGGTCAAAATCAAAATCAGCCAGGTGGTGCTTAACTGTACCTATGCGGTATCCCTGATACTTAAAAATTTCAATCAACCTTTCAATTAAGGTTGTTTTTCCTGTTTTAGAACGGCCAATAATAGCAATTAAAGGAGGATTATCTATCATAATTTACATAACCTAAGGAAAAATTTTTAAAAAATCAAGTTTTATCGTGCAATAGGGTAAGGTAAACAAAAAAATTCCTTTCCTTTTAAAGGAAGCCTTAAGACAATAATGTTCTTTGACAAGCTCATAAATCTCTACCTGTTCGCTTTCTGGATTGATGAGAACATAATATTTTACCCCTTCCTTTGCATAGATATGAAATTTTATCAGTCTGTCCTTTCTCTCTGTAGAAGGAGATAAGATTTCAAACACCACTATCGGAGGTATGTCAAGATAGGGTTTATTTAAAATCTCTTTTAAATTTCGGCTACACACAATCAGATTGTCTGGTTGGAGAATGGTATCTTCACTAATTTTCCAATCTACGGCAATGGAGGTAAGACAATAAGGGCAATTTTCAAGGAGAGTATCTAAATATCTCGCCAATTTAGTGCTAATGACTTGGTGTTTAAACGATGGTAAAGGCGTCATCGCATAGGGAATGCCTTCTATTAATTCCCACCGATCGTGCCATTGTTTATAGTCTTCATAAGTGTAAGAAGGCAAATTTTCTTTTGTTAAAAATCTCATCTTATGTCCCATTTTTAGGAAAACACCCGTTTAAATATCGTTTCCACATGCCGTAGGTGGTGTTTTAGATCAAAGATTTGTTCAATTTCTTCAGGGGAAAGATATTGTTGGATTTTTTCACTGGCCAGAATTTGGCTTTTTAGATCTCCTTCTCCCTGCCAAACTTTCATGGCACAGCCTTGCACCATTTCATAGGCCCTTTGACGAGGTAGTCCTTTTTGCACTAGGGTCAGTAAGATACCTTGGGAAAAGATAAGTCCTTTTGTAATTTCAAGGTTTTTCTTCATTCTTTCAGGATAGACATGCATGTTTGCTAGGATATTTTTTAACCGATGAAGCATAAAGTCAATTAAAATAGTGCTATCTGGCATGATCACCCGTTCCACCGAAGAATGGCTAATATCCCTTTCATGCCAAAGGGCAATGTTTTCCAAAGCAGCCATGGCATTTGTGCGCACAAGCCTGGCTAAACCACACAGATTTTCACACTGAATCGGATTTCTCTTATGTGGCATGGCTGAAGAACCTTTTTGTCCTTTGCTGAAGGGTTCTTCAACTTCTAGAACTTCGGTTCTTTGTAGATGTCTAATTTCTAAGGCAATTTTTTCTATCGTGCCGGCCAGGATGGCCAGGGCGGTAAAATAATGGGCGTATCTATCCCGCTGAATGATCTGATTGGAGACTGGGGCTGGTTTTAGGCCCAACCTTTCGCAAACATACCTTTCTACTTCTGGGTTTAAATAGGCATAGGTGCCAACGGCCCCAGAGATCTTACCATAACTAATATCTTCCAAGGCATGCTCCAGACGCCTTTTATTCCGCTTTAATTCCTCATACCACAGGGCCAGCTTAAGGCCAAAGGTAATAGGTTCAGCGTGCACGCCATGGGAACGGCCGATCATGACTGTGTCTTTATAGCGTAGGGCCTGTTCCTTTACGACATCAAGCACGGCGTCTACATCTGCCAAAATAATTTCCATGGCCTCCTTTAACAAAAGCGCGTTGGCGGTATCTAGGATGTCAGAGGAAGTAAGGCCCAGGTGTAAATACCTACCTTCAGGCCCTATGTTTTCCTCTACATTGGTGATAAAGGCAATGACATCGTGTTTTACCCTTGCCTCAATCTCATCAATGCGTTCTACTGAAAAGGTGGCCTTCTCTTTAATCTTTGCTAAGGCATCATTAGGAATTACTCCTAATTTGTTCCAAGCTTCACAAACAGCCAACTCTACTTCCAACCACTTCTGATACTTATTTTCCAGCGACCAAATCTTGCCCATCTCCGGACGGGTGTAGCGTGGAATCATTTACCTACCTCCTTTAATAAGCTCTGGCAAAGTAAATAACACAGGAAGAAGGATAGCGTCAATCTTTTAAACAATGATTTCCACTACCACTATTTCTCCCACGCCTACACCAAGCCTTTCCTTGGCGTTCCCTAAACAGCAGGCAATTTCCAAGTAGTCGCTGCTGTTCCAAAGGGCAAGGATGGTGCCTGGTCTTTCGGCGAGATAAAAGGGAGAGATGTGATCAAGGGTAATGTCTTTTATGTGAATGCACAGGGAAGCTGGTTGGCCAAAGGGCTTAATGAATTTTGCGAAATCTTCTTTAGAAATATTGGTAATTAAGTTGCCAAAACGGTCAATATAAACCACTTCCCCCCTTAATCTACGGCCTGAGCTTTCAGGGTAGGGCCAATTAAGTCTAACAAAGTCTGTGATTTTTTCTCCTAAAGCATTAGGCGATACACCGTGAGCAAGATGGGCAGCTACAGGGGCAAAGATATCACGGCCATGAAAGGTAGCACTTATTTGTGGTAAAAAGTATTCAGAACGGTTAAGGTGATACACTTTTACTTTTTCCTTTTGATAAATTAACTCCAATACCCCGTTATCCGGGGCGATAAAAAAATGATTTGGTGTTTCTACTAACAAAGGACGGCGCTGACTGCCTACGCCTGGGTCTACGACAATAACATGAATGGTGCCTTTAGGGAAAAAACGATATGCTCCTGCCAAAACAAAAGCGGCTTCTTTGATATCTTGGGAGGTCACATTGTGGGTAAGGTCTATCAGCGTGACTTGAGGGCAAATAGATAAAATCACCCCCTTCATTATGCCAACGAAGGGGTCTTTAAGACCAAAGTCAGTGGTTAAGGTAATGATTGACATTGTTTAAGGCAAGCGGCCACTCCTTATGCCTTCTAAACCGTAGGCCATAAAGAGAATAAGCCCTGTTAGGATAAGCCACATGAAATAACTATTACCTAAAAAAGGGAAAAAATGAAGTAATACCTTAGCTCCACCAAGGCTCAATCCAAGCCTGATAATAAATTTGGTTAGAGGAGACATCTTTTGTCTTCTTAATGCTTCCGGTAAGGGCTAGGACCGAGTTTTTTCAAAGTTTGAGTCATTTCGGTTACGACCTTAGCAAACTTCTCTGCCTCGGCCGCTGAAATCCACTCTAGCCGAAAACGTTCTTGTTCAAGGCCGAAATCCTCTAACATTAACTTAACGGCCTCTGCCCTATCCTGTGCTCTTTTATTACCCTCCAGGTAATGACACTCACCAATGTGTCAGCCAGCTACCAATACCCCATCAGCCCCTTTCGTAAGGGCTTCTATAACCAATTTAGGATGAACCATTCCAGAACACATTACCCGGATAATACGGATATTAGGGGGATACTGAATGCGTGAAGTCCCAGCCAAATCAGCCCCAGCGTAAGCACACCAGTTACAGAGAAAGCCAATGATAATAGGTTCAAATTCTTCCGCCATCCTCTAGCCCTCCTTTTTTTCCACCCTACCTTATTTAATCAGGGATATTTATGACATAAAAATTAGGTTTTAGTCAAGTCTTAAATCAGCTTGTTTGGGTAGATGGCTTATAACGACGGTCAGAAGGCAAATCATAATTGATAGATGGTATTTAGCTGGTTACTAAGTGTAATTCTATCTCTCGTCGGGACGGATTAACGTTAATAACTCTTACCCGCACGCGATCACCCAAACGAAATTGACGTTTAGTGCGCTTGCCAATAAGGGAAAAGGTACGTTCACTAAACAAATAGTAGTCATCATGCAGAGAAGAAAGCCTAACGAGTCCCTCTACGAAAACTTCATCCAACTCCACAAAAAAGCCAAAGCTAGTTACTCCAGAAATGACGCCTTCGTATTCTTCGCCAACCTTATTCGTCATAAACTGCACCCGCAGCCGGTCTATAATTTCCCTTTCTGCCTCCATAGCAATGCGTTCTCTTTCAGAAATGTGTTGAGCAGTGGTCTCAAGCACTTCTATCCACTTCTTCTTGGGCTTTGCCCCCTGCAGTTGCTTTTTAAGAAGGCGGTGAACGACCAAATCGGCATAACGCCGGATGGGGGAGGTAAAATGGGTATAGCACTCTGAGGCCAAGCCAAAGTGGCCAATGTTAGAAGGGCTATAGCGGGCCTGTTTAAGCGAGCGCAGGAGCAGCCGATTGACCAAAAACTCATGCGGGGTATCTTTGACTTCATTAAGGAGGTTTTGAAAGTCAAGAGGGGTATATTCCCTTGTTTTAGGCAGACTATAGCCTAGCGTTTCAATAAACTTGGCAAAGGCAGCAATTTTATCACCGCTTGGTCTATCATGCACCCGATAAATCATTGGCCACTCCCTTTCTGTCAGGTGCATAGCTACGGTTTCGTTAGCAGCAATCATAAACTCCTCAATAATGCGGTGAGAAAATAGTCTTTCTGCTCTTAAAATGTCCGTGGTGTGCCCCAAAAGATCAAGAGTAACTTCTGGCTCAGGTAAGTCAAAATCAAGGCTACCGCGTTCAAGGCGACGTTTAAGTAGGATCTCGGCCAGTTCTTTCATATAATGAAGAGCCCGCACAATGCGTTTACCCTTAATCGCCTCAGTATTTCCGTCTAAAACGGCCTGTACCTGCCGGTAGGTAAGCCTTGCCTTGCTTCTAATGACACTTTCGTATATGTCATAATTTAGCAAGTCTCCTTGTTTGTTAAATTTCATCTCTACCGTAATGGCAAGACGATCCTCATTTGGATTGAGGCTACAGATACCTTGCGAAAGGGCAAAGGGTAGCATGGGCAATACCCGATCGGGAAAATAAACGCTATTGCCCCGCATATAGGCCTCTTCATCTAAGGCAGAACCTGGTCTTACATAATGGCCGACATCAGCAATAGAAACAAACAGCCGATAGCCATTCCTTTCCTTTTTTATGCCTACGGCATCGTCAAAGTCCCTTGCCTTTTCTCCATCAATCGTAAAAAAGGTTAGTTTTCTTAAATCACGACGTCCCTCCACAGAAATAGGTTCCTTTGCCCTTTCTTCTGCTTCCTTTAAGGCCTCTTCGCTAAAATCTTTAGGCAGGTTGTATTTATAGGTAACAATCTCGGCATGCGTGCTGGCTAGAGATTCATCCCCTAAAACCTTGGCAACCTTGGCCAAAGCTCCCCGGTTAGGGCTAGGATACCTAACAATTTCCGCCACGACCATCTGCCCTGAGGCAGCCTCTTTAGCCCAGGAAAGGGGTACTATGATCTCAGTGGTAAAACGTTCTTCCTCTGGTAAAAGAAAGCCTACTTGGCCATCAGTTTCAAAACGACCGACGATATACTTATTTCTTCGCTCTAAAATACGGACAATTTCACCCTCTTTTAGCTTTCCCCGCCGCTTTCGCTCTACCCTTACAAGTACCCGGTCGCCATGCATGGCCTCCTTTAAGTGGCGGGGGCTAATAAAAATATCTGCCTTGCCTTCCTCCTCTGGAATAACAAAGCCATAGCCATCGGGATGGCAAGAGAGACGTCCTACAACCAGATTCATCTTTTTGGTGAGGCCGTATCTCTTACTGCTGACCTGAATGATCTTACCCTTTTTTTCAAGCTCTTCTAGGAGAATCTTTACCTTCTCTTTTTGTTTGGTCAGACCAAAATGACGGCAGATTTCTCTTAAGGTCAAAGGCCTTCCTGTCCGGGCCATAAACTTTAGGACATTTTCTGCGCTAAATGATTTCTTCTTTTTCTTCCTTGCCATTTCTTTCCTTTATGATTTATTTTTTGAATAACTTTAACAGCTAAATGCCAAAAAGACAATGAGTTACAAAAAATAATTTGAACTTATACTCTCATTTGTGATACTATTAAAGACAGCCTATGCAAAGGCCTAAAGTAGCAATCGGCAAGGAACTTTGTCGTTGTAAAAGTGTCATTACCTTAGGTGTAAAACCTAATTTTGAAGATTATACCCCTGAGGAACAAAAACTTATTCGTGAGGCAGAAATCATTTATTACCCTACCTTTTTTTATGCAGGTCTTTTGCGAACAATGGGGAAAAGAATATTCCCTAGCTATGAATGTTATCTGTATGCCTGTGATAAGATTAAACAAACGACCCTTTTTAAGCTTTTAGACATTCCTCACCCACGGACACGTATCTTTTATGGACCGCGACAAAAAAGGTGGATCTTAAACTATTTTTCCTATCCCTTTATTGCCAAAATCCCGCGAGGTTCTTCTAGAGGAACAGGTGTTTTTCTTATTAAAAATGAAAAAGATCTGGCTGCTTACAATAAGATGACGCATGTAGCATATATTCAAGAATATTTACCCATTGACCGAGACATAAGGGTAGTAATTATTAAAGATAGAATTGTCTTGGCCTACTGGCGCATAAAAAAGAGAGGTGAATTTCGGTGTAATTTAGCACAGGGAGCAACGATTAGCTTTAACGCTGTTCCTAAACCAGCCTTGGATCTTGCCCTTAAGACAGCCAAATTATGCAAACTGGACAATGTAGGCATAGATATCTGCTTTTATAAAGGGAGATGTTATGTCCTTGAAGCCAACATGAAATACGGACTTAAGGCCTTTGCCTTAGCTGGAATTAACTATGAAAAGATGCTAGCAGAGATGGTGGAGAAGGGAATATTATAAAGTTGACACCCATTTTCCTTTTTGCTAGCTTAGGAAAAAACTAAGTTAAGAAAAATGAAATGCGTTATGTTCCCCGCTATGTAAGGGCCTATGAAACAGGACTTTTAGATGAAAAAATAGCTGAGGCTTATGCTATTTTAGAGAAATGTACCCTTTGTCCACGCGAATGTAAGGTAAACCGCCTTAAAGGAGAAAGGGGTATCTGTAAAACAGGAGAATTAGCTAGGGTTTCAAGTTATTTTCCCCACTTTGGAGAAGAGGCGCCACTGGTAGGACAATATGGCTCTGGCACAATTTTTATTTCCTACTGTAGCTTGCTTTGTATCTATTGTCAGAATTACGAAGTTAGCCATCTGGGTGAGGGAAAAGAGGTTTCTTGTGAAGAGATGGCACAGATGATGCTTTCTTTACAATATCAGGGGTGTCATAATATCAATATCGTTACTCCCACACATGTTGTTCCCCAAATCTTGCAGGCCTTAAAGCTAGCCGTAGAAAGGGGGCTTTCTGTACCCTTAGTTTACAACACCAGCGGCTATGAAAAGATAGAAACCTTAAAATTGTTAGATGGTATTGTAGATATCTACATGCCAGACTTTAAGTATTGGGAACCAAAGGTGGCTGAGAAATATTCTAAGTCTCCTGATTATCCTCAAAGGGCAAAAGAGGCATTAAAAGAAATGCATCGCCAGGTAGGAGATTTACACATTAATGAGATGAGCTTAGCCGAATATGGCCTTTTAGTGCGACATCTAGTGCTTCCCCACGGACTAGCTGGTACTAAAGAGGTAATGGAATTTATTGCAAAAGAAATTTCTCCTTATACCTACGTAAATATTATGGCCCAATACCGCCCGTGTGGTGAGGCCTATAAAGATCCTCTTATAAACCGCCCTATTACAATGGAAGAATATGAGGAAGCCATTCAGGCTGCTATTAAGGCCGGATTAAAACGTCTACACAGGCAGATTTAAATCTTCAAAGGCAACACCTACTAAATATAAACCATTCTCTTCTTTAGTCCAAACGGTTTTTCCCTTTAGGTGATAAACTTCCTCGCCAATGGCAATATCTAATTCCAAGGGGACTGAAAGTTTCAATCTGTCTGCCGTTTAACGTCCGAGCTAAACCTTCTTTTAATTTTTGCTTAGAAAAAATAAAATAACAAATAAACACAGCTTCTTTTCTAAACTATCAATTCGTCATTTTCCCTGTTTACCTTCAGGACATGAGAATTGACGTTGAAGACATGAAGCAAATGTTGAATTTTTATATCTTATTCCTTTTCAAGATGGGAGAGCAGGGAAGAAAATTCTTATTTAAACTTTTTAAACACTTGAAACACCGTTAAAAACTAAAGGCCTAAAATGGTTTTAACTGTAATCCAACAACTATGTTTGAAAAAGCACGTGTAGGTTTTACTTCCGACCTCTTAATCTCTAACTTATGACACTTTTTAAATAGGTTCATAAGAAATAGGAGGATTTTAAGTTATCGCAAGTTACTTGTGCTCCATACTCTACCCTCTTTTGTTAGGTAAAAACGGCCGCCATAGGGATCTAGGGGAAGGGCAGGGATGATCTTCTTGTCCACAAGCTCATTTAGATCCGAAGGAAGACGTCTATATCTCTGCTGATATTTCTTGACAGCTTCTTCTAAAAAAAGGATGATTTTTAAGGTATTTAAACGTTTTTCTAACTGGGTCCTGATCTTTATGTCTTTAAACCTTTTTAATTGTTCCTGTAGAAAGATAATGGCCATTTTTGTTTCATTACCTTTCACAGCTAGACGGGCAGCCAAAAGAGGTAAGTAAGAAGGTGCCCCGGGCAATTTACTGGCCCTAAGAAAATACCGTGCTGCCTCTTTATAATTCTTTTCAAAATAAAAGCTAACAAAGCCTAGATAAAAAGGAATTTGCCAATTTTGGGGAAGATATATTAAACCTTGTTTTAAAATATTTTTAGCCTCTTGTATTCTTCCTTCCCACGGCAAAATACTACCCGCCATCCAATAGGGTTCAAAGTAATAGGGATCAAGATAACTGGTCAAATACAGAGCCTTACTTAGCCATAAACTTTCGGCCTTGGTTAATCCTTCTTCCCCGCCGTAAAAAATAGCGGCCTTCATAAGGAAATAATCACTACCTAAAGCGGTAAACTCACCACTCAATAACCTAGCTACTTCTGGTCTTGGCAAAGGGGAAAGGGCCCATTGTCTAAAATTAGATTTTAACGTGGCATTTATCCATAAACTTATGAATATGCAAATGAGGCCTATAATTAACCGCATTTTAAGTAAATTCTCTCTTTTCAAAGATGAAAAAGGCAAAGAGAAGTAAGGCCACGGTGTAAAAGATTCCGTAAATCAATCTTAGAGCTAAGGAACTCATATCTAAGGGAAGATTGTGCACGGCTACTGCCTTTAAATCCAATAAAGAAAGATTGGGGAAGAGCCAATAGGCTAGATGAAAAATACCTTTAATAAAGGAACTTATATTTTCGCCTGCCTTGCTTTCTAAAATCATCTTTACATTTTCTAAGTTGCTTCCGATAAAGTAGACAAAAAGGGAGAAAAAGAAAGCGACAAGGGCACTACTGCTAAAGCTGCTGAAAAAGATGCCTATAGCTACCAAGAGATACATCTTCAGATTGAGATAGATAAAGGCAAGGATATGTTTATACCAGGCAATATGAGGAATTTGAAAAAGGTTGGCTGTCTTCCAGAAATAAAAAAGGGTGATGATAAATACGAAGAACCCAATAAAGAGAGCAAAAGTAGTTAAAAAACATAGCCCTAAAAACTTTCCTAAAAGATATTGCCATCGGGCAATGGGTTTAGAGATAACTAAGAAAATAGTCTTTTTATCCAAATCCTTGGCGATGAGGTGAGTACTTAAAAACAAAGAGATAAAAAGGCCAAGAAAGGAGAGACCAGAAAGACCAATGTCTTGGGTTACCTTTAAAATGTCCCCAATAGATAGATCGGCAACAAATCCAGAACCGATTAAGAGGAACCCTACAAAGATAAGTACCCCTAAAAATATCCTCTCACGCATTCCCTCTTTAAATGTCACCTTGGCAATACTTATGACCTGGCCCATTGGCGTAACTCTTCTCTAAAGGTCTTTTCAATGTTATCCGGTTTGCCTAAAAATTTTAACTCACCCTTTACCATCAAGGCCACCCGATCACATACACTTTCCACATCGTGCAGGATATGAGAACTAAAAAAGATCGTCTTTCCCTGTTGTTTTAAGGATCTAATTAAGTCTATAATTTCCATTCGTCCAATAGGGTCAAGGCCAGAAAGGGGCTCGTCCATGATAATAAGCGTAGGATCGCCTATAAGGGCTTGGGCAATCACTAGGCGCTGTTGCATACCCTTGGAGTACTGTCTTAGTCTAAGATTTTTTACCTCTTTTAGACCTACTCTTTCCAAAAGCTCTATGGCCTTTTTTTTGTAAATCTTTTTAGGTAAACCGTAGAGTTCTCCTGTAAAGTAAAGGAATTCTTCTCCCGTCAGATGATCATAAAGAACTGGTTGTTCTGGAACAAAACCTACTTTGGCCCGTGCCTTAGGACAAGTACAAGGAAGGTCCAACAATCTGGCTTCTCCTTTATCAGCAAAGATCAGCCCCATTAAAATTTTGATCGTCGTGCTCTTACCTGCTCCATTGGGACCTACAAAGCCAAATATTTCTCCTTTTTCCACCGTAAAGCTCAGACCCTTTACAGCCTCTATCCTTTGTCTTAAGCTCCTTTTGTAAGTCTTAAAAATTTCCTTTAAGACGATAACCGCCAAATCTGCACTCCTTTTTTATTTATACATCCTTTTCCCTCTACTATTTTATCATTTTAATACTGAATTTGCTGTGGTCAATATAAAATATAATATTAAAAAATTCATCTGTCATCACTTTTGCTAACTTCCTAAAAGTTCTAGCACTAACCACAACTGGATTTTTAGCAAGAAGAAAGTAACAGATAACGAGTAGCAAGTGACAAAAAATTTCCTTACTTATCACTTTTGTTTATTCTTTTTTTCAGTTAAAGGATGGAAAAAGTAATTCCAGAAAGGACTATTTAAAATGGAGGTCTTTTAACTATGAGAAATCAGTGTTAAAAATAACTCCGGTATGTGGAAAAGGAGCCTGTTTAGTTTTTTTAGTGCAGGATTGCTTATCTTAAGCTTTCCTTCATTTGATTTATATCTCCTTGCTTGGGTTGCCTTTTTACCTCTCTTCTGGAGTATTAAAGAAATATCTGCTTTTTCGGCCTTTCAACAGGGGTTTGGGGCAGGGATGGCCTTTTTTTTAGGTCTTCTTTATTGGCTTTTACACGCTATGACCATTTATGGCCACCTTTCTTTTCTTTTTTCCCTTGGCCTTTTGATATTACTTGTCATATATTTAGCCTTGTACTTAGGAGCCTTTTGCTATCTTATTGTATGGTTAGAACTTTTTGAACATGTCCTTTTCCCATGGTTAACCGGTATGTTATGGGTAGCTCTAGAATATTTAAGGGGACATTTATTAACAGGTTTCCCTTGGGAACTTCTTGGCAATTCTCAATACAAGTGGCTGAGTTTTATCCAAGTAGCAGACATTGGGGGTATTTACCTCCTTTCCTTCTTCGTTATGACTGCCAATGCATGTCTTTTTCTCTGTTTAGAGAAAAGAAATAAAGTTGCATTTTTAAATTTAGCTGTATTTTTAGGAGTGCTTTTGGCCGCGTTAGGTTATGGATGGCACCAGTTACATTTTTGGGAGACAAAGATCAAACATCTTCCTCATCTTAAGGTTGGCCTTATCCAGGGTAACATTGATGAATCTAAAAAGTGGGATCCTGCATTCCAAACTGCTACCTTAAAGATTTATACTGAGCTTTCTCTTAAAGCTGGAGAACAGAAACCTGATTTGCTTATTTGGCCAGAAACGGCTCTGCCCTTTTATTTCCAACAGCCGTCTGCCTATAGACAGTTTATTTTAAATTTGGTAAAGCAAATCAATATCCCTCTTTTAGTAGGTAGTCCTGCCTATAAAATGACTTCTCAGAATGTCCAATATTTTAACCGTGCCTATCTCATCAGCAAAAAGGGAGAAGTGGTAGATTATTATGACAAGGTGCATCTTGTTCCTTTTGGGGAATATGTCCCTTGTCGGCGTTTGCTGAAATTTCTCCCAGCCGTGGCCGCCCAAGAAGGTGATTTTTCTCCAGGAAAACGGTTGAGACCTTTGATCTTAAAAGGAAAAATACCATTTGGGGTCTTGATTTGCTTTGAAGGTATTTTCCCCGAAATCAGCCGTCAGTTGGTGCAAGAAGGGGCCAGTTTTTTAGTCAATATCACCAATGACGCTTGGTTTGGTCGTACCAGTGCTCCTTACCAACATTTGTCTATGTTAGTTTTAAGGGCCATAGAAAACCGAAGGGGCATTGCTAGATGTGCCAATACAGGTTTTAGTGCATACATTTTGCCTACCGGTGAGATTAACCAAAGAAGCAAACTATTCAAACCAGAATTTCTTATAGGCACATTACCTTTGGTTGAGGAGAAAACATTTTATGCTCGTCATGGAGATGTCTTGGCGTATTTTTGTATGTGTGGTATTCTTATTTATATATTCCTTAAAGGGAGGCAGAAGTGGAAGAAATCAAAGAGTGTTTAAATCATTTAAATGTCCGTTTTTATAGGCTTGGAGAGTATCTTTGACATTCCTGCCAAGACTGCCCGCATAAAAGAGTTAGACCACCTTCTTTCCAAAGAACAAGACTGGCAAAATATTGATAAAATCAAACCTCTCCTGCAGGAAAAAAGTCAATTGGAGGAGTGTGTTTCCCTTTGGCAGAAATATAAAAATGCCTTGGAAGACTTGAATGTTCTATATGAGCTGGCAGTAGAAGAAGAAGATTTGGAGAGTCTAAAAGAAGTTGAAAGGGACATCCAAAGGTTACAAAAGGAAATAAGACGGCTGGAGTTGCAGTGGCTTTTACATGATTCTGCGGACCGGCTTAATGCCATTATAGAAATCCACGCCGGGGCAGGGGGAACAGACGCTCAAGATTGGACTGAGATGCTCTTTCGCATGTATTTGCGTTGGGCCGATAAAAGTGGGTTTAAGACAAAGATATTGGACATGCTTAGAGGAGAAGAGGCAGGGATAAAAAATGTTACTTTTCTTGTAAAAGGTGTCTATGCTTATGGCTTCTTAAAAGGAGAAACAGGGGTACATCGACTTATTCGTCTTTCTCCTTTTGATACAGGAAGGAGGCGACATACGTCATTTGCGGCCGTATCTGTATATCCACAGGTGAACGAGGAAATTCAGATTGAAATAAAAGAAAGTGATTTAAAGATAGAAACCTTCCGGGCCAGTGGGGCCGGAGGTCAGCATGTAAACAAAGTAGAGACTGGAGTGAGGATTACTCATCTTCCTACAGGAATTGTCGTGCAGTGTCAGGATGAAAGGTCACAATTTGCCAATAAAAAAACAGCTCTGATGATCTTAAGATCCCGGCTCTATGATTTGGAACGCCGAAAGAGGGAGGAAAAAAAGAAGGAAATCTACGCTGCCCAAAAGGAGATTGCTTGGGGCAGTCAAATCCGTACCTATACTTTACATCCTTATAAACTAGTAAAGGATCACCGTACGCAGATAGAAGTACCTCAAGTAGAAACAGTATTGGATGGGGAAATAGACATTTTTATTGAGGCCTACCTTCTTTCTCAGAAAAAGGGTAGTTAAAAAGAAAAAGCCCGCCTAAGTGGCGGGCTTTTGGTCAGAGCTATGTTTTAGCCTTTAGATCCTTACTACCTTCGCGGCCTGTAATCCCTTGGGTGTCTCTACTATTTCAAACTCCACTGCCTGTCCTTCCTGCAAACTTTTGTAACCATCACCTTCAATGGCAGAAAAATGCACAAACACATCCGGACCATCTTCCTGCTTGATGAAACCATAGCCCTTGCTGTCATTAAACCACTTCACTGTACCTCTAAACTTCATCTAAACCTCCTAAAAAATAAAAATCCTTGGCTTACGCCAATGAAGCTGATATAACACAGGAGATGAATTTTGTCAATAACCCAAAATCCGTGATTGCCTCACACTGTTTCCAACTGACTTCAAGGGCATTTATGCGAGAAATGGCCAATTTAGGGATTGAGCAGATATTTACAAGTTATGATAATCCTAAAAGGAATGCAGAAACACAACGGATGATACGGACGATAAAGGAAGAAGTTATTTGGCTGCATGAGTTTACAAGCTTAACAGAAGCAAGGGAAATTATAGGGAATTGGATTGAGAAGTATAACCGTGGCTATGTGCATTCGACCTTGGGCTATTTAAGTCCACTTGCATTTGAGTAGAAGTTTTATCAAAATTATTACCAGGAGGTTGCTTAATGACCTCTACCTTAAAAATGTGCCATGTCTACCCTGGAAGGGGACATTACAAAAGGCATTCAGGCTGATTGTGGTAAGGAGGACATATCAGGGGAGGCTGTTTGGAGAGGAAGAAGTGGATTTAAAAGAAAGATATAAAGTAATAGCAACAAACCTTGATTGGGAGGCAGAGGAAGTGGTCAAATGGTATGATGCGAGGGGAGAATATAGTGAAAATCGGATAAAGGAGCTAAAGAATGGATTTTCAATGGAGAGGATGCCTTCGTCTTTCTTTAAAGCAAATGCCATATTTTTCAGAATAGGGACTTTAGCTTATAATCTTTTCCGGATATTTCAACTAAATATTTTACCTAAAGAATATAGAAAGCATCAGGTTAAAACCATCAGGTGGAAGTTATACAACATAGCGGGCAGAGTGGTATATCACAGCCGACAGATTTTTCTTAAAGTCAGAAATTATGTCTATGCTATTTTTGAGGAGATTCGTTATGGGATATGGCAATTTTGCTGTGGGCATTTATGAGGAAAGGTGTGTAGTTTGTGATTGCTTTGTCAAACCAAGGCAGAAGTGTGTCTAAAGTAGGTAATTTTTGGTTAATTTAGGTCTGTCTTTTTCCTTCTTAAATTTTCCTTCATTCCCTCTTAAATGCGCCTTTCCCTCAAATCAATTGCGGATTTTGGGTTTTGCTTATAGTTGACTCCTTAACAGAAAATTAACAAAAGCTTAATCCTTTTTTAAAAAAAGATTGTTTTAGTAAGCAAAATTAAGATGTCTTATGTAACGCCATATTATAACGAATAAATCAGGTAATTCAAAAATGACATTCAATCGGGATAAGCTATTTGAAAGAAGTTTAACCTTTACTGCTTGGTTGGTTGTTATCTTAGTAGCGGCCATGTGTTTAAGTCTTATGGTTTATTCGCTACCTGTATTTAGAGCAATTGGTTGGGGATTTCTTTTCCACCGCGTTTGGGATCCCTTGGAAGGTAAGTTTGGAGCCATGCCCTTTTTGGTAGGCACTTTACTTACTTCCTTTTTAGCACTGCTTTTTAGTTTGCCTTTTTCTCTGGCTATCGCCATATTTTTAGGAGAATATTTTAATAGCGGCAAAATTGCCCTTTTTTTTCAAAATACCACCAGCCTTTTGGCTGGTATTCCTTCAGTCATTTATGGTTTTTGGGGATTGTTTGTCTTGGTTCCTTTAGTGCGAAAGCTAGAGATAAAATTGGGCGTGTTGCCTTATGGTGTGGGCATCTTTACCGCCTCTCTTATCTTAAGTATTATGATCATTCCTTACGCTGCCTCTGTCGGACGGGAGGTTATTAGCCTTGTGCCCTCTGAGCTTAAAGAAGCCGCCTATGCCCTTGGGGCAACGAGGTGGGAAGTCATACGGCATGTCATTTTTCCTTATGCCCGCTCTGGCATCTTTGCTGGTATCTTGCTTTCTTTAGGGAGGGCTATTGGCGAAACGATGGCCGTAACGATGGTCATTGGTAATAACAATCAGTTTCCTTCTAGCCTTTTTGCCCCGGCCAATACGATGGCCAGCGTAATTGCCAATGAGTTTACTGAGGCCACAAGTGATGTTTATCTCTCAGCCCTGATAGGAATTGCCCTTTTGTTGTTTTTGGTTACTACGGTTATAAACATTATCGGACGGTATATTATTAAAAAACTGAGTGTGTAGGGAAAAATGATGGAAAACTACAGAAAACGAGAGTTGATTAACACGCTTATGAAAGGATTGGTCTTTTTTTTTACTACTCTTTCCTTAGTTCCCCTTTTGTTTATTTTGTTTTATCTCATTAAACAGGGTATTGGCGCCATTAACTGGGAGTTTTTAACTCACCTGCCCAAGCCTGTAGGAGAAAGTGGTGGCGGGGTATTTAATGCTATTGTTGGCACAATTATCTTAATCATTCTCTCCACCCTTATGGCCGTGCCTTTAGGGATTGGGGCAGGTATTTATCTAGCTGAGGTAAAGACTGGAAAACTGGTTTATCTCTTACGTCTGGGGACAGATATCTTGCAGGGGACACCTTCTATTGTGCTTGGTGTAATTGCCTATCTTTGGGTTGTGAAACCAATGAAGAGTTTTTCTGCCCTTGCAGGCAGTGTCGCTTTGGCCATTATGATGCTTCCGGTGATTATTTGTAGTACTGAAGAAACATTAAAACTCATTCCCTATTCCCTTAAAGAGGCTGCCCTTGCCTTAGGAGCGCCCTACTATCGCACAATTTTAAAAGTAATCTTACCAGCAGGGTTTAGTGGTATCCTTACAGGTATTCTGTTAGGCATTGCCCGCATTGCTGGAGAGACGGCCCCACTGCTTTTTACTGCTTTTGGTAGCCCTTATCTCAATCTTAATCCCCTTAAACCAATCAATGCGTTACCTTTAGTGGTATTTAACTACGCTTCATCCCCTTATCCAGACTGGTGGCGTCAGGCCTGGGGCGCATCTTTTGTCTTAACAGTAATGGTACTTGTGTTTAATCTGGCAGCAAAAATAGGAGCAAGAAAATGGGAGATAAAATTCTAACCACTGAACATCTTTATGCCTATTATGACCAGCACTGCGTCTTAAAGGATATCAATATGTCTATTCCTAAATTTAAGGTTACAGCCATTATGGGTCCATCAGGATGTGGCAAGACGACCTTGTTACGGTGTTTTAATCGTCTGCATGAGCTTTCTCCTGGAGGTAGGATTAAGGGAAAAATCCGTTTAAGAAACACAGACTTACTTTCCTTAAATCCTATCCAGGTAAGACGCCGCATTGGTATGGTCTTTCAGCGGCCTAATCCTTTTCCAACGATGAGCATCTATGAGAACGTTATTGCTGGATATAGGTTAAATGGCATTAAACTGTCTCAAAACAAGGCCGATGAGATCGTAGAACAGGCCTTAAAAAAGACCGCCCTTTGGGATGAAGTAAAGGACGTATTATATAGGCGCGGGACATTTCTTTCAGGAGGACAACAACAGCGCCTCTGTATTGCGCGTGCTCTAGCGATGAATCCGGAGGTATTGCTTTTAGATGAACCCACCTCGGCTTTAGATCCTAAGTCTACGGCCCATATTGAAGAATTGATTGTAGAGCTGAAGGATACGGTAAGCATTGTCATTGTTACCCACAACATTGGCCAGGCTGGGCGGGTAGCTGATTACACGGCCTTTTTATATTTAGGAGAATTAGTAGAGTTTGGTCCAACCGAGCGTCTCTTTACGGCTCCCAAAGATAAACGCACCGAGGAATATTTAACGGGTAAATTTGGTTAGGGGGGAAAAATGCTGCAAAAAAGGTTAAATCGCTTAAAAGAGTTACTTCTTACCGAAGCAGGTTTGGTGGAAAATATGCTACAAAAGAGTATTCAAGGCTTGATGGGAAAGAAAGTTGGCATTTTGCACGAAGTCATAGAAGAAGATGAGCCTATGGTTAATGGACTTGATATTGAAGTTGACAAACTCTGTACTCAGATTGCGGCCTTATACCAACCAGAGGCGAAGTATCTACGCATGGTGCTTATGATGCTTAAGGTTAATTACGACCTAGAAAGAATTGGAGATCATGCGGTCAATATTGCCCAGAGTGCTGTAGAAATCTTACCGTATGATTTTAAGGAAGTAGAACCCATTATTCGGCAGACGGCAGATGCTGCATTAAAGATGCTTCAGGACAGTCTTAACGCCTTTATCCATGAGGATGAAGCCCTGGCCAGAGAGGTATGTAGGCAGGACGACGAGGTAGATAAGTTAAGAGATGAATGTGTAAGGCAATTTATTCAACTTATTAAAAAACGGCCAGAGACGAGCGCCCTTTTTGCCCATTTAATGCGGATTGTCCGGAGCTTAGAAAGAGTAGCCGACCTAGCAACAAATATTGCTGAATATGCCCTTTTTGTGATAAAAGGAGAAATAATAAAACATGGCCAGGATGAAAGGCTGTAAAAAATAACCATGCTCCCCAAAACTATCTTTATTGTAGATGATGAAGCAGACATTTGTGAATTAGTAAGTTTGCATCTTCAAAAAAGCGGATTTAAAACCAAATCATTCCTTACAGCTACAGAGTTCTTACAGGCAGTAAGAGCATATCCTCCTGATTTAGTCGTTTTAGACCTTATGTTACCAGATATGGATGGGCTTGAGCTGTGTAAGTTTTTAAGAAATGACAAGCGCACGGCCCGCCTGCCTATCATCATGCTTACTGCCAAAGGAGAAGAAACAGATAGAATCTTGGGCCTAGAACTTGGAGCGGATGACTATGTAACCAAACCATTTTCCCCACGCGAGTTAGTAGCCAGGGTAAAGGCAGTGCTGAGAAGAACTGAAGAAAAAGACACGACAGAATTAATCAAAATTGGTGGGATTTTGCTTATTGACCCCCAAAGGTATGAAGTATTCGTGCAAGGAGAAAAGATAAAACTTACCCCAACTGAATTCAAAATTCTTCTTATTCTGGCCAAGCGTAGAGGCTGGGTGTTTTCGCGAGATCAACTCCTAGAGGCCCTGTGGGGGCGGGAAAAGGCGGTTATTGATCGCACAATTGACGTCCACATCAAGAATTTGCGAGAAAAATTAGGCGAAGCGGGCAAATGCATTAAGAGCATACGAGGAGTTGGATACAAGCTAGAGGCATAGATGTGAAACACAAAATTAGACTGCAGTCTGTCTTTTTTAAGTTCTTCATTAGCAATCTCATCCTTATCTTCCTCCTGGCAGGTTTTATTCTTTTTGTTTCTTTTAAGAGCCTACGCACCTTTTATCTACATCAACTTGAAGACAGTTTGGATAAAATTGCCCTTGTTCTTTCTGACCGGTTTATCCCCTATTTGGAAAGGAAAAATGAGACGGTTATAGACCATTTAGCCAAGGCATACGGCAAAAGACTTAAGATCAGGATCACCGTCATCTCACCAGATGGCACCGTCTTGGGCGATTCAGAAAGAAATCCAAAGACAATGGAAAACCATGCCAATCGGCCAGAAGTAAAGCAAGCCCTTAAAAGGGGAAAGGGAACTTCTTTACGCTTCAGTGCCACACTTCAAAAATGTATGTTTTATTTAGCCATTCCTGTATATAAAAACGGAAAAATGCTTGGTGTCTTTCGGGTTAGCCTCTTTGCTGAGAAAATCAATGAACTTTTAGGGAAGCTCAAAAAACAATTGTTTACTTCAATTCTTTTTCTTTCCTTTTTTGCCTCCTTATTGGCCTTCTTTCTCTCCCAAACCCTTTCCCGTCCTCTGGTCTCACTTACAAAGACGGTTTCATCTCTTGCCAGGGGCAATCTTAAAACCCGTGTGCATATTAAAAGCAATGATGAACTAGGCCAGTTAGCACGGCACTTGAATGAAATGGCCAAACAGTTTGAACAGCTATTTCAAGAACTTTCTTTAGAAAGAGAAGAATTAAAGGCTATTATGCACGGACTGCAAGCGGGCTTAGCAGTATTAGACTTGGAAGGAAGAATCCTTATGGCCAATAGAAGTTTTGAAGAAATAACGCAGACTAAGGAAACAAAAGGAAAGTTTTATTGGGAAATTTTACGCGAGCCTGCCTTTAACACCTTTCTGCAACAATTGCGCCAGCAGCCAACCAATTGTCTGCAAGAAATTGCTATTGGTAATAATCGCTTTCTTTGTAGCGCTACTTATATGCGCCGAAAAAAACAATTGGTACTTATTTTCCATGATATCACTCCCCTAAAAGAGATAGAGCGGGTCAAAAGGGATCTAGTAGCCAATGTCTCGCATGAACTCAAGACCCCACTTACGGCCATCCGTGGCTATATAGAAACCCTACTTGAGGAAGAAGAAGATGAGAAAAAGAAATATTACCTGGAGATTGTAGACCGTCACACCAAGCGCCTCTGTAATATTGTCAATGACCTCCTCACCCTGAGTGCTTTAGAAACAAAAAAGGAATTAACCCTTGAAGAGGTCAATTTGGCTGAAATGCTTAAAAAACTAAAAGATTTTTTTACCTCGCGGTTAGAGGAAAAGGGACTCCTTTTTAGAATAGACATTTATCCAGGAGCAGAGACCATTGTGGCCGACGGGTTTAAACTGGAACAGCTCTTTCTTAATCTTTTAGATAATGCCATTAAATATACCGAAAGGGGTGAAATCGCGGTAGAAATTAGTCCCCTCGGTGCAGATCAAATAAAGATTGTTGTGGCCGATACAGGCATTGGGATTCCCAAAGAACACTTGCCCTATATCTTTGAACGCTTTTATGTCGTGGATAAATCCCGCAGCCGCCGCAGCGGCGGCACTGGCCTTGGCCTTTCTATCGTTAAGCACATTGTACAACTGCATAGGGGTGAGATAGAAGTAGAAAGCAAGCTGGGAAAGGGCACAAGGTTTATCATTATTTTGCCCAAATCAGCAAAAAGGAAAAACAACTAAAATAAAGTCAACTTTCTATCTAGTCGTTCGCATTTTTAAAATGCTTAACGACCAAACGCAGTGGCGGGCAATCAGCCATTGCTGCTAGAAACTTCCGCGACTCAGATGTGAAGGAGCAGAAGCAGGCAGAGTTTTTCATTTATGGTTTCTTGCCCTACAAGCTTGTGGAGCGGATTGTGTCTATAACAAAACTATCCGGGCAAAGGTACAGCGAGCGCTAGCCGGGGTTGACCATAGGCCATCAGTAGAAATACGCCGGGCTTAGTATTATTAAAGTTGGAAAGTTGGAGGATTAACCATATACAAAAAAGGGAATATCCTTGAAGTAGATGCCGAAGCCCTTGTGAACTCCGTAAATTGTGTAGTGGTTATGGGGCGTGGTATCGCGCTCCAATTCAAGAAAGTATGGCCCGAAAACTTTAAAGCCTATGTTGCAGCCTGTCGCCGTAAGGAAGTCCAGCCCGGAAGAATGTTTGTGTTCAGGACAGGCCGCCTTACCAAAATCCACGTTACATTATCAATTTCCCTACAAAGAGACACTGACGTAGCAAGTCACGTATTGAAGATATCAAAGCAGGCCTGCGAGCGCTGACGGAAGAAATTCGTCGCCGCTATATTCGTTAATTGCTCTGCCGCCACTCGGGTGCGAATTAGGAGGGCTCAACTGGACCGAAGTGCGCCGTCTTATCAAACGAATCCTGGGCGATCTTTCTGATGCTAAAGTAATTGTATCTGAACATACGTAAAATTCTTCGTTTTCTAAAAGTATGCGGCAAGGTAAAGTGCCGAAGATGACTACCGGGCAAGCAGTTCTGATAGGCCTTATGGATCGCTACGTTAAGGGTTTGCTTAACCCTTTTGTTTCCCTACTTGAACTGCACAAACTGATGCATTTCATGCAAGGAGCCGGTGAACCGTTAAGGCTAGGGTTTACTAAGGGCCCTATGCGGAAAACTTCCGGCATGTGCTGCATGCCATTGATGGCTACTGCATCTCCGGCTATGGAGCGGAAGGAGATCAACCAAATAAGGTTTTAGAGTTGGTAGCAGGTGCCGTGGAAAATCCCCAGCAAGTCTTAGCAGAACAGCCGGAAACACGAGAACGATTTGAACGGATGAGCCAACTTGTAGAGGGTTTCGAATCCCCGTACGGAAAGGGGTGAGTGATAATTTCACTATGCCATATAGCGAATGACTAACTACCTTTTGTTTCTGAACGTAAGCTTTAAAATAAAAATAGGCAGCCAAAGACAAAGGGCAATGATGTTAAAAATAATAACCGGCAGCGACTTTATAAACACACCATAAAGGGTCCACAAGGAAAGCCCTATCAAAAAGGGAATGAGAAACTTCAGGGTAAAGCTCTGTACATCTCTGTATTTGTAAGAATAATAGAGCTGAGGGGCCCCACTAAAGGTCGTCAAAATACCTGCTATAAAACCAACAAGTTCTTTAATATCCATTATTTAACTACTTTTCTTTTTCTCCCACGCCTTTAAAAGCCACTCCGTCCAGGCAGAAATCCCCTCTCCTGTTTTACAGGAAATAGGAAACACTTCTAGGGTAGGATTAATTTTTAAGGCCTCTCTTTTTATTTTTTCTACATCACACTCTAAATATGGCGCAAGATCAATCTTATTGATTAAAAGCACCTTTGATTCCTGAAACATCAGGGGATATTTAGCCGGTTTATCATCGCCTTCGGGCACACTTAAGATTACAACTTTATAGTCTTCTCCCACCTTAAACTCGGCCGGACAGACAAGGTTACCCACATTCTCTACAATTAAAATGTCAATTTCGTCCAGATTTAAGCTTGGCAGGGCATCTTTAACCATATTGCCATCAATATGACAGGCCCCGTGGGTGTTAATCTGCACCGTAGGAATGCCGTATTTACCAATCCTTTCAGCATCAATGGTGGTCTGAATATCTCCCTCTATTACTGCCAGTCTAATCTTATCCTTTAATGCCTCAATCGTTTTCTCCAAAAGGCTGGTTTTACCTGCCCCAGGCGAACTCATAAGATTGATAACCAGAATCCCCTTTTGATCAAACATTTCTTTAAGTTCTAAAGAAATCCTTTCATTAGCCTCAAGAATATTCTTAACAACTGGAATCTTCATCCCCTTCCCCCTCTATTTCTTCTATGTTCAATTCTCTTCCTGTTAAAATTTCTATCTCTCCCCCGCAATCAGGGCAGAGAAAACAAAAGGCATCGTTTGTTTCATAAAACACTTCCTTCCCACATCCCTTACAGCGTCCTTTGACTGGCACTATTTCCATATCAAGCTGCGTGTGCTCAAGCATCGTGTCCTTGGTTAAGGCCCGCCAAGAAAATTCTAGTGCCTCTGGCACAACGGCTGTAAGGATGCCAATTTTCAATTTGATCCGCTCTACCTTGATAAGGTGATGTTGC
The DNA here is from genome assembly GCA_027064585.1 of Candidatus Desulfofervidaceae bacterium. GTDB lineage: Bacteria > Desulfobacterota > Desulfofervidia > Desulfofervidales > Desulfofervidaceae > JAGHCL01. The sequence goes on along the minus strand of JAMOPI010000009.1, from coordinate 16,124 downwards.
TTGATCGTTTCATTAACGATCTGTAAGAGGTTTTCGGCAATGGCCAATTCGTGCATAGGCTGGTTTTAAAGGCTTAAACAGGGTTTGTCAAGTAAAATTGTTTAAGAAACTATTTCTACCATCTTTTCCAGACTCTGTTGGGCCTTACTTATAATCTCATCTGAAAGGGTTACTTCATATCTTTCTTCTTTTAAGGCCAAATAGACCTTCTCTAGGGTAATGGTCTTCATCGCCGTACAAATGGCCTCAGGATTGGCAGGAATGAATTCCTTATCTGGATTTTCCTTGCGCAAGCGGTAAATAAGACCAATCTCTGTGCCGACAATAAGTTGTTTTGCCTCTGTTTCCTTGGCAAATCTACACATTTGGGAAGTACTGCCAGTAAAATCTGCGACTTCTATTACCTCAGCCGGACATTCCGGATGAACCATAAGCAAGGCTTGGGGGTATTTTTGTTTCAATTTCAATAAATCTTCCTTTTCAAACAGCACATGCACCGGGCAATATCCCCCTTCAGGCACAGGAATAATTTCTTTGCCTGTCCTCTTAGCTACATAGGCCGCGAGGTGACTATCAGGGCCAAAGAGCACCCGTTCACTAGGGATTTTTTCTACTACCTTTACTGCATTAGCAGAGGTGCAGCAAACATCGCACAAGGCCTTAGCCTCGCCAAGGGTATTTACATAAAGAACCGTGGGCACACCTGGATATCTCTCCTGCCAAAGTTTGAAGTAATCAGCAGGTAACATTTGTGCCATTGGACAGAGGGCGCCCTTACTAGGAATGAGCACCTTTTTGTCGGGATTTAGAATAACGGCCGATTGGGCCATAAAATCTACTCCACAAAAGACAATTATCTTTGCTTTGGTTGACATTGCCTTACGACACAACTCAATGCTATCACCGATAAAATCGGCAATATCTTGTATCTCAGGACGTTGATAATTGTGGGCCAGGATAATGGCATCTTTTTCCTGTTTTAGATCCAGGATTTTTTTTTGTAACTCGGTCATTTCTCCCTCCTATGTACCAAGTCGTAACACGCTGGCAATTCTCTCTAAGGTTTTGATCGCCGCTAGGGCCGCCAGATAGCTTGTCTTGGGATTGTCTGGACAGGGAAAGTTCTTGGTTATACAACACATCTCGCCGAATTTCCCCTTTGCCCTTATTTCATGCTGATTGGTATTGATGGTGGGATCGGCAATTACGCGGACCCGTGTTTGCCATTTACCTATACCAGCAAGGCTTAGCACAGCCGCCACATTTACATTGGCAGGAAAGGCCCTTACCGCCTCCGCGGCTGGACCTTCGTAGATAATGGTTGGAGTTGTGATTTTATCTAGGTTTATCCCTTTCTCATTTAGATATGGTGCGCCCTTTAATCCAGCAGGGGGTTTCCGTGTCGTGATGACAACTTCATCCAGACCGGCTAGACTTGCAGCCTTAATGGCATCTATGCCTGCAATAGCCCCTGAAGGGATGTAAATCTTGCAGCCATACTTTTGGGCTGCTTGTTCAAGCCTTTCTAAAAGGCCGTTTTGTAAAAGGGCACCTACGCTCATAATCATAAGGTCTTTTTGCGCTTGCAAAATCTGCTCACCATAGGCGGCCACCGCCTCCTGTGAAGCCGCTTCAATGACAATGTCTATAGGCTGGGCAAGAAAGCTTTCAAAATCAGGGGCAATAAAGGGCTTTACTGAAAGAATGGCTGTTAATCTCTCAGCATTTTCTCTAGAAATATCAAACACTGCCCCTAAAACCACTCCTTTTACTAGTCCCTTCTCAATTGCCCTCGCTAAAACCGTACCAATAGAGCCACAACCAATCAAGCCAACCTTAAGCATTTTTTTCTTCCTATAGCTGAGAAAATAACACTGGCATTTTAGCCCTTCTCTCTATATAATGCAAGGCATGCAAATTCTTTCTTGGCCCAGGTATCCAGATTTGGATTTAAATTATTTTACCTGGATGCTAAGACAAAACGCTAAAGAACTTGTTTTTGCCTCCAAGTTAACGGCTAAAGTAAGTCTTTTGACCAAACGACCAGTCCTTAGCCTGCATAATGCCAGCATGGGCGCTCCCTCTGGCTGGGGTATACCAGACCTTAAAACCCAGTTAGGTAAGAACCTCTTTGCTTTTAAACAGAAAATAGGAAAAGATAACAAACCCGTTTCAAAAAAAGAAATAAAAAGACTTGTTACCCTCTGGCAAAAACGGCTTATTGAATCTCGGTTAAGGGAATACCTATGGCAGCTAAAAGAGGTTAAAAAGGATGCTTTTAAAGATATGCAAAAGAAGATAAAGGACATTGTTTTGCCTGGCTTTTGGGAAAAATTCTCTGCCCAAGAAGGAGTGTGTTGGGAATGGCCGGTTGACTTATTAAAAAAGCGTATTTTTTTTCTTAAGCACAAATGCCTTCAAGAAAGGCAGCGTCTTTTTCTCTTCTTTCCTCTTTTAATAAAGATGCTTAAAACAGGGGCCTTGTTTTTAAAAGGAGGAGGAAGGAGCTTTGTCTTGCCGTATATAGACAAGTTTATCCGCTCTAGTTACGGGGATAAAGACATTGATTTTGCCAAGGCGTTTTTTGACTTTATCACGCAGCATGTGCCAGAAGTAATTATCCTCTTTTTTGATGAAACCGTGCATCCCAAGGGTCCAACGCTTAAATTGGTCATCGCTGTCCTTAATAAAGAAAAAGAATGGATAAAAGGGCTAGGAGTTTATGGAAAAGGAGAGCTCATTGAGGCCCAAGACATTGCCGCCTTAAGTAGGCGTTATCAGATATTTTTTGTCTCTGCCTTTCAGGAAAAAACGAAGCCATTTTCCTTTAGGGAAATCCGTGAGCAATACCCTAACTCATATCATCCGGCCTGGCGGGACGGACTAGAAGGGCTTTTTTACGGCACACAGGTAGAATTTTTAAGTGGCAGTGATATAAAAGAATTAGTAATTACTGACACAGGCCCTGTTCCCCTTGGACAATATGTGCGGCTTAAGCTAAAGGAATATGCCCTTATCCCGCAAAGTAAGGAATCTTTTTGGTATTTTTATGCTACCTTGGCCAACTTGAATTAGGAGAGGACGATGGCCAAAAATATCGTTTTAATCGGGTATCGGACGACAGGAAAGACCACCGTGGGAAGGCTTATCGCCCAAAGATTAGGATGGGAGTTTGTGGATACCGATGTCCTTATAGAGCAACAGGCAAAGAAAAGCATTGCTGAAATCGTGGCCCAGGAGGGCTGGCAGGGCTTTCGAAGGCGGGAAAAAGAGGTTATTGCTGAAGTAAGTGCCAAGGAAAACATGGTTATCGCCGTTGGTGGTGGGGCAGTAATAAACACGGAGAATGTTAAAAACCTTAAACAAAACGGAATTCTTATCTGGTTAAAGGCCAATGCGGATACCATTGCCAAACGCCTTTTAAAGGATAAAAAAACCGCCTCCCAGCGCCCAAGCTTAACAGGAAAGTCTGTGGTAGAAGAAATAGAAGAAGTGCTTAGGGAACGCCTGCCGCTATATCAACAGGCAGCTGATATAGAAGTGGACACTGAAAGATATTCACCAGAAGAAATTGCAAGCCTGATAATTAAAAACTTAGAGATGAACACAATTCTTTGACTTGTTTTTTAAAAAAGTCTTTAACTTCCTTCCAGTAAGGCTCTATGTCAGGAATCTCACTCTTCTCAGCATCTTCAAAATAGGCTATGGACTTAAAAAATGTCTTAAAAGGGAAAATCCTCTGGTATTTTTGCTCACAAAAGCTGCAAATGTCAGTTATTTCCCACTTATTTTTTTGCATAAGAAACCAGAGGTCATAAAAATCTTTTTTCTCTCCTCTTTGGATGATGGCAATTGCCTTCATAGCACTTATGTCTGGGTCAGAGGCAATCATTACACAACTATTTCCAACAGTCATTGCGGAAACAGGTTTTAACAAAGGATAAGGGTATTCAAAAAAAGAAAACCCAATACCGTTTAGATAAAAAATGGCTGTGTCTTGCGTAATTTCCTCCACTTCCAAACTTATGTTTTGTGCCACACCTTCAATCTTAGACAGGAGTTTAAGAAAATCTATTTTTTTATCCGGATATAGAAAAAAATCAAAATCCTCCGAAATTCTATGGCCATACTTAATCGTCAAAGCCGTTCCAGCGGCAAGGTAAAAATTTTCAGTAACGCCAGATTTTACAACCAGTTCTAAAGTTGTTCTTTGTTGTTTGTTTAATTTCTTCATCTTTCACTTCTAAAACCAGACGCCAAAAGGCAATGTTTTTTTTGTCAAAGTAATGGATATGGTCTAAAAACAGCTTTTTTAAAATTTTTTTGGAGTACTTTCTCAACACTATGAGAGGATCATCATACTTCATGCGGCGCAAAAGGATAATTTGCTCATTTTTTTCAGCATCCCAAGAGTATTTCTGAATGGTATCCATTTTCTTAATCTTTTTAAAATTTTTTATGCCGTTCTTTTCTGATTTATAGCATTTTGGGATTTGGAGGGTCAAGTTTTTGTAGTGCTTCCCTCCAGAGTGGACTGTAATGCCCCCTCCAGGGTGGACATATTTTAGCCCATTTTAAGGTAAAGGTCATTAAGCAGCCTCCTGGTAGTAATTTTGATAAAACTTCTGCTCAAATGCAAGTGGACTTAACCCAAGGCCGAATGCACATAGCCACGGTTATATTTCTCAATCCAATTCCCTATAATTTCCCTTGCTTCTGTTAAGCTTGTAAACTCATGCAGCCAAATAACTTCTTCCTTTATCGTCCGTATCATCCGTTGTGTTTCTGCATTCCTTTTAGGATTATCATAACTTGTAAATATCTGCTCAATCCCTAAATTGGCCATTTCTCGCATAAATGCCCTTGAAGTCGGTTGGAAACAGTGTGGGGCAATCACGGATTTTGGGTTTGACTTTTATCTGGAAATTTGCTATAAGATTTACAAGGAGGTAATCCGAATGATAGATTCTTCTTTAACTCCCGTTTTACTTTCAACAAGTATGTACAGTCTTAAGAAGGCCTTTGAGCTGCAGAAAGATTTGGTACAGATGCTTTTTCAAGGCTTGCAAACTCAACCTCTTCAAACGCAACATCCGCAGATAACCAAATCCTCTCCAAACATAATCAGTCCTAAGCACGGGAAAATAGACATTTATGTCTGAACACATTGTTGTTTAAGCCTTTATTTAAAGACCTTTAGTTTATCCAAACACTATTTCAAATGCTTCTTCTAGTCTATTTACACCCACAGCTTTAAGAAAGAGCCTTTTCAAATGTTTGACATTGCCTTTTGGTAAAATACATTTTTTAAAGCCCATTTTTTCGGCCTCTATGAGGCGCACTTCAGCTTGAGTAATTGCCCGCACTTCTCCTGTAAGACCTACTTCTCCTAAAAAAACCCATTCAGGTGCTACTACTTTGTTGAAAAGGCTTGAAGTAATGGCAAGGGCAATACCCAAATCAGCAGCAGGTTCGCTAACTTTAATACCACCAGCTACATTTAAAAAGATGTCCTGTCCACCTAGATTAAGGCCAAGTCTTTTTTCTAAGATGGCTACTAAAAGTGTAACCCGGTAAGGATCTATGCCTAAGCTGGTGCGTCTAGGCATGGCCAAAAAACTGGGACTAACAAGGGCCTGAAGTTCTATCAAGAGTGGTCGTGTCCCCTCAAGGATGGGCACTACAACTGAGCCAGGGGCATCTAATGGACGTTCAGAAAGAAAAAGCTCTGAAGGATTTCTTACCTCTACCAATCCCCTTTCTTGCATCTCAAATATACCCACTTCGTTGGTAGAACCAAACCGGTTTTTCACGGCCCGTAAAATACGATAAGGATGGTCTCGCTCCCCTTCAAAGTAAAGAACAGTATCTACCATGTGTTCCAAGAGTCTTGGTCCGGCGATAGCCCCTTCTTTAGTTACATGACCAACAATAAACAAAGTTACATCTTGTTTTTTAGCCAGTTGCACCAAGAGCCCAGTCACTTCTCTAACTTGGGATACACTGCCCGGGGCCGAGCTAAGCGTGCTGGTAAATATGGTTTGGATAGAATCAACAACCACGGCCTTGACTTTTAAGGAATTAATGGCCTCAAGTATGTTTTCCAGTTCGTTTTCAGTTAGAACAAACAAATGTTCATTTTCTATGTTAAGTCTCTCTGCCCTGAGTTTGATTTGTACTGCTGATTCCTCTCCTGAAACATAAAGCACGTTAAGCCCCTGGGTAGCCAAATGCGAAAGGAGCTGCAGGGTCAAAGTAGACTTACCAATACCCGGAGGTCCGCCAATAAGAATGACCGAACCAGGAACAATCCCCCCTCCCAATACCCTGTCTAGTTCCGTCAAATTTGTCTTTAACCGGGGGAGACAAACAGTATCTATCTGAGTGATAGGCAAAGGGAAAACATTTTTAGTTCTAAAGACATTCCCTGTTTTCTTTTCTGTCTTTTCTTCGGCAAATGTATTCCAACCACCACAGTTTGGACACCTCCCTAACCATTTAGGTGAGGTATAACCACATTGTTGACAAATAAAAAGTGTCTTTTTCATATTAAATCCTAATAGCTCTGGTGTAATTAACTTATTCTTAAATTTCCTAAATCAAACTTTACTCTATCTCAAAATCCGTGATTACCCTACAAGAAACCCGCAAGTGTGCTATAATAAAGTAATTTTTTAAAAAATACCTTTCACCTAAAAGGTGAAAACACACTCACGGGGTAAGAACAATGATAAAACAAAAAAACTTTAAAGTAAACAAACTATTTTTCCATTCATTTTAGAGAAGACTTACGAAATTATCACTCCCAGAGCAGGTTTAGTTTTATTTGGTAAGTTTGTTTATGGATTAAGACTTCTCATTTTTAAGATCTTCCTTTTCAAGGTACTAAAATATTAAATTAAATCTAACTTCCATTTATTCTCTCCCAAACATTGGTTTTCTATAAAAGATTTTAAGTCTTTTAAATATTTTTTCAATTTATCATAGAAATCACTTGCTTTTTGGAGCCCAACGGAAAAAGGTCAAGTGTATTGCCTTGTTATAATTTTTTATTTATTGGAAAACTTCTCTACAGTTTTCCCCGATAAAACCACCTAATGCGCCAGCAATAAAAAGAAAGAAGTTGCGAAAGGAGGAAAGAGAAAAAGAAAATTTCTCTTTTTCCTTCCAACCTCAAATAAAAAGTCAGCGCCGAAGCGAGCGCGTCTCACCGCTAGCCGTAAGGCCACCCGCAGGGCTTGGCCTTGACCGCTAAGCGAGCGGAGGCGCTATAATTATTTATAATCGGGTTTGAGGAAAAGATAAATTTCTTTTCACCTTTTAGGTGAAAGATGTTTTTTTAAAAAATTGTTTTATTATGGCATACTTCCGGGGTTTCTTGGAGGGGAATCACGGATTTGGAGAAGTTTTTGTTGACTATAATTTTTTCAATGTTTATTCTAAACTACGGAAAGGAAAAAGATCAAGGAGGAAAAGAATGGCTTGGAAGAATAAGCGGTTTAGCGAAGCGGCGGGGCAGTTATTAGAAGGGGCGACAAAATTAGCTAAAAAACGCCAAGAAGGCTATATAGATACCGACCACTTGTTGTGGGCATTGTTTAATACCAATGACAAAAATCCCTTTGCCCGCTGGCTTGAAAAACGGGGTGTTCATCCAGAACAGGCACGGGCAGAGGTAAATAAAGCCTTAGAGCTTTTCTATGACCAACTAGATAAGGTCATTTCTTCTTATCAAAGTGACCTTATGCGCATTAAGTCTTCTTTGTCCCAGAACTTTGTGCTTGGGCTGGTAGATGAAGTGCTAGAAGTGACCCTTAAGTATATAGAAGAGGCCCTAGAAAAGGAGATGAAGGGAGAAAGAGAGCGGGAATTAACCCAAATTACCCTGACCCGCTGGGTGTCTACCTATGAGCCGATGAGCCGCATCTTTGATCTCTTTGATACGGAGTTTTCTCGTTTTTTTGAGGACTTTTTTGGTGATGTTTACACATCTAGGCGACGCTGGGTGCCTCGCCAAGAGACCATTACGGTGCCTACCCGTTTTTTAGATGAATTAAAGGCCATTTTTGCCAAACGGGGAATGCGGGATGAGGAATCCGATGAACTTCTACACACCGTCATAGACATGGCCGAAAAATACAAAGATTCCCTGCTCCAATTTTTGGAAAACGGCCTTGACCCAAGACGAATTGTCGTTAAGCTGCGGCAGGAGGCTTTTGGAGAAGAGCCTAAAGAGGTGAGATATTCGTTCTTTATAGAAAAAATCTTAGATGAAGCGGCCAAACAGAGTGAAAAGGAAATTGGTGTAACGCCCATTATTGAGGCCCTTTATAATGCCCCAAAGACCATTGGCGGGCATTATTTAAGTCAGCTTATTTCTGCCTTAGAAGGAAGAAAGGGGGGAAAGATGGTTGGACCAAATCGTATGCGGGAAGAATTGGCCGAGGAAGAAAAATCGGCCTTAGAGCGGTTTACGGTTGATTTGACTCAACTAGCCAAGGAAGGAAAACTTGATCCGGTAATTGGCCGCGAGAAGGAAATCAACCAAGCCATAGAGATTTTAAGTAGGCGTCAGAAGAATAATCCCGTCTTTGTTGGTGGGGCCGGCGTGGGCAAGACGGCCATCGTAGAGGGCATTGCCCAACGCATTGCCAATGGTGAAGTGCCAGAAAACTTGAAGGACAAACGCATCCTGCAATTAGATATGGGTGCCCTTATGGCTGGCACCAAATACCGGGGAGAGTTTGAAGAACGGATGAAAAACATCATAGATGAGGTCAAGGCGAAGAAAGATATCATCCTGTTTATTGATGAAATTCACAATGTGGTTGGGGCCGGTCGGGCTGAGGGTACGGCCATGGATGCGGCCAACCTCTTGAAACCGGCCTTGGCCAGAGGCGAATTTCAGATTATTGGTGCGACGACACCTGATGAATATCGCAAATACATTGAAAAAGACTCAGCCCTTGAACGTCGTTTCCAACCAGTGTGGGTAGAAGAGCCATCTCCAGAGGCTACCATTGAAATCCTTAAAGGCCTAAGACCTAAATATGAAGATCATCATGGCGTAAAAATCAGTGATGAAGCAATAGAAGCGGCTGTTAACTTAAGCCATCGCTACATTCAAAACAGAAACCTGCCGGATAAGGCCATTGATATCCTAGATACAGCGGCAGCCCGGAAAAAAATTAAATCCCTCTGGCCTTCTCCTGAAGAGATGGAGATCCGCAATCGCTTAAAACGTTTAGAACAAGAAATCAAACAGGCTGAAAATGAAAAGGATGAAGAAAAGCTAGCACAGCTAAAAAAGGAGAAAGAAGAATTAGAAAAGAAATTGGTAAGTTTGGGTAAGAAGGAAACGATGGATATAGCCGCCTTAGAAGAAAAAATAAAAGAGCTTGAAGAAAAGGCCAAGAGGGCAGAGGAAGAAGGTAACCTAGAGGAGTGGGAGAAACTGAGCGATGAGATAAAAGAGCTTAAAAAGAAAAAGATTTTGGCGCAGAAGAAAAAAGAAAGCAAAGAAAAACTTATCGTTACGGCCGAGGATGTGGCCGAGGTTGTATCTGAGATGACCGGTATTCCGCTCTCTAAGATGGTAGAAGAGGAGAAGGAAAAGCTCCTTTCCATGGAAGAACACTTACACAAACGGGTGATTGGCCAAGAGACAGCGGTAAGAAAGGTGGCTGAGGCCGTGCGTCGGGCTAGGGCTGGGGTGTCTGATCCGAGAAGACCCCTTGGTTCTTTCCTCTTCCTTGGGCCAACAGGTGTGGGTAAGACCGAGCTGGCCAAGACCCTGGCAGAGTTCCTGTTTGGGGATGAGGACGCTATGGTTAGGCTAGATATGTCTGAATTCAAAGAAGAACATTCGGTAGCCAAACTCATCGGTGCGCCTCCTGGTTATGTCGGCTACGAAGAGGGCGGTAAGCTGACAGAAATCGTGCGCAGGCGGCCATATTGTGTCATCCTGCTGGATGAGATTGAAAAAGCACATCCGCGGGTCTTTGACCTCTTCTTGCAGGTCTTAGATGACGGACGTTTGACCGATTCCCAGGGACGAGTGGTATCTTTTCGGAATGCCGTCTTGATTATGACCTCTAACCTGGGCAGTGAATATCTGCGAGATTTGATGGAAAAGTACAACCCACGCTATAAGGCCATTCACAACCGCCTGCAGGTCCTAGAAGAAAAACGGGCTAAGGGAGAAATAACTGAAGAACAATATAAGAAAGAACGGGAAGAGATTGAGACCGCACGAAAGCAACTAGAAAAGGCATTTGATGAAGAATTCGTGAAGGCAGCCGAGAAGGTGCTTGAGGTGGTCAAACAATACTTTAGACCTGAATTCTTAAACCGCATTGATGAAATTGTTGTCTTCCATCCGCTTAAGACCGAACAGGTGTTAAAGATCGTAGACATCCTGATTGCACGCTTAAACGAACGGCTAGCCGATAGAAACATCAAGGTGGAATTGACCGACAAAGCTAAGGAGTTGCTTATCCGCCGTGGATTTGATCCGCTCATGGGAGCCAGGCCTTTAAAGCGAGTCATCCAGCGTGACATTGAAAATAAGCTATCTGAATTAATCCTTAAAGGAGAGGTAAAAGAAGGACATGAAGTGGTTATTGACGCTGAAGGCGATCAGTTTAAGTTTGAAGTGAAGTGAAGTAGCTTTAATATAAGGGAGGGAGTTTTATCTTGGTGGCTCCCTCCCTCAAAATCTGAGGTGGGTTTACAGTTACATCGATAATGGTAGACGCAAGCCCTCCCTTGGTCTTCCCTCCATCTAAAATAGCATCTATTTCTGCCTTTATCTCAGAATGGATTTCATCTGGGCAGGTAGGAGGTGGCATCTGGGAAAGATTTGCACTCGTGGCCGTAAGGGGAATGTCTAAAACCTCTACTAATCTTTGAGCTAGAGGATGGCTAGAGATACGGATAGCGATTTTGCCCGTAGAGGCCGTTAGGTTTTGAGGTAAAAGATCAGTGGCGGCGAAGACAATCGTAAGAGGCCCTGGCCAATAACGGGCAATCAATTCTTCAGCAAGGGGCGGAATGGACAAAGTGAGTTTTTTAAGCCAATCTAAATTGGGAATAAGGATGGGAATAGGCTTTGTGTAAGGGCGTTTTTTAATGTTAAACAGCCTTTCTACGGCCTTTGCATTTAAGGCATTGGTGCCCAGACCATAAAAGGTTTCTGTGGGATAGGCAATAATACCTCCCTCTTGAATAATTTCTACTGCCTTTTTTATTTTGTCTGGAGATAATAACATTGATTAAGCATCTATTTTTAGTATATTTTTGTAGTTAACCGCATAATTCTATGTAATTTATGGAGACTTTTTCTTCCAAGGCCCAATCGTAATTATAGCGCCTTCGCTCGCTCATGCGGTCAAGGCCAAGCCCTACGGATGACCTTTGGCCAGCGGTGAGAGGCACTCGCTGCGGCGCAAATTTCTTTTTGAAGCCAGAAGGGAAATTCATCAATTTTTTGCGGAATACTATAAATCAATCGCGGATTTTGGCTAACTTTTGCCCTTTACTTATACACCATTGAAAAAACACACAAAAATGTTAAGCTTTCACAAAAAAATTATATCATTTGAAGATGAGTGTGTCAAAAGAGGGAGAATACATTTATGGTTGGCAACCCATCTGGGAGGCCCTAAACCAGCGGCCAGAAACAATAGATATTCTATTTATAGTAGAGAATTTAAGTCCTTCTAAAAAGAAAAAGTTAGTTTCTTTGGCCAAAGAAAAGGGTGTGACGATAAAGTTTCGCCCTCCTTCTTATTTTGATAGTTTGGGAAAAGAGGCTGGCCATAAAATCGTTCATCAAGGCGTAGTAGGATTATTAAAGCAATACAAGGAAGCCTATCTAGAAGACCTCTTGGCTCAAAAACCAACTTTGCTTTTGGCCTTAGATCATATTCAAGACCCTCAGAATTTAGGTAATATCATCAGAACAGCTACTGCCTTTGGCGTAGAAGGGATAATTATGCCTAAAAACAGGGCGGCTAGGATTACGCCCACGGTCATAAAGGCCTCAGCTGGAACGGTCCTGCGCATGCCGATAGTCCAGGTAGCCAACCTGGGGCAGACCTTAGAGATATTAAAGGAAAATGGTCTTTGGGTTGTCGGCACAGTGGCAAGAGGGAAAATGCCTGTGTGGGAGGTTCCACACGATTTGCCTCTGGTCATAGTCGTAGGCCATGAGCATAAGGGGATGAGCCGGTTGATAAAGGAAAAGTGTGACTTTTTGGTTACTATTCCTATGCAGAAAAATATTGACTCTCTCAATGTGGGCAGTGCTACGGCCATTTGTCTTTATGAAATCTGGCGTAAAAAAATCAAGAATGCCTAAGCACCGCTTTCTCTTAATCAATCCCTGGATTTATGACTTTGCCGCCCACGATTTTTGGGCAAAGCCTCTTGGTCTGTTATATATCGCCAGCTGGTTAAGACGTAGTGGAGCAGAGGTGTATTTTTTGGACTGCCTTGATCCTCATCATCCTAAAATGCCCTTTGAACCAGGTGTCAAGCAGGCCTCGCGCCGGCCAGACGGCACTGGCAAGTTTTTCCGCCAGCGCATACCCAAGCCAATCTTTTTTAAAGACATCCCCCGGTATTATTATCGCTACGGCCTGACCTTTCGCATTTTTAAAGAGGAATTAGAGAATCTACCCAGGCCTAATGCCATCCTGGTTACTTCTGGTATGACTTACTGGTACCCAGGGGTCTTTGCTGTCATTCATTTTTGTAAGCAAAGGTGGCTAGGGGTGCCGGTCATTTTAGGTGGTATTTATGCCACCCTCTGTTACGAACATGCGTTAAGACACAGCCAGGCCGATTTTGTCCTAAAAGGGCCAGCCGAAAAGACACTTTTCCCCCTTTTAGAACAAATTTGTAATTTTAAACCAGACTATCTTCCCCAAATGGAATATGATCCCGATGCCCCTTATCCAGCCTTTGACCTCTTGCGACGACTGGACTATGTTTGCATTCTTACCTCTAGGGGATGTCCCTTTCGTTGTGATTATTGCGCTTCTTCCTTACTTTTCCCTCATTTTTACCAACGCCCCCCTGAGGATGTGTTTAAAGAAATTCTTTATTGGCACAAACATTACGGTGTAAAAGAGTTTGCCTTTTATGATGACGCCTTGCTTGTGAATGCCAGAGAACATGCCCTTCCTTTGTTTGAGATGCTTATCAAAAGCAAGGCCGAGCTTCATTTTCACACTCCAAATGGCCTCCACGCCCGTTTTATCACCGCCGAGGTAGCCCAAAAGATGAAACTGGCTGGAGTTAAAACCGTTAGGCTGGGGTTAGAGACAGCCAGCCCTAAACGGCATGACCAAAAGTTGACCCGTGAAGAATTTATACAGGCCGTGCGTTACTTACAAGAGGCCGGTTTTACTAAGGAACAAATCGGTGCCTATATCCTAGTAGGCCTGCCAGGACAGACAAGAGAAGAAGTAGAAGAAACTGTTATTTTTGCACAAAGAATAGGAGTAACACCACGACTGGCCGAATATTCTCCCATCCCAGGCACAAAACTTTGGTTAGAAGCCATCAAAAAATGTAGACATCCTATAGATAAAGACCCGCTTTTTCATAACAATTCTATTCTTCCTTGCGCTAGTAATTCTTTTGAACTTTCCGACCTAAAGGATATTAAAAGAAAAATTTGGCACGCCTCTTGCAAACAAGCAAAAAGTGTGCTATTTTATAAGCAAAAAGAAAGGGGTGATAGGAGATGAAGGCAGTAGTTAAAAAAATAACTACTTTTGGAGACGAAGTGAGCCTTAAGCGATTAGAAAAGTTTAAGGACTATCCAGTAGAGTGCCTAGTTTTGAACGAAAGAGAGGCCAAACTTTGTAAGGCCTTAGGGATAAAGACCTTAGGTAAACTAGCTATCACACCCATTAGCAAGGCCTTAACCCTAAGAAACTTATGGCACCGTTCGGTCCAAAGTCTTGTAAATAAACTAAACAAGTTTGTAACCGACTGGGAAGAGGCAGAAAGAGAGTTTTTGCAAACACCCTTTAGAGAAATATTGCAAAAAATGGCTCGCTTTGTTCCCGAAAAGGAGAGGGTATTCTTTGTAAGACGCTACTTCTATGGTGAAACTTTGAATGAGATTGGCAAGGACTACGGTTTAACGAGAGAGGCAGTAAGACAGAAGCTCTTAAAGGCAAAGCGGAGTCTGCAAACGCCTAATTGGGAAAGGGCAGTTAACCTCTATCTAGAAAAGCACATCGTGCCTCTGTTTAAGGATGAAAAAGGAAGGCTGCTTCCTAAGGAAGAAATAAGAAGGCGGCTTAAAGAGACCTTTAAAGATTTCTTGCCAGTAGCTTGTGCAACCTTTATCTTACTGGAACAGTTATACTTTGAAGGTAAGGATACAGAATGTGCAGAAATTGTCACTTTGGGACGTAAATTGTTAGAAGAAGAAGTGAAATGCACTTTTGATTCCCACTATCGCCGTATCTGTCGCCAGGCTGAGATTGGCAAGAAGATAAAAATGTTACGCAAGATGCAGGGTTGGACTCAAGCTGATTTGGCAGAGCGGATTGGTTGTGCAAGGATTACGGTAAATATGTGGGAAAAGGGTAAATCTATTCCTAAAGGAAAAAACTTGGAAAGAATTGCTCAGACCTTTGGTCTACCTAAAGATGCCTTGGTAATGAGATAAATTGAGGGCATTGGTTTTTCTCTAACAGGGCCAATGCCCCTATATCGTTTTTAACCACTCCTTTATGACCTCATCTAACAACTGATAAAAACGGTCAGATCCTCCTAAGGCCTGCCGGCCAAAATAATAATTTATCTCAAGGAAAAGAGGTGTTTCTACATTCGGTATAAGTAAATCAATGGCTGCTAGATTTATGCCTGTTTGACAACAGAACTTGTCCAAATAAGGATTAACTCGTTTCTGAACTTTTGTAGAAACTTCTTTATCAATCACAGCCCCTTGGGCGAGATTTGTCTTCCAATGGTCTTCCCTCTGTATCCGCCAGAAGAAAAATCGCCTTTGGCCTATAATGACCACACGCAGGTCTTTTTTTTGGTTAGGGATAAATTCTTGCAAAATAAATCCATGCCAATTTTGATTTTTTTCTAGCGACTTAAGCATAGAGAGTTTCTCTTCAATTTCTTTCTGACTTTCAATCAAAAAAACCATACTTCCTTCCCCGCCTCGGTTGGCCTTAAGGACAAAGGGAAAAGAAAAGGGTAGGGAGGTATTTCTTACAAAGTGAAGATGATAAAAGGAAGTGGTATCTGGATAAATAACCGTCCTCGGATGAGGAAGACCTAAAGACTTCCATAAAAGGGCATCTCCAACCTTGCCTTCTCCTGGGAAACGAAGGTCATAATTAGGAAATACATGCGGACAATGCCAGCGGCAAAACCAATAAACATCCCTACGACACCCTTGAGGTAAAATAATGGCCTTTGCCTGGTAAATCAACTCTTTTTGGCGAGGGTGTAAGGCATGGTCAGCAATCAGTAAATTTAAGTCGGCCTCAATACAAGGATGAAAGGAAATGACAAAATTTGTACCTAAAGAAGTTTTTTTCATAAATAGTCTAGCTAAAACAAAAATGGGAAGTCACCCTTACGAGCGACTTCCCTTTGGTAAATTTCAAAAATTTACTTGGCAGAATGACATTTGGCGCAACCTGTAGGTGCTTTCTTGCCTTCTTTTTTAGCCTTCTTGTGGCAGCCCCAGCAATTCATGTGAAAGGCACACTTCAAGCCAGGAGCCTTGCCTTTGTAAGTTCTTTTGCAATACCCTATGCTATTCTTTTCCGCCGCATTTGCCTTATGACATTCAGAGCACTTCTTTACCGGACCTGCCTTCACCGCTGCATCGTCTTTAGCCGTATGGTGGCACTCTTTGCAACCATACATATCTGCATGCTTTTTGTGAGAAAACGGCACTCCCTTTTTCTTGAAGGTTCCAAAAGCAGGATCTTTTATCACCATCTTTTCTGGACAGGAACCACTTATGGCAAACGTATAACCTACAGCTAAGAAGGCTGCTATCGCTAAGATGACTGTTAAACCTTTCCATCCCTTCATCTTCCCTTTCACCTCCTTTCATTTAAATTTAAGTGAATTTA
>JAMOPI010000008.1 GCA_027064585.1 Candidatus Desulfofervidaceae bacterium | reverse complement strand
ACACTTCAGGAGACTGGAAGTAACCTCCAAGATTTATCCTGATGCGTTCTATCTGTCTATTTATATTTTCTACCAAATTGGTGGTGTAAAGGAACTTTCTTAGCTGTTCAGGATACTTAAAGAAGGCTAAATAATGTTCGGCTCTTTGTTTGAGATACCGTATGAAGGCAGGATATTTATTTTCATACCTTTCACATAAAGCTAAAAACTCATTTAAAGCTGTTTCAAAATCATAAGAAGCAAAACGCGGCACTTATGAAGAAAGGTGTGTGGTTTGAATTTGATTTGTAAAACCAGGGCAGAAGTGTGTCTAAAGTAGGTAATTTTTGGTTAATTTAGGTCTGTCTGGTTTTTTAGCCCCTTTTGAGAATTTTTCCCTCTTAAATTTTCTTTCATTCCCTCTTAAATGCACCTTTCCCTCAAATCAATCGCGGATTTTGGGTCAATGTTCAATTTTCAAACACCCTTATTTTTTTCATTGACATTTATGGCGAAAATGTTAATAAAAGCCACATGCAAAAAATTGGCAGGTGGCCTGTTTTAAATAAAAATGACTCCTTTCAATTTGCCTGTCATAAAGGGCTTTCCTGTTTTACCCAATGCTGCCGTCGGCTAGAGGTGATGCTTACTCCCTATGACATCCTACGCCTAAAAATGGCCTTAAGGCTGTCTTCAGAGGTGTTTTTGGAAAAATACACCGAAACCGTCTTTTCTGAGAAATTAGGACTTCCTTTAATTAAACTTAAAAGGGATACCAATGGTTGCCCGTTTTTGACCGCAAAGGGTTGTCAGGTTTACAAAGATCGCCCAACCGTATGTCGGCTTTATCCTTTAGGCAGGGCATTTTCAGATAGGATAAAAAAGGAAGTCTATTTCCTTATCCAAGAAAAGGAGTGTCTGGGATTTAGAGAGAGAAAGAACTGGACAGTAGCTAGCTGGATAAAGGCGCAAGGTGTAGAAGAATATGACAAATACAACGAGGGTTTTTCAGAGTTAATCTTTTTAAAGGCTAAGCGGCCGCAGGGTCTAAATCTAAAGGAAAGCCAGATGTTTTTTATGGCCTGTTATAACTTGGATGCCTTTAGAGAGTTTGTCTTTAAAAGTAGCTTTTTAAACAGATTTGATATTCCACCCAAAAGAGTAAAGAAGTGTGAAAAAGAAGCTAAAGCCCTACTTCAGTTGGCCCTTGATTGGCTTAAATTCGCCCTTTTTGGTCAGCCTGTTTTAAGGGTAAAAACTTCTTGACAAAGTTGAGTTAACCGCTATAAAAATAGGAGATGCTGATGAGCCTGCGTGTTTACAATACTTTGACGCGCCAAAAAGAGGAGTTTTCTCCTTTAATGCCTGGCAAAATAGGTATTTATGTCTGCGGAATTACGGCTTATGACTATTGCCACATGGGACATGCCCGCTCAGCAATTGTCTTTGATGTTATTGTAAAGTATTTGCGTTATTTAGGTTATGATGTTACCTATGTACGCAATTTTACTGATGTAGATGATAAAATCATCAGACGAGCCAATGAAGAAGACAAATCTGCTACCGAGATAGCAGAGTTTTATATCAAGGCCTTTTATGAAGACATGGATGCCTTAGGTGTAGCGAGGGCTGATATAGAACCAAGGGCAACTGAGCATATTTCAGAGATGATTGCTTTAATTGAACGATTGTTAGAAAAGGGTTATGCCTATGTGGCCAAAGGAGATGTTTATTTTAGTGTGGAAAAATTTCCTCGCTACGGTCAACTTTCAAAGCGTAATTTAGAGGAAATGATGGCTGGTGCTAGGGTAGAGGTTGATCCTAAAAAACGTCACCCTTTGGACTTTGCTTTGTGGAAGGCAGCTAAGCCAGGGGAGCCGTGGTGGGAAAGTCCTTGGGGGAAAGGACGGCCTGGCTGGCACTTAGAATGCTCGGCCATGAGTATGAAGTATCTGGGTGAGACCTTTGATATTCATGGAGGCGGACAGGATCTCATTTTCCCTCATCATGAAAATGAGATTGCCCAGTCAGAGGCAGCTACAGGAAAACCTTTTGTGCGTTACTGGGTTCATCATGGCTTTTTGACCATTAATCAAGAAAAGATGTCTAAGTCTTTAGGTAACTTTTTTACAATCAGAGAGGTTATAGCTAAATATCACCCGGAGGCCATTCGTCTCTTTTTTCTTAACCACCATTATCGCAGTCCAGTAGATTTTTCTGACGCCGCTTTAGAAGAGGCAACTAATGCCTTGGAAAAGGTATACTTGACTTTTAAGCGCATACAGGAGAGGGGAGGAGACATTAAAAACCCTCCACCGGATGAGGCACTAAAGGAAGAGTCCCTTTATCAGGAAATTACTAACGTTGAAGAGAGATTTAAAGAGGCCATGAATGACGATTTTAATACGGCTCTTGCCCTAGGGCATATCTTTGGAGGGATTAAGGCGATAAATGTATATCTCCAACAGCCAGAAGTTAATAAAGGCCTGTTAGGATGGGTAGCGGCCAAATTAAAAAGTTTAGGTGGGATTTTAGGTATCTTTCAATGTGATCCAGTCGATTTTCTTACACAAGGAGTAAGTTTAAGTAAAGAAGAAATAGAGGCCCTTATTGCCGAGCGGGCCGAGGCAAGAAAGAGGCGAGACTTTAAGACGGCCGATGCAATACGGGATAGGCTCCGTGAGGCAGGCATTATTTTAGAAGATACCCCTACGGGAACGACCTGGAGGGTAAAAAGGAGATAAAGGTGAATGGACTTCACATTTTTACCGTTTCTCTACGGTTACCAGAGAATTTAAAACCATTAGAAGAATTGGCATACAATCTTTTGTTTGCCTGGAATTATGAGATTATCTCTCTCTTTCGGCGGCTAGATCGTCAGTTGTGGGAAGAGACAAATCATAATCCTGTTTTGTTACTTTCACAACTTCCGCAGGAGCGGATTGAAGAGCTTAGCAAGGATGAGGCCTTTTTGGCCTATATGCAACAGGTATATGCTAGATTTAAGGCATACCTAACCACACCTCATTTTGCTCCTTTCTTTATCCCAGAAAAGGATTTTCTCATTGCTTATTTTTCGGCTGAATTTGCCTTAACAGACTGTTTACCCTTATATTCAGGCGGATTAGGGGTGTTGGCTGGTGATCATCTTAAATCAGCTAGTGATTTGAACCTGCCTATTGTAGGTGTGGGATTGCTTTATCAACATGGTTACTTCCATCAACGTCTGGCGGCCGATGGGCGACAAGAAGAAGTTTACCCAGAAAATGACTTTTACCATATGCCTTTACGCTTAGAGAAAGATGAAAACGGCAATCCTATTCTGATAGATGTTGATTTTAAAGGAGAAAAGGCCTATGCCCAGATTTGGCGGGTAGATATAGGGCGAGTAAGGCTTTATTTGCTTGATGCCAATATTCCCCAAAATCCTTCTCATATTCAAGCAGTTACCTTTCGTCTCTATGATGCAGATAGGGAAACACGCTTGCGTCAAGAAATTCTTTTGGGTGTCGGGGGGGTGCGTGCCCTTTATCGCTTGGGGATTAAACCAACCGTGTTCCATATGAATGAGGGTCATTCAGCCTTTGCTGGACTTGAGCGTATTCGCATTTTACGTCAGCAAACAGGTATATCCTTTGATGCTGCCCATCTGGCTGTCCTGGCGAGCAATGTCTTTACCACGCACACGTCTGTTCCGGCAGGAATAGATATCTTTGATCCTGGTTTGATAGAGGCTTATTTTGCCAATTATGCCCCAGAGCTTGGTATTTCTATGCCAGTTTTACTAGGACTTGGACGTAAAAATCCCTCTGATCCCCATGAGCCGTTTTGTATGAATATTTTGGCGATGAAGCTATCTGGACATATCAATGCAGTCAGTAAATTACACACTGGTGTTTCCCAAAGGCTATGGCATGTTCTTTGGCCTTCCGTACCGCAAGAAGATGTGCCCATCAGATATGTAACTAACGGCGTGCATGTACCTTCTTGGGTATCTAAAGATATGGCCCAGGTTTATGATCGTTATCTTGGCCCTCACTGGTATGAAGATCCAGATAATGAGAAGGTTTGGTCAAGGGTGATGGAGATTCCAGATGAAGAGTTATGGGGAACACATGAACGTCGGCGTGAGAGACTGGTGGCCTTTTGCCGCCGGCGTTTACAAAAACAGCTTATTCGCCGTGGCGCTCCTCATAGTGAGATTATGAAAGTAAATCAAATTTTAAATCCCGAGGCCTTAACCTTAGTTTGGGCGAGACGAATTGTAACTTATAAAAGACCTACTTTGATCTTCCGTGATCCAGATAGATTAGCCAAAATTTTAAATAATCCTACGCGACCAGTCCAAATTATCATGGCCGGCAAGGCCCACCCTGCAGATGAACCGGCTAAGGAACTGATTAAACAAATCATTGCCTTTGCCAAGGATGAACGTTTTCGCTATCGGTTTGCTTTTATTGAGGACTACGATTTAGAGGTGGCTCGTTATTTAGTAGAAGGAGCCGATGTGTGGCTTAATACACCCCGCAAACCTAATGAGGCCTGCGGGACTAGTGGCATGAAAGCCGTGGCGAACGGGGCTTTGCATGTAAGCACTGATGATGGTTGGTGGGCCGAGGCCTATCGGCCAGAACTCGGCTGGCGTATTGGTTTCGGTGATGAATATGACAACCCTGAACATCAGGATGAAGTGGAAAGTAACCATTTATATAATCTTTTAGAACATGAGATTGTGCCCTTATTTTATGATCGGGGACCAGATGGCTTGCCTAAGGCATGGATTCAAAAAATGAAAATGTCTATGCGTTATCTTTGTCCTCAATTCAACGCCCATAGGATGTTAGAAGAATATGTCAAAGACTTTTATCTGCCTGCCTTTGGTTACTGGCAAAAACTAGATAGCGATGGATTTAAAGGTGCACAGGAATTGGCCAGTTGGAAAAACCGGATTATGACCAATTGGAACCAGGTGGCGGTGTTGAAAGTGGAACCTACAGGCGATATTGAGGTTCCTGCGGGAAGTGAGCTAGAAGTAAAGGCTTGGGTAAAACTGGGAGAGTTAAAACCAGAGGAGGTCAATATAGAGATTTGTTATGGCTGCATCTCTTTTTCGGGAGAAATGAAAAAAAGTGAGAAGGTGAAGATGCAGGCTGTAGGAGAAGAAGGACAAGGAGTGTATATTTTTCAGGGCAAAATTCCATGCCAAGAGACAGGACGCTTTGGCTATATGTTAAAAGTGTATCCTTATCATCCTCATTTAGTGCCTTCTTATTACCTTTTGGGTGTGCTTGTGAAATGGGGATAAAAAAGATAACCAGTATAGGCGCTTTTGGTTGTCCTTTACATTAGGTAAAAATCTTCATCTTCTTTCTTGACTTCTACATGTACGGCCTTATACGGTTTCCGTATGAACACCTGACAACCTGGCCGTTCAAAACGGCTATATTCTTTCCATATATTATCTAAAAGATTGATAATCTTATCTGAAACCTTTTGCGCTTGCGCATAGGGGAACTCTACACTTCCATGAGAAGTTTCTCCCCAGGCAAAAAATTGATTTTTAGGTCCAGGGAGAAAAACGATGAGAAAAGAATTTTTAACACCTTCTATAAAATAATCATCCTCAAAAATATATTCCCACTCTTCCATTAAGCCTCCACAAGACTAAGTTTTTTAGGGAATGAATGTATAAAATGCGCCCACGAAGGGGCGCTAAGTTTATGCTTGAGAAGAGGTCTCTTTGCTCTTCTTTAATTCTTCAATTTCTGCCTTTAACCTTTCAATTTCCTTCTTGTAGTCTTCTCCTACACTCCCATTTTTTCCTGTTTCTTTAGCGGAACTAAGTTTGTCTTTGACTTCCTCTAGACCCAAATAAGTAGCTAAACCTCCAAACAGTAAGAGTAAAAGGGGAATACCACCGGCCAAGATAATCAAAAACTGTTTCCAAAATAGAATCAACCCAACTAAACCAGCTACTAAAGCGATCAACCCTCCGATCAGTATTTTCATACCATCCTCCTTTACAAAAATTTGTCAAATAATAAACCTATTTTGGCAAAAATGTCAAGGAAATAAGCTGTCCAAAATCCTTGATTGCCCTCCAAGAAACCCCGGAAGTATGCCATAATAAAATAACTTTTTTAAAAATGCCTTTCACCTAAAAAGTTGAAAATGTGAATGAAACAAAGTTCCCCTTTAAATTACTTAAAGGAAGAATGTTTACAAAAGTGATTTTATATTTTAAATTTCAAAGAATTGAATGGTCTGTGGTGATTAGTGGTTGTTTTTTGATAGGAGTTTTAATTAAAAAATGCGAGACGTGGTTTTAGAAATAATTTACTTGAAAAAACACTTGATTTTAATGTAAACTCTAAGGCAAAATAATATTGTTTCAAGGAGGCTGAAATGGAGCTTGGGCAAGAGAAAAAAGGACAGACAGAGGCAAAGATAGAAAAGTACTTAACTTTTACTTTAGGTGAAGAAGAATATGGGGTAGAAATCTTAAAAGTCAGAGAAATAATTGGATTGATGGATATCACACCTGTACCTCATACTCCAGAATTTATTAAAGGTGTGATTAACTTAAGGGGTAAGGTAATACCAGTAATTGATCTTAGACTTAAATTTGGACTTGAACCTCGCGAATATGACGAAAGAACTTGTATCATTGTTGTAGAAGTGAGTACACAGACAGGTCCGGTTTTGATGGGTATTATCGTAGATAATGTTTCTGAAGTGTTAAACATTTCCACAACGGATATTGAACCTCCACCTCGCTTTGGTACGCAAGTAGATACAAGATTTATTTTGGGTATGGCTAAGGCAAAGGGAAAAGTAAAGATTTTGTTAGACATTGATAAAGTTTTGACCCAAGAAGAAATAGGAGCCGTAGCCCAAGCAGCTGAGCAAAATGTATAGCGAAAGAAGAAAGCGTAGCCGCATACCTTATCGGGTTGGTGTAAGGCTTAAGATTGCCGAAGGTGAAATTGAAGGGTATACGGAGAATATTAGCTTAACGGGTGCATTGATAAAGGTATGTGAGAATAAAGGGAAACTTTCAGTAAATATGCCTTGCATGGTAGTGTTTGAGGTGCCTTTAGAGCAAGCAAGGCTTGAGGCAGAAGGAACAATTGTAAGAATAGATGGTGAAAAAGTAGGAGTTAGATTTACATCTTTGGAACCAGAAGTGTTTTGGTATTTGTGGAATGTACTTTATTATTACCTTGGTGATGAAAGTCGTGTTGATCAGGAATTAAAGGAGGATGCCTTTTAAGTGCAGAAAAGAGGACCCTTCATTTTCACTATTCCCCCTCTTACTGACGATGAATTTAATGCCATTCGGAGACTTGTGTATAAAAAGAGCGGTATTTATTTAACTGAGGAAAAGAGAGATTTAGTTAGGAGTCGCTTAGGAAAGATCCTTCGTCGTCGTGGCATCCCTTCCTTTCGTGAATATTACCGGATGGTCATTAGCGATGACTCTGGAAAAATGCTTGTTGAACTTCTTGATGCTATTTCTACAAACTTTACTTATCTTTTTCGGGAGAAGGATCATTTTGAGTTTTTAAAGAATGTTGTTATTCCTCAATGTGCCTCTAAAAAACGGATAAAGATATGGTCGGCCGGATGTTCTTCTGGAGAAGAACCCTATTCCATTGCCATTACCCTTTTAGAAAATATCCGAGACATAAAAAACTGGGATGTAAAGATTCTAGCTACAGACATTTCTACCCGTGTGTTAGAAAAGGCAATACGAGGCATTTATAAAGCAGAACAATTATCAGCCATTCCAAGGGCTACCCTGCGCAAGTATTTTTTAAGAGGCAAAGGACATTGGGTGAATTATTATAAAGTAAAACCAGAAGTAAAGAGCGTGATTGAATTTAAGCGTTTAAACCTGCTAGAACCTTTTCCTTTTAAAACTATGTTTGATGTTATTTTTTGTCGGAATGTCATGATTTATTTTGATAGACCAACCAAGGAGGACCTAGTGAGACGCTTTACTGATTGTTTAGTCCCAGGAGGTTATCTTTTTATCGGACATTCGGAGAGTTTAATGGGTATGAAACATAATTTAAAATACATTAAACCAGCAATTTATCAAAAGGTGGAATAAATGGCAAGAATTGTGGTTGGTATTGCAGATATGAAGGTGAGTAATAATCCTGAAGACATCCTCGTTACGCATGCACTTGGATCATGTATTGGTGTAGCTGTATATGACCCTGTAGCCAAGGTAGGAGGACTTTTACATTTTATGCTTCCTGATTCACGGGTTAATCCTGAAAAGGCAAAGCAGAATCCCTATATGTTCTGTGATACTGGCGTGCCGCGTCTTTTTAAGACATGTTATAAATACGGAGCGGTAAAAAAACGAATGATCGTTAAAGTTGCTGGTGGGGCACAGATGATGGATGAAGCTGGGCATTTTAATATTGGCAAACGAAATTATAGTATGTTACGTAAGCTTTTTTGGAAAAATGGCGTCTTGATCCACGCTGAGGATGTAGGGGGTACGGTAAACCGAACAATGGAGTTAATAATGGCCACAGGAGAAGTGCGTTTAAAAATGCCAGGGCAGGAGATAAAAATACTATGAGTGTAACAAAGGTTAAGTTTTTAGGAAAAATATTAAGCTCTATAGACAGACTACCACCTTTCCCTATGGTAGCTTTGAAAGTAGTACAAATGGCGCGGGATGAAAATGTATCTATGAAGGAGATTGCAAGGGTGGTAGAGCTTGATCCTTCTATTACGGCTAATGTTTTAAAATGGTGTAACTCTCCTTATTTTGGGCTTACGCGCAAAATTACCTCTGTCCAAGAGGCATTGGTTTATCTTGGGGGTAAAAATTTAATTGAAGTAGTTTTGATGAGTAGTTGTGAACCATATCTCAAAGGAAAGGTAGAAGGATATGAACTGGACGAAGGCGAACTATGGCGTCATAGCGTCGGTTGTGCTATTTTAGCCCAGCTTTTAGGGAGAAAAGCGGGTTTTAAAGATGAAACTCTCCTTTTTACAGGAGGACTCTTGCATGATATTGGTAAAATTGTTCTAGCAGCCTTTATTAAGGATGCCTATTTAAAGATCAAAGAACTCATTGCTGCAGGTAAAGATTTTTTAGAAGCCGAACGCGAGATAGTGGGGATAGATCACGCGCGTCTAGGCGCTAGAATTGGACAGAAGTGGAAATTTCCAGAAGAGATTATAAATATCATTGCCTTTCATCATCGGCCGGAAATGATAAACAAACCAGCAGTGGCCTTGGTGCACCTGGCCGATGCAGGAACGCTTATGTTAGGGGTTGGAGCAGGGGTGGATGGATTGGCCTATAGAGCTAGTCCAAAGGCCTACAGAATGGTAGGACTCAAGGAAAAGGACTTGATGGCCTGCATGGCTGACTTGTGGGAAGAACTGGACAAAATAGAAGAAATGATTGGCCTAAAAAAGGCGGAAAATTAATAAATACATAGGAGAGACCTATGGGGTTTAATGTATTAATTGTAGATGATTCAGCGGCCATGCGAAGGATTATTAAGAAAACTATTCAAGTTTCTGGTTTTGACGTAGATAATTTTTATGAAGCAGGCAACGGAAAAGAGGCCCTTGATGTACTTGAAAACAATTGGGTAGATGTTGTCCTTACAGATATCAATATGCCTGAAATGGATGGGATGACTTTAATAAAAAAGATTAGGGAAAATGATGTGTTTGGTGGTGTTCCTATTGTCGTGATTTCTACGGAAGCGAGAGATAAAAAGGTAAAAGAAAGCCTAGAATTGGGGGCAAGTGGTTATATCAAAAAGCCTTTTAAGCCTGAGGAAATTAAAAACATCTTAATAGAACTTATGGGGGAAGAGTATGTCCGAACAGACGACGAATATAAAGACTTTGGAGAAACTGATTTTTGAAATTTTAAGTGATATGTTTTTTGTCTTTCCGGAAGACGAAGAGCCAGAAATGCCAGAAGAGGTATATGAAGGGGTAATTTCTATTAATGGTAATACTTCTATGTATTTACACTTTTTTATAGCACCTGAGTTAGCTAAAGTTATGGCGGAAAACTTTATTGGGGAAGAAATGATTTCGGAGGAAGATATTTTAGAAACAGTAAAAGAATTTGTAAACATGGTAGCCGGTAATTACATTGGTATAATTGATCCAGAAGGAAAGAGAGAATTGGGGTTACCAAAGGTAAAGAGAGTTAAAACTTCAGAAATTAAAAGACTTACGGAGATTCATAAATATCAAGTAGAAAGTTGCTTTTTAGGCTTCTGGGTAGAAGAATAAAATAAGGAGGGCCTTCTTTATGGGGAAGATTAAAGTGCTTATTGTTGATGATTCAGCCATAGTGCGGAAAATTTTAAGTGAACAACTTTCCAAGGAACCAGATATAGAGGTTATTGGCACGGCACCTGATCCTTATGTGGCCCGAGATAAAATTGTTAAATTAAAGCCTGATGTTGTTCTGCTAGACATAGAAATGCCTCGCATGGACGGTATTACCTTTCTTAAGAAATTAATGAAATATTATCCTTTACCTGTTATTATCGTCAGTTCCCTTACGCCAAAAGGAAGTAGGATGGCCTTGGAGGCCTTAGATGCCGGGGCGGTAGAGGTAATGTGTAAGCCTGGTGGGCCTTACTCTGTAGAAGAGATGGTTACAGATCTGGTGCACAAAATAAAGGCAGCGGCAAGAGTTAAGTTTATAAGAGGAAAAGTTTCTAAAGCTAAGGTACCTTCCGTTAGGCCAACATTAGCTGCCCCTACAATAGAAACTACCAATAAAATTATCGCTATTGGCTCTTCTACTGGTGGGACTGAGGCCCTAAGAGAAATATTACCTCAGTTTCCTCCTGGTTCTCCAGGGATTCTTATTGTCCAACACATGCCTCCTGGTTTTACGAAGGCCTTTGCCGACCGTCTAAATGAGCTCTGTCAGATTAGGGTTAAGGAGGCTGAAAATGGAGATTCAGTCATTCCTGGTTTGGCGCTAGTGGCCCCGGGAAATTTTCACATGCTTTTAAGAAGGAGTGGAGCGAGGTATTTAGTAGAAGTTAAGACAGGACCTAGAGTACATCACCAAAGACCTTCGGTGGATGTTTTATTTAATTCGGTCGCTAAGGCTGCCGGATCCAATGCTGTAGGTATTATTCTGACCGGCATGGGAGCTGATGGAGCGAAAGGCCTTTTAGAAATGAAAAAGGCTGGGGCTAAGACGATTGCTCAAGATGAAGCTACCTGTGTTGTATTTGGTATGCCTAAAGCAGCCATTGAAATAGGAGCGGTAGATAAAGTTTTACCTTTGCATAAGATTCCAAGTGAGGCATTGAAGATGATACAGAATAAGTGATTTTTAACAAAGAGGAAGATATATTCTAAAAGTGGCTCCCCTGTTTTTTTCACTTTCTACTTCAATTCGGCCTTCATGGTCGGTGATAATCTTGTGGACAATAGCTAAACCAAGACCACTGCCTTCTGGTCTGGTTGTAAAAAATGGTTCAAAGAGATGTTCCTGTATTTCTGAAGGGATACCTACGCCGGTATCTTTAATCTCTATGATGACTTCATTGTGCTTTGTCTTCATCTTAATGGCAATTTGTCCCCCCTCAGGCATGGCCTGCTGGGCATTGGTAAGAAGGTTTAAAAAGACCCGTCTTAATTCTTCCTTACTCCCCTTTATCAAAGTTTCTGACGGAAGATCTAAGTTTATCTTAATTTGATCAGGATTGATTCCTAGTTTAAAAGATTCCACGGTTTCCTTTATCAACACCGTTAAATTGAACCTTTCTTTTTTCTTACCCGGTCGGGCATAACTTAAAAAGCTAGAAATGAGGGCATCAAGCCTTCTGGCCTCCTTAAGGGCTAACTCTATAAGCGGCCTCATTTCTGAAGAAATATTTTGTTCGTGTTGAAGCATTTGCATACATCCACTAATAGAAGTAAGGGGCGTTTTAATTTCATGGGCTAAATGGGCAGCTAATTCTCCCAGGACACTTAACTTCTCAATCTGTCTTAAATAGGTAAGGTCTTGGAAGACAAGAACCTTTCCGATATGACGTTTTTTCTTCCCCTCGTTAACCAGTAATAAATAAGCACTTAGTCCTAAAGAAATAACTTTTCCGTTAGGTCTGACAAAGGAAAATTCACTTCGTTTAGGCAGCTCGTCATGGAGTTGAAATAGATGTGTAATGGGCTTTCCCTTTAATTTTTCTTCTTTATAACCAGTGATTACCTCGGCCGCTGGGTTCATATATAAAATCCGGTTTTTTTCATCTATGGTTACCACACCTGTTTGGATACTTTCTAAAATACACTTATGCAGGGTTTCTAGAAACTGCAATTTCTTTTCTGATTTTTCTAGCCTTCGGAAAAACAAATCGCCTAGAAAGGCAATGGCAAAAAAGGCAAAGAAGTTAATAAGAAGGGTAAAGAAAATTTCTTCTTTAGGTTTTTCTCCTAAGCTGGGAATGAGATTAAAATATTCTAAATCTAAGAGCCCACCGTAAAGGATGAAACAAAAGGCGGCCATGAAAAATGCACCCCTTCGCTGAAAGAAAAAGACAGAGGCAATAATGACAAAGATATAAAGAATAGGAAAAAAGCTGTTGGCGCTGCCTGTAATATAGACCAGAATGGTGATAGTAAAAGGAGCCAATCCTAAAGCGAGATGAAGAAGAAAACGGTGTTTTTCCTTTTGCCAAAGTAACCAAAAGACAATACTGAGAAATAAGGCATAAGCAAACCAAATGAGAAAATACTTAAAATTTATCTGAGAATATGGCCATTTGTGAAATAGATAGAGAGTGGATCCGAAAATACCTATAAATGATATAATAACAAAACGGCAGCTTAAATAGATCTTAAGGGCCTTGTGAGAAAGGGTATCATTTTTATGCATTTTTAAAATTTGTGTCTATTTTATCCAAGCCATACTTTTGAAGCTTATAACGGAAAGCCCTAAAAGACAGGCCTAGTAAGTTGGCTGCCTCTTTTTTCACTCCTTTTGTCATTTTAAGGGCTTGAAGCAATAAGTCTTTTTCTATCTCAGCTAAGGTTTTTTCTAAATCCAGTCCTTCTGGTGGTAAAATAGGTTTAAATTTCCCCTTTTCTTTTTTTGCCTGTTTTTTCTTAAAATCCGAAATAACAAGACTTTCCGGGAGAATGATATTATGTGTCTCTAAGGCTACACTCCTTTCAATAATGTTTTCAAGCTCCCTCACATTTCCAGGAAAATCATATTCCATAAGTAATGATAAGGCCGAACTAGAAATCTGCCGCACATCTTTACCTAATTCTCTTGAATATTTCCGCAAGAAATATTCCACAAGAATAGGAATATCTTCTTTTCTTCTCCTCAAAGGAGGAATGCGGATAGGGATAACATTAAGCCGAAAGTATAAATCTTCTCGGAAACGACCTTCTATAACCTCTTTCTCCAAGTCTCTATTTGTAGCTGAGATAATCCTTACGTCTATCTTTATTTCCTGCGCATTACCTAAAGGTTTTATATATTTTCCTTCTACGACCCTTAGCAATTTTACTTGTAAGAGGGGAGAGAGTTCGCCAATTTCGTCTAAAAAGATTGTGCCTTTATCGGCACTCTGAAAAAGGCCAATTCTATCACTTGTTGCTCCCGTAAAGGCACCTTTTTTATAACCAAAGAGCTCGCTCTCCAAAAGCGTTTCTGGCAATCCTCCACAGTTAACCGTAACAAAGGGCTGATCCCTTCTTGGACTTAAGTTGTGAATGGCCCTGGCAATTAATTCTTTACCAGTACCACTTTCTCCCATGATGAGGACGTTAGCCTTAGTGGCGGCAATCTTAGGTAAATTTTCAAGTATTCTTATCATGGCGGGGCTACGGGTAACGATACTGCCATAATAAACAGTTTTGGAAAGGGAGGTAGCCTTTTTTTGTTCAAGGGCCCTTTGGACTAATTGTTTTAATTCATCAAGATTAAAAGGTTTAATTAGATAATCAAAGGCCTCTTTGTGCATGGCCTTTACGGCTGAATCAATAGAAGGATATGCGGTGATCATAATTACAGGCATTTCAGGTACTTTCTTTTTTAATTCTTCTAAAAGGGAAATGCCGTCCATGCCAGGCATTTTA
Organism: Candidatus Desulfofervidaceae bacterium; assembly: GCA_027064585.1. GTDB lineage: Bacteria > Desulfobacterota > Desulfofervidia > Desulfofervidales > Desulfofervidaceae > JAGHCL01. The sequence goes on along the minus strand of JAMOPI010000008.1, from coordinate 5,755 downwards.
ATGTCAACAAGGGCAAGATCAAAAGGAATTTTTTCAGCCAATTTTAGAGCTCCTTGAGCATTAGGGGCATAATAAGGCTCATAACCTTCTTTTTTAAAGAAGGTGGTCAGCAAGACCCTAATGCTTTCTTGATCATCAACGATTAATATTTTAGCTGGAGTATTCATTTGGAAACCAAAGGTGATTTTTACAAATACTTAAAAAAAAGGTAGGTAGCTGTCAAGGTAGAATTACCATCCAAAAATTGACAGCGGTCTTGCCAGTTTTTCTTTCTATACCAGTAATAGCAATGCGGTTGACCTTGCGTTTAAAGGGAGGAATGTTTGTGATAAATACCTTGCCTGACTTAGGATTATACTTGGCCTTTCTCCAACCAAATTCGGTAATGTAAATACCAAATTTATTAGGAAGGTAGCGATGAGGATATTTTAAAATGGCGCTGACTTCTAAAGGAGGATTACATTTAATAAGACCAATTTCTGGAGTGTGCTTAACTAAGGGCAAACCTACCCTTTCTAAAATTTGCTTAAAATGTTTCATTGTTGCCCATTCCTTGCCCAAAATGGCTTCCCTTGGAATTAAGGTAAGGGGAGTATCTTGACTTACTACTCCAGGGTCCTGCGTAAGGAGGGCCTTATAGCCCAGTTTTAAGGCCTCGTCAATCAAAATCTGATTGTAATAACCATAAGGAAAAGCTAAAATTTCTGGCTTATACCCCAACCGTTTTTTAAAGATACGTCTACTCTTTTGTAAATCAGTGCGTATCCAACGACGGTATTCAGTTTCGCTCATAGAAGATGGTTTAAGACCAAGCCGATAGTGGGCATAACTGTGATCTTGAAAATCTGCCCCCCATTTTTGCATCTGTTTTACCTCTGCCCAGGTTAAATAATCGGGATACCTTTTTTCTATGGCCTCGGTAGGAAGAAAGACCGTAAAGGGATAACCAAATTCTTTGAGAATGGGAAAGGCATGGGTAAAAACGGTTTTGTAACCGTCGTCTATGGTAATCACCACACTCTTTGGAGGCAAGGGTTTATGATTGGCTAATAGAGATACGAGGCGTTTTAAAGGAATGACCCGATATTTGTGTTCCTTAAGAAAACACATTTGGGCCTTAAAATTCTGCAAAGGGACACTTGTAGAGGGAGTACGTCTATCACCAAATTTATGATAGAGCAGGACGACAACATTTTGGGCAGAACTAATCTGTATCCCCAAGATGAGTGAAAGCACAAAGGTTAAGATGCTTAAAGTAAGGATCAATCTGCTTTGCATAGATATCATATTGCTTTAAATGATATTTGGTAATAATTTTTTTAACTTTAACGCTGTAAAGAAATCCCATTTGGGAATATCTTACCAAGTATTGAGCTAATTTTAGGGCATCATTTGTCTTTAAACGTGCTTCCCTAAACTGGGCGTATGCCCAACCAACGTTTAAGTTATAAAGGTAATCCCGTGTAGCTTCTAAAATAGAGCTATATTTAGTCACCTTGTGATGGGCATTTGGATCTCTATGTAAGGGCACTATTCCATCTCGTTTATAGGTCCAAATGCCATAAAGGTTATTCCCTTCCAGGGCAAAACGGGAAGTCCCCCATTTTGATTCTATGGCTGCTTGAGCTAAAATTAGACTTAAGGGTACGGTATTAACACGTTTGAGTAATTCGGTAGTGTTGGTCGTCCTATATTTTTGGGTTAAATTTGTAAGGAAATTAATTTCCGCTAAGGAAAGCCTTTTATCTTTTCTTAATCTTTCTAAATCAATACTTTGAGGTAAATCTATTTTGTTTAAGATTCTTATAAGGTGGATGCGTTCTTTTTTCACTTCTGCCAAGGCAACGAGAATAGAGGGCAAGATGGTATGAATAAAAATGTTTCTTCTTAAGGTCTTATCTTTTATTTTCCTAAAATCAGGTGGCAGATTTTTAATGACTACGGGGACAAGACTGTTTTTATCTTCCAGATGCCAAAGGTCATATTTATCTAACAATTGAATCAACTCTTCTGTACTATGCACAGAAACAAGGGTTGGTTGAGAGGAAGTTCTCTCCTTTGGGGAGAGCACACACCCACACAAAATTAAAGCCAAGATAACCAGGTAAGAGAGAGGACATCTGATAAACTTTTGTTCTTTCATATTTAAAATCATAATTATCAAAAAAAATAAGTCAACTTTCTAAAGGAAAGCCTTTATATAGTCTAAAAAGAAAAAAATGTAAAGGAGGGAAGATTATTTACTCTTTTCTATAATAATGTTAGGCAACAGGTTCATAATTTCCTTTTTTCTTTCCTCTGAAAGTGGATATTTAGCAGAAGAGACAATTTCTCTTATAACTTCATCACTTACACCAGCCTTTTTTAAATGGATAATGTCTTCCACGCTTAAATGAATAACCTCAGTAGGTGTGCTGTAAACCTTCTTTCCCCTTTCTTTTAAAAAGGAACCCTCCTTGATAATCGTTTGTAAAGTTTTTTCTGAAATACCCGTTTGTTTAAGATGAATAATGTCCTCTACCGTTAAGGCACATGTTTCAACCGTTTTTTCTTTAAGCATTAAAGCAATAGTTTGATCACTTATCCCTGCCTTTTTTAATTTCTCAATCTCACTAACTGTAAGGGCCCACAGATTAGAGGTCAAGGTTACACAAATAAGTATTATCCAGGCCGTAAATATTTTTTTCTCCATAATTTTTTAATTTCTAAAACCTATCGCCTTTTTAGGACAAACTTGCACACACTGACCGCAACCAATACAAAGATTAGGATCTATTTTGGCCTTTTTATCAACAATCGCTATTGCTCCGGCCGGACAATTCTTGGCACACATTCCACAACCTACACACTTCTCTTCATCCACTACTGGAACGCGGCGGCACACTCGCCTACGACCCATTACACCAAAACGGCGCCATCCTCGTCCTTTTCCTCTTCCCCATCCTCTGCCCCAACCTCTGCCTCTGCCCCATCCAGGCATTATTTTTTTCTCCTTTCACCAAAAATTTTGGTGCCGATACGAATTAAATTAGCCCCTTCTTCAATAGCTACTTTATATGAATCACTCATACCCATAGAAAGATAGCGCATTTCCACCTGAGAAAGATTAAGCGCCTTAATCTCTTCAAACAATTCTTTTGTAAGCCGAAAATAAGGCCGCAATCCTTCTGGGTCCTCTAGCCAGGGTCCCATGGTCATAAGTCCCATAATTTTAACATAAGGTAGTTTAGTAATGCGTTTGATTAAATCTACTGCTTCTTCTGGCATCACCCCGGCCTTTTGTGGCTCTTTGCCACTGTTAATTTCTATCAGTATAGGCATGACTTTGTTGATTTTTTGGCATTTCTTATTTATCTCTTCAGCCAACTCATAGCTGTCTACCGTTTCAATCATATCAAAAATCTGTACGGCCTTTTTAACCTTATTTTTCTGTAAATGACCAATCAAATGCCATCTAGCAGGCAATTTGACTTCTTCTTTTGCCTTTAAGGCCTCTTGTACATAGTTTTCCCCAATAATCCTAACTCCTGCCGCAATGGCCTCTTCTATTTCTGCTGCCGTTCTTGTCTTGGCCGCTGCCTCAAGTTCTACTCCTTCCGGTAGTTCAGCCAAAATACTCTTTACTCTCTCCGCAATCATCCTACCTCCCTAACATAATTTTTAGATAGCCACTGATTCTTATAACCCTCAACCTAGCGTTTACTACATCCAAGTATATTAATGTTATAATAACCTCCTAAATTGTCAAGAAAAGATAGAAGCTGTTTGAAAAATTATAGTTAAGCGCATAATTCTATGTAATTTGTGGAAACCTTTTTTCTTCCAAGGCCCAATCATAATTATAGCGCCTCCGCTCGTTTAGCAGTTAAGAGCAAGTCCGAAGGCGCAGGTCTATAGCGAGCAAAACGAGCGTAGACTCTTGAGCACCTAACGAGGTCTTGGCGTATAATTTCTGTAAGTAAGGAGGAAGGGAAATTCATCAATTTTTACAGAATACTATAAATTAATCGTGGATTTTGGGAAAGGTTGTTCTTGAGATAGACTTGAATACAGCTGATAGTGTGGAATGCTGGAAATGATAGAAACAATTTACAAGTGAATATAAAGCCATTTACCCTTTTTATATCCCCTCCAGCCTCCGGGTAAAGAAATGACCTTGGATGGTCCACCAGGATAGGCCACCTTAAGCAGCATATCCAAGTGGCGCCTCGTGGCCCTAAAGGCAGTTTTGTGTAAAAGGCGAGCCAAAAGCCTTCTTTTTATAACGGAGTCCTCTTTAAAAAATTTTTCTAAATCAATACAAAGCCCTTTTTCTGAAAAGGCAACACACTCTGTCTCTGTCTTATCCACCTGCCTTTCTATCCAGGCATTTTCTTCTTGCCAGATAGCGGCCATTTCTAGTAAGGTTTCTTTAAACCGGGGATTAAACTTTAAAAGGACAGGTAAAAGTTCATGCCGAATACGATTGCGTAAAAAAGACCTTTCTAAATTGGTCTCATCTACCATGTAAGATATGCCTTCCTTATGGAGTACTTCAAGGATTTCTTCTTTAAATATTTCTAATAGCGGCCGAATATAAGGACCACGTTTTATTTCCATCCCAGCAAGTCCAATCCAGGCTGTACCCCGTAAAAGCCGCCTTAAAATCTCTTCTACCTGATCATCGGCCGTATGACCTAGGGCAAGTTTATCTGCTTGTGTCTGTTTGAGGATTCTTTCAAAGAAGGCATAACGCAACTGCCGTGCGGCCATTTCTAAAGAAAGACGATTTTCTTCTGCATATTTCTTTGCCCTTCCATGTTCTATAAAAAAGGGCAAGTCTAAAGATCTAGCTAATGCTTTAACAAAGGCCGCATCCCTTAAGGAAGTCTTTCCTCTGATGCCGTGTTCAAAGTGCACTATTCCAAGTTGTAAAGACAGCTTATCCCTTAAGGCATATAAACCATGTAAAAGAGCTACTGAATCTGGTCCACCTGAAACCGCAATCAAAATATATTCTCCTGGATTTATAAGTTGATGGGCTTTAATGGTTTTCAATAGACGCCGAACAAGGTGAGTTAAGGTCTGCATAAGATTATTTATACTTAACAGACAAACATTGTTCAAGGAAGTTAACTAACTCCTCCTCATCTAGGTGGGCAGTTTTTATAATAAGTTTTTCTAAAGGACTAACTAAGACAATTCCTTTTTGTCTCTTTTATTTTATCTTCTTCAAAAGAATCTTTAGGGCACTTTGAAGGCTCCTTGGGTTAAACCGCAGGTCTTAATCATGAACTCCTTGGAAAAAGGGAATTTAACTGGCTCAAAAAAGGTAATTTTTTTAAAACCTTTTGAGCATTGAGAGAGAGGTAGAGATTGATAGCCTCATAAAAAATTCTTTGATTTAAGATGATTTTTACGGCTGTTCCTATCCAGACTTCACTTCGCTGAAGATTTTTCCCTCATAAGAGGCCTTTTCCCAAACTTCTGCCCCAAACCAGTTTAGGATATAAGGGTGCCCGCCACTATTGATTTATATCCCACATGGTTCAGATATAACTTCCCCTGTTCCCAAAGGCAGACCATCAAATCTGCTATGTCCACTTACAAAGAAATGTCCGAAAAAATATGGGTAAAAAAGATGCAAAAATGCAAAAACTTTTAATTATGAGTTAAAGAAATTGCGTTTTGCTTCTTATGATTTTGAAACAGCTTTAAATGAGTTTTTAGCTTTATGTGAAAGGTATGAAAATAAATATCCTGCCTTCATACGGTA
>JAMOPI010000007.1 GCA_027064585.1 Candidatus Desulfofervidaceae bacterium | reverse complement strand
CAATTTGATGCTAGCAGCGGCTGCCTTTAACTTCAAAAAATGGATGCGGGAGGCGGTAGGATTTTTATTTGCTCTTTTTGTCTTGATCTGGAATGAGCAATATGAAAAGCAATTGGGGCCGGTTGGAGGCTAAAACAGAGTTTTTCAGGGACGACTAATTAGTCTTACATTCTAACCACACAGGAATAACTCCTTTCTTACTCCCTGTCATTTTTCAGAGATGACTACTTTAGATCTGCTTCAATCAACCGCATGAATATTGCGGGGATAAATTGTAATGGTGTAAATACGGCGGTAGTAATGTTTCATTTCATCGGTTAATTCATATTGGTGGACTTGATTCTGCCCAGGATCATATAACTCTATTTGTTCACGGTTATCTACTATCTGTCTTTGACGATGAGGTAAGCGGATGACTAGACCAATCCAGATGGCCTGGAGAGAATAGTTTAAATCAATTTCGTCATACCATTCCAGGGCCCCATTGCCATCTTTATCATACCCATACTGCACTTGGAAGTCTTCAACACCATCAATATAAGGATCACTATTACGATAAAGGGTAAAAACTTGAGGTTGACCATAGAAAGGACTGTTTTCGGTGGGCACACCCGGCCAGTAACAAATGGCAGGCACTACATAGGATGAATTTTTACTATAATCATGTTCCAAAGTTTCTCCTGATTTAAATTCAATTGTCGTAGAAGTCTTGTCATGTTGTCCACTAATGCGTCGCCCTTCTATCTGCTTGGCATTGGTATCTACAATAATAACCGCCTTATTTGCTCTAAAATCGCAGTCTTTGTCTTTGCGGGTTGTAGCATCACATGAAGTTTTAGCGGTGCATGCGCCTGTACATTCGCATTGATTGGCATTTCCATCTATGTCGGGGGTATCTACAGAGATACTACTATCACCCTCCTGAGCATCTGCGGTAAGCTTAGCATGAAAGCCAACACTACCCTGAAGTTTGGACATTACAATCCGGGCATAATCATTCAAAGATATATTGCCTACTTCGGTGCAATCATCACTGAAGTCTTCAAAAATCTGGGTAGCATCTGCCAAATATAGACGATCAGTGCCTTCAAGATGGGAATATTTGTTCCAATCTGAATTTGAAATCTGTTGCCACACTTTAGCCTCTGCCTGTGTGAGGTTATTTTTAGACGCTACCGCCGCTTCTTTGGGCATGGCAAAACCAGCATTTTTGATATCAGTGACCAAAAGTTGAATGTCTATAGAGGTTTCTGCTTGTGCTGAAGCCTTTTGTTGTTCCGGTAGGCTTTTTTTAAACATGCTCAAATATGTTTCAAAGGCGGCCCCCAATACCAACATAATAATACCCACTACCACCAGCAACTCTATTAAAGAAAATCCCTTCGTTTGCCTTATCATTATTCTGTCCCCTTTCCAACAACAAACTCAAGCCTAAGCGTGTGAGGATTTCCTTTCTTTTTCCAAGAAATTTCTAAACGCACATCTTTTAATAAATCCGGCACATAGTTATCTTTAGAGATATGCGAAATAAGCGAAAAATAATAACTATTAGGCTGATTTTGACAATCGCGCCCTTCCATTTCCCCTTTTTTGTCATAATAAAAACAATGTTTCCATTCTTCTATTCCCCCTACTTGATACCATTTTTCCCCGCTACCATCTCCCCCTCCGTTGTTTTCAGGTTTACCACTACACCCTGGTTGATTGCATACCTTTGGAAGATTTTCATAATTTAAAGACCGAATCCTTTCGGCCTCTTTTTGCAGAAGTTGGGTTGCCAGCTGATAGTCATAGGCATAACGGTTCTTGTACATGGCTGTGATTAAAAGCCCCAGCGTGCCAAGCATCCCTATCGCCAAAATGGCCAAAGCAATCATGAGTTCTAATAAAGTAAATCCCTTCTCTTTCATTGTTTCTCCACCCAGGTTCTGCCTGTAGTTTGGCTAATCCTTACTTTATATGTATAGTCGCCACTTATTACACAGATAGTTTGGTTACCGCCACCCTGTAATAAGCCAGATGGTCTAAAGATAATTTCATCAGGCTCTTGAGCAGGCTTGCATTGCTTATTGGATGTATCATACTTACAATTTTTTACCCCCTTGTAATTTTTTTTTATCCAAATTTCATCACAGTTCCCATCGTTATTGTTGTCGCCACAGGCTGTTATATCATATTCATTTAAATTCCACTTTATTCTTCCATACATGCCTCTTTCAAGGGTCTTGGCCCTGGTGAATTTGATAATACTGGCAATTTCATAAGCAGTATTCCGAGCGTTAATCTTTTGGCGCCATTTTTGATAAGAAGGGGTGGCAATACTGGCGAGAATGGCAATAATAGCTACCACCACCATCAGTTCTATCAAGCTAATTCCTTTTTCATTCATTGCCATACCCTGCTGGTGCAGTGGGAATAAAAACAATTCCTTCTATTAAAGAAATGGGATGTTCCAAATCTGGACTACCAGAGGTGGTTTTTACGACCATTCCTTCCCAGTTAGTGCTATAACCAGGAGGATGATAGATTGCCTTATCAAGGCCGGGAAGGTAATAACATTCAGCCTCATAAAAATCATTCCGTTTTAGGATTTCAATTGGAGGATTAGCCTGTTTGTTCGCAGACATCCAGCCTGCGGTGGCAAAAGCCCCTGATTCAGCATTTAAGGAAGTATTAATGGCCCTACGGATAGAAGCGGCTGATTTTATCTCAATGCATACTTGATTGAGTAAGGCAATGCCTAATAAGGTCATGATGGCCATCAAGACCATAACTGTAATAAGGGCAACTCCTCTTTGTCTATACATTATTTGACCTCTCGCCATAACAGAAAATGATATTTAGGAATGATATTTGAATTTAAAGTAATGGCCTGTGTTTCTGGGCCTGTGCCTCCACCTGAACCTCCTCCTACAATCAGTTTAGCCGTGTGTTTACCTGGTACAACAACAGGTTTGCTAGCTGGACTTACCTTTAAAGTCATGCTTCTAGCCGCAGTATCATTTACTTTATCTTCTTCTCCTACCTCACCGTTACCTGAAACATCCATAAGGGCTTTTTGGAGAGGACAGCCAGTGTTGTATTCTAGAGCATACACACGGCTTGTGCCTTGAGCGCAGGGTTCATTTTCTGGCGTGAAAGAGGTAAAAAAGACATAACCTCCAAAAATTTCTGCTTCATTAAACACCCGCTCATTTCTGTCTTTGGTATCCTGGCAACTATTGGCACACTCTTGGGCAGTGCCTCCATTGTCTAAACACTGCTCATAACATGTCTGATCAATGTCCCGTTCATCATTGTGCCCTAGCTCTATAAACCAGCTCTTATGTTCAGTATTAGAGCAAGTATTTGAAGTCGTAGTCATATCTTTAATACATATAGCCTCACTATCAGCACATTTAATATCCGCAGGCTGCCCATCATAGGCGTCGTTATCACTTTCTCTTGCCTCTTCATAGTGTTCAGTGCCTGTATCTTTTAAGGCCCAGAAGCGCTGATAGGGATAATCCGACTGGTATTCATCAAAAAAGCCCGTGCCAAAATAGACCCATAAGGTATTGCCTTCGCCATGGGCCACGCTTGGTTGCACAACAATAGGACGCTTGGGAAATTTAGCTTCTTCAAATAAATTAGAAGTGTCATAGTCCGCGGGTTTAAAAAGCATATCAGCCGTTGTATCGGCCTCGGTTTTGTTTAAAAAGCTGTTGACTTTGCCTGTATTACTTAAATCAAAACGCCATACGGCCCCATAAATATCGGCCACATAAATACGCTCCAGATAACCCTGCCAGTTACGCACTGGTTTGATATTGGTAACAATATTTCCATTTTTGTCCGCCAGACAAATTTGGCCCTTTATGGTTTCTCCTGTTTGAAGGGTGCCATATACTTTACCTGTTTTAAGGCTAATGACCGTTAGATATGCCTTACGATAAAACATATTCCCATATTCGCCTTCTCCCCAAAAGCCTGAGCCTATAATTGCGACCCATTCAAACTCACCTGTTTGGCCATACAGTTTTCCTAAAGCTGGTGTTGACCAGCTTGTGCCCATGTGTCCAATAGCTACCTTGTCAAAATCATCAAGATTGCCATTGTGGTTTAAGTCTGGAATAAATGCTTTCGTAAAGGGTAGATCCCATAAAAGTTTAGGATTTTGTGGGTCAGTAATATCCAAGGCAAAAATATCAGAAAGATAGGAATGCATAGTACCAACGAGCACGGTGTGATATTGGCCATCATCCATCTTAATATCTATCGCCCGCAGTAAGCCATCTGTGGTATATTCGTGGTTGTTGTCAGTAACATCCTTAAGATGAGAGAGCATGGCCGTAGGGATATAAGCCCAAAGCTCAGTAGCACTTGTATCTGGCACATAACGTTTATGTGTGGTATCGTAATAGGCCAGTCTTACGGCATGTAGTAAGCCATCATTGCTCATAAAGTAGGCCACTAAATCTCTATTCGAATGCTCTTTAACAAATTGCGCATAGTCCTCATTAGGATAGGCCATATTAGGAATACCTACTACAAGGGGTGAAGAGTGAATAATATCACCCAATTTCCATAATTTAGTAGAACATTGATTGCCACAATTTATGATTTTCTGGTCATCATAATTGCTGCCTAAACAAGCATTAAAACAAGCTTCAGCCTCACCATAGGAGGGATTTTCGGGATCATCACCAATATCGCGGGCAGTTATGCGCTGATACACCGAAGAAGATAAGACAAACCCCCTTACAAAACGGATAAGCTGGTTTGTTTCCCAATCTGTGTTTGTGCCTAAATATGGCTTTAAATTAGAAATATGGTCAAGGTCAAAAGCAATTAGCCCGTCAGAGGAGTTGATAATATGGTCACTATTAGTGTCAATAGCAGTATAGATCTTTCTGCCTTCACTATTAGTTGTGCCTGCCTGGCGTTCTTTTAAGTGATAACCGAATCCATAAGGCGTATCATTGTCTTTTTTACCCCACAAACTGATCGTGCCAAGATGATTAGCATCTTCCCCTGTATTACATTCTCCCAGAAAGAGACAATCGGCATAATAAGCATACATATCTCCGTTCCATTGCCAAGGGAAAAGTTTGGTTTTTAAAAATACGGGTCGTCCGTTCATAAGAGGTAGTGTAATCAAAGGAAAAGAAAGGCTTTGGATAGGATGATAACCGACTGTCGTTACAGTCCCTGCTGAACAGGTAGGTTCTGGCTCTACATATTTCCTTACCCGAATATCATCGTAGCTAAAACCGCCATTCCACCCCCCAAAGCCAATTTGTCCGCCACTTAAAGAAAAGTTTGGTGGCGTCTGCATGGAACAAATTTCTACATAATCATCATCTTCATCGATATCGTCAGGTTTTTGAGGAGAAACCAGCACCCGTAAATAGGCATCTTGGGTGTTTTTATCCTTATAAACCCTTACCTTTACCCAGTGCCATGTGTTCTTTTTGGGAAAATAATTGTAAGAATATTTTTGTTGTATCAAGTTAGTAGCGTTGCTTTGATAGACCCAAGCGTAATCTTGCCCTAGGGCATAGGGACGAAAAATGTATTTATCACGATAAAATTCCATACCCCACATATTACCCGCATCCCGGGCAAAGACAGGGTTATATTGAGGATTACCCCATCTGCCACAGCAATTATAGTTATCATATTCATCATAAAATTTATAACTTACCTCATAATGGTCCCATCTTAAGTCGCCGTTAAATAGGTATGGACCGGTATCACTACTGTGCCAGCTACTTCCTTTATCAGCCATGGTTACCTTGGAATTGCCTCTTAAACGGATGCGCCACCAGTTGTAGTTGTCTCCAAGCCCAGCCGCATTATGCCAGCCGTGGGGGTCAGTGTCTTGTCCTTGGCAATCATTAGTGCCATCATTACATCCTACCACCTGGTTTAAAGCATAATCACTTTCCCAGTCTTCCCAAAAATCAAATGTTTCTTTTTTATTACTTCTTGTGCCGGGTATAGCCTGATTTCCCCACCAAATATAAAATTTGTTATTCTCCTTCCACTGAATCTTAGGCATTTTTACCCAGAGGCTGAGTTTACTGTTTGATTTGTCAAAACTTTTAATCCAGAAGGGAATATTTCCACCTGTATCTGAAGTAACAATAATATCCCGTCCATCGTCTGCCGCGTCGCTAAAGTCTATTCCGTCCATTTTCACCAGCACCTGATAATCCGTCAAAGTATCATAACCATGATTATCTGTTCCTGTGTAAGAGACATCTACTTCAAGCTTCTTTTTCCAATAACAGGCATTTTTCCCTCGCACTTCAAAATCATATCTGACAAAATCGTCACTTCCATCGCTGTTAGCCCCAGCTGGTGAGCAAAGCTTAAAGGTAAAGCTAACGCGATCACCATTAAACCTTACCCAACTGCTTGGAATAATAATAATCGGAATTTCCAGAGTGCCCCCAGGTTTCATCACTACGACATTACTATAAGCCGTTTGCACGCCACTACAATCGGCGTTTGAATTACCACAGAATTGACTAAAATTAAAACACGAACATCCGTAGTAATTGGGATCTTGACTTTGCACACACAGATCACATGGTCCGGAAAAAACTTTATGCGTTATAGCATCTATAATCCAGTAATCTTTTTCCAGAGCATCTTGGCGAGAGGCCCTCACACAAAGCTGAAACGACCTTGCGTGTTGGGTATCCCGATTTTTGATTTTTAAATAAAGCTGAGGCATCTGATTGGTCTCGGCATACGGATATTGATAAAGGACATATTCATCAAGGGTATCGCCATCAACCCCATCTGCAAGGATTTGCACCTGTGGTTTTGCCTCAGTAAGGTCTATCCCTACATAATTACTATCCGAAGTAGGATATACCCTTTTGATGGCCAAATCGGCCGCACCATAGATTTCCGCCGTTGGCTCTTGGTCGCTAAAGGCACGCACATAAATGAAATAGTTATCATATCCACACTTCCCCCAGTCCTTCCAGTCAAATCCCACAAAACCCTTTGACCAATTTTCCACAGTACTAGGGACAATAACTTCACCATTGTTTACTGTGATATCATCAGAAGCATTTTTATCTTCAAAAATCATTTTTTTACCTGTTAAGTAAACACTAATGTGCCTTCCATTTGAGCCTTGAGGTCCTACCCGCACTTCAAAATTCACAACAGAATTATTGTAAAAATAGTAGGTAAAAGAGGCAACTGTTTGCCAAGGACTGGAATTGTTTTTTTTAATTTCAAGATATCCTTTAAAACGCCAGCGGTCATAATGAAAATCATCAGAGGCATCTGCCTCCCTGTGAAAGCGGAGCCGATACCCAGGTTGTGTTTCAAGATTACCGTTGTAACTTCCTTGTGATAACCAATAGAAATAAAAATCATTATAATAATTTCCACAATATTTATACAAGTGAAATTTCCTGATTCCCACTACAAAGGGGGCCTTAACTTTGGCATTATCATTTTCTTTGTCAGGCCATAAATCTTTAGGATCATATAAAATTTTTATCGTTCTTTTTGTAGAATTTTGGTAGAATTTCCAATCCCATTTATCATACGCATAAAAAGGAAAGACCCTGACCGCTGGTGTATATCCATATCCTCCATAATAAGAAGTCTCACCTATTTTCAGGGTAATAAAATTATCTCCGCTGGAAAGAGAAGGCACGGCGAGCCAAATTTTAACCGTTTCGTTGAAGTTACTATCTTTGGGCGTAGGCACCCAAAAAGGCAGCTCCTCTCCATCTTTAAGAAACTTTATATCTGCTTCATTTTCACGACACCAGTGTGTAGTTAACCATCCTTTTTCAATAAAATATTTGGCAGGAAAGGCAATTTGTATTTGTTGCCAGTGCCAGTTTGTCCATGTAGAATAGGGAAGAGCATAGGAATTGGGATTATTAACTTTGAGCGTTATTTCATGCACATCTGCCCACGCTAGAAGGGGTAGAAAAACGAATAAGGCAAGAAAAAATGTCTTTATGCGCATAATCCCCTCCCCTTTCCACTTAATTAAGTGTTAAATGATCTTTACCACACCCATCGTGAAAAAATCGTGAAATTTTTATTTACCCTATTTTAAAAAGTTTTTTATAATCTCTGTTACCGTCGGGTTAAAAAGGGTAAGTAACAGCAACATTAACACAATAAGCAGGTTGAGTTTTAGATTAAGCCTGTCTATACGCCCGTTTAAGCGCTCCTCTACTTCATTTATACGCCCGTTTAAGCGCTCTTCTAAGGCCTTCATTTCACCACGCAAGCTTTCTTCAATCGCCTTCATTTCATTCCTTAAAGCCTTCATTTCTGCTTGAAATTCCGCCTTAGTTACTAACTCCTTGGCCAACTCGTCCTTTATTTCAGCCTTGACAACAGCCTTTTGCTCTCTGGCCTTTTCCTCTACTGCACTTAATCCACCTTCTATGACCTTAATAACTACCTCTGCCTTTTCTTTACCAACCGTCTCTTCTATCTCTTTGATTAAATCATACGGTAAGGCATATCCCATTTAAAGTACCCTCTCCCCCTTTTGTTTTTCTATTCTTTAGTTTTTAGCCTATTTTAGCATGTTTTCCAAAGATTTTGCAAAGGTCTATATAAGGTGTAGGGCAAAACCGATCAATTAATTTTAAACAATGGTGTTTCCCAGAATTCGGGAAAGGACTTTTTAACACAACCAGGATTGATGATTTCTATACCAGGCACCTTTAAGCCAGCGATGGCAAAGCTCATAGCAATACGGTGATCGTTATAGGTTTCAATGACCGTGCCTTGGGGATTTCCACCTTCAATGATCAGACTATCTTCTTTTTCCTCTGTCTTTATACCCATCTTTTTAAGCTCGGTGGCCATGGCATGTAAACGGTCACACTCTTTGTGCCTTAGGTGGCCGACATTGGTAATGACTGTCTTCCCTTTAGCAAAGGCAGCCACCACGGCCAGGGTTGGCACAACGTCCGGCATTTGATTCATATCTACCTCTATGCCTTTTAATTCTCTCCCAATAACTTTGATCCCATCGTCTTTTATTTCGCTTTTACAGCCCATTTTCTCCAATATTTTCACAAAGGCAAGATCTGCCTGTTTGGAATATACAAAGATGGGTCTTACCGTAATTTCTCCTTTTAAAATGGCGGCGGCGGCCCAAAAATAAGAGGCCGTAGAACAATCGCCCTCTATTGTATATTCCCTGGGTTGATAATGTCCCTTTTTTACTCTAAATACTTGATAATCTTGATTGTCTATCCCTACGCCAAAGGCCTTCATCACCTGTATGGTCAAA
Source organism: Candidatus Desulfofervidaceae bacterium (assembly GCA_027064585.1). Lineage (GTDB taxonomy): Bacteria > Desulfobacterota > Desulfofervidia > Desulfofervidales > Desulfofervidaceae > JAGHCL01. The sequence goes on along the minus strand of JAMOPI010000007.1, from coordinate 11,183 downwards.
TCTATATAAGGCCGAGACGCAAGCTTGCCTTTTACTTTAATAACCGCTTCTTTCTTCGCATAAGGAGCTGCTAATAAAAGGGCGGAGAGAAACTGACTGCTCAAGCTTGGATCAATTTCTGTCTCCCCTCCTTTTAACCCATTTGCCTCTATGATGACAGGCGGACAACCATTATTTTTTTCGCTATATGCGTTAACTGCCCACTTTCTTAGTGCCGCCAATAGAGGTTCAATAGGACGCTGCTGCATGCGTTCATTACCAGTTAAGACAAAACGTCCCTTGCCTAAAGCACAAATACCGGTTAAAAGCCGCATAGAAGTGCCAGAATTACCCAAATAGATGGGTTCAGCCGGGGCGATCAACTGAGCACCTGTGCCAAAAACCTGCGCGGTAGTATCCTTTATGTCTATCTTTACGCCCATCTTTTTTAAGGCAGAGGCCGTCAGAAGGGTATCTTCGGCAATAAGCACATTTTTAAGTAATGACTTCCCATCTGCTAACGCCGCCGTAATCAAGGCCCGGTGCGTCAGGCTCTTTGAACCGGGGATGGTGATGTCTAACTTAATACCACCTTTTAAGGGATTAATTAGCCTTGTTTGCATATTGATCTACCTTCAGGACACCCCGCCTACCATACGGCGAATCGGGTGAAAAGATTTATTAGGGCTTTTCTTTTAGGCTTTTTATCTCTTCATAAATTTCTTCTATACTAGGATTTCCTAACCATTCCTCTCTTTCTTTACTATAATCTCCCCATCCTTTCTCTATCTGTTGCAAAAATCTAATCATCCCCACTATACCCAAATTATCTGTCAATACTTTTATTCCTTATTCCCTCTAAACTCATATTATACACTTCCATTTCATATCACCTCTATTATCCAATTTAATGGATTGTCCACCTTTGTTTTAATTTTAGAACAATTTCTTTTAAGTTTTTTCAATAATTTATCATCTGTTGTTAAAAATATATCACTTTTTGCTTTTTCCGCACAAGCAACATGTAAAGCATCATAACTTTTTATTCCTAACTTTTGAATTTCTTTCCCTCTATGTAAAATTGTCTGATCAAGTTCAATATATATTTTTGCTTTTGATATTAATGAAAAAATTTTCTCTCTTCTTTCTAAATCAGGAATTTTACTAATTTCATAAAAAATAACATCACTCTTTATCAATAATATTTTTTAAAAATAGTTAAAACCGCCTCTGCCTCAAGATGAATTCTATCTTAACTTTGATCATCAAAAGGACGATTTAAACAACATACATCAAGATATATTTTCATTACTCCTCCAAAAATGCCTTTGCCGCCTTAAACATCTCTTCTACCGGTGGTTCTTGGCCAGTCCAAAGGCGAAATTGCGCTGCTCCTTGGTAAATAAGCATTTTAAGCCCGTCTACACAAATACAACCTGCCTTTTGAGCCTGCCTTAAGAGTTTAGTCTCTAAGGGCCGATACACGGTATCCATCACCAGGGAAAAGTTACCCAAGACTTCATCCGGTAGCGGGCTCTTTTCTGTTTCAGGCCACATGCCTACCGGTGTCGTATTGACAAGCCCATAAGTTTTAACTTTTCTAATCCTTTCCCAAGGAATCACCTTTGCCCCTATTTCTTCAGCCAGTGCCTTTCCCTTTTCATAAGTGCGATTGGCAATAACAATTTCTGCCCCTTCCTTTTTAAGACCAAAGGCCACGGCCCTGGCCGCTCCGCCTGCCCCTAAGATGAGGTAATCCTTTCCAGCAATTTCTCCCTTTTCTTTAATAGCCAAAATTGCCCCCAGCCAATCGGTATTTGTGCCTAAAAGTCTGCCTTCTTTATTGATGACCGTATTCACTGCTCCGATGGCTTTAGCCATTCCCTCAATTTCATCAAGCAAGGGAATAATGTCCGTCTTATGGGGAATGGTTACGCTTAAGCCCTTTATGCCTAAGGCGCGGACACCAGCCAGGGCAGAGGATAAGTCAGTAATATCAAAGGCCAGATAAACGGCGTTGATGCCTAGCTGTTTAAAGGCGAGATTTTGAATCAAGGGGCTTAGGCTGTGTTTGACCGGATGGCCAATAATGCCATAAAGGGCCGTGGCAGTATCTATACGCATGGCTACTTCTCCATAATCGTTTCTTCTACCTTGTGCCCAAAGTGCCTGCCAGCTTCTTCTAAGGCAACTACTACCTCATCCCCAGGCTTAAGCTGTACTACCGAGATAGGCTTTCCCTCTGGTGTAGTCAGACGAATCGTCTCGGCATTCTGCAAGATAGTCGTAATCTTCTTTCCATTTACCTCAGCTTCTACCAAAAGCAAGGGTCTTCTCTCTACTTTTACCCTCCCTACTACGCCCGGCCGCGTCTCCCCTGTATAATTGACAATGAGCACTTCATCTCCAGCCTTTAGTTCAGACAGATATTTTGTCTTTCCACCTGTAACCCGAATATAGGCATGGACCGGACCAGCATTAACCCTAAAGGGGCGCGGTGAAACATAGGGATTTTCTACATTTTCAGCGTGTACCAAGAACAAGGCAGCACTGCTGTTACCTACAAGCATTCCTTCACCGATCTCCATTAAATCACAGGTATCTACGCATACCCGATAACCCATCCCCAAGGGTTTAATCATAGTAATCTTAGCCGTCTGTAAGGCTGTCTTTTCTGACCAGCGTTTAACCGCATCAAGGATCTTTTTAAGCTCGTTGATATCGGCCGTATCCACTACTACCCCGTCTACGCCTTTCTCTAACACCCCCAGAAATGTCTGGGCCTCTTCTAGATTATGGGCCTCTACAAAGAGATTGTTTGTCTGGGCCACGAGGTTTTCAAGGGGAATAATCTTCCAATCGGCAGCGGTAATGACAACGATGTGTTGCTTAGTCAGCTTTAAGACCTCTTCTTCATCCTCTTTGCTCTTGATTTCGTGAAAGACGACATCCTTTCCTGGCTTAATATCTCCATCCTCGGCCACGGTTTTGATGCGGCCAAGGACTTTTACGTCTTTAGTTTTTCCCTTTTCTACCACGACCGCATCGGCCCCGCCCTCAATGGCCGTGGTCACAAGCTTCTTTTGCCACGGAATAACCTTTACCCATACCTGTTTCATGGCTAATCCTCCAATTCTTTCATGGCTTCATCTACACTAATATTCTCGTGCACAATTCTGGCAATGGCCCGGACCATCTTGCGTGGATTTGCATGCTGAAAGGCATTACGTCCAATAGAAACACCAGCCCCTCCTGCCTCAATGGCACCTTTTACCATTTCCAATACGGCCCGGTCAGAGTCCATCTTTGGTCCTCCGGCAATAACTACCGGTACTGGACAGCCCTCTACTACCTTTCTAAAGGTTTCGGGTGATCCTGTGTAAGATACTTTAACTACATCTGCTCCTAATTCTGCCCCCAAACGGGCACAATGAGCGATGACGTCTGGGTCATAACTATCCTTAATTTTTGGACCACGTGGGTAAATCATGGCCAATAATGGCATACCCCACTCAAAGGCCTTATGTGCTACCTCACCAAAGTCCCGTAGCATTTCCCGTTCATTTTCATCACCCAGATTAACATGGATAGAAACACCGTCTGCCCCTAACCGAATGGCCTCTTCTACTGTGCATACCAAAGTTTTGGTGTTGGGAAAAGGCGATAAAGAGGTGCTGCCAGAAAGATGCACGATAAGCCCCACATCTGGCCCACCTCCGCGGTGACCGGCAGTAACAATTCCTTTGTGAATCACAATGGCGTTGGCCCCACCACAGGCTACATCATTAATAGTAGACTTCATGTCCGTAAGGCCAGCAATGGGACCTACCGTCACACCGTGATCCATCGGAATAATAACCGTCCTACCCGTCTCGCGGTTAAAAATTCTCTCTAATCTTACTCTTTTACCAATCTGTTTGCCTACTAGATCAACCCCCATGGCCCTCCTCCTTCGTAATTTTTTTGAAAAATAAAAAAGGCCGTGAAGGTTCTCTCCACGGCCTTTTATTTCAGCCGTGGGCGCCGGTCAGGTCTGCCCACGGCCCTTCTCCCTATGTTGGGGTCTCGCTAGGAGACGGTGGGCAGACCCCGGCCAAACCAATAATACCAAAAATAAAAGTAATAATTCTTTGTGGCCGTAAGGGTCTTGCGCATCACCATCTCCTCAATTCTGAGGGGCATCGTTACCATATAAAAAAGGAGTTGTCAAGAGGGAAATTCATCCCAAAATCCGCAATTGATTTATAGTATTCCGCAAAAATTAATGAATTTTCCTTTTAGGCGAAAGGCATTTTTTAAAAAAGTTGTTTTATTATGGCATACTTCCGGGGTTTCTTGGAGGGCAATCACGGATTTTGGGTTCATCCTTGCATTATAAATTAATCCTTGATATATACTCAAAAAACTTAGGACGAGAAGAAAAAAATGAAGGTAAAAAGTTTAAAAACTAAGTTTATTTTTGTTACGGGCGGGGTACTTTCTTCTTTAGGAAAAGGGTTGGCCTCAGCCGCTATTGGGGCCTTAATGGAGAGTAGAGGGCTAACCGTCACCTTTCAAAAGCTTGATCCGTATATTAATGTAGATCCTGGCACGATGAATCCATTTCAACATGGAGAGGTCTATGTTACTGACGACGGTACCGAAACAGATTTGGACCTAGGACACTATGAGCGGTTTACCACTGCCCACATGGGCAGTAAAAACAACTATACATCTGGTAAAATTTACTATTCAGTTATCCTCAAGGAACGGCGGGGGGAGTATCTTGGTGGTACCGTACAGGTAGTGCCTCATATTACCGATGAGATTAAACAGGCGATCATGAGTGTGGCTGGAGATGCCGATGTGGCCATCATTGAAATTGGCGGCACGGTAGGAGATATTGAGGGTTTGCCTTTTTTAGAAGCCATTCGCCAGTTTCGGCTAGATATAGGTAGAGATAACGCCATCTATATCCACTTAACGCTTGTACCTTATATTAAGACGGCTGGTGAGCTTAAGACAAAACCTACCCAACATAGTGTAAAGGAATTGCGGGCCATTGGTATTCAGCCTGATATTATCCTGTGTCGGACTGACCGCTTTTTGCCTCCTAATATTAAAAAGAAGATCTCCCTCTTTTGTAATGTGGATGAAGATGCAGTGATTACGGCTAAGGATGTAGACTGTATTTATGAAGTGCCCCTTGTCTTTCACCAAGAAGGTCTGGATAACAAGATCGTAGAACTCCTTAATATCTGGACACGCGAACCCCGTCTAGAGGCATGGGAGGAACTGGTCTATAAAATTAAACATCCTAAGGATGAAGTGACAATCGGTATTGTTGGTAAATATGCCAACTTAAAAGATTCCTACAAGAGTTTACACGAAGCCCTTGTGCATGGTGGAGTGGCTAATGAGGTCAAGGTGAACTTAAAATACATTGAGGCCGAAGATATAGAGGAAAAAGGGGCAGAAACTTTTTTACATGATGTTCATGGTGTGCTTGTGCCTGGTGGCTTTGGCAGCAGAGGAATAGCAGGAAAAATGCTGGCAATTAAATATGCACGCGAAAACAAAATTCCTTTTTTTGGCATCTGCATGGGCATGCAACTAGCTGTTATAGAGTTCGCGCGTAATGTTGTAGGACTAAAAGAGGCCAACAGTACTGAATTTGATCCGCAAACCCCTAATCCGATCATTTATTTGATGCGGGAATGGTATGACTTTCGGACAGGTAAAATCCAAAGAAGGAATGAAACTACGGGGAAGGGTGGCACGATGCGGCTTGGCGCCTATCCTTGTCGTTTAGAAAAAGATACCCTTGCTTATGCGGCCTATCAGCAGGAAGAAATCTCAGAACGGCACCGCCATCGCTATGAGTTCAACAATGCCTATCGCGAAATTTTGACTAAACATGGTTTGATGATAAGTGGTCTTTCCCCTGATGGCGAGTTAGTGGAGATTATAGAATTAAAAAATCATCCGTGGTTTTTAGGATGCCAGTTTCACCCAGAGTTTAAGTCACGTCCAATGGAGCCTCATCCTTTATTCAGAGCCTTTATCAAGGCAGCTTTAGATTATAAGTCCTAAAGAGGGAGTTGAGTGAAACATCCAGAAATAAATAAGATAATCCGTCCTTTACAGCGTTTGGATTTGATTATAAAAACAGACGAAAGGATAAATTGGGTAGACTTAAGAAGCACCATCATTTACGAAATCTTCCCCGAAGAAAAGTATTTTATTGTTGCTCAAACCGAACCTCCGATCTTAAAATCTATGATTGGAGATACCATTGAAGCCAGTTTTTTATGGTATAGTAATCCCACGGCTGATCCTGAGAGGTATGCCTTTTCTACTGTCATTCAAGGACTATTAAATTTCCAGCTTTCTCTTGAGAATATCGTGCAAGCTGTAAGTTTAAGTTATCCTGACTATTTTTATAAACGTAATTTACGGTTCTCTTACCGAGTGCCACCTGTAAGTGAATATCCTATTGATTTACAGATTGCAGGTCTTCCTCAAACATTACCTATCATTGATATTTCTGAAAGCGGTGTTTGTTTTTCTCATCCTAGATTACCCTTTTTAGAAGAATTGAAAAAGGGTGACCGCTTTTACATTTACCTTAATTTTAAGAATGAAAGAAAAAAGATGAAAATTCTAGCTGAGGTATTGCGTAAGTTTAAAAAGCCTGAAAAACCAGAAATTTCATTTGTGGCGGCCAAGTTTTTAAACCTTTCTCTAGCAGAAAAAGAATTCCTGGCTGCGGTCATTAAGAAAATTGAAAGGATCATCTTGCGAAAGCGGGCGGGTCTAATTTAGATCAAGGAGGCATAAATGATATATCGTAACCGAGAAGAAGCTGGGGAAAAGTTAGGCAAAATCCTAGCAGGCTATAGCATAGAAGGGCCTGTAGTGTTGGCTATTCCTAATGGTGGTGTGATCGTAGGGAAAGAAGTAGCTATACAGTTAAAGGCTCCATTTGATCTTGTGGTCGTAAGAAAAATACCCATTCCTGATAATCCAGAGACTGGCTTTGGCTCGGTAACGAGTACAGGCACCATCATCCTCAACTCTTCTATCTTGCCACGCTTAAACCTTTCTCCGGGCAAGATAAAAGAGCTGGGCCAGAAAACCTTTGGTAGGGTTAAGGAAAGAATGGCTTTTTATGGGATAAGTGGTGATTACAGTTACATAAAAGGGAAAACCGCCATCTTGATAGATGATGGGATGGCCTCTGGTATTACTATAGAGGCCGCCTTAAGGACAATTAAGCCCTTTGCGCCTAAACACATCATTATTGCCGTGCCTACGGCTTCTCATCTTTCCTTTGAAAAGTTGGCTTATGAGGTAGATGCCGTCATTTCGCCAGACATTCGCTATAAACTTCCCTTTGCCATGGCCGATGCCTATCAAGATTGGTATGATGTAAGTGATGAAGAAGTTAAGGAAATTTTAGATAACTTTAATAAAAAAGATTAAATTTTTTAATTAATATTTAAATCTAAATCAATGCCAGTTGTTCTTTTCTTTCAACCTTGTTTTAGTGCTTGCCAATAAAAAATTTTTTGGTAATATATGGACTAGAAGGTGGTAAGGAGGTAGAGGATGAGCTTTAAACATTTTCTAGTATTGGTCCTTATTGTTTGGTTCGGTCTGGTTATAATGGGTGCCTTTACTCCAGATCAAGTCGTAGATTACAACGCTACCTTGGATTGGCCTACCCCTGCCCAAATTGATGGCTAGGAGATAGTTATGTCTAAAAAAGTGGCCATTTTAGTGGCCGATTTGTATCAAGACCTAGAGGTGTGGTATCCTTATTTGCGCCTAAAGGAAGCAGGGATTAAACCTATCGTCGTGGGGCCCGAGGCGGGTGTTACTTACAAAGGCAAGTATGGGTATCCCATCCAGTCTGAAGTAGCAGCTAAGGACATCAAGGTAGACGAAATAGATGGAGTCATTATCCCCGGAGGATACGCTCCAGACATCCTCAGGCGTTATCCAGAGACGATTTCTTTAGTAAAAGAAGCCTATAAAAAGGGCAAGGTCGTAGCAGCCATCTGTCATGGGGGCTGGCTCTTGGCCTCAGCTAGGATTATTGCCGGAAAGACTGTGACTAGCTTCTTTGCAATAAAAGATGACCTAGAAAATGCCGGGGCCAATTTTGTAGACGCTGAGGTAGTCGTAGATGGAAATATCATTACCTCACGCATGCCTGAGGATCTACCTCTTTTCATGATCGAAATTCTAAAGGCTCTAACCTGATGCCACAGGCACAGCCAAAAGTAAAACTTCTGAGCATGACCCCTCACGCTCTGGCGGTGATCTATGCTGCTTGCCGCCAGTGTTATTCAGACGGATGGGCAGATGAGATCTTTGCAAAGGCAGTTAGAGGAGAAATTCCTAAAGAAAAACAAGAAGAGCTAGTTAGGCGGGTGCTTGCTTCTGGGCATGAGAGTGTGTGCGAGCATGTATCTTTTACCTTTGCCATCTCTGGCATCTCGCGGGCATGTAGTCACCAGCTGGTGCGCCACCGTATTGCCTCCTATTCACAGCAGAGCCAACGTTACGTCAAGGCCGATGATTTTCACTACATCATTCCCCCCACCATTGCCAAACGCCCTCATTTGAAAGAACTTTTTGAAAAGACCATGCAACAATTGCAAGTAGCGTATAACGAAATCGTCACCGCCTTAGAAAAAGAAGGAATTAAAGGAGAAAAGGCCCATCAAGACGCTCGCTTTATCCTCCCCAATGCCTGTGAGACTAGGATTGTTGTCACTATGAACTGTCGCAGCCTCCTTAACTTTTTTGCCCTGCGTTGCTGTGAGAGGGCTCAATGGGAAATTCGGGTCGTGGCCAATGAAATGCTTAAGATATGCAAGGAAAAACTACCAGCAGTTTTTGAGAAGGCCGGACCTAAATGCGAACGCCTTGGCTATTGTCCTGAAGGCAAGCACAGTTGTGGCAGAATGCCACTAAAAGAAGAGGTCTTTAAATGACACAACAAGACATTTTTGCCATTGCTAGGGAGCGCATGGTTAGAGAACAAATAGAGGCCAGGGGGATTAAAGACCCCCGTGTCCTAGCGGCCATGCGCAAGGTTCCACGCCACTTATTTGTAGATGAGGCCCTTTGGCCACAGGCCTATAATGATTATCCCCTACCCATTGGTGAAGGACAAACTATCTCCCAACCCTATATCGTGGCCCTGATGACTGCTGCCTTAGAATTAAAAGGTGATGAGAAGGTTTTAGAGATTGGAACGGGTTCTGGCTATCAAACTGCTATCTTGGCAGAACTGGCCAAGAGCGTGTTTACGATTGAGCGGGTTAATGATCTTATGCTGAGGGCCAAAAAGATTCTTGATCGCCTTGGTTATTTTAATGTCGCCTACAAGGTAGGGGATGGCACTTTAGGTTGGCCAGAAATGGCTCCCTTTCAAGGAATCATCGTTACAGCAGCCGCTCCTGACATTCCTTTACCCTATCTTGAACAACTAGATGTAGGTGGAAGAATCGTCATTCCTGTTGGTGACCGATCGGCCCAAGTGTTGTATAAAGTTACCAAACTTCCTAACGGGGAGCTCAAAAAGGAAAATCTAGGGGGATGCCGTTTTGTCCCTTTGATTGGTAAGTATGGTTGGCCGGAATAATCCTTTAAAGTCCCTTTATGACTGGGTCATCGCCTGGGCCAAGACACCGCATGCTAAGGTAGCCCTCTTTTTTATTGCCGTAGCTGAGTCTTCCTTTTTCCCCGTACCACCGGATGCCCTTTTGATCGCCATGGGCATAGCCAGACCCAAACGCTCACTCTTTTATGCCGCTATATGTAGCGTGGGCTCAGTTATCGGTGGAATCTTAGGCTACTTTATCGGCTGGGAATTTATGGCTACTATTGGCCAAAAGATTATTGCCTTTTACGGCCTTACAGACAAATATCAGCAGGTGCAACATCTCTATCAAACGTACGATGTGTTAGCCATTGGGCTGGCAGGTTTCACTCCTTTACCTTATAAGCTTTTTACCATTACGGCCGGTGCCTTTAAAATTAGCTTTCTTTCATTTGTTCTTACCTCCCTTGTTGCCCGCAGCACCCGTTTCTTTCTTGTTGGCAGCAGTCTGTATTTCCTCGGCCAAGGCGTGCAGACCTTTATTGATCGTTATTTCAACTGGTTAGTTACTTGCTTTACTCTCCTCTTCGTGTGCGGTTATTTCTGCCTTAAGTGGCTATTTTAAAGGCATTTCCAAAAACTTGACTTAACTTAACAACATGTCAGGAGAATACCCATAAGCCCGTGTAGCCATCCCTTCAGGCAAGGGAAAAAGGACAAATGAGGGTAAAAAAGACGTTTAAACTCGCGTCTTTCAGCTTGGACATTTACAATTTAGCACTCTTTTACCAGCCACTTTTTTACATTTTCTGCTTTTACATCAAAATCCCACGCCTACTTTTATTATCTTACTCTATCACCAAGTCTACTCTTCCCTTAGCCGTTTTTACTTCTGCTTCTACCTCAAGCCCAAGCAAGACACAGATGGGATAAATGACACTCCAACGAAGGACCTTGATAATATCTTAAAAAGGACCTTCCATTGTTCTAAGGCTTGTTTAGAATTTGTTTGACTGTTCTTAAAAAAGCATAACTTAATGGCCAAATCTGCCTGTTTTATCTGCCAGTCTTCATGAGCTTTTGCAAGATGGCTTAAAAACTCTTCTTCCTCATTAGAGACTCTTTGAGAAAAGTCTTTATTTAAAAACATATAACAATCTGCCACCTACTTGACATAACAAGGAAGACTTCTTGCTTTAACCTGAGCGGTGTTTTTGAGGTATTGTTCAAAATATTTAAGCATAATTTATTTAGTAATGCAGTTGTCTATTAATCTACATTTTATTCTTATGGTGCATTAGCAGGAGGTACGTCAAGAAAATCAAGAATAAAAAAATTTTTCTTGACAGGAAAAACAAGTTATGGTAGAGGAGGAGTGTGCAAGAGAATAAAATAAGGTTAGATTGAAAAATTTTGGAAAAGTTTTGAACTGTAAAGATTAAAAAACTCCGGGAGGAATAAAATGAGCACTCTCTTAGAAAAAGCCTTTAATGAAATAAAAAAGTTACCTGAAACTGAACAGAATATTTTTGCCAAATGGATATTAGAAGAATTAGAAGCAGAAAAAAAATGGGATAAACTTTTTGCAGAATCTGAAGATATTTTGGAA
>JAMOPI010000006.1 GCA_027064585.1 Candidatus Desulfofervidaceae bacterium | reverse complement strand
ATGTGCACCTATAAATCTGTTTAATAGCCCCCTTCTGTCCGGAATATTCCTTACATCTACCCCCACAGAGGCCCAGGCATTGAGCATGTCCACCAAAGGCCGCGCTCCCTTCCTAATCGGTCCATAACAGCCACGACAACCAATACGGGCCTTGATACACCGTGGCGCATCACTATCCCCTCTGCATCCAGCCCTTGTCACCGGCCCTAAACAGATAAATCCTTGCTCCATAATACAACGCATCTTGTTTATCGGCTGCTCCGGATCAAATTCCAGGTTTTCCAAGGAACGCTTAAGGGGACCACTTGCCCGCTTCCTTTCTCGCCTCGTCGGACATGTATCACATACACTCCTCTCTGGTAAACTCCAGCTCTCACCCTTTAAAAGGGCTGTTAATGCATCGGCAATGTTCTGCGGATGTGGAGGACAACCAGGAATGTAAACGTCTACCTTCACAATCTCATCCACCGCATAAACCCTATCTAACCAAGCCGGCACTTGGTTCGGAGGAGATGCCTTATCCGTGGTAATAGTAGAATAAATGTAGTTAAGCGCCTCCTCTCTCGTCCACATGTTAATAAGCGCAGGAATACCTCCATCGGTAGCACAAGTGCCAAGCGCAATCAACGTGTTACATTTCTTCCTGATCTCTTCAAGCACTTCTTTGTGCTCTTCATTGCGTATCCCACCCGAAACAATGGCTATATCCGCTTCTGGAATCTCAAGCTGGCTTCCTTCACCAGTTTGCCCATAATACTTGTGATCAATCAGCACCGGTATGTGCAGAAACTCAAGCTCTGGCAGTACCTCTACCAGCTTGTCCCCCAGGTTCAAAAGACTAATCTCACATCCCGAACATGAATTAAACCACTCCTCTATCACCTTCACTGGCATTTTTAATGACCTCCTTAAATCAAATTCAATTTTTAAACATAGCTTAAACTTTTTAAAAAATCAAGAAAATCTACTGTGCATTATTTTTTTCTATCTATTGCCATATTTTTCTTCCTCTTTATTTAGGAGATAAGCGTATTAAAATTACGGATGAGCGGTAGCAGTCCGGTTTATTTTATGTCTGCCAAACGAAATTTACCCTTTTATTTGACATGAACGCCAATCACAAATTCATTTCGTTTTCTCGTCGATTCACCTCTACCCTCTTGGGTAAATAAGTGATAAAGAGTAAATCACCGCAAGTTAAAATTTAAGGAGAGAGGCAATGGGAAGAACGCTGACACAAAAAATTTTAGAAACTCATTTGGCTGTAGGTAAATATGTGCCAGGAAAAGAAATTGGGATCAAAATAGATCAAACGTTAACCCAAGATGCTACAGGGACAATGTGTTATCTCCAGTTTGAGGCAATGGGGATACCCAAAGTCAAAACAGAAATCTCCGTTAGTTATGTAGACCACAATACCATTCAGGCGGGTTTTGAGAACCCAGATGATCATAAATACCTGCAAACGATTGCAGCCAAGTATGGCATTATCTACTCCCGTGCAGGGAATGGCATTTGTCATCAAGTCCATTTAGAGCGGTTTGCCAAACCGGGCAAGACCTTACTTGGTTCAGATAGCCATACGCCTACGGCTGGAGGCATCGGGATGGTAGCGATTGGTGCCGGTGGGCTGGATGTAGCCGTGGCTATGGCGGGAGGTCCATTTTATCTTACCTGTCCAAGGGTTATTCGTATCAATCTTACCGGCCAACTTCAGCCTTGGGTCAGTGCTAAGGATGTCATTTTAAAGGTGCTAGAAATCTTTGGCACGAAGGGTAATGTTGGCTGTGTGTTTGAATACACAGGTGATGGTGTAAAGACACTGACTGTTCCAGAACGGGCAACCATTACTAACATGGGTGCGGAATGTGGCGTTACCTTTTCTATCTTCCCTAGCGATGAGATTACCAGGGAGTTTTTGAAGGCACAGGCAAGAGAGGTTGATTGGGTACCCTTAGAACCAGATCCAGATGCAGAATATTATAAGGAAGTAGAAATTAACTTGAGCGAGTTGGTACCATTGATTGCCTGTCCACACAGTCCAGGCAATATTAAACGTGTAGAAGAAATAGCTGGATTGCCTGTAGATCAGGTATGTATAGGTAGTTGCACCAATTCTTCTTATCGGGATCTTATGATTGTGGCCGAGATGCTGGATGGTAAACGGTGTCATCCTGATGTCAGTTTTGTCGTGGCTCCTGGTTCAAGACAGGTATTACGCATGCTGGCCCAGAATGGGGCCTTGGATAAATTGATTGCCGCTGGCGCAAGGATTGCTGAGTGTGCCTGTGGTTTCTGCATTGGTAATAGCCAGGCCCCACGGAGCAACGGCATTTCTTTACGTACAAACAACCGCAATTTCTTAGGCCGTTGTGGAACTAAGTCTGCTCAGGTGTATCTTGTAAGTCCTGAAACAGCAGCCGCAGCCGTAATTACGGGTAAGATTACTGATCCGCGCAGCTTGGACTTGCCTTATCCAGAAATCAAGCTGCCAGAGCAGTTTTTGATTGATGATAGTATGTTTATTCCGCCTTCACCTGAACCTGAAAGGATAGAAATCTACCGCGGGCCAAATATTGGTGAACCGCCCAAGAATGAACCCATGCCAGAAAAGATTGATGGCGTGGTAACAATTAAGGTGGGCGATGAGATTACTACTGACCATATTATTCCTGCCGGTAGCCGGATGAAATATCGTTCTAATGTGCCTAAATATTCAGAGTTCGTCTTTGAAGTAATTGATCCCGAATTTCATAAGCGGGCACGGGCTAATAAAGAAGCAGGTAAGCATAACATCATTGTCGGTGGTTTAAGCTATGGGCAGGGCTCTTCAAGGGAACATGCAGCGATTTGCCCCATGTATTTAGGTGTAAAGGCTGTTATCGCCAAGTCCTTTGAACGCATTCATGCAGCCAATCTGGTCAATTTTGGCATTGCGCCATTGATCTTTAAGAATGAAGCTGATTACGATGAGATTGAGCAGGGAGATGAAATAGAAATTCCAGATATAAGGGAACAAATTAAGGAAGGAAAGGATATAACCGTCATTAATAAAACAAAAAACACATCCTTTACGGTAACCTACAATTTGTCTGAACGGCAGAAGGAAATCCTACTGGCCGGTGGGACTTTAAATTACATGGCGAGTAAGAAGTAACCTATAAAAGGGAAGTGTGTAAAAGTAAGGTAGAGGAGGAAGACAATGGCACAAAGAGGAATTAGAGAATACGATGCCAAAAGGCTTTTGGCAAAATACTTAAAGGATTATATGCAGGGACTAAGTTATGATTTTAAAGCAGTCTTGGTAACACCAGAAACAGATTGGGCCATATTAGAAAAGGAAAATCCCTGGTTAAAGGATACTAAGTTGGTGGCCAAACCAGATCAACTCTTCGGCAAGAGAGGAAAACACGGTCTAGTATTGGTTAATGCCACTTTAGATGAGGTAAAGAGTTGGATTGGAGAACACATGGGAAAAGAAGTAACCATTGGCAGGGTAAGCGATGCCTTAACTTGCTTTTTAGTAGAACCCTTTATCCCCCATGAGAAGGAATATTATTTGGCCATCACAACCGAACGGGAAGGGGATCGTATCTATATGTCGGCTGAAGGTGGTATAGAGATAGAGGAAATGTGGGATAAGGTAAATGAAGCCTTTATACCTATTTTGGCAAAGAAAGAAGAAATTTCTAAGATTATCAAAAATGCCGTGCCTAAAGAAATTGAAGAAAAGGAAACATTTGCCCAGTTTGCTGAAGTCATTTATAACTTCTTTGTAGACTATCATTTCACTTATTTAGAGTTTAATCCCTTTACCATCAAACAAAACTTAATTTATCCCTTAGATGCCGTAGCGAGACTAGATGATACAGCCCAATTTGAATGTGCAGAAAAATGGGGAGAAATTGAATTTCCTACGCCGTTTGGACGGAAGTATACAAAAGAAGAGGCCTATATAAAACAGTTAGATGCAAAAAGTGGTTCTTCTTTAAAGCTAACGGTTCTCAATCCCAAAGGCCGTATATGGACAATGGTGGCTGGTGGTGGAGCCAGTGTTGTTTACACTGATACCATCTCTGACCTAGGGGCGGCCCAAGAGTTAGGAAACTATGGTGAATATAGTGGTAATCCAACGACAGATGAGACCTATGAATATGCCAAGACCATCTTAGACTTGATGACAAGGGAGAAGGATCCGCAAGGAAGACCAAAAATCTTAATCATTGGTGGTGGAATTGCCAATTTTACCGATGTAGCCAAGACATTTGATGGAATTATTAAGGCTCTAGAAGATTATAAGGATAAACTTAAGAATGTAAATGCTAAAATATATGTCCGTCGGGGTGGGCCAAATTACGAGAAGGGTTTAGCAAAAATAAAGGAAGCAGGTAGAAAATTGGATTTGCCGATAGAAGTCTATGGCCCTGAAACCCATATGACCCGTATTGTCAAATTGGCATTAGAAGAAAAGTAAGGAGGGAAAATAAAGATGGCAAAACCCAAACCAGATTACATTTTGTTTGATAAAAATACACAGGCAATTGTTTATGGATATCAGACAAGGGCAGTGCAACGGATGCTGGACTTTGACTACATCTGCCGGCGCGAAACGCCCAGTGTAGCAGCGATCGTCGCCCCAACACGGAGCAATGGTTATCACAAGTGTTTTTGGGGAAATAAAGAGATTTTGATTCCTGTTTATAGGCATTTTGAAGAGGCAGTCGCCAAACACCCCAATGCCGATGTCATGATCAACTTTTCTTCCCATCGTTCAGCCTATCCAACAACCCTTGATGCCCTAGAGACCGATACCATTCGCACCATTGCCATTATTGCTGAGGGTGTACCAGAAAGGTATGCGCGTAAATTGGCCGCCATTGCCAAGCAGAAAAAAAAGTGGATTATTGGACCAGCTACGGTAGGTGCAATTGCGGCTGGGGCCTTCAAAATCGGCAATGCCGCTGGCACCCTTGAAAACATTATTCGCTGTAAACTTTATCGGCCAGGTAGTGTCGCCTTTGTTTCTACTTCAGGTGGTTTATTTAATGAATTAAATAACATTATCTCGCAGGCAACCAATGGTGTCTATGAAGGCGTAGCCGTTGGTGGTGATCTTTACCCTGGATCTACCTTTATTGATCACTGCCTACGTTATGAGGCCAATCCAAATATCAAGATGATTGTCCTTTTGGGAGAGCTAGGCGGAACGGACGAATATGCGGTCATTGAGGCCATAAAGGCAGGTAAGATTACCAAACCTATAGTTGCCTGGTGTATTGGTACCTGTGCCAAGCTCTTTGCCAGTGAGGTACAATTTGGTCATGCCAAGGCAAGAGCAAGAGGCGATTTAGAAACAGCAGATGCTAAGAATAATGCCTTTAGAGAAGCCGGGGTGATTGTACCCAATTCCTTTGACGAGTTAAGACGGGTCATTAGGGAAACCTTTGAAGATCTAAAGGCCAAAGGACAAATTCCAGAAATTGTTGAGCCTGAAGTACCACCTGTACCTGAAGACTTTGCTGTCGCCCAGGCCAAGGGCAAAGTAAGACGGCCTACCAACTTTATTTGCACCATCAGTGACGATCGGGGCGAAGAGGCCACTTATGTAAATGTGCCTATCAGTGAAGTAGTAGAGAAAGGATATTCTTTAGGCGATGTCATTGGTCTCTTATGGCTCAAGTGTCGCCTGCCTAAGTGGGCCAGCGAATTTATAGAAATGTGCCTTAAGATTGTCGCTGATCATGGTCCATGTGTCTCTGGTGCGCATAATGCCATTGTTACGGCGAGGGCAGGGAAAGACTTAGTCTCTTCCCTGGTGAGTGGTCTTTTGACCATTGGCCCCCGGTTTGGTGGTGCCATAGACGGGGCCGCCTATTACTTCCGCAAATTCTGTAATGAAGGTAAGACACCGCGGCAAATGGTAGATGAGATGAAGGCGGCTGGTATCCTGATTCCAGGCATTGGTCACCGAATTAAAAGCGTAACCAATCCAGACAAGCGGGTAGAATTGCTTAAGAATTACGCCAAAAACAACTTCCCGCAGACTAAATATTTGGACTATGCCTTAAAGGTGGAAAAAATTACAACGACCAAACGGGGTAATTTAATTCTGAATGTAGATGGCTGCATTGGTGTGCTCTTTGTAGATATGCTCAATAGCTGTGGTTTTAAAGCAGAGGAAATTGATGAGATTATAGAGGCTGGTACCTTAAATGCCATCTTTGTACTTGGAAGAAGTATTGGTATTATCGGCCATATCTTAGACCAAAAACGGCTTAAGACTCCACTCTACCGTCATCCATGGGATGACATATTGTATGCCATTGAACCGGCAAGAAACATTGGAGAGCAAGGAAAATAGATGTTGCTTACTCCAAAGCAGATAGAAAAAAAGTACGGCATATCACATAAACAGTTATTAGAATGGAGGGAACAAAAAAAATTATCCGTTCACCTAACGCCAAGGGGGAAAGAAAGATACTGCCAAAAAGATATTGAACGCTTAGTTGCGGAAGAAAAGACAGCGGAAAAAGAAAAAAAGGAGATTCCGGTTGCTATTTATGCACGTGTTTCTAAAAAGAGATACTTAGATTATTTGGAAAGGCAAGTAGAAGATTTAAAGGTATATTGCCAAAAAAAGGAGTATAAGGTTGTGCTGGAAGTAACAGAAATTGCAAGTGGATTAAATGAAAACCGCAAGGGAATTTGGCGGCTGATCAACGCAGCCAAGCAGGGTATGATTAAGAAAGTTATCGTAGAGGACAAAGAAAGGTTGGCTAGATTTGGATTGGCATATCTGCTGCGACTTTTTGAGATATACAGGGTGAAGGTAGAAGTTGCAGGAGGTGTCAAAGCCGACTTAAAGCAAGAAATTGCGGATGACTTAGTGGCCGTAGTAACGGCCTTTAGTCAAAAAATATATAAATAAGGAGGAGCGCATGCCTAAAAAGGCAAAAATTATCTGGACAAAAACAGATGAAGCTCCGCTTCTGGCCACATACTCTCTTTTGCCTATCGTAAAGGCCTTTACGAAATGTGCTGAGGTTGAGATTGAACGCAGAGATATTTCTCTGGCCGGGAGGGTGCTTGCCCAATTTGGCTATGCCGAAGATGACCTTACCTACCTTGGAGAGCTTGTGTGGAAGCCCGAAGCAAATATCGTGAAGCTTCCAAATATTTCGGCGACAGTGCCACAGCTAATTGATACAATTAAGGAACTTCAATCCCAGGGTTTTGACCTTCCAGACTATCCCGAAGAGCCCAAAACAGAAGAAGAAAAGAAGATAAAAGAAAAATACGCAAAGTGTCTTGGTAGTGTCGTAAATCCTGTTTTAAGGCAGGGTAATTCTGACAGAAGAATAGCATCGCCTGTTAAGGAATACGCCAGACAAACTGCCCAAAAGCGCAACTGGATGAAGGCAGTAAGGCCAAATTGTCAAAGTTATGTTGCGCATATGATCTGCGGTGATTTTTACCAAAATGAAAAATCAGTAACCATAGAGAAAGATACAAAGATAAGGTATGAATTTGTTGACAAAAGCGGAAAGGTAACCGTTTTCAAAGAAGTTGAGGTAGGTAAAGGTGATGTGGTAGATGCAACCTTTATGAACCGAGAAAAGTTAAGGGAGTTTTATGAGCTTGTCCTTCAAGACGCCAAGGGAAAAGATATCCTTTTTTCGCTGCATGTGAAGGCAACGATGATGAAGGTGTCAGATCCGGTTATCTTTGGAGATGCCATCAGGGTTTACTTTAAGGAGCTTTTTGAAAAGTACGGAAAAGAGCTTGAAGAGATAGGATTTAATCCAAATTTTGGGCTTATAGATCTTGAGAGGAAGCTTGAAAAGCTGCCAAAAGAAAAGCAGGAAGAGATCAAAAAGACCATTGAGGAAATCTACAAAAAGCGCCCAAGGCTTTACATGGTTGATTCAGACAAGGGTATAACCAACCTTCACAGGCCAAACGATGTCATCATTGACAATTCTATTCCTACCATCATCAAAAACGGCCTTCAAGGCTGGGGGCCAAGCGGTGAAACGGATGACTGCGTGATTACTGTGCCTGACAGGTGTTACGCTACCATGTATAGAGAAGTCGTTGAAGACGTTAAGGTAAACGGACAGTTTGACCCGACAAAAGTGGGCACTGTTCAAAATGTTGGCCTTATGGCAATGAAGGCTGAGGAATATGGAAGTCATGACAAGACATTCTTCCCACCTGATGATGGCATCATGAGAATTGTTGACGCAGAAGGAAACATCCTCATTGAACATAAAGTAAACAAAGGAGACATCTACAGAAGTTGCATCACAAAAGACATTGCCATTCGCGACTGGATTAAACTTGCCGTAAGAAGGGCAAAAGAAACAGGATATCCAATCGTGTTTTGGCTTGACCAGTTTAGGGCTCACGATAGGGAAATTCTCAAGACGGTTCAAGAAGAGCTTGCAAAATATGACCTCTCAGGTGTTGAATACCACATTAAGCCACCTCAAGACGCGATGAAGTTTACCCTTAAACGGTTCAGAGAAGGAAAGGATACCATCGCTGTCACAGGGAATGTTTTAAGGGACTACCTGACAGACCTCTTTCCGATCATTGAAGTTGGCACAAGCGCAAGGTGTCTTTCAAATGTTCCTCTTATTGCTGGTGGTGGCCTCTTTGAAACAGGTGCGGGTGGAAGTGCGCCCAAACACATTCAGCAGTTCCAGAAGGAAGGACACCTAAGGTGGGATAGCCTTGGTGAATTCCTTGCCTTTGTAGAGGCCTTAACCCTTGCTTACAGGCAGGCAGAGGATAAGAAACTCTTAATCCTAGCAAGCACCCTCTTAAGGGCAGTTGGAAAATATCTTAAAAATGATAAGACGCCCAAGAGAACCGTGGGTGAGCTTGATACGCGCGGGAGCCACTACTATCTTGCCCGCTACTGGGCAGAAGAACTTGCCGCACAAACGGAAGACAAAGGACTTGCTGAAAAGTTTGCTCCTGTAGCCAAGGCCCTTGCTGAAAACGAAGAAAAGATACTTGCCGAAATTGATGCAACCCAGGGTTCACCAAAGGACCTTGGTGGTTACTATCATCCTGACGAGGAAAAAACAGGGGCCGCCATGAGACCAAGCAAGACGTTTAACGAAATTATTGACTCTATATAGACAAGTAGGTAACCTAATAGCTTGGGAAGACAGCAGAAAGTAATTTAGAAGTGGGATGGAAGAGCGTTAAATACATGAATGATGAGAGGAGAAGGGGAATGAGACGATATAAAGTGAGCATTATTGGAGCAGGCATGGTCGGTTCCACCACTGCCCAGTGCATTGTCCAAAAGGACTTGGCAGATGTTATCTTATTAGACAAAAAGGAAGAAGTGGCCAAGGGGAAGGCCTTGGATATCTGGGAGGCCTCTCCCCTAAATGGCTTTCAGGGTGTAATTAAGGGGACAACCGATTATACCCTGACGGCTTACTCAGACATTGCGGTCATTACCGCTGGCGTACCTAGGAAGCCAGGTATGACAAGAGAGGAATTACTTGGTATTAACGGAGATATTGTGGTTAGTGTAGCTAAGGAAATTATAAAACATTCGCCAGAGGCTATAATTATCGTTGTTACTAACCCTGTAGATGCCCTTACCTATGCCGCCTGTAAGGCACTGGATCTGCCGCGGACGCGCATTATGGGCATGTCAGGCATGCTTGACTCTAGCCGGTTACGCAGTTTTATTGCTATGGAGTTGGGCATTTCCCCTCAAAACGTTACCGCGATGGTCATTGGGGCACATACAGAAAAATATATGATGCCCCTTTTGCGGTTGGCGAATATTAATGGTGTCCCTGTAAGCAAACTTTTACAAAAAGATAAGCTGGAAGAGATTGCTAAACGGACACGCTTGGCCGGGGCAGAGATAGTAAGCCTTTTACAAGTGGGCAGTGCCTATTATGCCCCAGCCATGGCCATTGCCGAAATGGTAGAGGCTATCTTAAGGGATGAAAGGGTTATTATGCCTTGTTCTGTATGTTTAGAAGGAGAATATGGGTTAAATGATTGTGCCTTGTGTGTACCGGTCATTTTAGGTAAAGAAGGGGTTGAAAAAATTATAGAGTTAGATCTGACCCCGGAAGAAATGAAACAAATGCAAGAAGGGGCCAAGGCCATTAAAGAAATGATTGGGTGTATGAAGATATGAGAGAAATTAAAGTAGAACGGCTCACGGAAGTGGTAAAGCGGTTGTGCCAAGAGGCTTGTGTGTACTTGAATGAAGATGTGGAGGCCGCCCTAGAGCGGGCCTATATGGTAGAACAGTCTCCTCTTGGCCGGGAAATAATCAAGCAACTCCTCCAAAATAAAGACATTGCTAAAGAAACAGGTCTTCCTATCTGTCAGGATACAGGTATCACCATTGTCTTTCTAAAGGTTGGGCAGGAAGTACATTTTATCGGTGGAAGTATAGAAGAGGCCATTAATGAAGGGGTAAGACAGGGCTATAAAGAAGGATATTTACGCAAGTCCGTCTGTCATCCCCTAACGCGGGAAAATACTAAAGACAACACTCCAGCCATTATCCACTATGAAATCGTGCCAGGAGATAAGGTAGAAATTATCGTCATGCCCAAGGGGGCAGGCAGTGAGAATAAATCTACGGCGACGGTATTGACACCGGCCGCAGGCTTAGAAGGTATAGAAAGATTTGTGTGCAAGACCGTAGAAGAAGCAGCGGTGAATACCTGTGGACCGTTGATTGTCGGTGTCGGTATTGGGGGCACAATAGACAAGGCAGCCCTTTTGGCCAAAAAGGCCCTTTTGCGTCCTTTAGGGAAATGGCATGACAATAATCGGCTAGCGGCCCTGGAGATGAAATGGCTTAAGGTGCTTAACGACCTTGGCTATGGCCCTTTAGGTTTGGGTGGAAGGGTAACCTGCTTAGATGTGCACATAGAGGTCTTTCCCTGCCATATTGCTAGTTTACCGGTGGCCGTAAATGTGCAGTGTCATGCGCATCGGGTAAAAAAGGCGTGTTTATAAAATATTAAGAGGTAAGGAAGGGTTTAATGAGTGAAGCAAAATATTTACAGACACCTTTAACAGAAGAGATAATCGCAGAATTGAAGGTGGGAGATAGGGTCCTATTAAATGGCGTTGTTTATACGGCCAGAGACGCTGCGCACAAACGCCTGGTAGCCTTGCTTAAAGAAGGTAAAGAATTGCCCTTTGATCTTAAAGGTCAGGTGGTTTACTATGTTGGCCCTGCCCCAGCCCCACCTGGTAGGCCCATTGGCGCAGCTGGACCAACGACGAGTTCCCGCATGGATGTCTATACACCCCTGCTTTTAGAGCATGGGCTTAAAGGCATGATTGGTAAAGGGAAACGTAGTCAGGCTGTACTTGAGGCCATACAGAAATATAAAGGCATATATTTTGTCGCTACGGGTGGAGCAGGTGCCTTACTTGCCCAATGTGTCCAGGAGGCTGAAGTCGTGGCCTATCCAGAGCTAGAGGCAGAGGCGATTTACAGATTAGTGGTTAAAAATTTGCCTTTATTTGTCGGAAATGATATATATGGAAACGATATCTACGAACAAGGAAAAAAGGAGTACCAAATTGCGCCTTGTCCTTAAAAAACAAGAGGATTGGTTAAAAAAAGTAGAAGAAATAAGTGGGCAAAATGTTTTTGCCTGTTATCAGTGTGGGAAGTGTTCGGCAGGCTGTCCAATGAGTGCAGAGATGGACTTGTTACCTAACCAGGTCATCCGTTTATTGCAATTGGGAGCCGTTGAGCCTTTGCTTAACTGCCGTACTATTTGGCTTTGTGCAAGTTGTTTTACATGCACGGCGCGGTGTCCTAAAGGCGTAAGCCTTACACGGTTGATGGAAGGAGTAAGATTGGCCATCTTTCGCACACGTAAAAGCGATGAGATCTCTCCCAAAGAGATGGTTAAAGAAACACTTCCCCAAATTGCCTTAATTGGGGCCCTGCGTAAGCTCACGGCATAAGGGCAAAAGGAGCAAAATATGGAAATAGCCTACTTTCCTGGATGCACTTTAAAAACCACGGCTAAAAAACTGGAAGACTCAGCCCTGGCAGTAGCAGATGCATTGGACATAAACCTAAAGGAACTGCCTAATTGGACCTGTTGTGGAACAGTATATTCACTCGCTGAAGACGACTTGATGAGGCAGGTTGCACCTATACGCACGCTGGCCCGTACCGAAGCGTTAGGATATTCTACGCTTACTACCCTTTGTTCTGTATGTTATAACACCCTGGCTCAGGCAAATTTGTTTGTCAAGGCAGATTCGATAAGGCTTGAAAAAATAAACAACTTTATGGACGAGGAACCTGATTATAAAGGAAATGTAGAAGTCAAACACTTTTTAACTATTTTGCAGGAATTAGGCACAGAAAAGCTTAAAAGTGCTGTCAAAAAGGATCT
Organism: Candidatus Desulfofervidaceae bacterium; assembly: GCA_027064585.1. GTDB lineage: Bacteria > Desulfobacterota > Desulfofervidia > Desulfofervidales > Desulfofervidaceae > JAGHCL01. The sequence goes on along the minus strand of JAMOPI010000006.1, from coordinate 51,042 downwards.
ATCTGGTTTAAAGGTTGCCTGTTATTATGGTTGCCTTTTGTTAAGACCGCAAAGTGTAGGTATAGACGATTGTGAACAACCTTACATTTTAGAGAATATCATGCAAGCCTTAGGGACAAAGCCTGTATTCTTTCCTTATCAGGTAGAATGTTGTGGCAGTTATCACACGGCGGTTAAGCCAGAGATTGTGGCCAGAAGGGTCTATCGTATTCTAGAAAATGCCAGAGAAAACGGGGCAAACTTGGTAGTAACGAGCTGTCCCTTGTGTTACTTCAACTTAAAGAATAGGCAAAAAGAAATAAAAAAGCTTTATCCGGGCTTTAAGCCTATGCCGATATTTTATTTTACCGAAATCATGACCGATGCCTTTGGTTTGACAAAAACATTGGAGAATATCTGATGCGTATTGGGGTATTTATCTGTCATTGTGGGAAAAATATTGCCGGTGTTTTGGATATAAAAAGACTGGTAGAGGAAGCAGCAAAGCTTAAGGACGTGGCCTATGCAACAGACTATGTCTATCTTTGTAGTGAACCGGGCCAGAAGGAAATCCAGCAGAAGATAAAAGAACTAGAGCTTACCCATGTCGTGATTGCGGCGTGTAGTCCCAAAATGCATGCAACCACCTTTGCGCGTGCGGTAGAAGAAGTAGGGCTTAATCCCTATTTGCTAGAAATTGCGAATATTAGAGAACAATGTTCCTGGGTCCATCATGATGCACCAGAAGAGGCCACAGAGAAGGCCCTTGAGATTATTCGTGCAGCGGTGGCAAAAGTCAGCTTGGCCAAGCCGTTAGCGCCTATTACAGTGCCTCTGACAAGGAAAGTTTTAGTTATAGGTGGTGGTATTGCAGGTATTCAGGCAGCCCTTGATATTGCTAATGGTGGCTTTGAGGTATATTTAGTAGAAAGGTCTCCCTCTTTAGGGGGACACATGGCTCAATTAAGTGAAACCTTCCCTACCCTTGACTGCTCTTCCTGTATTCTTACCCCGCGCATGGTAGAAGTAGCCCGACACCCTAATATCCATCTATTTACCTATGCAGAGGTAAAGAATGTTGAAGGTATAGTGGGGCAGTATAAGGTAACCATTGAACAGAAACCGCGTTATGTTGATCCAGATAAGTGCACTGGTTGTGGGGATTGCGCTGAGGCCTGTCCGGTCATTGTGCCTAATGAGTTTGACCAGGGTTTAGGGGCCCGTAAGGCCGTTTATGTGCCCTTTCCGCAGGCCGTGCCCTTGGTTTATACCATTGATTTAGAACACTGCCTTAATACCAAAAGGCTCATTGTCTGCGAGCAATGTTATCACGCCTGTGGTCCTAAGGCCATCAATTATTTGATGGAACCCAAAGAGATAGAAATAGAAGTAGGCGCTATTGTCTTGGCCACAGGATATGATTTACTGCCTTTGGAAGCCTTAAAGGAATATGGCGGTGGTATATATCCTGATGTGCTTTCTGGGCTTGAATTTGAAAGGTTACTTTCGGCCTCGGGTCCGACGGGAGGTATTGTAAGGAGACCTTCTGACGGTAAGATCCCTAAACGGGTAGTTTTTATTCAATGTGCGGGTTCCCGTGATCCAGAACATGGCTGTCCTTATTGTTCCAAAATTTGTTGTATGTATACAGCCAAACATGCCCTGCTTTATAAACATGCGGTACCTGATGGAGAAGCCTATGTCTTTTACATAGATGTACGGGCGGCAGGTAAGAGATATGAAGAATTTGTGCAAAGGGTAATGGAAGAAGAAAGGATAGTCTATCTCCGCGGGAAGGTATCTAAAGTTTTTCAAAGGAAAGATAAATTAGTAGTATGGGGTGTGGATACCTTAAGTGGTATGGCCGTGGAAATAGAAGCAGATATGGTTGTGCTGGCAACGGCCATTGTCCCAAGTAAAAATACGGCTGACTTGGCCAAACTATTAAAAGCGCCTATTGATGAATTTGGCTTTTTAAATGAAGTTCATCCTAAATTAAGACCGGTAGAATCTTCGGCCATGGGAATTTATTTAGCAGGGGCAGCCCAAGCACCAAAGGATATTCCAGATACGGTTTCACAAGCCAGTGCCGCGGCAAGTAAGGTGTTAGGCCTCTTTTCCCAAGAAGAACTTTCGCTTGAACCTATTAAGGCAGAAGTAAATTTAGAAAACTGTGATGGATGTGCCTATTGTGTTGATGTCTGTCCATTTGATGCCATAACCTTGGTAGTAGAAGAAGATGGTCATAAGCATGTAGAGGTAAAAAAGGCCCTTTGCCAAGGCTGCGGTTGTTGTATGGCTACTTGTCCAAAAGAAGGCATCAATGTGGCTGGTTTTACTTTAAATCAGCTTAAGGCGCAAATACATGCTTTATTAAAGGAAGACGAGGATGATTAAAAAGAGAATGCTTTTAAACTTGGATAAGCTAAAGATCCCAAAGGGAAAACCTATTGTTTTTGCCGAAAGGTGTAAAGGATGTGGACTTTGTATTGAATACTGTCCTAAACAAGTATTGTCTTTTTCAGATGACTATAACGAGAAAGGATATCACTACCCGGTTATCCCGCCAGAAAAAGAAGGAGAATGTATACGATGTGGCTTTTGTCGGCAGGTATGTCCTGATTTTGCCATTTATGTAGAGGATGAAAATTAATCAACAAGGGGAAGGCAATGGGTAAGGATGTTTTAACAGGAATTCACTTTTTAAGTGGTAATCATGCCTGTGTAGAGGGGGCAATTGCGGCCGGCTGTCGTTTTTATGCAGGATATCCAATTACACCCTCAAATGAGATTGCCGAAAGGATGTCGGCGCGCTTACCACAGGTAGGAGGTATTTATATCCAAATGGAAGATGAGCTGGGTTCTATGGCTGCCCTAGTAGGGGCGTCATGGGCAGGGGCAAAGCCAATGACGGCCACTTCTGGGCCTGGATTTAGTCTGATGCAGGAAAATTTGGGTTTGGCTGCCATGACAGAAACACCTTGTGTCGTTGTAAACGTCCAAAGAGGAAGCCCGTCTACAGGACTGCCAACCGCGGTGGGACAAGCAGATGTCATGCAGGCAAGATGGGGTAGTCATGGAGATTATGAAATTATCGCAATCGCTCCCTCTTCACCACAGGAATGTTTTGATTTTACCATAAAGGCATTCAATTTAGCGGAAACTTGGCGTGTGCCAGTAGTAGTATTGAGCGATGAATGTGTAGCCCATGTTTCGGAAAGGGTGCTCATTCCTCCTAAGGAAGAAATCAAGGTTGTTAACCGCAAAAGACCTACTTTGCCGCCAGAAAAGTTCTTGCCCTTTAAGGCAGGAAAGGATCTTGTGCCAGAAATGGCGGTTGCTGGTGAGGGGTATAGAATCCATGTTACGGGCTTAACCCATAATGAAAAGGGCTATCCTGATTTAAGTGCAAAGACGCATAATAAGTTAGTAAGAAGGTTGGTGGATAAAATTAGAAAGAACGCAGACAAAATATGGGAATATGAGGAATTTATGACCGAAGATGCAGAAGTTGTTCTTGTTACCTTTGGTATTTCTACACGGGTATGTCGGACGGTAGTTAAATGGGCAAGAAAAGAAGGCTTAAAAATAGGAATGTTGCGTTTGATTGTGGTGTGGCCATTTCCAGAAAAACGCATTATAGAGCTGGCAGAGAGAATTAAGGCCTTTGTCTGTGTAGAGATCAATCTTGGGCAAACATTCTTTGAGGTGGAACGCGTCGTCAAGGACAGATGTAAGGTCTTTTTGTTCCCTAATGCCGGCGGCGAAGTGCACGATCCAGAAAAGGTATTGGCCGAGTTAAAACAGATTATATAGAGGAGTAAGTTATGGGCGTAAAAAGACATCCAATGGGAGAACTTATCAGAGAAGATCGGATGCCCCATATCTTTTGTCCTGGCTGTGGCATTGGGGCAACCATTAGTAATATCGCGGAGGCACTGACAGAAGTCAAGGATGAAATAGATTTAAATAAAGTAGCCGTTGTTTCTGGTATTGGATGTTCAGGCAGGGCAGCTGGTTACTTTTGGCTTGATGGTTTTCACACTACGCATGGTCGTCCTATTGCCTTTGCGACAGGATTAAAATTGAGTAATCCAGACTTAAACGTAATTGTATTTAGCGGAGATGGGGATCTGACTACAATTGGTGGTAATCATCTTATCCATGGAGCCAGAAGGAACATGGATCTGATCGTCATCTGCATTAATAACTTCAATTACGGTATGACAGGTGGACAAATGGGGGCAACAACCCCCAGCCATACAAAGACTACAACAAGCATTTATGGCAACTATGAAACACCTTTTAATTTACCGGCCTTACTTACGGCCTGCGGGGCAAATTATGTAGCAAGATGGACTTCTGCCCATTCCCATTATATCAAAAGGTCATTTTTAGATGCCCTTAAGAAAGAAGGATTTCGTTTTATTGAAGTCATTTCTGCCTGCCCTGTTAACTGGGGGCGGCGGAATAAACTCCGCACCGGCAAAGACATGGTAAAATTCTTTTTAGAACATACGGTCATAAAGGAAAATCCAGACCCAAAAGATGCCCTTATTCAGATGGATACGCCTATTCTTTGTGGTGTTTTTGCCGATAGAAATGCACCTGGTTATATGCGTGCTATGCGTGAATGTTTAAGCTCAAAAGTAGGGATAAGTGAATTTAGAGGTGATGGTAAAGTGGAACTGCCGGAAGATAAAGAGAAAGAGAAAAAGACGTTAGAAATTCCCAAGCCAAAACAGATAAAAGAAGTCAAAATTAAACTAGCAGGTTTAGGTGGGCAGGGAATTGCCTTATTAGGCCTTATCATAGGCCGTGCTGCCTGCGTATTTGATGGCAATGAAGCCGCTTATACGCAGGAATATGGTGCAGAGGCTAGAGGCGGCGCCTCAGCTTCCTGTGTAATTATTTCGTCTGAAAAAATAGACTTTCCTTATGTTAAAAAACCAGATGTTATGGTTATTATGGCCCAAGGGGCATTTAGAAAATACAGAAAAGATATTCAGCCGAATAGTGTGGTGTTTATTGATAAAGATTTAGTAAAACCATCTAATCTACCAGAAGGGGTTAAGGCTTACGCCGTGCCGGCAACACGCATTGCTGAACAGGTAGGAAGAACAGTAGTGGCCAATATTGTCATGCTTGGCTTTATCTCAGCCCTAACTGACTTTTTTAGCCTAGAGGCGGTTAAGGCAGCCTTAAAGATGTCTGTGCCAAAAGGAACAGAAGAGTTTAACTTAAAGGCATTTGCGGCGGGCTATGAATACGGAGAAAAAGTTAAAAAGGGAGAAATCGTTTAGGAGGCCAAAGGTGGCAGAGTTTAAATATACCGTAGGGGACAGAACGATTGTTCCGCCTGGCACTAAAATGATCCCTATCTTTATTATGGGGAAACGTTATGAGGTGCCAGAAGGGTTAACGATTCTTAAGGCATTAGAATACGCGGGTTATCGTTTGACTAGAGGATGTGGTTGCCGGGCAGGTATTTGTGGGGCGTGTGTGACGGTTTATCGCTTGGCAGATGACTACCGGCTACGTTTTGGTTTGGCCTGCCAAACGACGGTAGAGCCCAATATGTATTTAACTCAGATTCCCTTTGTCCCAGCGAACAAGGCCGTTTATGACATTAATGAACTTAGCCCAGATATAGGTACGATTGAAAAGCTGTATCCTGAGACCTTTCGCTGTCTGGCTTGTAATACCTGTACGAAGGCATGCCCTATGGATATTCCTGTTATGGATTATATTCAAGCCCTTATTCGGGGAGATATTAAGGCGGCGGCTGAGATTTCTCATAGTTGTATCATGTGCGGCATGTGCAGTCTGCGCTGTCCGGCTGAAATTCAACACTTTCATGTAGCCATGCTTGCCAGACGCCTTTATGCAAAATACATTCAGCCCAAGGCAAAGCATTTAGCAAAACGCGTAGAGCAAATCAAGGCGGGTAAATTTGACTGGATGATGGATGAACTCATGAACCTTTCAGATGAAGAGCTTAAAAAACGTTATAAAGAAAGGGAATGGGAACCAGAGCCTTATGACCCCAATTGGCGGCCAAAAGAAACAAAATATTTGATTATAGAGGAGTAAAGATGAGTGGATATCCAGAAAGCTTACAAGAAAGTCTGGCCAAGGTAGAAGAAACAAGGCCTAAACGTTTGGAACAGGCAAAAAAGCAGCAGTATTTCCCCAAGCTTTCGCCTGATGAGTATGATGAGGTTTTGCAAAAATATCACCCTGATTATCAGCCTGAAGGACGTAAACCCTTACAAGTAGGACCAAATAAAGGAGAACTTCTACAACCAGAATTAATTGAAATTTTGCAGGGTCGCCCTTGGATAGATCCAGCCAGTTTTAGTGAAAGGCTTAAATCTCCAGATGAAGAAACCGATGTCTTAGTTATTGGTGGGGGCGGAGCAGGTAGTGCCGCGGCCCTTTTGGCCTCAGAAGAAGGGTGTAAGGTCATCCTGGCGACCAAGCTGCGTCATGGTGATGCCAATACGGTTATGGCCGAAGGTGGTATTCAGGCGGCTGATCTACCTTATGATTCACCCTATTATCACTTTTTAGACACTATTGGTGGTGGACACTTCACTAACGACAAACATTTAGTGCGCGCTTTGGTTATGGATGCCCCGATTGTGATTAAATGGCTAGAAGACTTGGGGGTAATGTTTGACAAAGAGCCCGATGGCACGATGAAGGAATTAAAGGGGGGTGGACTCTGCCGCAGGCGAATGCACTCCTCGGCCGATATAACCGGTTCTGAAATCATGCGGGTTTTAAGGGATGAAGTGCGCAACCGGCCGGATGAGATTAAAGTACTTGAATTTTGTCCCGCCGTGGAACTTTTATTAGACGAAGACAGACAAATTGGTGGGGCTATTTTGTATAACCTGGACAATCAAGAATTTTTAGTCGTAAAGGCCAAGGCCGTCATTTTGGCCACAGGTGGTTATGGCCGTTTACACCTGCATGGCTTTGCCACTACTAATCACTATGGCGCAACAGGAGATGGTTTAGTTTTGGGTTATCGTTTAGGCGTTAAATTGCGCAACTTAAAATATGCCCAGTTTCACCCTACAGGGGCAGCCTTTCCAGAACAGTGTGCAGGTATGCTTATTACCGAAAAGGTCCGCACCTTAGGAGCAGAACCAGTTAATTGTGAAGGCGAACGGTTTTGTCATCCCTTAGAACCACGCGATGTGGAATCAGCCTTGATCATCCGTGAATGTTTAGAAAGGGATAAAGGGATTATCACCCCAACTGGACGCGTGGGGGTGTGGCTTGACTCACCGATGATTGACATGATTTGGGGCGAAGGCACAGTCGCCAAGGCCCTGGCTGGGAAATATTTACAGTTTAAACGTTACGGTATTGATATTGCCAAAGAGCCCATGCTGGTTTTTCCTACCTTGCATTATCAAAATGGTGGTCTAGCGATCAATGAATGGGGAGAGACAACCGTGCCTGGGCTTTTTGCGGCCGGCGAGGTAACTGGTGGCGTGCATGGGGACAACCGCTTGATGGGTAACTCCCTGCTAGATATCAACGTTTTTGGTCGTCGGGCCGGGATGAAGGCGGCTACCTTTGCTAAACAGCGGGGAGAAGTAAAGACCTTAAGTTTGAAACACCTAGAGGAGTATTTAAAGGCCTTGGAAGCTGAAGGGATAAAGCCAACGCAAAAGACACCTCTTATTCTGCCTGATTATCGGAATCCGGAGGTAAAGGCCAAAGGAGCATTGGATTCGGAGAATTAAAAGATTTTAGCATATAGTTTCTTAATCTCAAAAAAACAGCTTAGTTTCCATTAAGGAAAAGAAATAGGCATACAGGAGTGAAACCATGAAAATCCACGAATATCAGGCCAAGGAATTATTTAAAAAATTTGGCATTCCCGTGCCTGAAGGAAGATTGGCCACCACAGTAGAAGAGGTAAAGGCAGCGGTGGATGAACTTGGATTGCCAGTAGTGATTAAGGCCCAGATTCAGGCTGGGGGAAGAGGAAAGGCAGGTGGAGTAAAGTTGGCTAAGACTTTGGAAGAGGCCGAGCAAATTGCCGAAAATATACTGGGTAAACCCTTAGTTACGCATCAGACCGGCGGGCAGGGAAAGATTGTCAGAAAGGTATTGGTAGAAAAGGCGGCCAATATTCAGAAGGAATACTATGTCGGTATGGTCATAGACCGCAGTCAAAATAGACCTGTATTAATGGTTAGTCCAGCCGGGGGAATGGAAATAGAAGAACTGGCCCAAGAAAAGCCAGAGTTGATCTTTAAAGAAGCCATTGATCCCTTTTTGGGCCTTTTGCCCTATCAGGCAAGAAAACTATCTTTTAAGGCCGCAATGCCTGTCAAAGAGGCAGCTAAACTACTTATGGCCCTTTATAAGCTTTTTGTCAGCTATGACTGCTCGTTGGCGGAGATTAATCCTTTAATTCTTACGGAAGAAGGCAGTCTTTTGGCCATTGACGCCAAGCTTAATTTTGATGACAGTGCCCTTTATCGGCATCCAGATATTAAAGAGATGCTTGATCCAGATGAGCTTGATCCCCTTGAATATGAAGCGATGAAATATCGCTTAAACTATGTCCGTCTAGACGGCAACGTGGGCATTATGGTTAATGGGGCCGGACTGGCGATGGCAACGATGGATGTAATTAAACTGGCCGGGGCAGAGCCAGCCAACTTCTTGGATGTCGGTGGTGGGGCAAATGTAGAAATGATTACGCAGGGCTTTAAAATTCTGCTTTCTGATCCCAATGTAAAGCTGATCTTCATCAATATCTTTGGCGGCATCTTACGCTGTGATGTTTTGGCCCAGGGCGTCATTGAAGCGGCCAAACAGGTGGATATCAATATACCTGTTTTGGTACGACTTGAAGGTACAAATGTAGAAAAGGGAAGGCAGATGTTAAATGAATCTGGTCTAAACTTTGTCGTGGCCAAGGACATAAGTGATGCCGCCAAAAAGATTGTAGAGATTTTAGGGAAAAAGGAGTAAGCCATGGCCATATTGATTAATGAAAATACAAGGGTTTTGGTGCAGGGAATCACCGGTAAAGAAGGCAGCTTTCACACGCAGCAAATGCTTGCCTATGGCACAAAGGTGGTAGCGGGTGTAACACCAGGCAAGGGAGGAGAAAAGGTAGAAGGAGTACCGGTATTTAATACGGTGGAAGAGGCGGTAAAAGAGGCTGGGGCCAATGCCTCCGTCATCTTTGTACCCGCACCCTTCGCCTGCGATGCCATTTATGAGGCAGTAGATGCGGGTATCAAGCTAATTGTTTGCATTACCGAGGGTATTCCTACCCTGGACATGATGAAGGTCAAGCGTTATCTGGTAGAGCATCCAGATGTAGTCGTTATCGGACCCAATTGTCCAGGGCTTATCTGTCCACCTTTTAAGTGCAAAATGGGCATTATGCCAGGACATATTCATACCCCTGGCCCTATTGGGGTAATTTCTAGAAGTGGAACCCTTACCTATGAAATTGATTATCAATTAACCTTAGCCGGCCTTGGGCAGAGCACCTGTATTGGTATCGGTGGCGATCAGATTCCTGGGACGAACTTTATTGACTTACTTAAACGCTTTAATGAAGATGAAGAAACAAAAGGTGTGGTGATGGTGGGTGAGATTGGCGGTACGGCCGAAGAAGAGGCAGCGGCATGGATAAAGGCCAATTTTAAAAAACCAGTGGTGGCCTTTATTGCAGGCAGAACAGCCCCACCAGGTAAGCGCATGGGACATGCAGGGGCCATTATTTCTGGTGGTCAGGGAACAGCGGAGAGTAAGATAAAGGCCCTTAGAGAAGCAGGCATTTTTGTGGCCGAAGATTTAGGCACCTTGGGTAAGACGGTAAAAGAAGTAATGGGGTTATAATCATGATTCTACCTTATCTGGACAAGACACCACAAATTCATCCTACGGCCTTTATTGTAGAAAGTGCTGATATTATCGGTGATGTTACTATTGGAGCTGAATCTAGCGTTTGCTTTAATGCCGTTATTCGTGGGGATGTGCATTATATCAAGATTGGTGAACGGACTAATGTACAGGACGGTGCGTTGCTACATGTAACCCATGACACACATCCCCTTGTTATCGGTAATGAAGTAACAATTGCCCACGGCGTGATTCTTCATGGATGTACAGTCAAAGATCGGGTTTTAATTGGCATGGGGGCCATTGTTTTAGATGGGGCGGTTTTAAATGAAGAGTGTATTGTTGGCGCAGGGGCGGTGGTGCCACCTGAAATGATTGTGCCACGTCGTACCTTGGTTGTGGGGATACCAGCCCGCGTAAAACGGGAATTGACTCCAGAAGAAGTTGCCCATCTTAAAGAATCAGCCCTGAATTATATACGTTATGCTGAAAACTTCCGTAAATCAGGGGTAAAAAATGCCGCAGGCCAAACCTAAAAGGAAAATTCCCAGATATACCTTTGTCAAATGCCGTGGAGGTAAACGCGCAGAGCGTAAGTTTTCTTATCCAGATGATGTTAAAAATTGCAAAGAGGCCGTAGAGAAATATGGCGTCAACTTAGTTTGTCCCATAGGCTGCTTGGGACTTGGTAGCTGTGTAGAGGCCTGTCCAAGGAATGCTATTCAAATTGGCGAAAAGGGTCTACCGGTTGTTGATTTAGAGAAATGCATTGGCTGCGGTAAATGTGTTAGGGCCTGTCCGCAAAATGTGTTAGAGCTTGTTTCGCCTGTTAGCCCTATTTTGCGTTTTCATCGCCATAATGACTGTTTGGCCCCTTGTGAACAGGGATGTCCGGCACAGGTAGAAATACCACGTTTTATTCAAAAGATAAAAGAAAAGGACTATCATGGCGCCTTAACCATTATTAAAAACCGCCTTCCTTTGCCTTTAACGCTAGGCAGGGTGTGTCCAAGGCCATGTGAAGCGCGATGTCGGCGTAACCAGATAGATATGCCGGTGGCCATTAATTATTTAAAGCGTTTTGTTGCTGACTATTTTTACCAAAAAAATGAGCACTTTACTCCCTTTGTGGCCCCAGATACGGGACATAAGGTAGCCATCATCGGGGGTGGCCCAGGTGGACTTGCCTGTGCCTACTTTTTGCGTCGTTTGGGGCATAAACCGACTATCTTTGAGGCCATGCCCAAATTGGGAGGAATGCTGCGTTATGGTATTCCTGATTACCGGCTACCGCAAACGGTATTAGATTGGGAGATAGAAGACATCTTACGTCTGGAAATAGAAGTAAAGACAAATATGGCCTTGGGTAGGGATTTTACGCTTAAAGACCTTAAAGATCAGGGCTATGGGGCCATTTTTATTGCCACCGGTGCCTGGATGCCTAGACAAATGGGTATAGAGGGAGAAGATTTAGAAGGCGTCATTAAAGGAGTAAGGTTTCTTAAAGAGGTAGCTGAAGGGAAACAACCAGCGATTGGGCCAAGAGTAGTTATAGTTGGTGGTGGTAACGTGGCTGTAGATACGGCAAGAACGGCTATTCGCTTGAGTAACGTAAAAGAGGTAATCATTGCCTATCGGCGTGACCGGAATGCCATGCCTGCCTCTAAAGAAGAGATAGAGGCAGCTGAGGCCGAAGGGGTTAAGTTTATGTTTTTGACTAATCCGGTGCGCATTATTGGTGAAAATGGCCGGCTAAAGATGGTAGAGTGTATAAAAATGCAATTAGGTGAGCCAGATAGTAGTGGCCGCAGACGGCCTGTGCCGATAGAAGGTTCAGAGTTTAAATTAGAAACAGATACCTTAATTACCGCTATTGGCCAGAGACCAAATACGAGCATTTTAAAAGACGATCCCATTGGTAAAGATTTGGAAATCAGCCGTCGGGGTACCTTGGTAGTCAATCCTGACACTTACCAAACGAATATCCCCTTTATCTTTGCTGCGGGGGATGCGGTCTTAGGGCCAAAGCGTGTCGTAGATGCCATTGGCACCGCCCGTTTGGCGGCGAGAAGCATTCACCTTTATCTTAAAAAGAAAGAAATTACACCTCCACCGGAAATGTTAAAAGAGCCACTGACGGATATAGAAGTAGATAACCAAAAAGTTATCTCTATACCCAGACAACCAATGCCTGAAAGATCAGTGGCTGAAAGGGTGAATGACTTTGAAGAGATAGAACTTGGCTTTGATGAGGAAACGGCCTTAAAGGAGGCAGAGCGGTGTCTTAACTGTGGCTTGTATTGTTATGGGGATTAATTCTAAAATTCCGGAGCTAGAAAGGCCGTTTTTTCTCCTTTTTTACTTTCTATAATCCAAATTCTCTTTTTTATCATTCCGTTGGGCAAAAAGGTAGTAATCCCTGTTATCCCGGGGAAACTTTGGATATAGGTACTGGCCTTCTCCATGTTAAGGTCTGCCACTTTGGCAAGATAAATAAGGATACGGCCAATTTCATAGGCTTGAGCCGAAAGATAATTAGGTAAAACCTTAAAGGTCCGCTTGTATTCTTTTACAAAACTTTCTACCCAAGGTTGAGAAGCCATAGAAGTAAAGCCAACAGGATAATAAACGGCCTGACAGTAGTCTTTAACCTTCTGGACAAAACCCTCTTCTGCCCAAAGGGATGTTCCAAGAAAGATAAGATTGCGGGCATTATAATAAGCGAATTGGGAGATAATAAAAGTAGAAGTAAGGGGTGTATCAGGGATGAAGACGGCATCAAAAGGGAATTGGGGGGGATGAAGCAACATTTCTTCTGGTTTGGCTTCGGCCACCTTAAAACCGATAATCCGTTTGATAAAGGGAGCAAAATCCGTTGTGTGAGGGGGATAACCAATCATTTTTTGAATCTTACCCCCGTTTTGAACAACTAGGTGGGCAAAGAGAAAGGCATACTGATAACCATAATCGTTCTGGGGATAAAGAACAACAAACGAAGAAGCCCCTAGATTTTTTATAGCAAAGTTGACCAGATTTTCTAACTGCACCCTCGGGGTAACAAAGTCCAGATAAACGGAATCCCCCAAAGGGATCCTATCTTCTGAACTCATAACGATTAAAGGAAAATGAAGTGCTTGGGCCTTTTTAATAACGGCCTTCATTGTCTTTTGCCCTAACAAAGCTACTCCTACCTTGCAGCCTTCCTTGACCATTCTTTCTAATTGCTGGCAGGCCCAAAAAGGGTCAGAGGCCGTATTATAGACATAAAGAGAAAGAGATGTATCTTCATTTAAGGCCTCTATACCTAAAGAAAGCCCTTTAAGGACAGAAAGACCAATGGTTTGGTTGGCCCCATCTAGGGGTACCAGACAGCCAATTTTATCCCTCGTTTTAAACCAAGGTAAAAAGGCAAACGCAGAACAAACCCAGATAAAAAGGAATAGTAAAGGATATACAAAACAAAGATATCTTTTCATGCAGACTTTGGCTTAGCCACGACAACTAAAGAAGGACGCAGTAAGCGGTCATGCAAAAGATAGCCCTTTTGGTATTCCTTAATGATCGTTTCTTCTTCCACATCCTCTTTTTCTTCCACCTGCACAACCTCGTGAAAATGAGGATTAAATTTTTCTCCTACTGCCTTTACTGGTTTTACCCCAAACTTTTCTAAACACTCCTGCATCATCTTAAGGGTTAATTTTACACCTTCTAACAAAGCCTTAACATCCTTACTTTCCTCTGCGTGTAAGATGGCCCGTTCTAAATTATCCAATACAGGCAGAAGGTTTTTAATTAACTGCTCATTGGCAAATTTGAAGTAATCTGAACGTTCTTTTTCAACCCGCTTGCGCACATTGTCCAATTCAGCCATGGCCCGCAACCAGTTTTCATAATGCTCCTGGGCCTCTTTTGTCTTTTCTTCTAATTTAACCTTTGCATCTTGGAGCTCCTTTTCCAACTCTGCCTTTGTCTTTTTGGCCTTTTTCTCCTTATCCATTTTCCTCCTCTCCCTAATCAGTTTTAGTCAGAATTTCACTTAATACCTGCGCTGTATATTCTACTAAAGGAATAACCTCAGCATAATTCATACGCATGGGACCGATAACGGCCACCGAACCTAAAACTATATCTCCATGGGTATAAGGTGAGGCCACAACACTACAATCACTCAGTCCTTCGGCCGTGATCTCCCCTCCCACAAATACCTGCACTCTCGCCTCTTCCATGGTCCTTTCTAGAAGGCGCGCAATAATCCCCTTTTCTTCAAAGGCCTTTAAAAGGGCCTTCATTCTCTCTACATCAGAAAATTCAGGGTAATTTAAAATATTGGCCGTGCCTTCAATATAAACATTTTCCTTTTCTGGCTTAAGAACAGATTTACCTAAATGGACAATCTTCCCCCAAATGGCGTCAAACTCGGCCTTGTCCTTCTTCATCTCCTCAATAAGCCGCTTTCTGACCTCACCCAGGGTAAGTCCACAAAAATTAGCGTTTAGATAGTTGGCAAATTTATTCAAGTCATCTTGCGAAATCTGACTTACATTGGGGATGAGCCGGTGATAAACCACACCCGTAGAACCTACAATAATGGCCAAAACTAGGTGTCTATTTAGGCGCACAAATTCAATTTGTTTTAAAATAATGCGAGAAAACTTGGGAGCGATGACAATGCCAGTTTGATGGGAGTATAAAGAAAGCAAACGTGAACTTTCCTGTAAAACTTTGTCAATATCATATTCACTTTGTACTCCCTTTAAATCTTGTTTTATCTTTAGCTTGTTTTGCCGTGGCAAGGGTCTTTTCTTCAATAAGGCATCAATGTAGAATCTAAGTCCTAACTCCGTTGGCACCCTGCCGGCTGAAGTATGGGGTTGATAGAAAAATCCCATTTCTTCTAAATCAGCCATAATATTACGGATGGTCGCTGGACTCATAGGCAGCTTATAACGTCTCCACACTGCCCTTGAGCCAACAGGCTCACCTGTCTGGATATACATGCTTACCACCGCGTGCAGAATCTGTTTATCCCGTTCAGAGAGATCAAAATCCAACATCAGCAGTTTCCTTTCTTAATTACTAAAGGATTTTTAAGCATCTACGCAAACATTGTCAAGTAGGCAAAATATCACAGGGATAAAAGTTTGACCTTCTTCATAACTTACTTTTTGAATATTTCACCCTCCCAAAATCCGCGCTTGATCTGCAAGTATCTCATAATAAAACATTTTTTTAAAAAGATCTTTTACCTAAAGGTCTACACTCACTTTTTCTTCAAGGCCAATTATAATTGTAGCGCCTTCGCTCGCTCATGCGGTCAAGGGCAAGCCCGCAGGGCGCAGCCTGCCCAAAGGGCAGGTCGTAACGACCGCAGCGAGTGAAGACCCTTGACCGTATAAACGAGGCCCTGGCATATAATTTTTTAGAAGGAGAAGGGTAATTTTGTTTAAATGTTATCCTAAAAAAGAGAGCGCGGATCTTGACCCTTGACATTGTTTATAAATAAAACCATTCTGAAGTTAGAATGAAAAACAGGTTTTTTGAGCTAAGAGAGCTTATTCGTTTAGGAAACCTAGAAGAAGCCGAAAAGCATATTTATGAAATGCTGCAAAGAGATCCAGATGATTTCTATACCCGTTTACTCCAAGCGGAGCTTTTTTTAAAAAAGGGAGGAATAGAAAAGGCAGAAAGGCTTTGTCATGAATTGCTAAAGAAGAGGCCAACAGACCGGTATGTCTTAAGTATAAAGGGTAGGATCTTATTAGCGAAGGGGACAAAACAATGTGCCAATGAAGCAATAGAGGTCTTTAACTACCTTTTTACGCAGTTTAAGACGACAGCCTTCCTCTACTGGCTTCTAGAGGCCTATATAAAGGCAAAAAAATATAAAGAAGCATGGGAGATTTTACAGTCAGTCCCTTATTCTTTACAAGACAATTCTTACATTCGGCGATTAAAGGCGAGGATACTTAAAGCCCTTAAACGATACGAAGACGCAATTAAGGTATATGAAATTTTGCTTAAAGAAAACCCTAAGGATACCAGAATCAAAAAGGAAATCCTTTTGTTAAAACGGTATTTAAAGGGAGAGAAGAAGTGGGAAAAGGAAATTGAGGCCATTGGACGTTTGCCTTCAGCGCAGAGGGATGTAACATTGTTGTTGACTCAAGCCCAACTAGCTAAGAAGAGAGGAAAAATTGAAGAGGCCATTTCCCTTTACCAGCAGGTCTTAAAAATAGATCCTGAGAATCAAGAGGCACCACTAAATCTAGCCTTTTGTTTGGTGAAAAGTGATGATCCCAAACAGGTAGACGCTGGGATTGACCAACTTAAGCAGTTCTTTCTGACCAATCCCTATGATCATCCTGTAAGAAGTGCCTTATTTGCTGCTTATAAACGACGCAATCGCATTCCTGAGCTTCTTTCTACTCTTCAAGAAGCCCTTTTACGTCATCCTGAAAAGGTTAAGATCTACGGCTGGATAAAGAGATATCAAAAGATGGTGGATGGACAGAATAATGAATGATTAAAAAATCAAAATGGCTTCGCCATTTTCATCTTATAAATGCTATGTGTTTTTTGTAAAGTTATTACGATTTTTGTAAAGATAAGCTTGTTTTCATCTTTTCCGCCTTGCGGCACCAAATTTCATAAGCCTCTTGGCTGTAAAGGCAAAAGATTATCCTTTCAAGCGAGGAATCTTTCTGGTGCAAATATTCTATCGTGGTTTGTAACATAATCTCAGCGGCCCATTCTTTAGGACAACCAAAGATACCGGTGCTTATGGCAGGAAAGGCAATGCTTTTAAGCTTATATTCTTCGGCCAACCTTAGGCTGTTTAAAACGGCATTTTTTAGTTTTTCTTCCTCTTGTCCTTCTCCCCAGCGAGGCCCTACCGCATGGATGACATAACGGGCCTTAAGCTTACCCCCTGTGGTAATAACGGCCTCACCCGCCTTTATCGGGGCCAATTTATGGCACTCTGCCTGAATCTCATAGCCACCTGCCCGCAAAATGGCCCCGGCTACACCGCCTCCCATAATTAAATCTTCTCCAGCCGCATTGACAATGGCATCAGCCACTAATTGGGTAATATCACCTTTTATAATTTTAATTGTGGTATCCTTTACTTTAAATTCCATGGTTCCACCCCTGCCATTTCTTCTTTATAAACACAGACTTTTCCCCTTCCTGTTGTTTTGGCTTGATAAAGGGCCTTATCTGCTGCCTCAATAACACCCCAGATGTCTGGGAACTTTCCATCTGTAGCTACTCCTGCACTAAATTTGATTTTAATCTTGTGCCCAAGGATATGCCACGTCTTTTGCACAAGTAGATCAAGCAATTTCTGGGCCAAGTGTTTAGCCCCTTCTTCTGGTGTATTTAAGGCCAAGATGATGAATTCATCACCACCAAAACGCACTAAAACATCAGTACTCCTAATCTTACTTTGAAAAAAACTCGCTATTTCCCTCAGCAAAATATCCCCTACCCGATGGCCATAATTATCATTTACTTCTTTAAAGTTATCCAAATCAATAAATATAACCGAAAATTTTGCTCCCTCTGCCTTAAGTTTGTCCAATGCAAACTCTAAAAAGCGCTTATTATAAACAGAAGTCAGATAATCCTTGACCGAAAAATCATTGAGAAATTCAATAAAATCAGCATAAGAAATAACACCTTTAAGGTGTTTCTTTTGGTCCACAATAACTAAATGTTTAATGCCATGCTTACGTAGGATCTGAAAAGCTTGGTAATAGGTAGTATCCTCCAAGGCAGTAACTAATTTTCTTTCTCTTTTTAATTTTTGCAGGATTTCCTTTAGAGGAACGTCCACAAAATTAAAGAGCCATATTCCTTTTACCACATCGGATTCGGTAATAATATCAATTGGTTTATCATTTTCTACAACCACTACTGAGTCTACCTTTTTTTCAGCCATAATCCTAGCACACGTGCCTAAAGTTGCCTCCATTCCAACAGTACATACATCTCTCTTCATAATGTCTTTAACTAACATTATTTCCCTCTCTTTCCTCCCCAGATAAATTTATGCAACTGGGGTTGGAGTCTTACTTCAAGCTCATCGGTTAAAATCCATTCAGCTAAGGTACGTAAGTCCAGTTGTTCAAACACAGGCGAAAATAATACTTGGCACCGCTTAAGAAGCTGATACTTAGTAATAATATTCTTGGCCCATTGATAATCATAACGGTCAGAAATGACAAATTTAACCTCGTCTATAGGCTGCAAATCATGAATATTTTCCCAGTACATAAAGTTTGTCATACCACTACCAGGGCATTTAATGTCCATAACGCGGATTACACCTCTAGGCAAGAGGGCAATAGGCAAACTACCATTTGTCTCTATAAGCACCGTGTAGCCTTTTTTCAAAAGACCATCGGCAAGGGGAATAACCCCTTCTTGCAATAAGGGTTCCCCCCCGGTAATGGTTACTAGTTTCGTTTTATGAGAATGGATAAAGCGCATAATTTCTTCTAATTCATAATTTTTACCCTCAGTATAGGCATAAGTCGTATCGCAATAGCGGCAACGAAGGTTACATCCACTCAAACGCACAAAACTACAGGGATAGCCCAAGTAAGAACTCTCTCCCTGAATACTGTAAAAAAGTTCAGTTACTTTTAAATACATATTAGCCCAAAAATAGCTTTACCAAAAAATGAAGGGGTGGAATGACCAAGTAATCTATTACCCTCGTAAAGATCAAAACAAGAAGAATAAATATGCTATATACTTCCAGCTCTTTAAATGACCCAAGATACTTATCTGGTAAAAAGGCAGCAAGTAAGTGGCTACCGTCCAAAGGAGGAAGAGGAATAAGATTAAAACAGGCCAAACCTAAATTAAGAATTACCCCTATTTTTAACATTAAATAAATAGGAGCAACTACATTAAACCAAAAACCTTCAGGGGCTGGTATTTTACCCATAATGTGGTAGGCTACACTTAAGATAAAGGCCAAAAGGACGTTAGCGGCCGGACCAGCTAAAGCCACCCAAAACATGTCTTTTTTCGGGTTCTTGAAATGGGCAGCGTTAACAGGCACCGGCTTTGCCCACCCAATCATGCCTGTTACAATGAAAACAACTGTTCCCCAAAAGTCTAAATGTTTCAGGGGATTAATGGTTAAACGACCTGCTTGATAAGGGGTAGGATCTCCTTTTATGCTTGCAACCACACCATGGGCAAGCTCATGCACCGTAACGGCCATAAGGATAGGTGGAACCATAATGCTAATCTGTTGAAGCTTTAACCAGATATCCACCTTTCTCTCCCAACTCCTGCCAAGAGATGGCCTTGTCAATCTTATCCAACCCCACCGCCATGCGGGGTGTGGTAATGGTAAGCAAACGGAACCGGTCATATTGACATAACCTTCTCAATAATTCGGCACAGGCATAGGCCTTTTCTATCTGTGTCAACGAAAATGGCACCTGGGCGGCCTTAATGAAGAAAAATGCCCGCTTAGGAACGTCTATCACCACCTCATATTCTACAAAGACTAACTTACGCAAGAATGAAAGGGTCTGCACATATTCTTCGGTATAGTGTTTGCGCAAAAACTTTTTCGTCCAACTTTTGGGATGTCGCAGGTATCCCCTTTTATTGCGTGGCCATTTTAGATCCTCTGGCAAGCCTAAGTAAACATTGGTAATCCTTTCCATTTCGGTAAGACGAGGTACATGTTTTAACCTCTTTGCCATCTCTAGAAAATAATTAAGCAAAGGACGGGCAACAAATGTAATCTTCGCCTTCCTTAGCACCTCCTGCGGACACTGGCAACCAGCTACTTGGCGCAGAAAATTGATTACGGCCTGAGGGGAATGTAAAATAGATTTTAACCGTTCTACAGGGAGAACTTCCTTCACCTATTCCTTTAACCTCTTCCATAAGAGCTTTTTAGCAACCGTAAACTCTTCACATTTTAACACAAAAGCAAAACAAAAGAAAGTCAGAATACCTAGGGGAATTCCTCCTATCAATTGCCAAAGCTCACTCCTTTGCCAATGCTGATAAGCCCATAAGCAGCCTCCCATACCTAGGCTAGCAAGACCTATTTTAAAGAGAGAAAGATAAAACTTCCTAGTGAATATCTCTCCGATACGCCTTTCTAATAAAAAGGCCAAAAGGCAAACATCTATGGCTGCCACAAGCGAAGTCGTAAGGGCTAAACCGGCGTGTTTTAAAGGCCGCATAAGCAAGATACCTAAAATAACATTAAAAACTAAACAAAAGGCACTTACCTTGACCGGCGTCTTTGTATCTTGTAAGGCATAAAAGGCGTTATTTAAAAAGCGCAAGGCACTGAAAAAGACAAGACCCAAGGCATAGTAAAAAAGGGCTTGGGCTGTAGCCTTTGTAGAAAAGGCCGTAAAGGCACCCCGTTGGAAGAAAAGCTTGACAATGGGCCATCTTAACACAATAAGGCCAAGGGAAGCTGGAAAGACCAAAAAGATTACACTTCTTAACCCAAACAAAAGGGTCTCTTTAAATTCCTCATAATCCCTTCTGACCGCTTGGGCCGAAAGGGAAGGCAAAGAGGCTGTGCCAAAGGAAAAGGCAAAGAGGGCCAAAGGGAATTGGACAAGGCGATCGGCGTAATAAAGATAGGATACACTCCCTTGCGGAAGAAAAGAGGCCAAAATGGTGTTGATAAAAATGCTCAATTGGTAGACGGCTGCACCAAAGACGGCAGGAAGCATAAGTTTGAGAATCTTTTTTAAGGCCGGGTGATGGAAATAAAGAACAGGTTTTAAAGAAAAACCTTCTTTAAATAGGAAGGGTAATTGTAAACCAAGTTGTAAACAACCACCCACCATTACGCCTATCGCTAGGGCATAGACACTTACCCAGCCAAACTTGTGGGCAAGGACAAGAGAAAGAATCATGGAAAGATTGAGGAGGGAATAGCTAAAGGCCGGGGTAGCAAAATAGCGTAGCGAGTTTAAGATAGCAATGGCTAGGGCCGCCAAGCAAATCAAAAACACATAGGGAAACATAATACGGGTAAGATTAATAGTCAGATGAAACTTTGCTGGTATGCGCTCAAATCCAGGGGCAATAAGTTTGACCAGCCAGGGGGCAAAGAAAACCCCTAAGAAGCTTAAAAACAATAGTATTAGGGCCAGGATTGTCCAGACAATGCGGGCCAGGTATATGGCTTCTTTTTTAGACTTGGTGGTTAGATACTCAGTAAAAACCGGCACAAAAACAATGACCATGCTCCCTTCGGCAAAAAGGCGCCGCCAGAGGTTGGGCAGACGAAAGGCAACAAAAAAGGCGTCGGCAGCCATACCTGTGCCTAAAAAATAAGCGATGGCCACCTCACGCCCAAATCCTAAAATCCGACTTAAAAATGTGCCTAAGGTATAAATACCTGCTGCCCGGGCAATTTCCTTTTGTTCCTTTTGGGACTGCATGCCCTGTGGGTAGCAGGGAAAGGATAGAATGTCAACCTTATCTGGCCTTTGCCTTGCGTTTAGAGGCCTTTAAGGGATTGATCCACTTGCCATTGCCGTTTTTGCCATTACCGTTCTTAACATGAGTGGCAAAATTACAGCGACCAAGCCGCCATTTGGCAGCAGGGTCAGGACAGATACGGCAATACTTTCCTGCTTCTGTCTCCATAATGTGAGCACATCCCTCACATTGCTCAACGATGGGATGGCAACAACCTCCGTTGAAAGCACATCCCTTAGGGGTCATAAAAGGGCAACGAATACCTTTTTTAACCGTCACACATTCCAACATCTTTCAACCTCCTTAAAAGGATTTATTCCAGGGTCAAAACGGGCGGCTTTTTAGCAAAAAAAGAGCTATTTGTCAATGGGGGACAAACATATTGACACTCATCTAAATGAGTGCTATTGTGAAGCACGGTTTCTTAAAACTCCTTTAAAGGAGAAATGAATGTTTGGGATTGGTTTACCAGAGCTTTTAGTCATTCTTTTAATTGTTCTTATTATCTTTGGGGCCAGCCGTTTGCCAGAAATAGGTGCTGGCCTAGGACAGGGTATCCGTAACTTTAAAAAGGCCTTTAAGGAAGATAAGGCCATTGATGTTACTCCAGAAAAGGAGCTAGAAGAGAAGACTGAAGAGAAGTCTAAAGAAGAAGCATAGTTGCGATAAGTTTGGAAAAAAAGGCTACTGGAAATGTGGAATGTAAAGATTCTGAGCTATGTCACCTTTCTTTATCTTGGTTGTTGGTTACTTTATCTTATTTTATTGGTCTTCCGCAAAAGGGCCATTCAAAAATTGGCTACAGGTGCAACGGCATTTACCCTTATTGTCCATACAATAGGAATCATCTTGCGCTGGATAGAGTCTCATAAAATGGGCATTGGCCACGCCCCTCTTTCTAACCTTTATGAATCCCTTATCTTTTTTGCGTGGTGTATTGCCTTATTATATTTGGTGATTGAAAGAAAATATAAAAATTATCTCCTTGGAGCCTTTGTCCTGCCGTTTAGCTTTTTGACGATGGCTTATGCCTCTTTTTCACCAGACGTAAACAGCCGCATTGAACCACTTTTGCCAGCCCTTAAAAGTAATTGGTTAATCGTCCATGTCATTACCTGTTTTTTGGCCTATGGAGCCTTTGCTATCTCTTGTGGGTTAAGTATTGTTTACTTACTGAAAAAGCCAGACAGCAAATTTTGGAACATTTTTCCTACAAAGACGCAACTAGATGAGTTGGTTTACCAAACGGTCGCCTTTGGTTTTACTCTCTTAACGGTCGGAATCATTACCGGGGCCGTATGGGCAGATAAGGCCTGGGGGAAATATTGGAGCTGGGACCCTAAAGAAACCTGGTCTTTAATTACTTGGTTTATCTACGCCATTTTCCTTCACTGTCGTTTAGTAAAGGGATGGGGGGAAAAGAAACTGGCCTTTATCTCCATTGTAGGCTTTGCCTCGGTCTTGTTCACTTATTTTGGTGTCAACTTTCTCCTTTCTGGTCTACACAGCTACGCGAAGCCGAGTTAATTATCTTTTCCACTTCTTCTAGCACCAACTCCGCTACTTTAGGGATACAAGCTTCAATCTCTGGACTTAATTCCATACCCCAGTCTATAATTTTAGGCTCTATGCCAAAGATAACAACGCTTTTGGGACATTTGCCTGCGACAGCCGCCATGTTTAAGGCATCCACCAGTCCCAGGTCATGAAGAGAAACAGGACTATCATCAGGAGGAACAAGGTCTTCAAGCCCAAGTCGATAGATACTTCCTGGAGGCATATTCCCTTTAACGGCATCAATGACGATGAGGTGATCTATTTCTGTAAAGTATGGAAATAAAAGGGGTGTAGAAGTCCCTCCGTCTAAAAGTTCTACTTCTTTGGGGAGACTCATTTTTTGTAAATATTCTATGGTCTTTACGCCCACACCTTCGTCTCGCATTAAGATATTACCAATGCCTAAAACCATGATTTTCATCGTCCTCTCCTTTAAATATTTTCATCTAAGGCCCTGGGATAAGACCCAAGTAATTTGATATAAACTGAAACTTCTTTCAACTCCTCCAAGGCTGCCTTTACTGGTTCATCTGTGCAGTGACCTTCTAAATCCACAAAAAACAAATATTGCCAAGGAAGGTTTTTCATCGGTCTTGATTCTAACTTAGTTAGATTAACATTTTGTTCGGCAAAGGACTTTAAACAACGATAAAGAGCACCGGGACGGTCAGGTGTAGCAAAGAGTAAAGAGGTCTTATCGCTGCCCGTAGGTTTGGGCACCCTTTGCCCAATAATCCAAAACCGGGTCGTATTATGGGCGAAGTCTTCAAGATGTCTTTCTAAGATGTAAAGACCATATCTTTCTGCAGCCAGTTTCGTCGTAATGGCAGCAGCCTCGGGGTCTTCTTTTGCCTTTTGGGCGGCTAGAGAGGTACTTTGGGTTTCATAAATAGGAATATGAGGAAAGTGGTATGAAAGCCAATTGCGACACTGGGCTACGGCCTGGGGATGGGCATATATCTTCTTGATCTTCTCTTTTTCCTGAAAGGCAGCTGCCAGATAATGGCTAATGCGTAGATAAATCTCACCCGCCACCTTCAATTCTGATTGCATAAACATATCTAATGTATAGGCCACCACGCCCTCAGTAGAATTCTCCACCGGCACCACCCCATAGTCATAACTCCCCTTTTCTACCTCCCAAAAGACATCCTTAATGCTGGGCAGGGGATAAAAAAGGGCAGTTTTACCAAAATGTTTAATGGCGGCCATATGACTAAAAGTAGCTTCTGGTCCTAGAAAGGCCACCTTGGTAGGACGTTGCAGTTCTCTGGTAGCAGTAATAATTTCATGAAAAATGTTAATAATGGCTTGATGAGGCAATGGTCCTTTGTTTAAGGATTTTAAGCGGGAAAAGATCTCCTTTTCCCTTTTGGGATCCCAAAAATTTAAGTTTCCTTTGCTCTTGAGCTTACCGATTTCTAAGGCAATATTGGCCCGTTGACTAATTAGGTCTACAATTTGAGCATCCAGGGTGTCTATTTTTTTACGTAATTGGTTAAGCCTTTCTTCACTCATTTTATAACCTCCCTATAAAAAACAAAAGGCCGTGAGCCTTTGGCCCACGGCCTAGATGGGCTAAACTACCCCTCAAGGCCGTGAACGCGGGGGATAGATCATAAAATAAAAAAAGAAATCTAGATTTATCCCTGCAGCCATTAACCCCTCCGTTAAACTTATATGTTTTAGTATCAAATTGTCATTTAAAAGTCAACTTTTGGGAATGTCCTAAAATCCATGATTGCTCTCCAATAAAGCTCACAAGTAAGCTGTAATAAAGCGGTTTTTAAAAAAACGCCTTTCACCTAAAAGGTGAAAAACATTCATATTTTCCTCAAGCCCAATTATAATTGTAGTGCCTTTGTTCGCGCATGCGGTCAAGGCCAAGCCCTGGGGGGTGGCTGACAAACTGCCTTGGCCCCGCTCGCTTCGGCGCTGACTTTTCATTTGAGGTTGGAAGGAAATTCATCAATTTTTGCGGAATACTATAAATCAATCGTGAATCTTGAGTTTAAGGAGAATGTCAAGACATGCCTTTATAAGCTTACCTAGCTCCTTTTCCTTAAGAAATAACTCCAAGTAACATATATTATTTTCTTTAGTGAAGGCAAGATGTTTTAGTCCAGAAAGACAATGGGCAGCAATGCTTTGCACAAAGGCAGGTGGTTCCTTTTCAAATAGGAGAATAAAAGGCATCCCCTGTAAGTGAAGTCTCTGCCTTTTTAATTTGGCCTGATTGGAAATGTGAGGTATACGCAAGCTTTTCCGGATAAGGTGCACCTCTTCTTTGACGCCCTGGGGTAGATAAAACAAGATTTGCAGGCAGTCCCTTCTGCCCATAAAGAAGGCAAAGGGCCAATAAAGGAGGCTGTGTCGGGGCACAAGGCGCAAGACAACTTTTACCTGGCGAAATGGAGGTACCTTATACTCAGCCGTAAACCCAATTACTCCACCCAGCCAGGTATATTCTTTTTCTTGAGGAGAAAAGAATTCTTCTAAGATATGGGCCCACTTTCGGCAGAGACGCAAATTATAGCGCATGCCCCAGTGATAGACACCAATGAGGCCGAGAGAAAATACAAGTAAAATCAAAAATATCTGGCTATTTACAGACATCTTCTGCCCACATACGGCCTAATTGTAAAAAAACCTTTTGGTCCAAAGTATGTTTCATATAAGGGATCTCTTTTTGGGGCAAGTCCTTTAAAAGATCCAGCTCTTTAGGTCTAGGCAGAAGTCCCGCCTTATTAAAAAGCACCAGACGAATATAAACACCAAATGATTTAAGTGTATCTAGAATCCGCTTCCCCTCTAATACCGATAGTTTGTCTGGATTTAAAACCAGAATAAGCACCGTTTTTTCTTGGTCTGTAAAAAGGGATGCAAAAAATTGCATTGTCCTCTGCTGGGCAGAAAGGTTCTCCATTACCTTGTCTTCATTTTCGGCTAAGGCCACTTCGGGTGGAAAGTAACTCTCCCCTTTGATATGAGCCACCATTTTCCGCCTGGCGAGGATAGCCTTACGCCAGCGTTTAAGTTCCTTTAACCACTGTCTGGTAACAAAGGGAAGACTAAAGATACGAAGCATGAGACCTGTAGGGGGAGTATCTATGATCAAATAATCCTTATCCTGATGCTGGTCTATAATATTTTTTAAGGCATAGAGGCAGGCAAATTCTTCCATACCTGGAGTATGCTTGATGACATTAAACATCTTATCCAAGTTTAAGACCTGTAGGTAACGGTAAGTATGATAAGTTTTTTCTTGGATTTCTTTTAAAAAACGTTTTAAATAGGCATTTATGTCCACTTCTTCTACCCACAGATTTGGTGTTATCTGCTTGGTTCCCATAAAGGATGGAAGGGAAAGAATATCGCATAAATTATGGGCTGGGTCAATGGAGGCCCAAAAGGTCCGCTTTCCTTTCGTGTTGAGATAATACGCCAAACTGGCTGAAAGGGTGGATTTACCTACCCCCCCTTTGCCAAGAAAAAAGAAAATTTTCTTCATAGTTCTACTAGGTCGGCCCATTGGGCCAGTTTATCATCTAGAAGGATGGATTTTTCAAACATTAAATGGAGCTCCCTTTCTAAATAAGGCAAAAGGCTTAGCCCTAAAAAGGGAGGGGGAGCAGGCAGACCACTTAGGCTGGCATAAAACAAAAGGGCAAAGGCGTTCTCCATCTCCCCTAATTCTTCCTCTATTCTTTCTATACTTGCTTCTTTAAATCCCTGTGTAAACTGGGAAAATCCCTCTTTTAACTGCTGCCAAAAGGAAGGTGTCATTTTAGTCTGCCTTTTGAAGTAATAAAGTCATAGATAAGTAAGAAATTTAAAAGAAGCATAATGACAATCATCGCCCCGATGGCATAAGCTTGTATAGGATTTTTGTTCATAAATACAGGCACGGCGACAAAGAGATACCACAGCATCGCTAAGGTAACCGTAATCCAAAGCAACAGGGCTGGAATGAGACAAAAAAGCCCTTTATGTCTTTGCACCCGCATCACCCAGGCAGCAATGGTAATGAGGGCGATAGAGGCAAGCATCTGGTTGGCCCCACCAAAGGCCGGCCAGATAATAGACCACGCCCCTGTCCAGGCTAAGCCAATACCAATGGCCGCGGGGATGATAGAGGCTATCCAGCGGTTAGTAAGAAGGCTAAAGACACTAGGGGCAGCATTTTTTAATGGCTCGCAGAGTTCGGTAAGGGTATAACGGGCCAAGCGGTTGGTCGTGTCAAGGGTGGTCATGGCAAAGCTGGCCACCCACATGGCCGCAAGGATCGTAATAAATTCCTTTGGCAAATGAAACACCGAAGAAACGGCTAGACCATAGGCCTTAGCAAACACACCCACTGGTCCACCACTACTATCAACGGCCTTTTTATAATGTGTAGCAAAGGCCATTGCATTGCCTTTCAAGGTAGCAGCTACTTCAGGTGAAAATATGGTAAAACCATAGGCAGCTACAACCGCCACGACTAAGGTAGAAAGGAAGCCTTCAGTCAGCATGGAACCATAGCCAATAAAAAGTCCTTCTATTTCCCGTGAAAGCTGCTTTGAGGTTGTCCCAGAGGCAACGAGGGCATGAAAGCCAGAAAGGGAACCACAGGCAATAATTAGGGGTACTACTGGCCAAAAGGGAGTAGGTTTACCAGCAATCAGGGGAGCACTAAAGGTAGTAAAGGCTGGAAGCTGCATTTTACCAAAGGAAAAAACTACGGCCATGGCCCCTAGCACAAGTCCGCCAATCAGGAGCCAAGCATTAAGATAGTCTCTGGGCTGTAAGAGGACATGAACTGGAATGGAAGCAGCAATGATAATGTACAGAAAAAACACGATCATCCAGGTTTGATAATTGGCCTTAATAGGAAT
The DNA here is from genome assembly GCA_027064585.1 of Candidatus Desulfofervidaceae bacterium. Classification (GTDB taxonomy): domain Bacteria; phylum Desulfobacterota; class Desulfofervidia; order Desulfofervidales; family Desulfofervidaceae; genus JAGHCL01. Next base: position 23,251 of record JAMOPI010000006.1, on the reverse strand, counting down.
TTGCATACCTAACCAGATGGCCAGAATGAGCATGCCAATACCGATAAGGGTAGAAAGGCCAAAGTGAAGTCTAATTCGGTAAAGCAACACCCCTAGGATCAGGGCGGCAATGATCTTCAATAAATAGGCAGAGGGTACCTGCGGTTTGGCCACAAAGATTTTACCCAACACCGCTCCAAAGGCAGCCACAACGAGAATAAGGACAAAGAAGATAAACCAGGCAAAGATATAACCAGTCCGCTTTTTAATTACACGACCAGCAACCCATTGCACCGAGTGGCCATCATAACGCACAGAACTCATTAAGGAAAGATAGTCATGGACCGCACCGATAAAAATATTACCCAACCAGATCCAAAGAAGGGCAGGTAACCACCCCCAAGCCAAAGCAATAACTGGGCCGACAATGGGAGCAGCCCCAGCAATAGAAGCAAAATGATGGCCAAAAAGCACATACTTATTGGCGGGAACATAGTCTACCCCATCCTGGAGCCGCACCGCTGGTGTAGGCGCTTCACTTACCCTGACAACGTTTCGTTGCAGATAATGGCCATAAAATTTGTAGCAAACAAAATAAAGTATTACTCCCGTAATAACAATTAAATTGGCCGTCACCGCCTCCTCCTCATAAAGAATTTTTATCTTGTCTTAAATTAAACTCTCCAGCAAGTCAAGGTTACCCATCCCCTGTTTTACCCGCTTGTCTATTTCTATGGCGGCTTTATCCCAAACAGTCTATTTACCACTATGTCCTACTTCCAATTTCCTCCCTCAATTTTTTAGCTGCTGTTACCATGTTTTGGAGAGAAGGAATAACTTCCTCCCACTGCCTGGTTTTAAGACCGCAGTCTGGATTTACCCAAAGTTGCTTGGGGCTTAAGACCTTGAGACAACGGCGCAAAATGGCCAGCATCTCTTCTACGCTGGGTACACGTGGGCTGTGGATGTCATAAACACCTAGACCAATACCTTTCTTATAATGATATTCCTCAAAGCTGCTGATGATATCCCCCTGACTACGCGAACACTCAATGGAAATAACATCGGCATCCATGGCGTCAATAGCCTCTATAATGTCTTGAAACTCGGCGTAACACATGTGCGTGTGAATTTGAGTCTCTGCTTTGACCTTTGCATGCGTAAGGCGAAAGGCCTTGACAGCCCAGTCCAGATAAGCAGGTCTATCTTTCTTTTTCAAGGGTAATCCCTCTCTTACTGCTGGTTCGTCTATCTGAATAATCTTAATACCAGCCTTCTCTAGGTCTAACACCTCATCCCGCAAGGCAAGGGCAATTTGATAGGCGACCTCGCTTCGTGGGATGTCTTCTCTGACAAAAGACCAGTTTAAAATGGTTACTGGCCCGGTGAGCATACCTTTAACCGGCTTTTTCGTCAGACTCTGGGCATAGGTAATCTCTTTTACTGTCATTGGCGCAGGACGGCTGACATCGGCGTAGATAATAGGTGGACGCACACACCTTGAACCATAGGATTGCACCCAGCCGTGTTTAGTAACGATAAAACCAGTCATCTTCTGGGCAAAGTATTCCACCATATCACTGCGCTCAAATTCACCGTGCACCAAAACATCCAATCCTAGCCCTTCCTGAACACCGATACAAAAGGCCATCTTTTCACGAATAAACTGCTCATATTCAGCCTCGCTGATTTCTCCCCGTCTAAACTTGGCCCGCATCTGCCGCACATCTTTTGTTTGAGGGAAGCTGCCAATGGTAGTGGTAGGAAATAAGGGCAAGTTTAATACGGCCTGCTGTCTTTGTACCCGCACCTCATAGGGATCAACCCGTCTAAAATCTTCCTCTTTTAGTTTTTTCACCCGTTCTTTAACCTCAGGCAAGGCATGCACTTCAACCTCATGCGTAAAGGCATCAGGAGAAAGTTGGTCCTCTTTGAGGGCTTTGGTTAAAAGGGCAACCTCGGCCAACCGCTCTTGAGCAAAAGCGAGAATATTTCTGATTTCTTCCGGAAGCTGGGTCTCAAGACTTACCGTTACTGGTAGGTGGAGAAGGCTACAGCTTGGTTGAATGAATACGCCCTTTGGTTTGGCCGTTTCTATGATTTCTTTAGCCAGGTTAAAGGCCTTTTTGATATCTGTACGCCAGACATTACGGCCATTGACCAGACCAATGCCAAGGATTTTATCTTGCGGGAAGCCAAACTTTTTTAGATTTTCAAGGTTCTCCTCGGTGCGGACAAAGTCAAGACCTATGGCCTGCACTGGTAGACTGACTACCCGTTCATAAAAGCTAACCCCACCAAAATATGTTTGAAGGACAATGTTAAGGCCAAGCGTACTTAATTGTTTGTAAATGTCCTCTACCTGCTTAATTTCTTCCTCTTCCATATCCAGCACCAAGGCCGGCTCATCCATCTGTACCCATTCTATGCCCTCTTTGGCTAGTTGGTTTAAAATTTCTTTATAAACCGAGAGCAAATCACTCAGGATTTCTTTACGGCTTACTCCTGCCTCCTTGCTTAACTTCAAAAAGGTATAGGGACCAACTAAAACCGGTTTGGGATTAATACCCAACTCTTTCGCTAGCTTGCTCTTTTCTAATGCCCAGTTTACCAAAAGGCTTGGTTTGGTATCCAACTCAGGCACTAAATAGTGATAATTGGTGTCAAACCATTTGGTCATCTCTAAAGGAGGAATGTCCTTTGCCCCTCTGGCCATGGTAAAATAGGTATCTAAATCGGCCTTAAGACCATCTTTGCGAAACCGGGCTGGAATAAGGCCAAGCATGACAGCCATATCTAGCATATGGTCATAGAGGGAAAAGTCACCTACCGGGATAAAGTCAATCCCTGCCTCCTTTTGGGTTTGCCAATTTTGCCGCTGTAACATAAGGGCTGTGTTTTCAAGTTCTTCTTGGCTTACCTTTCTTTGCCAATAGCCCTCCAGGGCCTTCTTTAACTCCCGCTTTGCGCCCATGCGGGGGTAACCCAAATTGCTACTCCAGATGTCCATTCTTACCTCCTTAAAATTTTTTCCAATTTGACTTTTCCAGAATAAACAAAATTTAGGCCTGTATTACTTCCTTTAAACCAACTTTGTCAAGCCATGTTCTTTTTCATCTCCTCCACCAATTCCTCTATTAATTCTTTTACCTTCACGATCTTATTTGACCGGTAGGCATTGCTACCAGCAAAGGCAAAACCCTCATCTAGATTACCTTTTTGGGCATTGATGAGGGCCAGAGAGATACAATAGGGTGATTTTTTAGGATTACAGGTTTTTAAACAATGATACAGACAGCGAAATGGTACCTTTTCACCCCGTTCTACAGCCTCTAAAAACTTATTTTTAATTGCTCGGCCAGGTAGTCCTACTGGACTATGGATAAATATAATATCTTCTTTTTTCGCCCGCAGGTGTTCCTTTTTAAATTCCTCCGAAGCATCACATTCTTCGGTAACGACAAAGCGTGTCGCCATCTGAACCCCACTGGCCCCTAGCTTTAAAAATCTAGCAATGTCTGCTCCCGTATAAACACCACCAGCCACAATGATTGGGATCTCTCTGCCTGCCTCTTGGGCATAGGGAGCAATGGCCTTAATGGTCTCCACTAAAAGTTGTTCTAAACGATATTTTTTTGTAATAAGATCCTCTAAAGAAAAGCCCAAATGCCCTCCTGCCTTTGGCCCCTCTAAGACAAAGGCATCAGGGAGATAATTGTAACTCTTTAACCACTTTTTACATAAAAGCATCGCCGCGCGTGCAGAAGAAACAATGGGCACTAAAGCCGTTTTGCTATAAGGGAACTTCTGTTTTAAGGCAGGCAAATTAAGAGGAAGCCCTGCCCCTGAAAAAATGATGTCTGCCCCTGCTTCCAAAGCCGCTATGACTAAGTCTTCATAATCGGTCAGGGCAACCATGATGTTCACACCAATTATGCCTCCAGGAGCAAGCCGCCGAGCTAAAGCGATTTCTTTTTTTAGGGCCCGCTGATTAGCTAACTGCGGATGTTTGTCAAAGTCTGGTTCTAAAAAGCCAACAGCCGCTGAGGAAATCACTCCTACTCCTCCAGCGTTGGCTACAGCACTGGCCAAGGAATGAAGGGAGATCCCTACTCCCATTCCTCCCTGGACAATAGGCACCTCAACTTCATAAACACCAATCCTTAACTTAGGAATAATCATTTAAAAACACACTCCTTTTCTTAAAAAACTATAAAATCAACCTTAGTTTTACCAGAAAATACTTGATAAGCAAGTGTATTTGCTATAAAAAGAATACTCATATATTTATTTTATGAGTAAGGAGGAAATTTTGCTTCAATCATCTTTAAAACAGTATACTTATGGCCAAGATAAGGCGAGTTTGCCTGCGGACACCATCACCCTTGCCCTTTCTAAATTGCAGTCATCTACCTTGCCCATATTAGCTGAAATTTTTTCTTTGGCACAATATGATAAAATTGGCATCCCGGTATATACGTGTATTTTAAACCCAAAGCTTTCTCCTCAAATACCGGCTAAGGGCACTTTTGGCAAAGGCATTAACCAGGAACAAGCTAAGGCTAGCGCTTTAATGGAATTGGTGGAACGATTCAGTGGTTTTTCTTTTTTAAAAAGGCTTGATCGGTTTTTGATCACAAAATATGCTGAAGTTCAAGCTAAGGCCATTCTGCTAGACTATCTCCTTTATCCGTTTTCATCCGTTTATAGGGAAACAGATACCCTCCTGGCTTTAAAAGAAGTGCCTTTGTCGTGGGCCAAAGGATTTGATCTTATAGAAGGGGAAGAAGTTCTTTTACCATTGCATTGGTTTCACCGCATTTATGGAACAACAGGCTGGGCAGCAGGCAATAGTAAAGAAGAAGCTATCCTTCAGGCCTTATGTGAAGTCATAGAAAGACATTGTGTCTCTACCGTAATAGAAGAAAAGCTGGTTGTGCCTACAATAGACCCCCAAACGATTAAAGGAAATTTAGCCAAGGCGTTGATAGAGAAAATTACACAGGCAGGCATTGAACTCATTTTTAAGGATTTTTCTTTAGACCTTGGGATCCCGACAATAGCGGTTATAAGTCATGACCCTAACCCCATTGTGCCTACGCTTAAATTTTATGCTGCTGCCGGGACACATTTGAACCCAGAATTCGCCTTAATTCGGGCCTTAACGGAATTGGTCCAACATCGGGCCCAGATTATTTATCGGGAAACGATCCAAAAACAGTCTGGGGGTCCTACTTATTGCTTTCCTCTCTTCAAGACAAAGGCAGAGGTGGAATTTTTATTTCAGGGAGAGACAATTTCCTTTGAAATGCTTCCTCGGTTTTCTTCCCCTGATTTTAAAGTGGAAATAGAACATCTTCTTTTCCTCTTGAAACAACAGAGTTTTAGGGCCTACGTTGTGGAGACTACTCATAAAGTCCTAGGCATCCCTGCAGTTATTGTTACCATTCCTGGAGCAAGACTCAACCGGCCAAGCACCAAGATTCATCCTTATCTCTTTGTGGCAAGACAACTGATGGACATTGGCCAATACCAAAGGGCAACGGCGTTTTTAGAAAAGGCCTTTATGGTCCAGCCCAGTATCAAAAATAGTCCGCAAATTTTATGTCAGGCAGCCGTATGTTATAAAAAAGCTGGACATTACAAAAAAGCGGCTACTTACTTTCAACAGGCCTTAGAGCATGCCCCATACTTATTGCAGTCATCTAAATTTATGAGCGATTTTATGGAGGTATTAAAAAAGGTTCAAGAAAATAAAAGTGCAGAAAAGAATTAGAAAGGGTATCCACATTGCGTATATAGATAAGTAAGCAAAATGTCTGCCGTGTTTTGGAAAAGTTTTTAAATAAGAGGGAAATAAATGACCAATAAAAGAATTGCACTTTCATTTGATGCTGGAAATAGTTTATATTCTCTAAGTTTACCGACAATTTCCGAAATGTTATTTCCTAATGGTTTTGAGTTGTTACCCAGTGTAACAGAAATTTTTGAGTTAGAATTTGCTTATTATGAATCAAAAATACTCTCAAAAGAAGAACTAATAAAGAGAGGTGCTTATTTTAAGTCTATAGATGGAATAGAAACAATTCACTCTAAAATATGCAAGGAAACAAGTAAAGCACTATTTGAAAATCGTTCAAAAACCACGATATCCTATTTTATGAACGGGATATATTCAACTGGATATGCCACTCACGGATTATTTCCATATAGAGGGAAATTTCACCCTCAAATGGTTAAGGCTTTAATGAATATATTAGGCATTAAGGAAGGCGAAACTGTATTAGACCCTATGTGTGGAAGTGGAACATTGAATGTTGAAGCGGCATTAATTGGCGTTAATTCAATAGGTATAGATAAAAATCCATTTGCGAGCTTTATGTCTAAGGTTAAGTTGGAATCGTTGAGCTTAGATTTAGAACTATTGGACGAAATGTCAAAAAATCTAAAGGAAATATATAATGAATTTTTAAAAACAAAACGGGTAAAAGAAGACTCCCTTTTTTCAGAGGATGAAGAAAGCAAGATTAAGAGATTATTCTTACTAGCATTTCTTGATAGTATGGGATATGCTCGGAGGATTACAAAGAGTATTGAACAACTATTTCCGCAAGTATTAAATAGGTATATTAAACAAGTAAAAAGTTTTTTTAAAATTTCCAAAGAATTAAATCTTAAATTGGGTGAAGGGAAAGTAGAATTTGGTGATGCACGGGATTTATCAATGATAAAGGATGCCTCAGTAGATAGTGTAATAACATCTCCACCTTATTCATTTGCAATTGATTATGCTGAAAATGATAGGCCGCAATTGGAATATTTAGGATTTGATGTTGATAAATTAAAGAGCGAGATGATTGGATTAAATGGTAAGAGTAGAAAAGAAAAATTACAAAAATATTTTGATGATATGAACAGAGTCATGTCAGAGATTTCCAGAACTCTCAAGATAGGCAAATATGCTGTAATAATAATCGGCTCAAACGATATACAGACAGGAGGTATAAGGCTTGAGAATAAGATTAAAGAATTTGGTTTGGCACATGGATTAACTCTTATCAGAGCAATAAAAAAACCGATAAAAGGAATAAGGAACACAATGCATGAGGAATTTGTGCTAATCTTCAGAAAGGAGAAATAAGGTGGCGAATTCTAAATTTCCAGATGATGAAACAAAGTTTAAAATTGTAATAGAAAAAAATACATTTTACTTCCAGAATGTAGAATTTGAGGAAGAGTATGAAGCCTATATATCCTCATTAGCACAGAATCTCTTTATTCTCAAAAACAAAGTTGAACAAGAAGGTTTGAAAGAAGAAATTTTTATAGAACATATTATGAACATAGAAGATGGATTAGACGCTCTGTTAACCCTTACAGGATTCTCAAAAGAAAGTTTACTCCGCTTAATGACCTTTATTAGAGTTGTGGATGACAAAGAGTTAAATAGAATTGTAAATAAAAATCACTGGCCGAAAGAAGATTTTGAAAGAGAATGGACTTTAGAGAAAATTAAATCCTACGTGCGAAGTAACAAAAAATTCGCTGAGGGCATAGTCAATCTATTTTTCAAAGGTTCAACAGTTCCAATTTTGAGAAGGGTCATACCACTCTTTGAATTTAAGAAACTTGATATAAATAAGCTTAATTTCTCAACAGAATCTTTAATAGACACAATAATACGCTATAAAACTAAAGGCTCTTATGCAGCAAGCAAAGGCAATAATCCTGAAATTGTTATTGAAAAAATCCTGAAGGAGTTACGATATCCATTTGAAAGAGGGAAATTGGAGAAAATACCACGAACCCTAGATTTTATAATTCCAAGTAAAAGCTCACCAAAAATAATTATTGAATGCTCTTATGTAGTTACTACAAGTTCAGGAATGGGAGATAAAGCTAAAACTGAACAGAGAGTAGCGGAAGCGATTAAAAAGCACTATCCAAATTCACTATTCATTGGTTTTGTAGACGGAATTGGGTGGTATGTAAGAAGAGGAGATTTAGCAAGAATGGTTAAGGCATACGATTTTGTGTTTACTTTTAGAGCAGATGAGATTAAAGAATTTAAGAATTTGTTAACATCTGCAATGGGATATAAAAATGAAAGCCTTTATTAACAAGGTGATACAAGGAGATGCAATAGAACTAATGCGTCAAATCCCGGATAATTCAGTAGATATGACCTTCGCCGATCCGCCATTTAATTTAGGTAAAAAATACAACAGCTATTACGATAAAAAAGATGTGGATGAGTATATAGAATGGTGCAAATTATGGCTAAAGGAAATGGTTAGAATTACTAAACCAACAGGCTCAATATTTGTTCATAATATCCCAAGATGGCTTACCTACTTTGCGTCATATCTTAATGAAATTGCTTATTTCAGACACTGGATAGCATGGAATGCAATGGGTGCACCGTTGGGAAAAACACTCTTGCCGAACCATTACGGCATTTTGTGGTATACAAAACAGCCAAAAGGATTCAAGTTTTATGACATTCGGGGAATGCATTCAAGATGTAGAAAATGTGGGATTATCCTGCAAGACTATGGAGGGAAGAAAAATCAAATGCATCCATATGGACCATTAATTTCCGATGTATGGACGGATATTCATAGAATAAGGCATAAAAAAAGAAGAGACGAACACCCTTGCCAATTGCCGGTTCCATTATTAGAAAGGTTAATTTTAATGACCACTGAGGAAGAGGATATCGTCCTTGATCCCTTTATTGGAACTGGAACAACGGCAGTTGCTGCGAAAAGGTTGGGAAGGAAATATATAGCAATTGATATAGACACTAAGTATATAGAAATAACAAAGAAAAAATTAGAGTCCACTGAACCCACTAAGATCAATAATTGTTATGTTAGTATATACTTGGGAAAGATAATTACATTGAGGGATAAAGATTGGAAGAAAATAAAGCAGGCATTTATAATTCCTTCAGACCCAAAAGAAATAGAAAAAAGGGGAATAAAACTTAAGAAATACCCTGAAATGCCTTCACTATTTGAATATTATGGAGAAAATGACCATAACTAAACTTTATGGCGACCGCGGGCACTCTGCATTAACTTCGTTACCTTGCTTCAGCCTACGGATCCACTCACTTAACAGGCAGATATGTTGCTCCGCCTTCGGTCCCACGCAAGTTACTAAAGTAAATTTAACATATTCCCATAACATTATGCAACATTGCAAAATTAAAAACAATCAAAGGAGGTTTTATGAGTTTTAAATCAGGTTTTGTTTCCATTATTGGCGCGCCCAATGTAGGAAAGTCAACCTTGCTTAACGCCTTGTTACAGCAAAAGGTAGCCATCACCTCACCCAAACCACAAACGACAAGACATAGGATTAGAGGCATTCTCCATTTGGAAAACGCCCAAGTTATCTTTGTAGATACCCCTGGCATTCACGATGCAAGCATTCCTTATAATAAATACATGGTCCAGCTAGCCGTAGAAACCCTGCAAGAGGTTGATTTAATTTTATTGATGATTGAACCTTTCCCTAAGGGATTAGCAGACGGCCGCCATATTATTTCTACCTACCTCACGCAAGTAGATAAGCCATGCATTTTATTAATCAATAAAATAGACAAGATTGCCAAGCCAGAGCTTTTGCCCATTATTGACGAGTTTAGTAAGCTCTATCCCTTTAAGGCCCTTATTCCCATCTCGGCTAAGAAGCAGGCCGGGCTTGAGGATGTCCTAAAGGAGATATTACAGTATCTGCCAGAAGGGCCACAGTATTATCCTGAAGACTTCATCACCGATCAGACAGAACGCCAAATTGTCGCTGAGATCGTCCGCGAAAAGATTATCTGTAGCACTAGGGACGAAATTCCCTACAGTGTGGCCGTTACGGTAGAAGAATTTAAAGAAATACCAGAGAAAGACATGATTTACATAAACGCTACCATCCATGTAGAAAAAGACTCCCAAAAGGGAATTATCATTGGTAAGGGCGGACAAAAGCTAAAGAGCATTGGTAAGGCCGCACGGGAAGAAATTGAACTTATCTTGGGGAAAAAGGTCTTTTTAGACCTGTTTGTAAGGGTTCAATCTAACTGGCGGCGTGATCCAAGGGTTTGGGGACAATTAGGATTAAAGGTAGATTAAAATGGAAAAGAAGGTTTTAATTGGGGTAGATGGATCGTTAGAGGCATTGCATGCGGTGAGATACGTAGCCGACATGTTTAGGGCTGACCCTGAATTTACCGTTAGTCTAATTTATGTGCTACCGGCCTTGCCAGAGACCTTATTTAAAGAGGAAGAAAAACTAGACAAATATCAAAGGGCGTATAAGGCTAAATTAGAAGAAAAATACCAAAAAGAAGTAGATGCCGTTTTTAAACAGGCAAAGGAAATTTTTCTTACGGCAAGTTGGGAAGAGACTCGTATTGAAACGGTAGTTGCTCCCAGGCACATGGGGCTTTCTAAGGAATTACTCTTTTTTGCTGAGCATGATCTTTATGATGCCCTTGTTCTTGGTTGGCGGAATATAAGTGGTTTGGAAAGGATTTTTAAAAGTAGCGTAAGTGAAGAAATTCTTCATTCCTCAAAGACGGTACCTATTTGGTTTGTGCCTGATTATTTTGTCTCCCCCAAGGTGCTTTTAGCTTTAGATGGTTCTCCTAGTGCCATGCGGGCTGTGGATCATGTAGGATTTATTCTTTCAGGAAGATCCGATATAGAAGTAATTCTCCTCCATGTTACCTCCCATACAGAAGAACCTCTTTTTATGGACAAGCCAGAAGAGATGCTTATAAAGGCCGGGGTACCAAAAGAAAAAATAAAAAGACAAATAGTACATGGGGGCGATATTGCAACGCAGATTATTGGTTATCAAAGACAACACCAAATCAGCACTATCGCTATGGGCAGACGGGGTGTTTCAAAAATAAAATCCTTCTTTTTAGGAAGTGTTTCAGTTAAAATTACAGAAAATTTAAAAAGAGGGGCAATTTGGATCGTGGATTAAGTTTATTGCAAGGTTTTTTCATCAACGCACCCTACGAATTATTCCGGGAAAGGTATCTTGATTTTTTTCTTAGCTATAGGCTTAACCCAGAACTCTATTTTTCTCCTCAGCTTCTAGACAAGTGGCCAGAGGATGAATTTAAGGCCCTAGCCCAAGAGTTAAAAAGCCATGCCCTTAAGGTTACCTTCCACGCCCCTTTTTTTGATCTTTCTCCTGGGGCCCTGGATGAAAAGATTCGGCAGGCCACTGAGGAAAGGCTAAAACAGGTACTTGAGCTTATCCCTATCTTTACTCCCTATGCCATCGTCACCCACTTAGGATTTGATCCCCGCATCCATGACTCACATAAAAAGGAATGGCTTGAAAGTAGTCTAAAGACCTGGCAAGAGCTGATGCCTTTGGCCGAAAGATATAAAGTGAACCTTAATTGGGAAAATGTTTTTGAACCAGATCCAGAGCTGTTTTTAGCGCTTTTGCAAAGATTATCTTCTCCTTTTTTGGGTGTATGTTTTGACCTCGGTCATGTCTTTGCTTTTACGCGCAGCACCCTAAGTAAATGGGAAACGCTTTTCCCTTATATAAAACAACTACACCTTCATGACAACCACGGACACAGGGATGAACATCTTGGACTGGGCAAGGGGAATATTGACTTCCTTTCTTTATTTTCTAAGCTTAAACAGTATGATCGCTACCCTCTAATCACCCTTGAACCTCATACGGAGGAAGCCTTCTGGGACAGCTTAAAATATCTTAATACCCTTCCTGACAAGGTGTATTGTTACTTAAAAAGGTGCAGTGTCAATGTCTGATTTTTACAAAATTCTAGAACATACGGCTGATTTAGCTATCAGGATTTGGGGCAGGGATGAAAAGGAACTTTTTGTCAATGCCGCCAAGGCCTTTTTTGATGTAATTACTGACATTAACACCATTAGGTGTAAAAAGACCCACTTTGTTAAGGTAGAAGGAGCAGATTTAGAAGAATGTTTTTTTAATTGGCTAGACGAATTGCTCTTTCTATTTGATGCCAAGGGTTTTATTGGCCGTGAAATTGAGATCCTCAACTGGCAGCCCTTTCGTTTAGAGGCAAAGATAAAGGGTGAGAAATACGATGACAAGCGTCATCCTCTAAAAACGGCCATAAAGGCCATTACTTATCATAACTTTAAGCTTCAAAAAGAAGAAGAGTTATTTGTAGCTGAAGTATTGTTTGACATCTGAAGGAAAAGACTCAGATACAAAAAATCAGGGTTAGGAACGACACTAAAAGGATCTTGTTGAAAACCGTAAAACCTTTTATACATGATTAACTTTTTAATATTTTTTTCATTCTTTAATATTTAGCCTTAGTTGTCAAGGAAAAATAGGCATGGGGGAATTAATAAATGTCAACCACAAATTTTACCCAAAATCCGTGATTGTCCTTCAACAACCCCACAAGTTGCTTATCATAAAGCGATTTTTTTTAAAAACGCCTTTCACCTAAAAGGTGAAAAACATTCATCTTCCCCTCAAGCCCAGTCATAATTATAGCGCCTTCGCTCGCTTATGCGGTCAAGGCCAAGCCCTACGGGTGGCCTTCGGCCAGCCTTGACCTCGCTCGCTACGGCGCTTTTTTCTTTTTGAGGCCAGAAGGAAAAGAAAAATTCTTTTTCCCCTTTCCTCCTTCCGCTTTTTCTTTTTGCCAGGGCCGAGGGCGGTCAAGGGCAAGCCCGCAGGGCGCAGCCTGCCCAAAGGGCAGGTCGGAACGAACGCAGTGAGTGAAGACCCTTGACCGTATAACCGAGGCCCTGGCATATAATTTCCTAAAAAGGAGAAGGGATAATGCTGGCATTTTTTTCTTTATTCCTTCCTCATCTCAAATATCCTTCTTTAAAAATCAATCACGGATTTTGGGTTTAGAAATTCCTTTATCTTGACACCTTCCTTTGTTTAAAGTAAAAAGGGAGGCTATGGAGAGAAGAAGGAAATTTAAAAAGGTTTTAGTTGCTAACCGGGGAGAAATTGCTTCACGTATTATTCGGGCCATTCAGGAATGGGGAAGTGAGGCTGTAGCTGTTTACGAAACCCCTGACAGCGAAGCCCGGCATGTGGTTCAGGCCAATGAAGCTGTTTGGATAGGAGACGGTCCCTGTCGGGATTATCTCAATATTGAAAAGATGATTGAGGCAGCCCAAAAGACAGGGGCTGAGGCTATTCATCCAGGTTATGGATTTTTAGCTGAAAATCCCAATTTTGCAGCCGCCTGTCGGGAAGCGGGTCTTGTCTTCATTGGCCCTCCCACTCCTGTAATAAAGCAGTTGGGCGATAAGGTTCTGGCCCGCAAGTTGATGCAAGAGGCTGGTGTGCCTGTAGTGCCTGGCACGGAACCATTACCTTTGGGTGAGAAAGGAGAAAAGATTGCTGTTACCTTTGCCAGAAAGCACGGTTATCCGGTGGTAATTAAGGCCGTAGCCGGAGGTGGAGGACGTGGTATCCGCATGGTCCAATCAGAGGAAGAATTAAAGGCCCAACTTCCTATTGCCCAGTCAGAAGCAAAAGCAGCTTTTAATGATCCCCGGATTTATCTGGAAAAGTTTTTGCCCTCTCCTAAGCATGTAGAGGTGCAAATTCTAGGAGATGATTATGGAAACATTATCCATCTTGGTACCAGGGACTGTTCTATCCAAAGGCGGCATCAAAAGCTAGTGGAAATTGCTCCGGACATGCTAAATAACCCAGAGCTGACCCAAAAGATATGTCAAGCAGCGGTAATGGCCGCCAAAAAGGTTGGCTATGTTAATGCAGGTACAGTAGAGTTTCTGGTCAAGGATGATCAGTTCTACTTTTTAGAGATAAATACCCGTTTACAGGTGGAACATACCGTTACCGAAATGATCAGTGGGGTAGACATTGTTCAAGCCCAATTGGACATTGCCGCTGGCAATCTCCTTCCTTTCACCCAGGATGACATTATCCTCAGAGGTTATGCTATTGAAATGCGGATTAACGCCGAGGATCCCAAAAATAACTTTATGCCTGAGGCTGGGAAAAAGGTACTTGTTTACTACTCCCCTGGTGGCTTTGGTGTAAGGCTAGATGGATGCTGCTATCCTGGTTATGTCATACCTCAGGTCTACGATTCTCTCTTGGTCAAATTGACGGTATATGGGTTAACCTGGAAAGAAGCTGTGCACCGGCTTAAGCGGGCACTTAAAGGATTTGTCATCCTAGGACCAAAGACCACCATTCCCTTTTATCTTCAAATCGTAGATGACGCTGATTTTCAAAAGGGTGTATTTACGACCGATTATTTAGAAACCCATCCGCATTTGCTTGAATATAAAGAAGATGAACCAGAGGTAACCAAGATTGCCCGGTTGATTGCCGAGATTCATCATCGGGGTTTCAATCCTTATGCCGTTTAAAGGGAGTGAAAATGCGTGTTACAAGATCCATGTCGGTGAAGGAAATTCTTGATGCTGTTCGCAGGGCTAAAGGGTATTATATAACCAATACCCAAAGAGATCTTTCCCAGTCTGATTTTAAAAATCGGATTTTACTTCATACCGACCTTCTGGCAGCTCCTTACCGGGAGCAGGCCGGTTATTTTTCCTTAGAAATTACCGGTGGGGCATCTGTCCATGTGGACATGCTGCGCAAGCAGGTTAATCCCTTTTTAAAACTTAAGCTCTTACGCAAAGAAATGCCTAACACCATGTTTCAGACCCTCTGTCGGGGGGTAAATCTTTTTGGCTACCGGCCTTATCCTGAAAACGTTATACGATTAACCGTAAGGGAATTTGCCAAATATGTAGAAGTCTGGCGGGTCTTTGACTTTCTTAATTATGTGCCCAATATGATTCCTGTTTTTGAAGAAGTAAAGAAGGCTGGTAAGCTTCTTGAACCTTGTATTTGTTTTTCTACGGGGCCGGAACATACAGATGAATATTATGTCAATAAGGTAAGAGAAATTTTAGACGTTACGGGTGAAGATATCATTCTTTGTATCAAAAATCACGGTGGCCTAGGGACTCCAGAGAGAATCGGTCGTTTGGTTAATGCCATCAAACAGGCCTTTCCTGACCTAATTATTCACTACCATGGCCACAATACAGATGGTAATGATATTGGTCGGATTGTTAGTGCCGTTTTAAACGGGGCTAAAATTGTAGACGCTGGTGACCATGCCCTTACTGGTTTTTATGGCCCGCCTCCTATCTTAACCGTAATAGACACGCTGGAATCCTATGGTCTTAAGGCCGAAGGTATTGATCGGGACGCAGTCATTGGGACATCCCAAGTTTTAAGAAAGGAGCGTCTAGCCTACATAGACTTTGAATCTCAATATAAAGGATTTGATCCCACCGTGCAAATTCATAAGCTACCAGGCGGGGCCATGGGTAGCAGTCTGGAGCAGGCAGAAAAGGGCGGTTTTTTACATCTGATGCCTCAGATACTATTAGAAGAATTGCCTAAGGTCCAGCGGGAATTGGGTAATTGGTGGAGTGTAACGCCTGGTTCTCAGATCTTGTGGACAACGGCCGTAAACAATGTCCTCTCTGGCGAGCGCTATGGTAATCCAACGGGAGATTTAAAGAATCTACTTTTAGAAAGATACGGGCCTTTTCCTTTTTATCGGCCGAGCAAGGAAATTTACCGCAAAGTCTTTGGCCCTGATTGGCAAAGGATTGTAGAGCAGGAAGGTGGGCTGCAGAAAATAGAACCGGTAGATCTAGAAGCGGAGAAGAAGGCCTTAGAGGAAAAGATAGGGCGTGAGGCCAGTATAGAAGAGCTAGTGCTCTATTTACAGCACCCCAATGACGCCGTTGCCTTCTTTAAGTTTGAAGAAAAGTTTGGTAAAACCTATGTTCTGCCACCCCAAATCTGGTTTAGGCGGGGTGGTTTCAAGGTAGGAGAAAAAATCAGCTTTACAGACTACACAGGAAAGTCACATATCATAGAAGTAGGTCCAACCCATTACGCTGATGGTAAAAAGGCTACTCATTTTGTTATTGATTTTCACCCGATTGTGATTGTCAGTGAAGATGAAGAGAAAAAGGAGACCTCTTCTACTCCTGCTATAACCAAAGAAGAAATAGAGGCTTTGGCTGAAATTGGAGATGTTCGGGCCCCCTTTAATGCCTCTGTGCAAAAGATTGAAGCTAAAGTAGGAGATATGGTCAAACCCGGCGATACTATTATCATTCTTGAAGCCATGAAGATGCAAACCCCCATTGAATCCCGCGTAAAAGGAACGATACAAAAGGTATTTGTCAAAGAGGGGGATCAAGTCAAAATGGGTGAACGGTTGTTATTAATCAAACCCAAAGAGTAATTTTTATTAAAATAGAGGTGCAACCATGACACTAAAAGAAGTCAAGGCAATGGCAAAGAAGATGGGGATCAAGATTAGTCGCAAGAAAAAGGCCGAGCTCATCCGTGAAATCCAGGCAAAGGAAGGCAATATACCTTGCTTTGGTACAGAGCGCGTGCAGCACTGTGGAGAAGAGAATTGTCTTTGGCGGAAGGATTGTTTAAAAGAGTTTAAGAAAAAGTGAAAGTTCTCTTCATTACTCCTGAAGTAGCTCCTTTAGCCAAGAGTGGAGGGTTGGGTGATGTTTGTGAAGCCCTCCCTAAGGTATTGGTAGATTTGGGCGTTCAAGTAGATATCGTTATTCCTTTTTATTCTTGGATAAAAGAAAAAGGGCCTACCCTTATTAAAGAAGACATTCCTGTTTCCTTTGGTTGGCGGCAGCTAACGGTAGATGTTTATCAGTTACAGCTTAAAGAAAACATCCGGCTCTTTCTCATTGCGCGCGATGAATTTTTTGACCGTTCTTTTATCTATGGAACAAATAAAGGTGGGTACTTTGACAATGGAGAAAGGTTTGCCTTCTTTGCCCAGGCAGTCCTTGCCGCGGTTGAGGCCTTAGGGGAAAAATGGGATATCTTTCATTGTCATGATTGGCAAAGTGCGCTAGTGCCGGTTTATCTAAAGACAAGATACTTCTCTCATCCGGTAATTTCTTCCATCAAGACCTTACTTACCATTCATAATTTAGGTTACCAGGGAGTCTTCCCGTCCCAGATCTTTCCTACCCTCAACCTGCCGTCGCATTTGTTTTCTATAGATGGACTTGAATTTTGGGGACAGGTAAATTTTTTAAAAGGGGGTATTATCTTCGCTGACTTCCTTACAACCGTAAGTCCCACTTATGCCAAAGAAATTCAAACGCAAGCATATGGCTTTGGCCTGGATGGGGTATTACGCGTTTATGCCTGTAAATTAAAGGGCATTTTAAATGGGGTAGATTACCGCGAGTGGAACCCAGAAACCGATCCTTACATCGCAGCCCATTTTTCTAAAGAAGACCTAACAGGCAAGCGAGTTTGCAAACAGGATCTCTTACAAACATGTGGTCTGCCGCTTGATTTGATGCAACGGCCCTTGTTTGGCATGGTAACAAGACTGGTAGACCAAAAGGGGATTGATCTCTTGTTGCCCTTGATAGAAAGAATGATGCACCGAGGAATAGGGCTCATTATTCTAGGTACTGGAGAAAAGAAATATGAAAAGGCCCTTGCCCAAATGTTTTCTTCTTATCCTTACCAAATGTATGTAAAAATCGCCTTTAACGAGGTTTTGGCCCATAAAATCATCGCTGGGGCAGACATATTTCTTATGCCTTCTCGCTATGAAGCCTGTGGGCTTACTCAACTTTACAGTCTCAAATATGGTACTATCCCTATTGTTCGTAATACTGGTGGTCTAGCTGATACAGTAGAAGATGCTGATGTGGAAAAAGGCACAGGCACAGGTTTTAAGTTTAACGATTATCATCCCGATGCCCTTTGGCAGGCTATAAAAAGGGCGGTTGATTGCTTTCAAAATAAAAAGTCTGTCTGGTATAACCTCATGCAAAATGCGATGCGTAGTGACTTTTCGTGGGGAAAATCGGCTCAGGCCTATCTGGAGGTGTATAGGGGGCTTATTTAATAATGAAAACAAGTGACGGATGATGAGTGACAAGTGAGATGCAGTGGCCGGGCGGTTACAAAGATAACTTGCTAGCCTTCTCACTTAACTCTCAAAACCTTACAATTCTATCTCCGTTAAACTCCTTATCCGGGTAGCAATCGTGAGTTCTATCGCTTGATTCCAAGGCTGATCATAAAGAAAAAGTTTCAGTTTAGGTCTTTGCGTAGCAATATGATAGAGTACATCTGGCCGATCTTCTACCAAAAAACACGTAGCATGATTAGCACAGTGATTGACCTTATCAAAAGGAGGACTCATGATCAAACTGTCAAAGACAAAACCGTGTTTTCGCAGCCAGTAAAGGGTAACTTCATAAAGATGCGGTGGGCGGGCGGTTACAAAGACAATTTGCCAGCCCTTTTTGTACCAAAGGGCCGTTGCCGCGGCTGCTTCTGGCATGGGTTGAATGTAATAATAAAATTCTGGATCACCAAAACGAATAAGAAGTCTCTCTACCTCTTCCTCTGTAAGCCAAGGCAGTTTGGGGATTTCATACTCTTTAATATCCTCTACCCTCACCCAGGGTTTTTTAAACTCCTTGCGCACAAGGTCTATTACCGCCTGGCCCGTGTTGGCCACTACTCCATCTATGTCCAAATAGGCTATTCTTTCCATGCCTGCGTTGTCTCTATCAATGCCTCCAGTTTTTCTAAGGCTTTACCTGTATTTATAATTTCATGCCCTAATTCAATTCCTTCTTCCCAGCTGGATGCCTTTCCTGCAATTTTAAAGACTCCAGCTGCATTTAGTAAGACCATGTCCAGACACGCATCCTGTCTCTTACCAGAGAGTAATTCTCTGATCAACTGGGCATTTTCTTCTTTATTCCCTCCTTTTATCTCCTCGGCCGTAGCTGATTTTAACCCGCATTTTTCAGGCGAAATTTCATAAGTTTCTATTTTACCATCCTTAAATTCAGCTATCTTTGTCGGTCCGGTAATAGTAATTTCGTCATACCCACCCTCTCCATACACCACCATGGCCGCCTTAAGACCAAGTCTTTTCAGCACCTCGGCCAAAGGGACAAGCCACTTGGAATCATACACCCCCATAAGCTGATAAGTAGCACAGGCCGGATTAGTTAAAGGCCCAAGAATGTTAAAGATCGTGCGTATGCCAAGTTCCCGCCGGGGAGAGATGGCATGTTTCATCGCTGGATGAAACTTAGGGGCAAAGAGAAAGCCTATGCCTACCCGTTCAATGCATTCTTTTACCTCTGCTGGTGGTAGATCAATCCTTACCCCTAAGGCCTCAAGGACATCGGCACTCCCACATTGGCTGGAAACCGAGCGATTACCATGTTTGGCTACCTTTAATCCCGCCCCAGCCACGACAAAAGCAGTTGCCGTAGAAACATTAAAAGTACCCTTAGCATCTCCACCTGTACCACAGGTATCTACAATTTCTCCGTCTATCTCTAGCCTCTCTGCCTTTTCCCGCATAGCCCTTGCGGCGCCGGTGATCTCACCTACTGTTTCTCCTTTCATGCGCAGGGCCACTAAAAGTCCAGCAATCTGGGCCGGTGTGAATTCGCCAGACATAAGCCGATACATTAACTGATACATTTCCTCTTCTTCTAAATCCTGTCTCGCCATTATTTTTTCTAGCGCCTCTTTAAACATGATTTCCTCCTATTGACATGGCTCTTCTAGCCCACATACGCCTCCCTCTTCTTGTGGGAAAATAGGGGCAAAAAGCTCTCTCCCTTCTTTTTCCTTTAAGTTGGCTATAATACAATTGTCTCCTATCAGGATTTCTTTTTTTGTCCCTTTGTCAATTAAAAGCACAGGCACTTCGTTTATACCAAGCTTTTTAAGGAATAAAGCACATCTTTGCGCCTCACAGACATAGAGATCAAAGTTGCCCTGGTACTTATGTAAAATATATTGCAAAACTTTCTTACAATGGGAACAGTTTTCTTCTTTAAACAAAAACCACCTCGCCTTTGGTGTACCCCTTACATAGTGCTTGGTAGCCAGTTGTTGTAGATTTTGCGAGAAAACAGGGGGAGAAACAAGATAAGTGGCGATAAAGACGCCCAAGAAAACACCTATGCCTAAAATGGGATAGGCTTGGCGATAGGTAAAGGCATAAATGAAGGCGATCAAAAAGATAAGCCCACAGACAATTAAACAAAAGGCGCAAAATTCATGCATAACAAAGTGCTGAAAGCCAACTAAATACCCCTCTATCGCCAGGCCGGTAATGAGGGTTATGTTAAGAAGAAGCTGGATGAAAAATAACCTTTTCTCTAAGAAAAAAAGCAAGGAAAGCAAAACAAAAAAGGCAAGTCCTGCTCCTAATACAGCCATCTCACTGCGGGCAAAGCTCGCTGCCAGTTTACAACCGCTAGTATGGCAAAGGCTAGTCCCTTTGATCTGCAAAAGGATTTCAATTAAAGTAAGTAAGGCACCGGCAATACTTAAAAAAAGGCAGACCCGTTTCATCTTTTCTTGCCCAATTCTAAGAAGTTTTTAAGCAAATTCAACCCTTCTTTGGTTAAGATAGATTCAGGATGAAATTGTACGCCTTCAATCAAAAACTCCTTGTGCCTTACGCCCATGATTTCTTCATCTTCTGTCCAGGCAGTAATTTCCAGACATGCCGGCAGGCTTTCTCTTTCGGCCACCAGTGAGTGATAGCGTGTGGCGACAAAAGGATTGGGTAAGTTGGTAAAAATGGTTTTTCCATCGTGATAGATATCTGAAGTCTTGCCATGCATGATGGTTTTAGCCTGCACAATGCGTCCCCCAAAGGCAGCTACAATGGCCTGGTGCCCAAGACATACCCCTAAAATAGGCAATTTGCCTGCATAATATTTAATGGCCTCTATAGAAATGCCAGCCTTTTTAGGTGTACAGGGACCTGGGGAGATAACCAAATAGTCTGGGGAAAAAGCGGTAATTTCTTCCACTTTGATAGCATCATTGCGAATGACCTTTACTTCCTCCCCTAGCATCTGAAAATATTGGGCTAAATTATAGGTAAAGGAATCATAGTTGTCTATAAGCACCAGCATTTATAATCCCTCCTTTGCCCACTCTATGGCCTTGAGCATGGCCTTAGCCTTGTTCACCGTTTCTTCATACTCCCGTGCCGGAACTGAATCGGCTACAATTCCAGCACCTACTTGGATATAAAGACTGTTTTCCCACACCATCAGCGTACGGATGGCAATACAAAAGTCCATATTCCCAGAAAGACTGAAATATCCTACCGCCCCAGCGTAAGGTCCTCTGCGGGTAGGTTCTATTTCATCAATAATCTCCATCGCCCGCACCTTAGGAGCGCCACTAACGGTACCGGCAGGAAAGGTGGCCTTTAGGACAGAAAAAGCATCCTCGCCTGCCTTAAGCCGGCCAACGACGTTGGAAACAATATGCATTACATGAGAATAGCGCTCAATAACCATTAGATCCGTTACCCGCACGCTGCCTGGCTCAGCCACTCGTCCGACATCGTTTCGTCCTAGATCCACCAGCATGATGTGTTCGGCCCGTTCCTTGGGGTCAGCCAGAAGGTCTTCTTCGGCAGCCTTGTCCTCGGCTTCCGTCTTGCCGCGGGGACGGGTACCGGCAATGGGCCGTACGGTGATAAGTCCGTCTTCTAATCTCACCAAGATTTCAGGTGAAGCCCCAATGAGTTTTAGGGGATGAAAATCAATATAAAACATATAAGGAGAAGGATTAAGACTGCGTAAGGCCCGGTAAAGGGCAAAATCGTCTCCCTCAAATGTAGCCCCAAGGCGCTGCGAAATGACTACCTGAATGGCATCCCCCGCCCAAATATAATCCCTTACTCTGGCTACAGCCTCTTCAAAGGCATCTTTGGTAAAATTAGAAATTACCTGGTCAAAGGAAAAGGGGAAAGAAGGCAAACTAAGAGAGGCCTTAAGTTGTTTGATAAGACCTTTTAAACGTTCTTGTGCCCTTTGATAGATCTCAGATAAATCCTCATCTCTATCCACATAGGCAAAGGTAATGACCTGCATCTTGTGCTTAAAGTGGTCAAAGATAACAAGATCCTGAGGGAGGACAAAGATAGCCTCAGGAATGGGCAAATCCTTTTTTGCTTTATTGGGCAAACGCTCCCAACAGCGCACAACATCATAAGCAAAGTAACCCACTAATCCCCCTTGAAAACGTGGAAGATCAGGAGAGGGAATAAGTTTAAATCTCTGAATTACCTCTCGTAAAAGGGGCAAGGGATCGTTTACCTCGGCGTAATGATATGTCCTTACCGGCCCCTCAATTGTCATTTCTGGATACATATAGGTAATGGTCAAAAGGGGATTAAAGCCAAGAAAGCTATATCGTCCCCAACGTTCTCCGCCCTCGGCACTTTCTAGAAGAAAAGAAAAATACTCATTTTTTAACTTAAGATACGCTGTAACTGGCGTTTCCATATCGGCCAGAAGTTCAGTATAGACAGGGATAAAATTCCCTTCTTGGGCCAACTGTTTAAAGGTCGCAAAATCTGGTTTAATCATTTTTACCTCCAAACAAAAAGACCGTGGATCTACCACGGCCTCTTTAAAAAACGAAGGCCGCGGGTCAAGCGCTATGGAGCTAACCCACGGCCTTTATGTCTATTTCCTCTGGTGGCGGGCTCACTCCATAGCACCCTGAAGGAGCCACCACCAATTCCGGATCTTTAACATGGCTCTTTTATAGCAACTATAAGCAAAAAGTCAAGGGGATTACAAGGCTGTTTGAAATTTGAACATAAGCCAAAATCCGTGATTGATTTATAGTATTCCACAAAAATTGATGAATTTCCCTTCCTCCTTACTTACAAAAAATTATACGCCAGGGCCTTGTTAGGTGGTCAAGGGTCTACGCTCGCTTCGACCTGCTTCAAAGACCAGGCTGCGCCCTTCGGCTTGCCCTTGACTAAAAAAGAAAAAAATCGGAAGGAGGAAGGGGAACAAGAAATTTTCCTTTTTCCTTCCAACCTCAAATAAAAAGTCAGCGCCGAAGCGAGGGCATCTCACTGTTGGCCTAAGGCCACCCGCAGGGCTTGGCCTTGACCGCTAAACGAGCAGAAGAGAAAAAGGTATCCACAAATTACATAGTCATCCCTGAAAAACGCTCTAACCTACCATTTTATCACACATTTTTCTTGATATAAGGCTGACAAAAATGCAAAGATATGCTAAAAATCAGTTTAAAACCTTGCAATTTGGGACATCAAAATGAAAGGGAAAGGACCTGATAAAGGACAACTAAGTTTGTTTCAACAAAGGTTAAAAGA
>JAMOPI010000005.1 GCA_027064585.1 Candidatus Desulfofervidaceae bacterium | reverse complement strand
TTTCCATCTCCATTAAAGTCCCATTTGTAGCTAACTACAGTGCCATCTGGATCAGTGGCATCACAGGTAAAGTTAACCCTAAGCAGGGCATCACCTGAGGTAGGATTGGCCGTAAAAAAATTAATTATTGGCGGCTGGTTTGGGGTTGTAACAGTAATAGTTACAGGACCAGAGGTGGTTTCCGCTCCATCGTTATCTACAACTGTTACCTTTGCTTGATAGGTGCCACCAATATTATAAGTATGGGTAGTAGTGTTTGTAGTGGTTATTTGATCAATCTGTCCATCACCATCAAAGTCCCAGTTATAAGTAGCAATTAAGCCATCTGGGTCAGTCGCATTACAAGTGAAAGTTACACTCAATGGTGCTTCGCCTAAAGTGGGATTAGCGGTAAAGGAGTTAATCACTGGTGGCTGGTTTATTATTTCAGCCGAGAGATTGGCATTTAATTTGCTTACAAAGGCATCATAGTATCCTCCATTATAACTTTCATCAAATGCCCCGTTGGTAGTGGGAAAGCCGGAAGAATGTGTCCAACCCGCCACATACACATTGCCAGCACTATCAACCGCTAGGGCATGAGCCAAATCATTACCTCTACCCCCAAGAAAAGTAGAGGCAAGAAGCTCTCTTAAATCTCCACTTAACTTGCTGATGAAGGCATCACCATTACCATTATAATTTTCATCAAACGCCCCGTTGGTGGTGGGAAAGTCAGAAGAACCTATGCTACCCACCACATACACATTACCAGCACTATCAACTGCTAGGGCATAAGCTTCACTATCACCTTTGCCTCCCAGGAAGGTTGAGGCAAGAAGCTGGCTTAAATCCCCACTTAACTTACTGATAAAACCATCACAAAAACCATTAAAGCTTTCATCATACACTCCGCTGGTAGTTGGAAAGTCAGAAGAACATGCCCAACCCGCCACATATACATTGCCATCTGTGTCAAGCGCTAGGGTATTAGGCGCATCAGTATTTTCCCTTCCTCCCAAGAAGGTAGAGGCAAGAAGCTGGCTTAAGTCTCCGTTTAACTTGCTGATAAAGACATCATATCCATTACCATTATGAGTTTCATCAAACGCCCCGCTGGTAGTGGGAAAGTCAGAAGAATCTGTACTACCTGCCACATACACATTGCCAGCACTATCAACCGCTAGGGCATGAGCTCCTCCTTCCCCTAGAAAAGTAGAGGCAAGAAGTTGACTTAAGTCTTCACTTAACTTGCTGACAAAAGCATCAGCAATACCATTTAAACTCGTATCAAACGCCCCGCTGGTGGTGGGAAAGCCGGAAGAATGTGTCGCACCCGCCACATACACATTGCCAGCACTATCAAGCGCTAGAGCAGTAGCACGATCCCAAGATGCTTCGCCCAGAAAAGTAGAGGCAAGAAGCTGACTTAAATCTCCGCTTAACTTACTCACGAAAGCATCCTCATCACCATTATGACTCGTATCATACGCTCTACTGGTGGTAGGAAAGTTAGGAGAAAATGTCCAACCCGCCACATACACATTGCCTTCCCGGTCAAGCACTAGGGCATCAGCATAATCCCCGCTTTCTCCCCCCAGAAAAGTGCTGGCAAGAAGTCTGGTTAAATCTCCGCTTAACTTGCTCACGAAAGTATCAAGCCAATCATAGCTTTCATCAAACGCTCCGCTGGTGGTGGGAAAGTTGGAAGAGACTGTATACCCCGCCACATAGACATTTCCTGCTCTGTCCAACGCTAAGGCATGAGCATAATCATCATCTCCGCCCCCCAGAAAAGTAGACCCCAAAAGTGGATCAATAATAACCGGCTTTGTGTGGTCATATTTACCAAGCCTAAAATTGTATTCCTTCCCCTTCACTACATACGCTACCTCTACTTCTTTCTTTTTCCCTGCTATCTCCTGATACGCTACCGGCTTGGTAAAATATACCTCGCCTTTTTCTGTCACTACCTTAAGCCGTCCATCTTTGGCTACTTCAAGTTTCTTTGCCCCTTCTAGCCTTATTTTAATCTCATTTACCCCTGTCTGTGGGTCAACATAGAATAGCTTTTCTACATTATTTCCATAAGCACGCACCTTGAGCTCTATTCCCTTCCATATCTCCCCAAGGCTCACATAGTCATAAGTAGAAAGACCACTTACCCATTTCTTTCTGTCCTTCCCCCGAAAATAGCTCACTTTTGTAATGGCCTTTTTTTCCCCTTTGGCAGTGCTTATCTTAGCTCCTATAAACACCTCCTTTAAGGCTACTCCGCCTTTTTCTGCTGGCAGGCTATAGATTAATTGCCCTTTCTTGGTTACAAATACTGTCCCACCAAAGGTCTTAGCATAATAGGCAACTTGCTCATTAACCTGTCCCTGATTTTCAATAAACGGCACCGGCAATCCTTTTAATGCCTTTATAACCCGCGCCTTTTCTATGGTTGCCTGTGCACTAACCGCCCATACCAAAAAAATGCCTAACAACCAAAAAACCTTCTTCATTAGTTTCCCTCCTTTTTATATTTGGTTACTAATACTACATTCATTTTTTAGTGTAGAATAGCCGACACTATTTTATAGTGTCAAGGTAAACCCAAAATCCGCAACCTCTTTTTGGAAAAGAATGGAAAAAAATAGGGAAAAAATGGGCACGGGCGAATAATGGTTCACATATAAAGGAAGTGAACAAAGTGAACAATAGCTGTCTACCTCTGTAGGTCCCCGTTTTTCTGCAAAAGTGGGCATTTTGATATTACCACTTAAATCCTCTTTTTTGACATATTTATCATGAAGGTTACCTTTTTATACCTTCTCTCCTGGTCATTATTCACTATTTTCCAAACTCCTCTTGCCATTTATTAAGTGGTGTTTTAATAAAAAAGTTATGGAGAGAAAATTCATACAGAACCCTCATGACGCATTTGTGAAGGAGATCTTCTCGCACAAAGAGGAGGCTGAAGATTTTTTAAAAAATTATCTGCCTCAAGATATTTGCAGATTAATTGATTTTAATTCTCTTACCATTGTCAAAGACTCCTTTGTGGATGAAGATTTAAAAAAACATTTTTCTGATTTACTCTATGAAGTTCAGATAAGTTTCAGAGATGGATTTATTTATTTGCTTTTTGAGCACAAAAGCACGCCACAAAGATTTACTGCTTTGCAGCTTCTCAGATATATGGTCAAAATTTGGGATCTATATCTCAAACAAAATCAATCTTTTACTTTACCTGTTATTATTCCATTAGTCATTTACAATGGTCACAGAAAATGGAAAATAAAAAACAAACTTTTTTGACCTTTTTGGAGAGACTGAAAAAGAGTTAGATAGTTATATACCAGACTTTAATTATTTGCTTTACGACCTATCCAGTATATCTGATGAAGAGATCAAAGGAACAGTGATATTAAAGGCTACTTTACTGGCCCTTAAATACCTTACAACACCTGAGCCAGGCAAACATCTGGAACGTATTTTTAATCTTTTTAAAGGACTTGGTGAGAGTAATACACCCCTTCAATATCTGGAAACACTACTTCGCTATATAGGGAGTGCAACTGACAAGATAGATGAAGAGGATATAAAAAAGGCAATAAAACAAATAGGAAAGGGGGCAGATATTATGCCGACACTTGCAGAAAAATGGATAGAACAAGGACGTATGGAAGGTATGATCCTGGATGCCCAGGAAATGGTCATAGAAGTTTTAATAGAGAGATTTGGGCCCCTTAAACCAGAGTTATCTGTTAAAATCAGAGGTATGGCCAATAGAGATGTTTTAAAAAACCTGCTAAAACTGGCTATTAGAGTAGACTCCATACAGGAATTTGAGGAGAAATTAAAACAACTTGAATTGTAAGAGCAAGGTGTTATTAAGTGAACAGTGAACAGAATAAAATTTACATCTCTGCTTCCAAAGTTCTAAACTTTTAAGGCAGGGCTAGATAGCCCTGCCTTGTGTTTATCTCATGTCTTCAAAAGTAATCCTTTTGTATGCCAGGTTTGAAAGAAGAGAGAATACATCCAGAGGATGACCTGCACGGTTGAAAAGCGCATATAAATCATATGTACCACCAATTCCTGGAGGAACTTCAAAATCGTATATCGTGTAACACGCACTGTATTGACCTAAATTCTGACGATAGGCCACATCTGAATTTATTTCTCCTCCATCCCATACAACAACTGGATTCCAGGGATTCCATGTCACAAGGAAAAGGGAATTGGTTTGTA
>JAMOPI010000004.1 GCA_027064585.1 Candidatus Desulfofervidaceae bacterium | reverse complement strand
CATTTTGATGTCCCAAATTGCAAGGTTTTAAACTGATTTTTAGCATATCTTTGCATTTTTGTCAGCCTTATTTCAAGAAAAATGTGTGATAAAATGGTAGCTTAGAGCGTTTTTCAGGGATGACTAAATAAAGAAGAAATGACAAAAGCTCTCTGTATTGGACACAAATATGTTAGTGAAGCTTCCAAGTTAGTAGAAGCTTTTTTATATTATGATAAACCCTTTGTATATGCCTTACATTTTTTATCATCTTCAGGGAAAGATATTACAGTATATATCTCAGTTAATGAAATGAAATTTATAGAGCTAATAAAAGCGGCTCCTATTCATAAACTAAGTTCTAAAATAGCAGCTCAATGGTTGACCAGACATATATCAAATATTACACAAATTAAGATTAAGAGAGTTTATTTTTATCCTTTAATGTATCCTCTTTTGAAAATTGAATATGTTACTTCTTCTGGAATTGAAGAAATTATTTTTGATCCAGAGTTTAGAAAAATAGTTTCAGAAGAAAAACTTAAACAACACCATGCCTATTAGAAGCAAAGCGAATTATTTTCTAGCGGTAGCGGCAACGGAGTTGTCTGGAGCTTTAGCTTCTGCCAAGATACGAATGGACTGCTTTTCCCTTAGCTCTAACATTTTACGTGTCCAAAAAATGGGGAGCAGTCCAAACCCTAAATTGACACCATTAAAACCTTATGCTATAGACCTCGATAGAGGTGTTATGAAAGAGAGGATTTTTCTTATTCTTAAGCTTTGGCTGTGTATTTTTTTTGTCTCTTTTCTTGAGGCTTGTAGCACCACCCATTATGTAACCCAATCTAAGCGTAGTCTGGTAGAGCAGCTTTTGTTGACCAAGGCAGTAGATAAAGCAATAGATAAACTGGACACGCATTTAAATTTAACGGAGAAAAAGGTTTATATTGATACCGCCTCCCTAGCCCCAGATGAAGAAGGGTATTTAAAAAAGGCCATTGCCTTGTGGTGTGTAGAAAAGGGAGCGATAGTGGTAGATAAAAAAGAAGAGGCCGATTATGTCGTGGCGGCCCTGGTTAAATCTCTGGGAACAGACCAAATTAAAAGCATCTTAATAGGACTCCCTCCTTTGCCTATCCCTTTTACTAATACTACTACACCCCAAATTAACCTTTTAGTGGCCGATCGGCAAAAGGGCTATACAGAGATGGAAGTTGTGTTCTATGATCCTCACACGGGTAAGGTGTTTCTTAAAACTAGACCTTTGGTAGGAAAAACCTTTTTTGGTCTTTATAAAATATTGATCTTACCCATTACCCAGGAAGACATTTTTGCAAAATAAATGCTTCATATTGACGGCAGTCATGGCGAAGGTGGCGGACAGATTTTAAGGACCTCTCTAGGATTGGCGGCCTTATACCAAACAGCCGTGCGCATTTTTAATATCCGGGCCAACCGGCCCAAGCCTGGCCTGCGTCCCCAGCATCTTGTGTGTGTAAAGGCCATGCAGGCCATCACTAAGGCCGAAGTAAAAGGGGCAGAAGTGGGTGCAAGCGAACTGGTTTTTGTGCCCAAAGGCATCTTTGCAGGAGATTATCACCTTGCTATCGGCACGGCCGGGGCAACGAGTTTAGTGTTTCAGTGCCTGCTTTTGCCATTATCTCAGGCAAAAAAACCTTCTACGCTGACTATTAAGGGTGGTACCCATGTCCCTTTTAGTCCGCCCTTTCATTATCTTAAACACGTATTTGTTCCGATGCTGGCCAAGTTAGGAATAAAGGTAGAACTAGAATTAAAAAAGTGGGGTTGGTATCCTGAGGGTGGCGGAGAAATTTATGTAAAGGTCTATCCGTCTTCTTCCTTAAAGGCCCAGCGTTGGGAAGACCCCCCTTCTTTTTCTTCTTTAAAGGGACTTTCAGTAGCGGCCAATTTGCCTAGACATATCATTGAGCGTCAGGCAAAAAGGCTCAAGCAGCAAATAGAACAACTGGGGCTTTCTTTAAAAATAGAGGAAAGACTGGTTTCTAGCCGGGGCAAGGGGAGCTTTTTGTTCTTGTGGGTGGATGAGGAGATAAAGGCTGGGTTTTCAGCCGTTGGGATTAAGGGAAAACCGGCAGAAAGGGTGGCTGATGAAGTAAGTGATGGTTTTTTAAAGTATTTACAAAATAAGGTGGCCTTAGATGAACACCTGGCCGATCAGATCATTCCTTACCTTGCCTTGGCGCCTGAAACTTCTTCTTTTACAACCATTATCTCCTCTCACCTGTGCACAAACATTTGGGTCATTAGGCAGTTTTTAAAACGCACCATAGACCTCAAGGGCAATATAAACGAAGCCGGTAAGGTAAAGATAAAATAAATTCCTCCTACCCCTAGGCAGGGGTGTATAAATGTGATATGCTCTGACCGGAAGTAAAGGATGGTTTGCCTTCCCTTAAAAGCGTCTAGGTAAGACCCTCCTTTTTCCTCCTCTCCCTACAAATTCATAAGGTTGGGAAGGATTAAAGGTTTAAAAAGGAGATTTTTTATGCAGTCATTAAAAGAATTTGAAAAACTAGGAATTTCTGCCAATGTCTTAAAGGCTTTAAAGAAAAAGGGTTTTAAAACTCCTACACCTATTCAGAAAAAACTCATCCCTATTTTTTTAGGAGAAGACAGAGACATTATTGGTCAGGCCCAAACAGGTACAGGCAAAACAGCGGCCTTTGGTATTCCCCTTATTGAACGGCTTAAAGAGAAAACAGGGCATGTGCAGGCCCTTATCTTAGTGCCCACTAGGGAGTTGGCCATACAAGTGGCAGAAGAGGTTATTTCCTTAAGAGGTAACAAGAGGCTCTTTGTCCTCCCTATCTATGGAGGGCAGTCTATTAGAAGGCAATGGCAGTATTTAAAGAGAGGTGTTGACATCGTGGTGGGAACACCTGGGAGAATCCTAGATCATTTAGGACATAAGAGCCTAAAGCTACACAATCTCTCCTATTTCATCCTGGATGAAGCAGATGAGATGTTAAATATGGGCTTTATAGATGACATAGAAGAAATTTTAAAGAGCGTGCCTCTAAAAAAGAGAATGCTACTTTTTTCTGCCACCATGCCTGAGACTATTTTACACATTGCCCAAAAATATATGAACCAGCCGGTTCTTATCACGGCCAAGGCCCCTCAGACAACACCCCAACTTACCACTCAGGTTTATTATGAGGTCTCTCCTCACCGTAAATTTGACGTCCTGTGCCGGATTATAGATATGGAAGAGGGGTTTTATGGTCTTGTCTTTTGTAAAACAAAAAGGGACGTAGATGAGATTGCCGCTAGACTTATCCAGCGTGGCTATAACGCTGGTGCCTTACACGGTGGCCTCTCCCAACGCCAGCGGGAGCGGATTTTAAATAAGTTTAAAAAGAGATGGCTTAATGTCTTAGTAGCTACCGATGTAGCGGCGCGGGGAATAGACATTTCTAATCTTACCCATGTGATTAACTATGCCCTACCTGAAGATCCTGCCTACTACATTCACCGTATAGGTAGAACCGGAAGGGCTGGCAAAGAGGGAAAGGCGATAAGCCTAGTCACCTTTAAGGATTATAAAAAGCTTCACAGGATAAAGAGTCTTTTTAAAATCACCATTAAGAAAAAGATATTGGCTAAGCTAAGG
Source organism: Candidatus Desulfofervidaceae bacterium (assembly GCA_027064585.1). GTDB lineage: Bacteria > Desulfobacterota > Desulfofervidia > Desulfofervidales > Desulfofervidaceae > JAGHCL01. The sequence continues at coordinate 17,684 of JAMOPI010000004.1, read as the reverse complement.
ACGCAAAAAGGTAGCCTTTACCCAAGCCAGCGGGCTACGTCCTTGGCAAAGTAGGTGAGGATTAAGTCGGCGCCAGCCCGTTTGATGCTTATAAGTGCTTCCAAGATTACCCGCTGCTCATCTAGCCAGCCATTGGCAATAGCCGCCTTAAGCATGGCATATTCGCCGCTGACATTATAGGCGGCAATGGGCCGGTTTACGGCCTCTTTCACCCGATAAATGATGTCCAGATAGGGTAGAGCTGGTTTGACCATGATGATGTCTGCCCCCTCCGCCACATCAAGTTGGGCCTCCCTAATCGCCTCCCTGGCGTTGGGCGGGTCCATCTGGTAGCTGCGCCGATCTCCAAATTGGGGGGCAGATTCGGCCGCCTCTCTAAAGGGCCCATAAAAGGCAGAGGCATATTTGACTGCATAGGACATGATCGGAATGTGACTAAATCCGGCCCCATCCAAGGCCTCACGAATGGCCTTTACCCTTCCATCCATCATATCAGAGGGAGCCACCATATCTGCCCCTGCTTCGGCGTGAGAGACTGCCTCCTTGGCCAGAAGTTTAAGGGTGGTATCGTTATCTACTTCCCCATTTTTGATAACGCCACAGTGCCCATGACTTGTGTACTCACACAGACAGACATCGGTAATAACGATCATTTCAGGCACGGCGTCCTTAATCGCCCGGATGGCCCTCTGAATAATCCCGTCTTTGGCATAGGCCTCACTGCCCACCTCATCCTTTTTTTCAGGAATGCCAAACAGGATAATGGCTGGTATACCCAGTTGATGAACCTCTTTTACCTCTTTAACCAGTTCATCAATAGAAAAGCGATAATTCCCTGGCATGGAGGAAATAGGCTCTTTAATGCCTTTACCTGGCCTAATAAACATAGGAAAGATAAGGTCGTCTATGCGCAGATGTGTCTCTCTGACCATACGGCGCAGGTTTTCATTGCGACGCAAACGCCGGGGACGATAAATAGGAAAAAACATGGCTATCCTCCTTACAAGCTATGTTTTCATAGCTTTCTCTAAAGACTGTTTGCAAAATTTTGTTATGCTAAAAGCTCAAAAAGCATGTCCTTAAATTAGCGTTTAATTTCTTTTTTAGTCCGTTCAGCCCGTCCGGCTAAGTATAAGGCTACAAGACCTGCAATAACAGCTATCAATGAGAACACGCTTATAGTTATTTCAAACATTCCCAATTCTTTCCTCCCTGTTCTTTGCCACCTTCCATGTTAGCAAACTGCCGCTAATAAGTAAAACAATTACCCAAAATCCAGCTAGTAAAACCGAAGACCATGTAGTTTTAGTCTCCGTTAACGGCTTAACGATTGCTGCTACCACAATGGCTAACGCTAAATTATAACACCACTTACCAAGTTCTCTTAATATTGCTTGCATTACTTACATGGGCTAAAGAAATTTGCGCGTAGACTTCTTCTGAATAGAATAGGAAAAACAATCCAATTCTCTAACTCAGGCCAATCTCTTCATCTGTCAGATAGCAGGCTGGATCAGGGGCCCAGATATCACCGTAATAGGCCTCAGCACGAGCCCGAAAGTTGCCGGCACATACATCCAGCCACTTGCACTTGCTACAACGACCTTTCACATATTTTTTCTTTTCTTTAAGCTTGGCCATAAGGGGATGAGAGGTATCTGTCCAGATTTCACTAAAGGGCCGTTGTCTTACATTACCAAAGCTGTGTTCCCGCCAGAACTGGTCGGCATATACTTCCCCATCCCAGCTTACACAACCAATACCTACGCCAGAGCTGTTACCTTCATTCATTTTAAGGAGTTCTAACACCTCTTTTGCCCGGGGATTGCCTTCTCTCAGCATACGCAAATAAATGTAAGGGCCATCAGCGTGATTGTCTACGGTCAACACCTCCTTGGGCTTACCCCGCTGAAAGAGGTCATAAGTACGGTCAATAATTAAATCTACCACCTTGCGGGTCTCTGCGTGGGAGAGATCCTCTTTGATTAAAGCACTACCCCTTCCAGAATAAACAAGGTGATAAAAACAAACCCGATCTATTTCTTCCTGTTCTACAAGGTCAAAGATGGCTGGAATTTCCTTGGCATTCCCTTTAAAAATGGTAAAACGCAGCCCCACCTTAAGTCCTGCTTCTTTACAGTTTCTTATCCCTTCTATGGCCTTTTTAAAGGCCCCTTTTACACCCCGAAAGGCATCATGCACTGGTTCAGTCCCATCAATGCTAATACCCACATAGGAAGTGCCAATTTCTTTTAGCCGTTTAGCTGTCTCTTTGGTAATCAAAGTCCCATTGGTAGAAAAGACTACTCTTAATCCCTTCTCTACGGCATAGGCGGCCAGGACGAAAACATCCTTTCTGACCAGGGGTTCACCCCCAGAAAAGAGTAACACTGGACAGCCAAACTGGGCCAGATCATCAATAAGCCGTTTACCCTCTTCCGTAGTTAGCTCGTTGGGATAATCTTTATCTCCTGCCTGGGCATAACAGTGTTTACACTTTAAATTGCATCGCCGCGTGCAGTTCCAAACAACAATGGGCTTCTTATCCAAGGCAAATTGTAAAAGATGAGCAGGCAACCTTTTTATCTTCCGTCCGTAACGCAAGGGATCAGACGGTTCTACCGTGCCACAATACAATTTGGATACACCAATCATAATAATAGTTTTTAAATCATTCCCATAACTTCGTCAAGATAACTTGACATTAGTATCAAAGCAAGTCTAAACCAATTCTAAGTTAGGTCTAACAGGAAATTGTAAGGTAAATTTTCGTGTGCTTGAACGTGTAGTTCCCAAAAAGACAAGAGTTGACGCAAAAAGTTTTTTATTGTAAGTAAAGACTATGGATAAGTCCCAATTTTTTACCACAAAAGAGGTTGCTAATTACTTAAAAATTAACGAAAAAAAGGTCTATCAACTCATTAAAGAAGGTGAAATTCCTTGCACGCGTGTAGCCGGAAAGTGGTTATTTCCTAGACATCTTATAGATGAATGGATTGCCGAAAGTATTCAAAAACAAAAGGATATTTTTATCGCTGGCAGTAATGATCCTTTTTTAAATGTCCTTATCAATAAATATAATAAAGATTCCTTTCCAGAATCATTAACCTATTATGCCTGTATTGGTAGTGCGAAAGGGCTTGAGGCCCTGGCCAAGGGTAAGGCGGTAATGGCAGCTACACATCTTTTTGATCCAGAAACGCAAGACTACAATCTTCCTTTTCTTTCTAAATATTTAGAAGATATACCTGTTATAGTCATAAATCTTGTTTACAGAGAACAGGGGTTTCTGGTAAAAAAGGGCAATCCCTTGCATATAAAGGATTTTTCTGATTTAACTAAAGAAAAGGTAAGATTTATTAACCGTAATTTAGGTTCGGGTACCCGCTTACTTTTAGACTATCATTTAGCCCAAAAAGGGGTTAGCCCCGAACAAATCCAGGGTTATGAAAAGGAAGTCAATACTCACCTAGAAGTAGGCTTACAGATTATAAGAAACGAGGCCGATGTGGGGATAGGTATACGATATGTGGCTGAGATGTTAGGACTTGATTTCATCCACATCAGCTGGGAACGGTTTGATTTAGTTGTACGTAAAGATGATTATCGTTTAAAACCAATAAAGAAGTTTTTTTCCTTGTTAGACCCATTAAACCTTAGCCTTTCTGCCCATCAGTTTCAAGGATACGATTTTAAAGAGACAGGAAAGGTAATCTTTGAAGGATAGAAACTTATGATACTTAAAACCCTTCTTGTGCTCTCCAATTGCCAAGAAAGGGCACTTTTGCGCAGTTTCTTAAATGAAGTTAATAGTGTAGTGATTATTGGTGAAACTCCCTCTGGCAAAGAGGCCTTTCAGTTAATCCGGGCCTTCCCTTATGAGTTGGTCTTTGTAGATATGGAGTTAGAAGACATGCGTGGCCCGGAGTTAGTAAAACTCCTTTCTCAAGCCAACATGTTTCCCTTGATTATTTTTCTCTCTGAAAAAGAAACGGATGCGGCCGAGGCCTTTGATTTGGAAGCAGCAGACTTTATCCTAAAGCCTATTGAAAAAGAACGCCTTTTAAAGGCCATTGAAAGGGCAAAATGTTTAGGTAAGTTAATGCGAATTAAGGAAGGGACAGACAGAGAAAAGATCTCTATTCCCCCACAGGCCTTTGATGAAGGAGAGTTACTAGAGGCCTTAGGAAGAAGCTGGCGCAAAGACAAAGAAGAACCGATTATCATTCAGAAATTACCTGTGGAAAAAGGTGGTAAACATATCCTTATCCCTTATTCCAAGATTATCTTTGCTGAGGCCTGGGGTGATTATACCTATGTTTATACAGCCGAGGAAAAACTTTTTACCAATTATAGTCTAAAAACCTTGGAAGAAAGGTTTAAGGGCACTTCCTTTTTCCGGGTACACCGCAAGTATTTGGTTAATCTTGATCAAGTTGTAGAGATTGCCAGTGTTCCAGGAGGGAGTTTTTATCTGCGCACTACTGGCAAACATAAAATAGAAATCCCCATCAGTCGCCGCCGGTTAAAGCAACTTAAGGAAATTTTGGGATTATAATTTTTACCTTATCCTACCGACCGCTCGTCTGCAAAACCTACCTTTTATCTAGTTATGACTAGACTTTTTTTTGTTATATCGGTTACAACAGTAAAAAAGTCCATTAAGGAGGTAAAGATGGCGGCAGAAAAAGAAAATGTAGAAGTAAGAGATGCAACAGAGGCCTTATTGGCGGAGCAGAGGGTTTTTCGGCCTCTGCCAGAAGTAGTCGTAGAGGCAAATGTCAGTCCTAAGGAGTATCAAGAAGCCTTAGAAAGAGGCTTGAGGGATCCAGAAGGCTTTTGGGAAGAGGCAGCCGAGGAGTTGGACTGGTTTAAGAAGTGGGATAAGGTATTGGACGAAAGCAATGCCCCATTTTACAAGTGGTTTGTAGGGGGTAAGTGTAACATCACCTATAATGCCGTAGACAGGCATATTAAGACCCACCGTAAAAACAAGGTTGCGATTATCTGGCAGGGCGAGCCGGTGAAGGAAAAGAAGAAGCTTACCTACTATGAGCTCTACCGGCGGGTAAACAAGTTTGCTAACATCCTTAAGTCCTTAGGGCTTAAAAAGGGAGATCGGGTAGCCATTTACATGCCCAATCTTTTAGAAACAGCCATCGCCATGCTTGGCTGTGCCAAGATTGGCGTCATCCACACCGTGGTCTATGCCGGCTTTAGTGCCATGGCCTTACGGGAGAGGGTAAATGACGCCAAGGCAAAGGTAATTGTTACGGCCGATGGTCTCTATCGGAATGGAAAAATCATCAACCTGAAAGAGACTGTAGATGAGGCCATGATTGAGTGTCCTACCGTTGAGCATGTGATTGTTGTTCAGAGAACCGGTCAACCCATTGACATGAGTGATGGCCGTTATCTCTGGTGGCATGACCTCATGGAGGGCGTATCGGATGAATGTGAACCTGAAATCTTAGATTCAGAACATCCTCTTTTTATTCTCTATACCTCTGGGACTACCGGTAAACCTAAGGGGATCCTCCATGTGCATGGTGGTTATATGGTAGGAGTGAGCCGTACCTTAAAATGGGTCTTTGATCTAAAAGAAACAGATATCTACTGGTGTGCGGCTGATGTCGGTTGGATTACAGGTCATAGCTATATCGTTTATGGCCCCCTAATCTGTGGTGGAACGACGGTTATGTATGAAGGTCATCCTCTTTATCCAAAGCCAGACCGGATGTGGCAAATCATTGATAAATTTGGTATTAACATTCTTTACACCGCACCGACAACCATCCGGATGCTCATGCGGTTTGGGACAGAATTGCCTAGACGGCATAGCCTTAAAACCTTAAGACTCTTGGGGACAGTAGGTGAGCCTATTAATCCTGAAGCCTGGATGTGGTATTACCAAAATGTAGGTCGGGAAAGATGTCCTATCATAGACACCTGGTGGCAAACAGAAACGGGTGCGTTTATGATCACACCTTTACCTGTATCTCTCTTAAAGCCTGGTTCTGCCACCAAGCCATTCCCTGGCATCCATGCCGATGTAGTGGATAAAGAAGGTAAGCCCGTACCTCCTGGTAAAGGTGGTTTCTTGGTCATAAAACGGCCCTGGCCTTCCATGTTGCGTACTCTGTGGGGCGATCCGGATAGATATGTAAAGCAGTATTGGGATGTCATCCCTGGAGGTGTCTACACCACTGGTGATGTCGCCAGAAAGGATGAAGATGGTTACTTCTGGATTCAAGGACGAGCAGACGATGTGATGAATATCGCTGGTCACCGTATTGGTACGGCCGAGGTAGAAAGTGCCTTTGTCGCCCATCCAGCCGTAGCTGAGGCTGCCTGCATTGGTGTGCCTGATCCAGTCAAAGGCGAAGTGGCCAAAGTATTTGTCATTCTCAAGAAGGGTTATGAGCCTAGCGATGAGTTAGATAAGGAGCTCAGACAACATGTACGCAAAGAACTTGGTCCAATCGTGATCATCAAGTCCATCCAGTTTGTGGACAGCCTACCTAAGACCCGAAGCGGAAAGATCATGCGGCGTGTATTGAAGGCACAGGAGTTGGGTCTTGATCCTGGTGATTTGACCACGTTGGCAGATTAAGAGAAGAAAATCCTGATTTTATCAGGATAGAAATTTGTAATTAAAATAACAAGGGGATAAAGAGATGGAAAATAAATTTGCAAACCCGGCACCATTGGGATTAATGGGATTTGGCATGACTACTGTCTTGCTCAACTTACATAATGCTGGCATTTTTTCTCTGGGAACAATGATTTTAGCTATGGGGATTTTCTATGGAGGTATTGCCCAAATTATTGCCGGCATTATGGAATGGGCCAATGGCAATACATTCGGGACAACCGCCTTTACCTCTTATGGTTTGTTCTGGGAAACTTTGGTCTTTTTGTTGTTAATGGAGAAACTGGGGTGGTGGCCTGGTCCGGCAAAGGCAGCAATGCTAGCCTATCTTATCATGTGGGGAATTTTTACATTCTTCATGTGGATTGCTCTATATGTGGGTAAACACAAAATGGATATTCAATTGGTATTTATCACTCTCTGGATTTTATTCTTCTTATTAGCTCTTGGTGATGCCACAGGAAGCGCCTTTATCAAAAAATTCGCTGGCTATGAAGGCATCTTATGTGGTGGTTTAGCGATATATGTTGCTCTCTCCCAGGTAATTGCAGACCAAAAAGCTTCTTAAAAAGGATTTAAAGCTTATCATTGCGTAAAGGCAGAGAAGGAAACCTTCTCTGCCTGTTTTTTAACATTTTTTCCCTATTTTACCCTAAAGCTAAGCATATATAGTCTTATAGACCAAGGGACGCATATCAGTATATTTAAACACGGGTAAAAGCAGTTGTTTATCTACTACCAGCCAGTAATAGTCAGGGTTAAGCTCTCTTAACTTTCCGTCAGGAGGGGGTATAGAGTGTTCGGTGTGGGTATAGGTTACTTGAAAGAGGCCAATTCCGTATTCCTTAAACCGGTAAAAAAGGTAATACTTTTCAAACTTCTCCTGGCTTAAACCATTGTCTTTAGCCACTTGGGCTATCTCCTCATTACTCAGGCGCAATAATACATATCGGCTCAGCCTATCATCCGTACCAATCTTGGTAAGGGAGCGACAACTACAGCTTGCGACATAGACTGTAGAAATAAAGTCCAGGTGTCTTAAATATTGAGCGGCAATAATGGCCGCCGTGCGCCTGCCCCCAGCCGTGTAGTGAAAACCGTAATATTCAAAGAGTTTTTGCTGAAGTAGTTCAGCATATTTTTCTCCCTTTTCATAAAGGTCTTTAGAGATGTAGCGAAGGTATTTGGCCAAATCCTCTGCCGCCGCATCAATAGGCCAATCTATCTTCACCCGAAAATGTGATAGGGTATAGCGCGTGCGTTTAATAGAGCTATCCCTTTGGATAAGCAGGGCATAATCAGCTGGAAGAAGTTGCTCAAGGAGGTTAAAGAAATCACTTTGTTCAAAATAGGTCAGGTTTTTGTTAAATTCTTTGTATAATTTAAAATCAGCTAAATACTCTAGGTTTTCTTTAACCAACTTATTTGTCTCAAAAAAACGGATATAGCGCTTACAGTGGCTTGGTAAAGTACCCTCTGTAAATATCACTAAAAAGGTATTATGTAAGGCATATTCCTTTTCATAAATGCGGGCACGTGGCTTTAACTCCCGTTTGTCTACAAAGGGATAAGCATGTCCCTGGGCCAAAAAGCGCTCAAAGGAATCAAGGAGGGCCGTTTTGATAAGCACACGTTCTAATTCTTGTTGAAGATAAAGATAAATAAACCGGGCAACTCTTTCTTGGTAACTGATTTGTTCTAATGGTAGTGGCATTTTACAAACCCATCTCCTTTATACGACCTTTAACATAGGCCTTAATTTCTTTTATGCGCTTTGCTTTTGATCTACTCAAGTTAGAAATAAATGGACTTAAATTTGCTAAAGGTATTTCTGCCCTTGCCATCTCTTTGTGTCCGCCTGCCTTGCCTATCTCGCCAAAGGCCTTAGTTGCCAGTTGACCAGCATCACGCCGGTAGCCATCACTGCGAAAGATAATAACTACTGTCTCTTCATAAATGCCTGCCACGATACTCCAAGAAATTTCATAAATTCTTAGTAAAAAATCGGCCAAAATAACACAAATGTCTGGACTCTCCACCTTACCCAAAAAGAGAAACACCCGATGGCGTCTAAGATTAACCTCCATATTATTAAAGGCCTTTTTAAAATAAGAAAGATTTTTCAGGCTAAGCTCTGAAGTTTCTATCTTTCGGAGGATAGTTTGATTAATGTAGTTAAAAAGATAGCGAAAGGCCTGTATATCTTTTTCTATTCCCCGCAAAACAAAGTTTTGGGTGTCCGTCTTAATACCGTAAAAGAGGGCCGTAGCCAAATAGGTTGAAGGTTTGATCTTGGCTGCTCGCAGATACTCTGTCAAGATCGTGGCCGTGGCACCATAAGTGGGATTTATATCTTGAAAGGCGGCGTCAAATTCTCGGTCTACTGGATGATGGTCAATGAGGATATCAAAGGAAAGCCCTTCTAATTCGGCAAAATGGTGGGGTTGAGAATCTACAATAGCCAGCTTGGTGTATATCTCTATTTGACACTCCTCAAAACGAAGAATCGGAATTCTTAAAAGCCTTATCATGGCCAAATTGTCCAGCCTCTTTGTCTCCCGCAGCGCCGCAATATCTACACTTTGTACCTTATACCGAATAAGTCGTTTTAAGGCCCAGGCACTGGCAATAGCATCTGGATCAGGAAAGATAACTATGAGCAACCTGTCATCAGCATCTAGCGTGTCAAAAAGTTTTTTTAGCTTTTCCCTTGTTTTAAGGTTAGACATATCTTAAACATAATGAGTTTGCCAAGAAAAATCAAGGGAAATGTAATTTCCCAGATCTGGGATTGATATTTCTGCTGCAAAGCACAATCATCCTAACTTTATGGGCAACATATATTTTTTAGAAAATTTGATGTGTTTTAAAGCCATCAAGGTATTTTTGTGGGGCAAGCGCGGATTTTTGGGGATGTGAAAAACTCTTGACAAAACTCTTATTTTCTATATATAATAAAATTTTTCTACACCAAACGTAAATAGTCTTTTTCAAAATGCCTTTTATCACTAATCAGCAGGATAAAGAACTCAAACAACGACTGACCGAACTTATTAACGTAAGTCAGGAATTAAAATTTCTCGTTGGCTTCTTTTACTTTTCTGGACTAAAAGAAATTTACCGGGCCTTAAAAATAAGATTAAAGTCTGAAAAAGAACGTCAAGATTTTACTTTTAAAATTCTGGTAGGTTTAGAAGTAGATAAATTTCAACACCAGCTTATTGAACTTGCCGAAAACAAAAATTTAACTGGAGAAGAAAGGATAGAAAGATATTTTCGTTCCATTGTAAAGGCTATAAATTGTAAAGACTTTGATAACAAAGAATTCTACAAACAGGTAAGGTTTTTTTTAAACCTTATAGAAAAAGACAAAATAATCATCAGAAAGACTCTAGAACCAAATCATGCCAAACTTTACATTTTTAAACTTGATGAAACGCAGATAGGAAGAAGAAGCGTTTTTATCACAGGAAGTAGCAACCTTACCAGAGCAGGGCTAAACGAGCAAAGGGAGTTTAATGTAGAAATTTCAGATTATGGCACAGAAACCGCAGAAAAATATTTTGATGAAGAATGGGAAAGGGCTATAAAGATAACCGAAACCCCTGACCTAAAAACACGCCTTCTTCTCACCCTTAAAGAAGACACTCTTATTAGAGAAATCACACCCTTTTCTGCCTATGTATGGGTTTTAAAAAACTACATAGATTATTTTCAAGAAAGGCTTGAAACCATTTCTCCCAGAGTGCTTTTAGAAAAATCAGGCTATAAACCCTTTCAATATCAGGTTGATGCCATAAATCAGGCCCTTTCTATTCTTCAAAAGCATGGGGGTGTAATTATAGCAGATGTGGTAGGTCTTGGTAAAAGCGTAATTGCTTCTGCGGTAGCACGTATTCTTGGAAAAAGAGGTGTGGTAATCTGCCCACCAGCCATCATGGGAGACAGAAGGGTTAAAGACTCAGGCTGGTGGGGATATCTTGAGGATTTCGGATTAACTAAAATCGGCTGGGAAGTATATTCCATTGGAGAGCTTGAAAAACTTAACGAAATCATCTCAAAAAGGGAAAATATGGATATAGAGGTGGTTATTGTTGACGAAGCCCACCGATTTAGAAACCAAGACACCAAAAGCTACGAACTATTAAAAAACATAACCCGTGGTAAAAAAGTAATTCTCCTTACAGCAACTCCTTTTAACAACAGACCTTCTGATATCTTATCCCTTCTTAAACTTTTTATTATCCCCAAAAAATCTACCATAAGTCTTGAAGACGACCTTATAAGCAGATTTTCTGTTTTTAAATCTTTTTTTGATAAATTAAACTACATATCCAAATATCACAATTCTTATGACGAAGACAAAAGAAAGAGAGCACAAAACTACTATCAAGCCCTTTTTGGAGAATGCACAATAGACCTCAGTAAGGTTAATAAAAGGGCGAAATATCTTGCTAAGGAGATACGAGCGGTTATTGAGCCTGTAACCATAAGAAGAAACCGTCTTGATCTTCTAAAAAACCCTAAATACAAAGAAGAAATAAACGAATTATCCAGAATTGCCGATCCTTTAGAGTGCTTTTTTGAATTAAAGCCAGAACAAATGGAGTTTTACGATAAAATAATAACCTATTTCTTTGCCCCTGAGGAAGGAGGAAGGTTTAAGGGAACAATGTATCGCCCTTTTGAATACGAAAAACCTTTAAAAGACGAGGAAAAACTTTCTGCCAAAGAAAGCTTTGAATACTTAAGTCAGAGGAACCTTTACGACATAATGAGAAGGCTTCTTGTTAAAAGGTTTGAAAGCTCTTTTTTAGCCTTTAAACAAAGTATAATAAATTTTAAAAATATAACCCAAACAGTTATTGAATTCGTCCGAAAAACTGGAAAATACATACTTGAGAGAAAGCTGATCGAAGAGATCTATCAATTGGAACCAGAAGATATAGAAAAAAGACTCAAAGAATATGAAGCTCGCCTTAAGCAGGGACGCTATCCCAAACACCACAAAGTTTATAACCTTAAAAAGTTCAAGCGTGCAAATGAATTTTTAGAGGACTTAAAGGCAGATTTAAAAATGTTTGAAGAAATTTTAGCAGAGCTTTCTACCTTAGAATTAGTAGAAAATGACCCCAAATTTTCAGCCCTTTTAGAAGAACTGAAACACTGGAGAAAAAACGAACCGCAGAGAAAGATAGTCATTTTTTCCGAATATGCAGACACAGTAAAGTATTTAGGAGAAAAGTTAGAAAACCACTTTGGAGAAAGAGTGCTTATAGCTTATGGCACTTTAAGTGCTAAAAAGCTTAAGGAAATTAGAGAAAACTTTGATGCTTCTTTAAAAGAGGACGACCAGAGAGACGACTACGACATTCTTGTTTCCACGGACAAACTTTCTGAGGGAGTAAACTTAAACCGTGCAGGTGTAGTAGTAAACTATGATATTCCTTGGAATCCGGTAAGAGTAATTCAGAGAGTGGGAAGAATAAATCGTATTAGTAAAAAGGTTTTTGATGAGCTTTACATAATGAACTTTTTCCCCACAGAGAAAGGCTCAAACATAGTGAAATCAAGAGAAGTTGCCAGTCAGAAGATGTTTATGATTCATAAAGTCCTTGGAGAGGATGCCAAGATCTTTGACATAGATGAAGAGCCAAAGCCTTCGGAGCTTTATAGAAGGCTTACACAAAACCCTGACGAAATGGAAGAAGAAAGTCTTTACACAAAGCTTTTAAGCGAGTTTAAAGGTATAAAAGAAAAATATCCAGAATTAATAAAGAAAGTAGAAAAATTTCCGCCTCGGCTTAAAGTGGCCAAAAAGTCTCCTGAAAAAGAAATACTGGTAGTATTTTTTAAAAAGTATAACCGTATTTATGCCTTAAAAAAAGACATCGCCAAAGCAGAGGTAGAGCCTTTAGAAGTAGATTCGGCCATTTCTTTGGTAAGATGCAAGCCTAATGAACCAGCCCTTCCCTGGAATACAGATGCTTTTTGGGAAAACTATGAAAAAGTGCTTGACTACAGAGGAAAAAGAAAACCCCCTACAGAGAAAAGCCTTGAAAGGCAGGCTTTAAATGTGTTAAACACGGTTATTCAAAATTTTAGAAGCTCCTCCCTTATAAAACCTCACTGGAAGTTTTTACTTACTCTGAAAGAAGACCTTATAGAATACTTCACCTTTCCAGACTACACTTTAAGAAGTATCATAGAGTTTGAGGAATATCTCAAAAAAGAAGAAAGGCTTGCCAAAAAGATAGAAGAACTGAAAAACAGACTTGGAGAAGACTATTTAGAAAAAGAAAAGAAAAAACTCATAAAAACAGAAAAAGAAGTAATTTTAGCAGTATATAATAGGGAGGGAGTAATCCATGAGCTCTTCCCTTCTTAAAAAGACATTATCTTCCTTTTTTAAAGATAAATCTTTAAAACACTTCTCCGACTTTTTTAGAACAAAAACTCCCAAGTTTAAACCCTTCTCAGAAGAAGAGAATTTTTGCGAATTAACTGGTTTTCAGGAGTATTTTGACTTTGGAGAAAAGCTTGGTGAGATTTTTTATGAAGATGAAGGAAAGAGGCTTTTAATAGCAGGTTTTAAAAGCACAAGAGAACTTTCAGAAAGGTCAAGTAAAAAGAGACAACTCGTTCTTGCCAAAAAGACTTTAAAGAACGAAAGCTACGATGCTGGGATTTTTATCTTCTATGACTCTTCTGGTAATTTCAGAATGAGTCTTGTTTACCAGATACCAGCAGGAAGAAAAAGTCTTTTAAGCGATTATAAAAGATATACCTACTTTGTAGAACAAAATGAGCCTTATTATACCTTTCTAACACAGGTTGGAGATTGTGATTTTTCTTCCCTTGAAAAGATTATTGAAGCCTTCTCTGTAGAAAAGGTTACAGAAGAATTCTTTGAAGCTTATAAGTATGCCCTTAGAGAAGTTATTATTAAATCTCTTTCTAAATATGATACACCTTATGAGAAAAAGCATTCCTTTGCTCAACAATTATTATCAAGAATTTTATTTATCTACTTTTTGCAGAAAAAAGGCTGGTTTAAATGGAAAGACTATGTTCAGGACAAAAACTATTTAAGAAATCTTTGGTTTAAATATAAAGACTGGAGAGAAAAGAAAGGACTGAAAGATGTTTTTTACTCACAGTGGTTATCAAGCCTCTTTTTTGGAGCATTTAATGGTCCATTAGGTAGAAAATTATATCTTCATAAAGATTTACCTGAAGACATTAAAGAATCATTCAGCCTAATGCCCTTTTTAAATGGAGGGCTTTTTTCATGCACAGAGTTGGATGAGCTTGGATTTGATCTCCCTGATTATGTATTTGAATGGCTTTTTGAACCAGATGATAAAGATAAAAAGAAAGGCTTTCTTGAAATTTTCAATTTTACGATTGATGAATCAACACCAATTGATGTTGAAGTTGCGGTTGACCCTGAAATGTTGGGTAAAGTCTATGAATCTTTAATAGCTGAAGAGGAAAGAGGAAGCAGTGGCATTTTTTATACGCACAGAGTAGAAATTGATTTTATGTGCAGACTATCTCTTGTCCATTACCTTGAAGAAACTGGTATAGACAAAGAAAGGCTTATGGATTTTGTTTTTGAGCCACATAATGAAGAATTAATTAAAAATTTCACTTTAGATGAGCTGAGAAAAATAAAAACTTCTCTTGATAAAGTCAAAATCGTTGACCCAGCCGTAGGTTCTGCCTCTTTCCTTGTAGGCATGCTTAACATCCTTGTTGAGCTTCACACTGAGCTTTCAAGACAACTTGAAGGAAGAGAAGAAAATCTATTTGCTCTAAAAAACAAGATTATTTCCGAAAACCTTTACGGCGTTGATGTTAAAGATTGGGCAATTATGGTTGGGGAATTAAGGTTGTGGCTAAACCTTATTATTGAAACAGATGAAAAATATATGGACATTTATACCAAGCCTCTTTTACCAAACCTGAGTTTTAAGCTTCGTCAAGGTGATTCTCTTATTGAAGAAATTGCTGATGTTCCTATAAAGCTTCGTTCTGATTTATTTATTCCTCATAATCTTAAGCACAAAATAATTGGCCTTGCTGATAAAAAGGCGGCTTACTTTTCGGGTCAAAGAAGCGCTGACCTAAAAGAAAAGGAAGCAATAGAAAGACTTGAGCAGGACATTTTAAAAGAAATCATCAATTTAAAAATGAGCAAACTTCAAAAGGAAAGAGAAGGCTTAGAGAATGAACTCAGGGCCTCAAAATATCAAAAAACCATAGATGGGAGAACAACGAGACAACAAAAAGGAAAAATCCGTAAAATTGAAAATCATTTATCCGCTCTCTTGGACGAAATAAGCCATTGGCAAAAAGTTTTATCTCAAATCGGATCAAAGGCGAAAAAGGATTATTTCTTATGGGAAATTGACTTTGCCGAAGTCTTTTATCAAAAAGGTGGCTTTGACATTGTAATCGGAAATCCTCCTTATGTTAGGCAGGAACTTATTGCACCACCACTTAAAAATCAGCACAACTATAGTGCTGATGAGTGGAGAAAAATTAAAAAGCAATATAAGGAAAAACTTATTCAATCAGTAAAAAATGTATGGGGTAACAATATAAAGATTGATAAGAAAAGCGACCTTTATGTGTATTTTTACTATCATGGTTTATCTCTTTTGCGTCCGGGTGGAGTGTTTTGTTTTATCAATTCCAATTCTTGGCTTGATGTTGGTTATGGCGCAGGATTGCAAGAGTTTTTGCTAAAGAATATGAAACCTCTTTTCGTCATTGATAACATAAAAAAAAGATCATTTAAACAGGCTGATGTGAATACAGTAATTGTTTTAATAAAAAGACCAGATAAAAAAATGATAATTTTACTTTAAAGTTTGTAGCCTTTAAAAAACCTTTTGAAAACGTGTTAAATGCAGAAATTATAAAAAAGATTGAAAGAGCTGACAGACCGATATATAAGGATGAAGATTTTAGGCTTTATCCTAAAACAAAAAAAGCATTATTATTTGAAGGTATTGAAATACCAAAAGAAAATACCTTAATTGAAATTGACCCTCAACACCTTCCATACATTGGCAACAAGTGGGGTGGAAAATATCTACGGGCTCCTGAAATTTATTTTAAAATACTGGAAAAGGGAAAAGGAAAATTAGTGAGATTGGGGGATATTGCGGAGGTAAAATTTGGAATTAAGACAGGAGCAAATGGCTTTTTTTATTTAAAACCAGTTGGAATGACAGTTAAAGAAGTGGTAGAGATAGCAGAAAAAGATCCTCACGCCTTCATCAGGGTGCAAAATAGCGCTGGCTGGGAAGGTGAGATTGAAGCAGAATTTTTGAAGCCAGTGGTGAAAAGCCCCAGAGAATTAAAAACCATAGTTGTCCGTCTTGAAGATTTAAATTATCTGGTCTTTATGTGCCATAACTCTAAGGAAGAACTAAAAGGAACAAGTGCGCTGGAATATATAAAATGGGGTGAAAGGAAAGGTTATCATAAAAGACCTACTTGCAAAGGAAGACCAAGATGGTGGGATTTGGGGAAATGGGGATATCCTGAAATGATATGGAGTGATGCATATAATGATAGATTTGCTACTATCTGTATTGGAGGAGAAATATTTGCAGATAAAAGATTTTTTTATATTTATCCTATCAATGATCAAGACTTTGAAGGTTGTAAAATATATCTAAATACAACAATTATACCGCTTTTTATTGAAATTGAAGGTATCTCTAATCTTGGAGAAGGTGTAATATATACAAATGTTTATTGGCTTAAGCGTTTACCTGTCTTAAATGATTCTATAAAAACTTATGCTAAAGATCTATTAAAGAGAAAGAAGATTGAATCTATCTTCACTGAACTTGGCTTTGATCCAAACAAACCTATCCGTGAGCAAGAACCCAATCCTTTACCTGACCGCAAAGCCCTTGATGACATCATATTTGACGCACTCGACTTAACTGAGGAAGAAAGAAAAGAAGTCTATTGGTCAGTCGCTGAGTTGGTAAAAAATAGGTTGGAGAAGGCAAGGAGTGTATGATTGAAAATATATTATATCCTCTTCAAGAAAACAAAGATATAAAAGAATTAATATATTACTTGCATAAAGCACAACAAGGACAAGGAAAGATTGCTTTTTGGATAGGAGCTGGAATTTCTAAATTAGCAGGTTATCCTCTATGGGAAGAACTTGTTAATCAACTAATTCAAATTTATCAAGCCTTAAATTTCAATAATTATGAGTATGTAATGAAAAAACAACTTATTGAAAAACTTAAAAAAGATAGAGAATTTGAGAAAATTTTGGAAATAATAAAATCAGATGCTAAAGAATTTTTTGAAAGAAGTGTTCAAGAAATTTTTAAGAATGTAGAGCAAAATCCTAACAAAGATATTAGTATTTTTAATGTAATTTCAAAATTTATAAGACATAGAATTATAATTATTACTACAAATCTTGACATGGAATTAGAAAATATTTTGAGAAAAAAGTTAGGAATAAATAAGGAACAAATTAGTATAGTTCCAGAAGATGGAGGAGTTTTTTGGGATAAATACATTTTCTATTTGCATGGAAGAATAGATAAACCAGACTCATGGATACTGACTGAAACAGATTATGCTGGGGTTTATGATAATGAGCCAAGAGTTTGTAGTAAATTCTTAGAAAGATTTTTAAACCAATTAGAAGCACTTGTAATTATGGGGTATAGTTTAAGTGAGAAAGAAATATATAGAAAATTTTTAAGATCAGGAAGTAATCCAAAAATTTTTTGGATACAACTACTTGATACTTCTGAAAAAGAAAAAGAATTTAATGAACAAATTTTTTATTTTAGTGATACATTAAGATTAAGTATTAAACCTATTCCGTATAGAGAAAGTAAAAAACTAACAAGTCGTCCCTGAAAAACTCTGTTTTAGCTTCCAACCGGCCCCAATTGCTTTTCATATTGCTCATTCCAGATCAAGACAAAAAGAGCAAATAAAAATCCTACCGCCTCCCGCATCCATTTTTTGAAGT
>JAMOPI010000003.1 GCA_027064585.1 Candidatus Desulfofervidaceae bacterium | reverse complement strand
AAAAAAAAAAAAAAAAAAAAAAAAAAAAAAAAAAAAAAAAAAAAAAAAAAAAAAAAAAAAAAAAAAAAAAAAAAAAAAAAAAAAAAAAAAAAAAAAAAAAAAAAAAAAAATATTAAAAAAATAAAAAAATAATAATTAAAAAAAAAAAAAAAATGATCTT
Source organism: Candidatus Desulfofervidaceae bacterium (assembly GCA_027064585.1). Taxonomy (GTDB): domain Bacteria; phylum Desulfobacterota; class Desulfofervidia; order Desulfofervidales; family Desulfofervidaceae; genus JAGHCL01. The sequence continues at coordinate 64,736 of JAMOPI010000003.1, read as the reverse complement.
TTTGATATATAAACTTTACTTTCTCTTTAAATCTAAAATTATAAGCTCGTTTGAACTTTCCTTTTCTCCAAAATACACAAGGATGAGGAGAAATTTAATATCTGAACAAGGAAAAGACAATGAAATGTATTCTTATTGTGGATAGTTTTAGAGAAACTATGGAAATTACTAAAGAACTGCTTACATATTTTGATTACCAAGTTATTGGTGAAACCGATCCCTTTGAGGCCTTAAAAATCTTCTCTGCCCAGCCTGAAAAATTTAATCTTGTTATTACCGAACAAAACATGCCCGGATTGAGTGGAGTAGAACTAGCTAAAAAATTAAGGCAGATTAACCCTTATATCCCCATTCTCTTTTATAGTGGCAGTATAGACAACGAAGTTTTAGAGAAAATTAAAAATCTAGGACATCAGCGTTTTATTCTAAAGCCCTTCTCTTTAAAACAACTCCTTTCAGCCATAAGAGAATTGCTTAAAGAAAGTGAGGTGATGGAGATGAACACGTAACTTCTCATTCATCTTTTAAAAATCAAAATACCTCTATTAAAGGAGGAAGGAAAATGCATCTTAAACACCTTTCGGTAAAGTTGAGGCTTTTTGTCGTTGCCTTGATAGCCGTATTAGGGCTAGTTTCTTTGGGTCTTATGGGAATAAGAAACTCAAGACATATATTGGCAGATTTAAATAAGGTCTACGCCGCCCGCAAGGCCTTAGAGCATTTAAGTAATGTTTATAATGCCTGGGCCGTACATTTGATGGATGCCTTACATAAGGCTAGAAATAAAGAAATTTCTTATGCTCAGGCCATAGAAGCCATTAATATCTCGCAAGAAAAAATGAATAAGGAATGGAAAGAGTTTAAAAAGACCATTCTTTCTAAAGAAGAAAAGAGGATGGTTGCAGAAATTGAACAACGTATGCAGGCCAGTCAACAGTTTATGAATGATTTAATGCAGGCCCTGCGCACAAATGATGAACAAAAACTAGAAGGACTTATGACCACTAAGCTTTATCCTACAATAGACGCTATTACGCATAATATTGCTAAACTAATACACACAGAAGATGATATTTCCAGTCAGATCTACACTAACTCCCTTCTTTTATATCAAAGGGGAAAAAATACTTTCATCGGCCTTATCATCATTTCATCTCTATTTGTCTTTGGCCTAATTAGTTTTATCAGCAATAGTATTTCTCGGCCTTTACAAAAGGCTATACCCGTCCTTCAAGCCATTGCGGAAGGAGATCTTACAAAACGGTGGATGGTAAACTCTAAGGATGAAATCGGTCAATTGGCATACTGGTTTAATCAATCCATTGACCAGTTAGCCAAAATTATTGCCAATGTGCGCATGGGATGCGAGCAGATAGACACAGCTGCTTCAGAAGTGGCTACTTCTAGCCAGAAATTAGCAGAGGGTGCTTCTGAATCAGCAGCTTCTTTAGAAGAAACATCTGCCTCTATGGAAGAAATCTCCTCCATGGCCAAACAAAATGCCGATAATGCCCTTCAGACTGACCAGTTAATGAAAGAAACTAAACAGATAACCCAGGAGACAGGAAAATCCATGAAAGAATTGATGACTTCTATGGAAAATATGGCCAAACTGGCTGAGGAAACCCAAAAAATTGTTAAAAATATTGATGCAATTGCCTTTCAAACCAATCTTTTAGCCCTTAATGCCGCGGTAGAGGCAGCAAGGGCAGGTGAGGCAGGGATGGGTTTTGCTGTAGTGGCCGATGAGGTCAGGAATTTGGCCCAACGCACAGCAACGGCGGCTAAGGATACGGCCCAATTGATTGAACAAACAGTAAAGGGTATTCATACCAATTTAGAGCTTGTTAAGAAGGTAGATACAGATTTCTCTAAGGTAGAAGAATCGGCTACTAAGGTGGCCAGTCTGGTGGCTGAGATTACGGCGGCTTCGCAGGAGCAAACCCAGGGGACAAGTCAGGCGAATGTAGCCTTATCAGAAATGGATAAAGTTACGCAACAAATGGCTGCCAATGCGGAACAATTGGCGTCTGCTAGCGAAGAAATGAAAGGACAAGTAGAAAGCTTGGTAGATATGGTAAAGCAATTTAAAGTAGAAGGAATTAAAGAAGTGCGACATGTTATTCCTAGGGTATTAGAGGAAAAAAGGGGGCAAAAGGCTAATCAAAAATCTACCTTTTATAAGGCACTTCCCTCAAAGTCAAAGAAAAGACCTGAAGAGAAAACAACTTCTAAAGAAGAACCAAAACCCGAAGATGTAATTCCTTTGGATGAAGATTTTGAAGAATTTTAACAACTAAAACGTAGAGGCCAGGTATTTACCTGGCCTCTTTATATTAGTCCGCCGGCAAAGTATTTGAGATTCAGTAGGTCGTACATTTCACCCTTTTCTATCAGAAAATACTCTTCACCCATCTCGGGTGTCTTTGCGTGTTTCTCAAAAATCCTTATAAGAAAAATTGTCTCCGGCGAAGATAATGATTAAACTATATAACTAAGCATTTTTGCTCAGTTTGATTACATACTCAAAATCCATTTCTTCATCTGGATTCCTAATAGAAACACTACCTTTAACCAGCATCTATTACCTCGCTGTGAGGGTCGGAAGCTTTCTCCTCAAGCAACTTTTCTTTTTTCACTTGACTTTTTGTTTCTTTATCATTAGCCTAATATTAACCAAATGAAATTACAGGGTAAAATTATGAAGAAAATAACCAAAATTCCCTTGATTTTATCTCCTCAGGAAGAAGGTGGCTGGACTGTTACCTCACCTCTTATTCCAGAGCTTATCACCGAAATAGATGACCTTAAAGACCTTCCTCGGATCTTAGAGGATGCGTTTAAAGCAGTAAAAGAGCTTTATGAGGACATGGGCAGGGAGTTGCCGGTGGAAATATTTGATCCAGCTAAAAAAATCCCGGTGTGGTTTGAGTCGGTAATAGAACTTAGCGTATGACTTATAAAGAACTTGTTAGAAAGTTAAGGCTTTTAGGTTGCGAAGAAATACCCCGCCGTGGAGGAGGTTCACATCGCAAGTGGACAAATCCTTCTACTGGCAAAGCTACTATTATCCCAGACTGGGGTAATAAGGATTTGAAAAAAGGAACCATCCATGCCATCTTGAAACAGCTTGGCATTGATTGGAGAGATTTTTTGAAAGCGTAACCGTGCCTCAGTATAATAACTCTCAAACCCACTTTGTAATTCTTCCCTTGATTTCCTGTTCTAAGGTTGTTAGCTCGGTTTAAGAGATTTTTCCCTACCTAAGGGGAGGAAAAGAAAACAGTTTCTCAAGAACCAAATCCAGAAGAAGTAATTCCTTTGGATGAAGATTTTGAAGAATTTTAACAACTAAAACGTAGAGGCCAGGTAAACACCTGGCCTCTTTTTCCCCTTAGAATTCCTCAAAGTCCTCGTCTAAAGGAATCACTTCTTCAGGATTAGGTTCTTTTTTCTCTTCTTTTTGAGGAAGTGCGTTTTGTCCCCCTTTAGGAAGTGCCTTTTTAGGTGTTCCTTGAAGTTTAGGAGGAGGAGTAACATATCTTACTTGCCTTGAAGAACCTTCCACTTTTTGAGTCTTCCCAAATTTAAATTGACCAATCAGATCAATCAAGTTAGCCGCTTGGCTCTTAAGTTCTTCACTGGCCGAAGCCAACTCTTCAGCATTAGCTGCTACCTGTTGGGTTACTTTGTCCATCTGGGTTAAGGCGGTATTTACTTGACTAATACCTTGGGTCTGTTCCTGCGAAGCCGCCGTAATCTCAGCCACCAGACTGGCTACCTTAGTAGCCGATTCTTCTACCTTAGAGAAATCTGTATCTACCTTCTTAACAAGCTCTAAATTGGTATGAATACCCTTTACTGTTTGTTCAATCAATTGGGCCGTATCCTTAGCCGCTGTTGCTGTGCGTTGGGCCAGATTCCTGACCTCATCGGCCACTACAGCAAAACCCATCCCTGCCTCACCTGCCCTTGCTGCCTCTACCGCGGCATTAAGGGCTAAAAGATTGGTTTGAAAGGCAATTGCATCAATATTTTTAACAATTTTTTGGGTTTCGTCAGCCAGTTTGGCCATGTTTTCCATAGAAGTCATCAATTCTTTCATGAATTTTCCTGTCTCCTGTGTTATCTGTTTAGTTTCTTTCATTAGCTGGTCGGTCTGAAGGGCATTATCGGCGTTTTGTTTAGTCATGGAGGCAATCTCTTCCATAGAGGCAGAAGTCTCTTCTAAAGAAGACGCCTGTTCACTTGCCCCTTCAGCTAGTTTTTGGCTAGAAGTAGCTACTTCTGAAGAAGCAATATCTACCTGTTCAGAAGCCGCTGCTACCTGCTGAAGAAGTTGTCTTAAGTTTTTGACCATGTGGTTAAACCCCTTTGCCAGTCTCCCAATTTCATCCTCGCTTGCCACAGAAATGTCTACGGTTAAATCTCCATTGGCAACAATAGCGGCCTTCTCTGTAAGGATAGCAACGGGCTTTAAAACCATTTTGTTAAGTAGTAAATAAATTAAGGCAACAACAATAATTATTCCAATTGCACTGAAGAAAATATCGCGGTTGCGCGCAGAAGAAATGGCTCCATAAGTAGGAGTAACATCCTTTCTTACAACTAGCGCCCCTAAAACCGCCTTACTTCTTCCATGACAATGGTAACAGGCAGGCTCATTTTTGATGACCCTAATTCCTACTACATAATGTTTTTTACCAGTAACTTCATGAAAAAGCTCTCTTTCATTCACAACCTCATTTTGAAGGGCTTTATTCAGGGCATTAAGTGTTTCTTTATTTTTTATTAACTGGGTCATTTGGGCATTTTTAAGACTTTGGTTAGTTGTATAAACAATCCTCTTGTCCGTATCACATACAGTTACCTCTACATTTGAATTATGGGCGAGCTCATTTAATAACCGCTGTGTAACTTTTTCCTCATTTATTTCCATAGGGAATTTCATAGCACTATAAAGAATTGTTTCTATATCCTCCTCAAATCTGGTCATTTGAGCTATGCTATCTTTTGTAACTTTGTTTACAGTAAACCAGATAATAACAGTCATGATGGTACATAAGGTAAAGAATAAGATTAAAAAGACCTTGAGCGGTAAACTTCGTTTAACGATTTTCCACATCTCTTGCCTCCCATTTTTAATTTTTAATCCTATTGATACGTTTTCATATTCTTAATGTGCCCCTGCGTGGATAAGTGGTTTAAAACCAAAGGCCTTTTCTCTGGCTGTATTATGGCAACGTTTGCAGTCTTTTGTGGTAATATTTGTTTTAATATCCGCTGGATCATTTGTCTGCACGTGTACTGAACCAGGCCCATGACAGGCCTCACAACCTACCTCTTTTAAATCAGGTGTAGTTACAGGATCTTTAAAGCCTGTAGGCTCACCATAACCTGTAGTATGGCATTTATAACAACCCTTTAGCTCTTCTGGGGTAAGATCATGTTTCATCCGCATGACAGACTCAAACGCGTGCGACATTTCGCTATATCTATTCCAGTTTTCATACTCTTGCTGATGACATTCAGCACAGACCTTTGAGCCAACATAGGTTTTCTTTTTCTCACCTGCGTAAGCTAAGCTAAAAACACACACTAATACCCCTAAACCAACCCAAAAGCTTTTTAATAACATCTCTCTCCTCCCCTCTCTGTTTAGAAAGATCTCAAATCTTACAACACCTTATAAAAAAACACTTTCCATTTTTTTGATACCTCACCTTTCTTTCACAACTCTTCTTTTAAAGTATGACTTTACACCTTCTTTTTAGCAAGTTGTCTGTTAACCTCTCTGTGTATTTTTTATTTAATCTTTTTCTATATAACCTTTTAAGGGAATTGTTTTTTTTTGTCAACAATTTTCGTTGAGCGATTTTTATGGTATTTTTTTGTTGCTTTTATCTTTAAGAAATTATATAATTCTTAAACTCATAAATAGGCTATCTAGAAATATTAAAACTCCCCAACATAGAACCAAAGCATAAATAAATTTTCTTAAGATCAAACAGGGGGACAGAAAAATGGCAAGTTTAAACCGTGTATTAATTATGGACGATGAAGAAATGGTAAGGGAGGTGCTAGGTGAAATGTTAAAAATTCTTGGATATGAACCAGAATTCGCTATAGATGGAAAAGAAGCCATTGCTAAATTTCTTAAGGCCAAACAAGATGGACGTCCCTTTGCCTTTGTAATCATGGATTTAACTGTGCCAGGGGGAATGGGAGGAAAAGAGGCCATTTGGGAGCTTCGGAAGATTGATCCAAATATAAAGGTCATTGTTTCTAGCGGTTATGCAAAAGATGACGTCCTTCTCCAATATAAGGGCTATGGCTTTGATGCTGCCTTGGTCAAACCGTATCGGCTAGAAGAACTAAAAAAGACTATTGACCAGGTAATGCAATCATAAAATAATGGTAAAGCCATTTATGCTCTACCATGAAACGGCCTTATGATGAAATTGCCCATCTTTATGATAGTGAGTTTTCTTCACAAGAAGATGTTTATTTTTACCTAAATTACTTGCCTTTTCCCCCTTGTTGTCTTTTAGAAATCGGTTGCGGCACAGGAAGAGTTGCCATCCCTTTAGCCCAAAAGGGATATAAGGTGATAGGAATTGACATCTCCTTACCCATGCTAAAACAGGCAAAGAAAAAGCAAAGGGCCCTTCCTTTTTTTCTTATTTGTATGGATATGCGCAGGTTGGGGTTTAAAAAAAGATTTACTTCTATTCTTATGCCCTTTGGCGTGCTTCATTTTCTGACTTCTACTAAAGAAAGAATCTTTTTCCTCCGGCAGCTCCATTCCCTTTTGGCCCCACGAGGGAAAATTCTTATTGACCTGTTTAATCCTTATCGTCTGATCCCCAATGAAAAGTACTTGCAAAAGGAATTTGTCTATGCCAAGGCAGGCACCCTTGTTACTAAACAAAGTAAGGAAACATATACCGATAACAAAATTATCGTAGAGCAAACTTATCAAGAATATGAATATGGCGCTTCCACCCCGCTTCATACCTATCACAACCGGCTTACCCTGGCTATTATAGAACCACAAACGTTAGAAAAAGAATTACTGCAGGCCGGTTTTTGGATAGAAGAGATGTTTGGGGATTATCTTCAGAATCCCTTTTCTCTCTATACCAGTCCCCGGCTTTTAGTAGTAGCGGCTGTTTTGTAGGTTGACAGAGGTAAGTCAGGCTGTAAAGTATTTAAAATGGTTATAGACAAACAACCTCTTTTAAGGCCCTTTCAAGAGGCAGACAGGATTCTTAAACATAAAGGCGTTATAGGAGAAATATGCCTTAGTGCATTGGTTTTTTGCCTTTGATGCTCGTAAATTTACAAAAGATATTGATGCCTATTTTTACCCAAAGAAGAAGTTGTAGACAGTTTAATTACTGCTGGCAAAAAGTTGGGATTTAAAGGAAAGAAGTGGCCAAGTATAGAGGTATTACGCTTTATATATGCAAGGCCTCCCAAAGAAACAGAAATTGTTTTTTAAGGAACAAATTTGAGGGTTTTTATGCCTACTAAGAGTTATCTTCTGGCCCTTAAAATCCTGGCCGTAAGACCAGATAAGGATTTTGAGGATGCCTGCCTTTTGTGTAAAAGCCTTGGCCTTCAAACAGTAGAAGAAATTAAAGAAGTGTTCTATCAGTTTTTCCCGGAAAGCTACTTTGACGCTAAAAGGCTATTTTTGCAAAAGTTGTAATGGAAGAAATGAAAAAATTAAATACCTAAAGCTGGCCATGTTTGATATAAGAAAGCTTTCTAAACAGTTAGTTAAAGATATAAATAACAAAAGGGATGTGTTTACATTTATCAATCTCTTCTGGTGGGCAAGTAAAGAAGAAAAAATAGCCATGATTTCTTCCTGTCCGGTGGAAGAGCTACCCTTACCTCTAAAGGCGTTTTTGGCTTCACTTGCAGAATGACTGGCTCAATCTGAGGGGTTGGATATACCTGATTGGGTAAAAAAACACCCCCTGCTAAACCCGCTTTTTATTATACAGATATAGATGCCTTTAAGATAATTCTTTTTAGAGATTCACCGCTGGTGTTTAGGAAAAGACATGTTTTTGTAGATCCAAATTCTTTCCGTTAGCCACCGAAAATCTGTTAAGATACACTGTAGTCTTCCTAATGACAAAATTCAACCATCAGATTGAGTAAATGAGTTCTCGTCTATTCATTTAACCTCAGTCTACTTTTCCAATAACCTTTCTAGCCGGGCAAAATCAAAATGTTCGTTTACAAGTCTCAGTCCCCGTTCTACCTTTTCTTTTTCTTTAAGACTCAACCGCGTGGCAATGTCTTGAATCTTTTGGGCCGCTATATAAGTGTCGTCACGAAGAAGAATAATAGGCACTCCTCTTTGCTCAGCCTTGGAAATAATGATTTCATTTGGCATTAAATTACCAGTCAAAACTAAGCATTTGGCCCTTTCTTCAATAGAAACCAACTGAATATCAGACCTATCCCCACCTACGATGACGGCTACATCTGGTATTCGGCGTAGGTATTCGGTGAATTTATCTACCTCCATACCGCCAATAAGATAGTTTTGGACAAAATTGCTCAATCCTTCTTGCCCAGTGATAACCTTTCCGCCCAATCTTTCACATAACTCGGCCACACTCACGGCCGTAAGAAAGGCATCATAAGGAATAACACCCAAAACAGGAATATCGTTTTTCTCCAGCCACGGGACAACCAATTCTTCAATATCCCTCTTCTGTTCTTCCTTTACCCAATTAATAACTACTCCCAAGAGTTTATCCTGCATCGTCTCCTTAGCCTCAGAAACGGTGTCTAAAAAAAACTCGGCTGTATATTTATTAACCAGAATTACCTTTGCCTCCAGTGTTTGAGCCACCTTAAAACCAGAAATTCCCAAGAAGTTTCCCAACCACACGGTCTCTGCCCCACCGATTAGGACTAAATCTTTTCCTTGAGAAATGGCCGCAAAGGCCTTCTTTACCTTGGGCATCAAGTTATCCACCTCTCCCCGTAGCCCTTTTACCATAAGTTCATAATTCAATATCACTGGACAAAGCTGCGAAATATCGTCTTTTAGCCCCAAACTTTGATAGATAAAATAGGCCAACTTGTCGGTAATCACATCGCTTTCTACCTTTACTGGAAGTTTACCCAAGGGTTTAAAATAACCAATTTTATATCCTTTACCTAAAAAATATTTTCCTAAACCTAAAGTAATTAACCCTTTACCAGAAAAAGGCACCGTAGAACCAATATAAATCGTCTTCATCTTCTTACTCCTTTTTTATACTTAGTCGGGCATCTACAGCTACACATCCCTGCCCGACTGGTTTGACTAAAAGGGGATTGATCTCCGCCTCAACAATTTCAGGAAAATCAAGAGCAAATTGAGCCAAGGCCAAAATAGCATCTACTAAGGCTGAAACATCCGCCGGAGCTTCCCCTCTTACCCCGCGCAAGATTGGATATGACTTTACCTCGCGGATCATTTCCATTGCTTCCCGCTTAGAAATGGGCGCAAGGCGGAAGGTAACATCTTTGAGTATTTCTACATAAATACCACCCATACCAAACATTAAAAGAGGCCCAAACTGCGGATCACGTCTAAAGCCAACAATGACTTCCTTTGCGCCTTGAACCATCTCTTGCACCGAGACACCATAAATAGCTGCTTTTGGATTTTTGCTTCTTACTTTAAGCATTATCTCTGTAAATGCCTCCTTTACAGCCTGAGGGGAATCCAGATTTAACATCACTCCTCCCACATCGGTCTTGTGGGAAATGTCTGGAGATACAATCTTTAACACTACTGGAAAACCAATTTTTTTAGCCGCCTCTACGGCCTCTTCTTTAGTTCGGGCCAAATGCGTCTTGGGCAGGGTAAAACCATAGGCCTTAAGCACCTCTTTAGCATCCTTTTCACTTAAGTGATATCGCCCTTGGCGTTTAGCCATTTCTAACAGATAACGCACATGACTCCGATTGGCCTGGATATGAGGATACTCTGCTGGTGGTTGAGAAAGCCAGTGTTGCCTCTGCCACATCTTTTCTAAAGTATCCACAGCGTCCTCTGGACAAAGGTAATTGGGAATACCATGCTTTTTTAAATATCTTACCCCTTTATTTACCTCCATCTTGCCCATAAAGGCACAAAGGATAGGTTTCTTTGCCTTTTTGGCATGTTTTACCACTGTCTTAGCCGTTTCTTCCACTTCTATAGTAGCGGTTGGGGTCAAAAGCACAATAATTGCGTCTACATTATCGTCTTCTACCAGAACGTCTAAGGCCTTGTCATAGCGATCTACATGGGCATCACCAAGGATGTCTATAGGGTTAAAGAATGAGGCCATCGGTGGTAAAAATGAGCGCAGCTTTTCTACTGTCTCTGCCTTAAGGCGTGCCAGCTGTAAAAGTGATTGGTCGCAGGCATCAGCGGCCACAATACCAGGACCACCAGAGTTGGTCAAAATGGCTACCCTAGGCCCTTTGGGAAGGGGTTGGGTAGCAAGGGAATAGGCGTAGTTAAAAAGCTCTATCACCGTACGTGCTCGTATGATGCCGCTCTGTTTAAAGGCTGCTTGGTAGGCCGACTCAGACCCAGCTAGGGAACCTGTATGTGAGGACACGGCCTTAGCACCAGCCGAGGTTACGCCAGCCTTTATAAGCACAATAGGCTTCTTCTTAGAAACTTCTTGGGCTACTTGGATAAAGGTTGTGCCATCTTCTACTCCCTCCAAATAGCCCAGAATGACATTTGTATTTTTATCTTCTCCCAAGGCAATAAGCATATCTATTTCGGAAATATCCGCCTTATTACCTAGACTAATAAATTTAGAAAATCCTACTTTTTCGCCCAAGGCCCAGTCTAAAACAGCAATACACATTGCCCCTGATTGGGAAAAAAAGCCAATTTTACCTTTCTCAGGCATCCCACTAGCAAAAGAGGCATTTAGGTGAGAAGAAGTATCTATTAAACCTACACAATTGGGGCCTAAAACGCGCACTCCACTTTCCTTAGCCAGTCTTTTTAACTCTTCCTCTAGCTTCGCCCCCTCTGGCCCTGCTTCTTTAAATCCAGCCGAGATGACTACGGCCATCTCTACCCCTTTTTCGCCACATATTTTAATCGTCTCTAATACTGCTGGCGGTTTAACAGCAATAATGGCCAAGTCTATCTTTTCTGGCACATCTTTAAGAGAAGGATAAACCTTTAGTCCCAAAATTTCAGAAGCCTTAGGATTAATAGGAAAGATTTTTCCTTTATATTTATACTTGAGCATATTTTCTATTAAGATATGCCCGATTTTGCCTGGGTGAGTAGACGCTCCCACAATGGCCACCGACCGTGGATTAAAAAGCTTTTCTAACAACATAATTATGCCTCTTTAAGAAGTTTTTCCCATTCTTTCTAAAAGGGCCTTATTGTAAGCAGCCCATATATCTCTTTGGGAAAGGAAACCAGTTAGTTTCTTAGGATTATTTGGATCTGTAACAGGCAAGCGTTCAATATTGTGATAGCGCATCTTAGACATGGCCGTCTCTAAAGTATCCTCAGGAAGAATAGTGACTACTGGCGATGTTTTTAAATCCTTAACTTTAAGATCTTCACTTATCCCTTCTTTTCCCAACATTTCGCGAAAGTTCTGGAAGGAAATAATTCCACATAACTCATTCTTGTCGTTGACTACGGGAAAACATGTGTGTTTTTTATCCCTTACAAAGGCAAGGAATTCTTTAAAGGTCATATCTTCAGGAACGACCACTACTTGATGGGTCATGGCATCTTTCACTTTAATAGAGGCAAGGATATTCCTTTCATGTCCAGCATGAAGATTAATACCCTGCTGACTCAACTCATAGGTATCAATAGAATCCCTGCTAAAGGCATACGCTACTAAGAGACCGGTAATAGAGGCAAAGAGAATGGGTAAGATGATATAATAATCACCAGTCATTTCAAAGGCCAAAAACACGGCCGTTACCGGGGCATGTGTAAGGGCAGCCAAGAACGCACCAATACCTACGGCTGCGTAGGCAGGATAAGCAGCAGTAATGAGAGGAAAAAAGTGATGAATTGCTGCCCCAAAGGCACCACCGGCCATGGCCCCGATAAAAAAGGCAGGCGAGAACATACCACCAACGCCGCCTGAACCTAAGGTAATGGCTGTAGCAATTATCTTTAGAAATACCAAGACAATCATCATCCATGGTAACATCTGAGCATTCAGAACCTTTTGCACCTCTTCATATCCAACCCCAAATATCTGAGGAAAAAACATGCCTATTAGGCCTACAATAAAAAAGCCAATAAAAGGTTTTAAGTAAGGAGAAAAAGGCAACCCCTTAAAATAACTTTTTATGCCGTAAAATACTCGGATAAAAAAATAGGCTAGCAATCCTAAAAAGACACCTAAAAGAATATAAAAAAACAACTCCCAATAGCTAACAAAGGTATAAGGCGGCATTTTAAAGGCCGTTTGGTTTCCAAAAAGGGCACGGGCAGTAATTGTGCCCATGCCCGAAGATACAACCACAGGCATAAAGTTAGTTAGCTCAAAGTTACCCAAAAGAACAATTTCTAAGGCAAAGAAAACCCCAGCAATAGGAGCATTAAACACAGCCGCAATAGCTCCGGCCGCACCACAGGCGATAAAAGTACGTCGTCTTTCTTCAGAAGCCACAAAAAAATGGCTAAGCCCTGAACCAACAATTCCTCCTATCTGCGCAATCGGCCCTTCTTGCCCAGCACTACCTCCTAATCCCAAAGTGACAACAGAAGCAAATATCTTGGCAAGGGTGCGCTTTATAAGAAGAACACCTCCTTTTAAATTAACATTGACGAGAAAATCCGGGAAACCATAGCCGTAGATATCATGTCCAAAAAGCAGGGCCAATAAAAATAAAATCGCTGCCGGGATAAGAAGTAAAAAGGGAACTAAAATGTGAAAAACAGAGGATGTACGACAAAAATTAAGACAATATAAGAAACATTTGTGCCAGGCAAACTCAACGGCCTTTATAAACAGATAACTGCCCAAGGCAGCTAAAATACCAATGATGAAAGCAACTAAGACCAAAAATACATATTCCGGCAGCTCTAGCTTCCGAACGAAGCGGATGATCTTCCTTCTAATGGTATTAACCCTCATCTCACTTTCCAATATAAACAAGTTAAAAGAAAAATCAAGTTTTTTGTTCAACCATATACCTTAGCCAGGCTAAAACAAGAGTGTTATTTTATTGTCAAAAACGTAAGATAAGGCTATTATAATGAATTTTTAGGGAGGAGGATAATAAATGAAAAAGCTGCATTTTATTGCCCGAATGCCTAATGAACCAGGGGCCTTGCACAAGGCAGCTGAGATTATCCGCAAGTATAACAGCAACATCAGTCGTATTCACTATGATCACCGTATAGATCCGCACACAGTCTTTTTTGAAATTACGGTGGATTCAGACAAGGCAGATAAGAAAATCAAAGAAGAATTGCATAAGATTGGTTATCTCCAGGAATCGTTACAACCTGTTGGTTTTTTGAAATTTAATATTTATCTACCTAATCGGCCAGGGGCCCTCTTTGAATTTCTAAATTACACTACCTCGGCCCGGGCCAACATTGCCTTTTTAGACTTTGACGAACGGGGCAAACACCCAGATAGGCTCACTGTCAGTCTAACAATAGAAAACAGCGAAATAATAGACAAACTTCTTAATGACTTAAAATCCCGCTACCGCATTGAAATCTTAGAATATGACACGCGTGGACGGCACTTGGATAATACGGTTTTTTATATCCGTTTTGCTCAACAGTTGCGGGAAATTATCGGCACGGCTGAGGATGCGTTTTTACTAAAGCTCCTACATGATATTAACCACATTGTCCAAGAATTAACCAATCTAAAACAAGAGCCCAAGGATGTCTTTGAAAGCATCATTCTTAGTGGTAAAACCCTTAAAGAAACCTCTGGCAGGGGATTCTATGCCGATCTTCAGCGCATCAAGATAGAAGCAGGGATAGAACTTTTCTGTTTCCAGATGCCCTGTGGGGGTAACATCTTTATCTTAAACACGCCTGAAGAAATGGTCATGATTGACACCGGTTTTGGCATATATTACCCAGATGTAATGAGGATGTTTCAACATTACGGCCTGGGAGACTTGAACAGATTAAGCCGCATCTTCATTACTCACGCCGATGCTGACCACGCTGGGGCAGGTGGCTTCTATAACATTCCCTCTTATATGCACCAAGGCACGGTAGAAATCATTGAAAAGGCTAACCGGGCCTATGGTTCAAGAGTAGAAGGGTATATCTTAGAAGAAGTCTACACCAAACTTATTAACCTCTTTTCTAAATTCACCCCACCTAAAAAGATAAAAGTTTTTCCCACGCAGGTGTTGGGCCTGCGTAATATCTTTCCCATCATCTATCGGTTTCAAGTAGGACCGCTTAAGTTTGAAGTTCTTGAAAGCCTAGGAGGACATCTTTATGGGCAGGTATTCTTCTTCTGTCCTGAATATGGGCTCTTGTTTACAGGAGATAGTCTGATGAATTTTAAAAGCTTCACCCCAGAAAGAAAGCGATTTAATACCTTGGCCAAAATCCTTATGACTTCGGTGAATGTAGACAGTGAAATTGCTGCTAAGGAAAGAGAAGCCTTACTGGAAATTGCGGCTGAAACTGATGCCCAACTAGCTTCTCAGGGTCGCAGGTGTCTCATCTGTGGAGGACACGGGGCTATTTCAGTACTAAAGGAAAAAGAACTAGAGATATATGGAGAAATAGAACATTATACGCCAGAACTACTCAGCTCGTTTTAAACGCATATATCTAATCAGCCTGCGTCTGTCTACAGGTATTTCTACTTGGACCTGTGTACCCCTTCCTAGCTCACTTTGAAAAGAGATGTCTCCGTTATGCATTTTAATGATCTTTTGGGTAAGAGTTAGGCCAATACCTATCTCTTCCGGCCTTTTGGTATAAAAAAGGTTAAAGATATTTTCTAAATCTTCTTTATTCATACCTTGACCAGTATCTTTAATAATCAGCCTTACATACTCTCTATCGTTTTTTATCTCCTTATCTAACAAGATTTGAATCATATCCTTGGTTTTCGTAAAATTACACGCATTTTTAAGGAGTTCATCTAAGGCCATTTCCAACAACAAAGGATCTCCCATAATCTTCAGAGAAAGGGAACCATAGGAAGGACTAACATAAAACCGCCAACGTCTGTCAGGATATCTTTTGATCCATCTCTGAAGAACTTGTTTTAACAGCTTAATAAAAACCACTGGCTGAAAATGGGGAGATGGTAAAAAGACAAATGTTTCTATAACCTTGACCAGTTTTTCAAGTCTTTCTGCCTGTTTTTGAATAATCTGCAAATACTCACGACACTTGGGATCTGTCATGCAAATCCGCAAGGCCCTTTTAGAAAAGCCCCCAATGCCGGTAATAGGATTACGTAGATGATGGGCCAGAACATTGGCAATTTCGCCCAAAGATAGGTATTTGATGTGTTCTTTTATTTTACGTTCTCTTTCTACTTCTTCAGTGCAATCTTTAAGGATATATGTCCACTTTTCCCCTTTGTCTGAGCTTAAATAAAGCTCCAAAATTCTCTTTTGCCCGTTTTTTCCAAGAAAAGCAATGCGGCCTTTAAAAAAGCCTATTGTCCGCACTTTATATTTCAAATTAGAAAATAAAATCTCTCGGTCTTCTGGGAAGAAAAGAATGGTAATAGACCTACCCTTCAATTCTTCTGGAGAATAAGCAAGAATTTCTTCAACCAAACCAAAACATTGAATTATCGTATCTTTCTCATCCGTAATAAAAACAATGCCTTTAAAGGCCTTTAATATTTGCTCAACTAATTGCATCTTACTTAAGTTTTTCTAACGCCTTCTTCAACCTCTGGCAAGCTTTTTCTATTACCTCTAAAGAGGTAGCAAAAGAAATCCGTATAAATCCCTCTTTGCCAAAGGCCGCTCCTGGCACAACGGCTACTTTAGCTTCTTCTAAAAGATATTCGGCCATTTTTACAGAATCGGTTATTGTTTTATTAAAATAAGCCGAAATATTAGGAAAGGCATAAAATGCCCCTTGGGGTTCAAAACAAGATAGATTAGGAATTTCTATCAGCATCTCCATTAAACGGTTGGCCCGTCTTTTAAAGGCATCTACCCAGGTTTGCAAAAATTCCTGCGGTCCATTTAAGGCAGCTACTGCCCCTTTTTGGGCAATAGAATTGGGATTAGAAGTGCTCTGACTTTGTAATCTGGTAGCGGCCTTTATGACTTCTTTACTGCCAATCAAGTAGCCTATACGCCAGCCTGTCAGGGAATAGGTCTTAGAAAGGGCATTAACAATAAAAGTTCTTTTTCTTATTTCTTCATCTATAGAGGCAATACACATCCATTTAATCTCATCTTTAAGAATAATCTTGTGATAAACATCATCAGACACAATCCATATATTTTTACCCTTTAAGATATGGGCAATTGCCTCAAGCTCTTCTTTTGTATATACACTGCCGGTGGGGTTAGAAGGACTATTAAGGATTAAAGCCTTCGTCCAAGGAGTAATATGGGCCTCTAAATCCTGAGGATTAAGCTTAAAACTCTCTTCTTCTTTCGTTTCAATGATAACAGGCTTCCCACCGGCCAATAAGACTATAGGCGGATATGAAACCCAATAAGGGGCCGGAATAATGACCTCATCACCTGGATTTAAAATGACCTGAAAGAGGTTATAAAGGGCCTGTTTTCCTCCACAACAGACTAAAACCTCTTCTGGATCATATCCTAACCCATATTCCCTCTTGACAAAATTAACGATCGCCTCTTTTAGCTCAGGGATACCCCCGACGGGGGTATATTTATTAAAGCCTTCCTTTATGGCCTTAATGGCAGCCTCTTTTACATGTTCTGGTGCGTCAAAATCAGGTTCTCCTGCGGCCAAACTAAGCACATCCTCACCTGCCGCCCGCATGGCCTTGGCCTTAGCGGTAATGGTAAGTGTAGGTGAAGGGGGAATGGCCTTAATTCTGTTTGCTAACATCTTAATCCTCCTAACCTAAACCGTAGTTTAAGAAAAAAGCATCATAACGAAAAAACCCCTTTTAGGCAAGGGTTAATCTGAGGCTGTTTGAAAAATATAGTTAGCCGCATGGAGCAATAAGTTTTTTTGAAACAAAAAGACATAAACGAAGTTATTTATTCAATTTAAAATTAAATAAATAAAGCACTTTTAAATAATGAGACTTTTTGTTAGTAATACTTTGAAAAAGACCGGCTAGCAGGGAGAGCCTTTTTTTCTCTGGTGTCTTTTCCCAATTGAATAAGGGGAAAAGGTGATAAGTTTCTTTTTTTCCCTCTTTATGGTAGCTATAAAGCCCCCAGAACCACTTGGTATAAACATTACCGGCATTGTCTTTCTCATGATAATAAATACGAAAGATAGGGGCTAAAACCCTTTCAAAGCCAGGGTCTTCAATGGGTATAATGGCGGGGAAATAGGTCTTTTCTCTATCCTCATCAAGACGATAATAAAAAAATGGCCAAAAGCGAACTAATTTGAAATATAGTTTGCCGTTTTTAAACCACCTTTCATAGCGATTTATAAATAAGATGTAAGTAGTCGTGATGGTTTCATTCTTCTTTTTTTCTATTTCATATTTGTAAAGGGGATAAAAAAGAAACACACTCTTTTGATGCTTACTCTCTTCATATTTGACTAAAGGAAGAAGGCTAAAGGACTTTACTGCCTTATCCCTAGAATATCCCAACAGGGGCCAGGGGAAGTCATAGTGCCGATAGTATTTATTCCGATAATAACGAAAAAAGGGCCAGAGGAATGTATATGAACACATCTCTGGAGATTTTTCTGAAACCCAAAAGGGGAACACCGAAAAATAGCTTTGTGGCCGGTCTGTATTCAGCCTAGTTTTTTGCCAGATAAAAATGGGCCAGAAAAGGTAGTGCTTTTCAAACTCGCCCTCTTTAGTATCATAACCATACAAAGGGAAAAATTTAAAGGCCCGCCTTTGAGGGCCATTTGTAAAGGTAAATACGGGCCAGAGAAAATGCGTAGTATGAAATTCACCTTTAGAGGAATGAATGTAAAGGGGCCAAAGGAAAAATTCTATTTCATCCCGGTCATAACGCTGCTTCATTTTCCCATAAAAAGGGAAAAAACCGCCATATCTCTCCCCTTCTCTTGTTTTTCCCCAGAAAAAAGGAAAGACTTCTTTGTAATTTGTCCCTGCATTTATAAAAGGGAAAAAGTGAAAAGAAGGACCGAAAGAATCCTTTTTATACCGGATGATAGGATAAAAAATATCCCAAGAAAGTGTTTGGTCATTACGTTCATAAGAAAATAAAGGACGAAAGGCAAATAACTTGTGTTTAGGACCAGAAGTATAAGAAAACAAAGGACCCAAGGCATCAATCTCTCTTTCTCCGTGCCAGGTTTGATAACGTAAAAGGGGGGCGGTATTTATATCAGCATAAGCAGGAAAGGAGATAGCAAACCAAAAGCATATCAAGGGAAAAATTCTTTTTAACATTTAAATCCGTCTGCCTATCGCCAAAATCCAGCAGCGCGTTTATCGGCGTCTGCTAGAATAATTTGTTAGGCTTTGTCTTTTGAATGTTTATATAAAAATTCTGGATCTAAGTCTATTCCATTCGGCCATTCAATAGTATCAAAATTAATTCTTACTTTATTAAATAACTCTTGATCCCGAAGTTCAAAAAATTTTCCTAAATCAAGATAAGGTTTTAAATCAAAAATTTTTTCTTCATTGTTCTCAAATTTCAATCTTAATTTATAATCCTTTAGCGGCTGCACTTCTTTAATTCCTATATACATAGGCCGTTTCCCTCCTATGTTTTATTTCAAAGGTTCAATTTTATAAGGCGTTTCTCCCTTTTGTGCCAATCTCCAGTTTGCTATTAATTCTTCTTTATGAATTTCGATCCATGCTTGAACTAAGCGAAGTTGTTTCTTAGGTAATTCTCCTGCTATAAGTTCACCAGTTTCTATATGAATTGCTGCTTTATAGTCTTGATAATAGGCATGAATATGCGGTGGTTCATGTTCTGAAGGAGCACAGTACATCCTAATAATAATTCCAAAAAACATTGAAATTGTAGGCATATTTTTATTTTGTAATTACCAACCACCATCTACCTATTACTTTGCATTAATATAGAATAAGGCACTCCTTTTGGCAAGAATAGCTAGGAAAGACCATATAAAAGTTTTGCGAAATTTCATCTTTCCATGAAGATAATTATATCCCCAGGCCTCGTTAATGGGGCAAGGAAATGGGTATATGCGTGGATGAGTTAACGGGTTAATGCGTGAATGAGTAAATGGGTGAATGGGTGAACGTGCCCATCTATTAATACACGCATACACGCATTTACGCATCTATAATTAATTTTGCAAAGCTCTATGCCTCTATCTCATATATCCGATAACGTTTATACAGGCGAGCATTGGCAAACTCGGCAAGCTTTACTACTGGCAGATTATCTTCTAGAATCCAGGAAAACTCTAAGCGCTGATAGGGAAACCTTTTTAAGATAAGACTAGACTGAAAAAGAAAAAGGGGCACCACACCGGTATGATGAAACTTCCTTTTTATCCCTAAGGTTACGGCCCGCACCCGGTCTATCTTACGACGATACCAGAGAAACTTAAGCCAGCCTAAAGGGAAAAGACGGCCATTTAGATGCTTTAGGACCTGAAAATAATCAGGCATAAGCATCAAAAAGGCAATGGGTTCTTTTTCCCACTCCGCCAGCCAGACCAATTCTGGCACCACAATGGGTTTTAACCGCTTGGCCATCATTTCTATCTCAGCCTCAGTCATGGGAACAAAGCCCCAATTTTTAGCCCAAGCGCTATTATACACCTCTTGCACCCGTTTAAGTTCATTATCCCAATCTTTTATATTTAAGGACCGCACAGTCAATTGGGGGTAACGTTTATTCACCTGCCTGACGATGCCTTCTGTCTTCTTTACAGGCTCATCAGCAAAAGGTAAGTTTACCTCATAGGCCAAAAGATCTTTTACCTTCTTAAAACCATATTCCTCTAAAAGTCTTTGATAATAAGAAGGATTATAAGTCATCATAAAACAGGGTGGATCGTTAAAACCTTCCACCAGCAAACCGCAAGTTTCATTGGTAGAGGGATTTACCGGCCCCCTAAAAATTTCCATCCCCTTTTTCCTCACCCATCTCCTCGCCGCATCTAGAAGGATCTTAGTTACATTTGGATCATTTACACTTTCAAAGAAACCAAACCAACCAACCCTTTCTTGGTGATATTGATTATAATTATGGTCTATAATAGCTGCGATTCTACCTACCGGTTCTCCATTCTTAAAGGCCAAAAATAATATCCTCTCAGCATGTTGGTAAAACGGATTTTTAGAGGGGCTGAGGCAAAACTTCACATCTTCTAATAAAGGAGGCACCCAATATGGATCATTTTTATAAATCTTCCAAGGTAAAAGTAAAAATGCCTTTTCTTCTTCCTTTGTTTTAACTTCTTTAAGCCTAATCACGGGATAATCCCTAACTTACGGCCAGTTTTAGCAAAGGCATCTAAGGCCCGTTCTAGTTGTTCCTGAGTATGCGTGGCCATAAGACTGGTGCGTAAAAGAGCCCGTCCAGGCGGAACGGCAGGAGGAACAACCGGGCTAACAAAAACACCTTCTTCTTCTAGAAGACGACACATTTCAAATGTCTTTTCTGCATCGCCGATAATTACCGGCACAACAGGGGTAGTACTATGACCTGTGTCAAAGCCAAGAGATTTTAAGCCATTTAACCAAAAATGAGTGTTATCCCACAGGCGTTTACGGCGCTCAGGCTCTTTCTCAATAATTCTAAAGGCCATGCTGGCCGCCGCCACGAGGGGTGGAGCAAGACTGGCACTAAAAAGAAATGCCCTTCCTACATGTTTTATATATTCTACTACCTCCTTACAGGCAGTAATAAAACCACCAATAGTAGCCAGGGACTTACTGAAGGTGCCCATAATAATATCTACTTCTTTTTCTAAACCAAAATGTTCCGCTGTACCCCTACCGTTTTTACCCATTACTCCAATACCGTGAGCATCGTCCACCATGACCCTCGCATCATACTGCCTAGCCAACCTGACAATTTGTGGCAGATTGGCTAAATCTCCTTCCATACTAAAGACACCATCTACAATAATCAGCTTTTCCTTATCTTTATATTTATCCAGTAATTTCTCCAAAGCACCCATATCATTATGAGGATACCGCTTAAACTCCCCTAATGCTAGCCGACAGCCATCAATAATACTAGCATGGTCATATTTATCCAAAATAGCAATAGACCCATTGTCCACCAAGGCCTGAATACAACCAAGATTGGCCTGCATGCCGGTAGAAAAGACTATTGCTGCCTCTTGGTGAAAGAATTGAGCAATCTGCGCTTCTAATTCTTCATGTATATCTATCGTACCATTTAAAAGACGAGATCCAGCACATCCAGTTCCATATTTTTTAATAGCAACAATGGCCGCCTCTTTTACCCTCGGATCCTCAGTCAAGCCCAGGTAATTATTAGAGCCAAGCATAATCATACGCCGGCCTTTACAGATAACCTCTGGGCCCTGCACCGAGCAAATCTTGCGAAAATAAAAATACTGCCCTCCTTGTTTAACCGTTTCTAACCTGTTCTTAAAAGCAAAGCACTTGGCAAAGATATCCATTTTCTACAACCATCCCCTTTTTTGATACCACTCAACTGTCTCCTGCATTCCTCTCGTAAAATCATACTGGGGGATATAACCCAAAATATTGCATGTTTCTGCAATATCACAAAACCAGCTTTTTTGGAAGATTTCTTTAAGCTTATCACGGGAGAAAATAAGAGGCTGATCTAAAAAGAGACTTATACCCTCAGCCATGAGGGCAAGAAGGAAAGCCAAATATTTAGGAGGCTTAAGCAAAAGAGGTTTTTTCTGCATTTGTCTAGCAATAACAGAAACGGCCTCTTCCCAGGTATATGCTTGTCCATCAGAGATAAGAAGAACCTTTCCACTTGGCACCTCTTTTTCTAAAGCAGCCAGTAAAAAGCCCACCAAATCCTTTACATAACAAAAGCTCAATATTCCTTTTGGATTTAAGACCGGGGCAAGGCCATGTTTGATACATTGAAGATAACCCAAGAATTCTTTATCCCTTGGTCCATAAACGGCTGTAGGACGAAGAATAACCACCGGAAATATATCTTTATAAGCCATAACGACCTGCTCGGCCAAGTATTTACTCTTGGCATAATGCGTTTGAGGAAAGGGAGGATCATCCGCTCTGATAACCCTTACATCAGGTAGTCCATGCACGGCTAGCGTAGATACAAAAATAAACTTTTTTAACTTAAGTTTTTGCTGCACAATGGCCTTAAGCAAATTTATAGTACCGTAAACATTAACCTGATAAAAGGTAACTGTTTTTTTAGCCTTTACCCGTCCGGCCAAGTGATAAATAACCTCTACCTGCGGCAATTTTAAGGACGAGAAATCCGTACAGTCTCCTTCTATAATGTTTATGGGTAAACCAGCAAGCCACCGCAGGCGAGTTTTGTCTCGCACCAAACAATAGACTTCATGCCCTTGCGTTAAAAGTGCCTCTACCAAGTGACTGCCAATAAAACCTGTGGCTCCAGTAACTAAAACATGATACAAAGGAATCCCCTTTTGCCCCAAATAAATTAAGGTTGCTGCTATAATGCCACAAATACCCTACCTTCGCAAGTGTTTTGTCTTGTTTCTCCTATATTCCTGTGTTATCTAATCATTATGGGCGAGATAGTAGCTTTAAAGGAAATCTCTTTGTTTAGAGGGCATCAGACCATTCTAGACAATATTTCTTGGACCATTAAGAAAGGAGAACATTGGGCAGTTGTAGGGGCAAATGGGGCGGGAAAAACTTCCCTTTTGCGTATTGTAGCTGGTTATCTTTGGCCAAGTAAGGGTGAGGTAATGGTTTTGGGAAGGCGGTATGGGAAATCTGATTTAAGGGAATTGAGAAGACACATTGGTTGGATCTCACAAGAACTTCTAGCCGAAATTCCACCTACCCAAAGGGTGATAAATGCCGTCATTAGCGGTAAATATGCCAGCTTTGGCCTTTGGGTAGAACCAGAAAAAGAAGATTATAAAAGGGCTATTCTACTCTTAGAAAGATTAGATATTCTTCAGCTGGCCCAAAGACCATTTAGCACCCTTTCTCAAGGCGAAAAACAACGCACCCTTTTAGCACGCGCCTTGATGGCTAAACCGGACTTACTTGTTTTGGATGAACCGTTATCAGGATTAGACTTAACAACCAGAGAACAATTTCTTTTTGATTTAGAAAGGATTGCTCCTTCAGCTACGGTTATCTTAGTAACACATCACATAGAAGAAATTACGCCCCTCTTTACGCATGTCCTGCTTTTAAAAGAGGGGCGTGTGTTGGCGCAAGGAGGAAAAGAAGAGGTTTTAACCAACAATCTCCTTTCTCAGACCTTTGATTTAAATATCTATGTCCAAAGGCGCTTTGGCCGCTTTTGGATAACTATAAATCACTCCACAAAATCAAGCCAATGGTAATACTTCTCTACCTTCCCTCTTACGACATCAAAATATAAAGATTGCATTTTTCTCGTAATCGGACCTGGTTTGCCTACCCCAATTTGGCGGTCATCTACTTCTCTTATCGGGGTAACCTCGGCCGCCGTGCCACAGAAAAAGGCCTCATCGGCTATATAAAGTTCATCCCTGGTAAAACGTTCTTCTATTACTGCATAATTATTGTCTTTGGCTAAGGTGATAAGAGAATCACGCGTAATGCCAGGTAAGACTGAGGTTAAAGGAGTAGTCTTTAAGACACCGTCTCTAACAATAAACAGGTTCTCGCCAGTGGCTTCAGAGACATAGCCTTCAGTATCTAACATAATGGCCTCGTCATAACCGGCTTTGGTTACTTCTAGTTTGGCCAAGATGGAATTGACATAGTTACCTACCACCTTGGCCTTAGTCATCATGGCATTAACATAATGCCGGTTAAAGGAAGAAACCTTCACCCGGATGCCGTTTTTAAGTCCCTCTTCACCAAGATAAGCCCCCCATTCCCAGGTAACAATGGCAACATGAATAGGATTATCTTGCGGATGTAACCCCATCACTCCTTCACCAATAAAGGCAAGCGGGCGAATGTAGGCCTCTTTTTGTCCGTTAGCCTTAAGGGTCTCTAAGGTGGCATTGTAGATTTCTTCCTGTGTATAGGGCAATCCCATCATCACAATTTTGGCTGAATCAAATAGACGCCGTATATGATCCTTAAGCCGAAACACCGCTGATCTACCGTCCGCACAGGCATAACAACGAATGCCCTCAAACACACCTAGACCGTAGTGCAGGGTATGGGTAAGGATATGCACCTTGGCCTCATCCCAATTGATTAATTTCCCATCCATCCAGATGTATTTTGCCTTGGCAACCATCGCTTCCTCCTATACAAAATTCCTTATCTCTTTCTTAAATGGGGGCCTTAAAATGCCCTCTTCTGTCACAATCCCCGTAATAAGTTCTACCGGCGTAACATCAAAGGCGTAATATAACGCATTTACGCCTTCAGGGCAAACCCTTTTACGCCCAATGTAAATTACTTCTTCACCAGAACGCTCTTCTATAGGGATGGCCTTTCCATCAGGAATATTTAAATCAAAAGTAGAAAAAGGAGCAGCAACATAAAAGGGAATATTGTGTTTTGCTGCTAGCACCGCCAGGCTATAGGTGCCAATCTTATTGGCCGTATCGCCATTGGCCGCAATGCGGTCTGCACCGACAATGATAAGGTCAATCTTCCCTTGAGCCATAAGATAACCAGCAGTGTTATCTGAAATTACCGTTACCGGGATACCTTCTTGCTTAAGCTCCCAGGCCGTAAGTCTCGCTCCTTGTAAATAAGGTCGTGTTTCATCAGCGATGACCTGAAATTTAATGTCTGCCTCCCAAGCTGCCCGGATAATACCTAGGGCCGTACCATAACCACCTGTGGCCAAAGCACCAGCATTACAATGGGTAAGAACGGTCATGCCCGGTTTAATTAAGTGCTTGCCCTGTTGACCGATACGTTTATTAATGGCAATGTCTTCCTCTAAAATTGTCTGCGCCTCTTTTTTAAGCATTTCTTTTAATTCTTCTAACGATTTTTCTTTATTAGCCTCAAAAACCCTTTTCATCCGTTCTAAGGCCCAAAATAGGTTTCTAGCGGTAGGACGACTTTGGGCAATGATTTCACAAAACCTGTCAAATTTCTTTTCTAGACCACGCTTGCTCTTTAGTCCTTGCACGCCTAAGGCAACTCCCATGGCCGCAGCAATGCCAATGGCTGGCGCCCCTCTAATAGCCATGTTTTTAATGGATTTAGCCACTTGTTGCACCTTCGTGCACTTTAAATATTTAATCTGCCAGGGTAGAAGCCGCTGATCCAGGATCATGACCGCATCATCCTGCCAAAAGATGGGCTTGACTTTCATGCCTTCCTCCCTATGCATTTACCTCATCCTCATTTTATATGCCTGTAAGGTATTCTTTAAAAGCATGGCCACCGTCATTGGACCTACACCACCAGGGACAGGCGTAATGGCAGAAACCTTTGGTTCTACCTCTTCAAAGTCCACATCCCCACAAAGCCCGCTTTCGGTGCGATGAATACCCACATCTATAACGACCGCCCCTTCTTTAACCATATCTGCCTTAATCATCTTAGGCTGACCTGCGGCAACGATGAGGATATCGGCCCTCTTGGTGTGAAAGGTAATATCCTTGGTCGCCGTATGACAGACAGTAACCGTGGCATTGCCGGTTTTTTTCTGCATAAGCAGGGCAGCCATGGGCTTGCCCACAATATTACTACGACCAATGATGACCACTTCTTTCCCTTTTGTGTCTATGTCTGAACGCTTAAACAGTTCTAGGATACCGGCCGGCGTACAGGGAACAAAAGTTGGCTCTCCCATTAAAAGTCGGCCAAGGTTATAGGGATGAAAGCCATCGGCATCTTTGTCCGGGGCAATGGTTTCTATAACCTTCTTTTCAGAGATGTGCTTAGGCAAGGGCAGTTGCACAAGCATGGCATCTACTTCTTTGTCTGCATTGAGTTCCTGCAAGAGGCTTAAGAGCTCTTCTTCAGACACATCCTCTTTTAGGTGATGTAACTTAAACTGCATCCCAATCTTTTCACAGGCCTTGCCTTTGGCGCGGACATACGTAGCAGAAGCAGGGTCATCTCCTACCCAAACTACGGCCAAACAAGGAGGCCTGTTACCCTTTGCCGTAAGTTCCTTTATCTCTGCCGCCAGTTCTTCCCTAATTGCGGCCGCGATATCCTTCCCGCTTATTAACCTTGCCATCATGTCCCTCCTTGGTTTATTTTGTTATATAAAAAATTATAGTTAACCGCATAATTCTATGTAATTTGTGGAGACCTTTTTTCTTCCAAGGCCCAATCATAATTATAGCGCCTCCGCTCGCTTAGCGGTCAAGGCCAAGCCCTACGGGTGGCTTAGCAGCCAGCCTTGACCTCGCTCGCTTCGGCGCTGACTCTTCATTTGGGGTTGGAAGGAAAAAGGAAAATTTTCTTTTTCCCCTTTCTCCTTCCGATTTTTTCTTTTTGCCAAGGCCGAGTGTGGTCAAGGGCAAGCCCAAAAGGTGCAGCCTGCGCCTTTAGCGCAGGTCCACAGCGAGCGTAGACCCTTGACCACCTAACGAGGCCTTGGCGTATAATTTCTGTAAGTAAGGAAGAAAGGAAATTCATCAATTTTTGCGGAATACTATAATTATTTTTCACCATATCAGTATTAACCACCAGTCATCAATCTTCTTCTCCCAATCTTCATCAGAATACCAAAGGCGATGAAGTTCGTCAAAATGGCTGAACCACCATAGCTCATAAAGGGCAAGGGTACCCCTACTACTGGTAAGAGCCCCAAGGCCATACCAATGTTGATGACCGTTTGCCCAAAAAACATGATTACAATACCTGTGGCCAGCAGATAACTGAAAGGCTCTGTTGTCTTTTGGCAAATCTTAAGGCCCATAAGGATAATACTTAAATATAACCCCAAGAGTCCTATACAACCAATAAATCCCCATTCTTCCGCAAAGACCGAAAAGATAAAATCGGTGTAGTGTTCAGGTAAAAACCGAAGTTGGGTTTGCGTGCCTTTTAAAAAACCCTTTCCCCAAAGTCTGCCTGAACCAACAGCAATTTTGGATTGCGTAATATGGTAGCCAACACCATAAAGATCTTCTTGCGGATAAAGAAAGGCAATGATCCTGGCCTTTTGGTAAGTCTTTAAGCCGTACTCCCAAACAAAAGGAGAAAAAATGAGACAAATTAAAACACAAACCAAAAGATACTTGGGGTTTACATGGGCAAAGATACATAAGCTTACAAACAAGATGAGTAAAATTAAGGCCGTCCCTAGATCCGGCTCTAGAATGATTAAAAATACAGGCATAAGGGTAAGGAGGGCTCCGGTTATAAAAGATTTGAGGTTCTGTTCTCCAGTCTCGGTTCTACTGAAATGATAGGAAAGAATAACAATCAATACCAGCTTGGCTAATTCTGAAGGTTGAAAGGTACATACTCCTAAAGTAAGCCAGCGTTTGGCTCCCATGATTTTAGGGCTAAGAAACAACACCATTCCTAAAAGACATAGAGTAACAACATATATAGGGTAGGCATAAAGGTAAAGTTTACGGTAATCCATAAAATTAAATATCACTAGGGCAATAAAGCCTATCCCTACCCAACAAACTTGCTTTTTAAACAAAATGGCCTTAGTTCCCAATTGGCAGGTAGCACTGTAGAGGTTAAGTAAGCCTAAAACAACAATACCTATGAGGAGCACAAATATCCACCAGGAAAGGTCTTTAACACTCATCTTTGCACCTTACTTAAATAAAACTCTACTAAATCACGAGCAATAGGCGCCGCGACAGCACCACCATGCCCCCCGTGTTCAATGAGTACAACGATAACAATCTTAGGGTTTTGCACTGGGGCAAAACCGGCAAACCAGGCGTGATCTTTATGCAATATAGAAGCATTCCTACTCTTCTTTTGCGGAAGGGAAGCAATCTGGGCTGTGCCTGTTTTTCCAGCCATTTTAAATCTAAGGGAACGCGCCCTATAGCCTGTACCCAAGGGATTATTCATCACTCCAGCCAAGGCCTCTTTGATTAATCTTAGCTGCTGTTTTGTTGCTGGTAACTTGCCTTCAAGCACAGGCCCATTTTCCTTAATAATTTTTCCTTCAGGTGATACAATCTTTAGCACCAATTGTGGTTTGTAAATCTTTCCCCCATTAGCTAAGGCTACAAAGAACTGAGCAATTTGTAAAGGAGTTACCAAAAGCGCACCCTGCCCGATAGCCACATTCAAAGTCTCTCCCTTTTGCCACCGTCGCTTATACACCTTCCATTTCCAAGCAGGGGTAGGCACTAGCCCTGCTTTTTCTTGAATATCTATGCCTGTTTTCTGTCCAAAGCCACATTTAAGGGCATAATCTGACAACCTTTTAATACCCAGCCAGAACCCCAATTGGTAGAAATACACATCACAAGACTCAACAATGGCCTTTTTAAGATCAACCCAACCATGACCATTCCTTTTCCAACAGCGAAAGAGACGTGTACCTAAAAGAAATCCTCCGTTGCAATAAATACGGGTGTGGGGAGTGATCGTCTTACTCTGAAGACCTGCTAAGGCAGTAACTATCTTAAAAATAGACCCAGGTGGATAAAGACCTAAGGTAACACGATTTTGTAAGGGATGGGTAAGATTGTTTAAAAGCCGCTGCCAGGTTTTTTGATCCATTCCTTTAACAAAAAGGTTAGGGTCAAAACTGGGGCTACTAGCCAAGGCCAGAACATAACCGTTTTGGGGGTCAAGGGCAATTATAGCCCCACTTTTACCTCTTAATTCTTTTTCTGCTTCCTTTTGAAGGGCGGCATCTATACTTAGATAAAGGTCAGCTCCGGGAATGGGTTCTATCTTCTTAAGTGTTTTAAGGATGCGTCCAAGGGCATCTACTTCTAAATACCTCTTTCCTTTTTTGCCTGCAAGAAGTCTTTGATAGGTCTTTTCTATTCCACTTTGACCAATAAAATCAGTAGGCTCAGCATCAGGGAATTGACCGGATTGCAATTGTTTGGCCGTGATGGGACCAACATAGCCCAATACATGCGCGGCAAGAGAACGAAAGGGATAACACCGAAGGGGCCAGAAAACAATCTGTAATCCCGGAAAGAAATAGGTTTGAGATTCAATGTAAACTACCTCTGACCACTTAAGCTTCTTTTTTAGATAAACTGGGCTTAGAGGACACCGTAAGGTCTTTTTTAGCTCATCCATAATTTCTTTAACCGGCTTTTTCAAAACAGGTTTAAGAAATTGGGCGTATTTTCCCAACTCTTCCTTTTTACGTGGTAACTTTTGGGGGTAGAGTAAGAGACAAAAGCAAGGGCGGTTACTAGCCAGCAGGATGCCATTACGGTCAAAAATGCGTCCGCGTGGAGCAGGAATTTTCTCTATCTCCATCCGATTATTTTCAGCCTGAAGGGCATAATAATCTCCCTGATAAATCTGTAAATAGGCCAGACGCAAAATGATAATAAGAAAGAAAAAAATGACAAATCCTCTTGCCCAGGCTTGGCGTTTTTTCCAAGTTTTTAAAATTTGATCCTGGTTAAGGGGCATAATCGTGCATTATTTGTGAATTATTAATGTCAATGAAATTTGTAAAGTTTATACAAAAATGGTGTTATAATGCCACCCTTTAAGGCATCCAAAAGAGCTTGGATAAAATGGGGCATCTCTTCGGTCATATCTAAAACACTATACATCATATATCGCCAGAGATAAAAAAATAAAAATGTTCCTAAGATATAAATTATTTGGGTGAGATAATAGTGCCAAACCAGTTTGGGACGAATCATTCTGACAACCCAAAAAAGACATAAAAGGCCAATCAAATGAATGCCAATAACATTACTTTTATAGACATCCAGTATACCCCCCCAGAAAAACACGGCATAAAGACACCCTTTCCCTCCATAGGCAATGAGCCAAAAGAGGCTTACACTAAACACAAGAAAACACCATTCACTTCCTAGACCGGGTCTTAAAAACACAGAAAGAAAAAACCAAATACCAGGCCAAAGAAAGAAAAGAAAAATCCTTTTAAGCATTATTTTTGCGATACTCTAGGTGATTTAAGAATAACCAAGACTTCCTCCAATTTGGTAAAATCAACCCTAGTTTTAAGGATAACCTTTTGAAATAAGGAAGTTTTAGACTTAGATATGCCTATTACCTGTCCTACCTGTATCCCTTTAGGAAAGATACCATCCATACCTGAGGTAACAAAAAGATCACCTTTTTTTACATCCGCATCGGCCCTAATGTAAAGCACTTCTCCTTGATTTATCCCGTTACCTACAAAAATACCTTGTGTCCTTGTGCGTTCTGACATAACTGCTACATGACTATTACTACTAATAATAAGAAGAACTTTAGCATAATGAGGGAAAACAGCAGCAACTTCTCCTACTGCTCCGTCTTTGCATACGATCGGAAAGTTAAGACCAACCCCATCTTTACTTCCCTGGTCAATAAAGATCATACGAGGAAAAAATTCAGGAGAATAACCAATTACCCTTGCTCCAAGGGTAGGATAGTAAATTTTCTTTTTAAACTTAAGCAGGGCCTCTAGTCTTTGGTTAGTCTTTTTAATCTCTTCACAAGCAGCCAGCTTTGCCTTTAAGGTAAAAATTTCTTTTTTTAGTCTAACATTTTCTTTTTTAACATGCTGAAGTTCAATATATCTTTCTTTGGCTGTTTCTAAGCAATACCAGAGCCTATCCAGCCCTTTCAACACTGGGCCAGAAACTTCAAACCAAATGGCCTTAAAAGAATGAAACTTAAGATTTAAAAAAATAAGAATCAGAACCAAACCTACTAGGTATGCTTCTTTCTTCCTTTTAAGGATAATATCATTAATAAATTTATGAAACAGCAACTTCCTTAAGTATTTTTATATTTTCTAAAGCCTGTCCTGCACCTAAGACCACCGTTGTCAAGGGGTCTTCCGCCACAAATACAGGCACTTCGGTTTTCTCACGCAATAACTTATCTAGACCCTTAAGCAAGGCCCCTCCTCCGGTCAACATAATGCCCTGATCCACGATATCTGCCGCCAGCTGCGGAGGAGTTTGCTCTAGGGCATCTTTAACGGTAGCTACAATGGTATCTACATGTTCTTGAATAGCCACCCTCACCTCTTCGGCGGTAATGATCAGGGTTCTAGGAATTCCAGAAACCAGATCACGGCCTTTTATCTCCATCTCACCTTCTTCTGTCCCCGGATAAGCATTACCAATCTTAATCTTTATCTGTTCAGCCGTATATTCACCGACAAGCAGGTTATATTTGTGCTTAATATATTGCAAAATGGCCTCATCCATCTTATCCCCCGCTACCCGCACAGACTTACTATAAACAATCCCCGCCAAGGAAATAACAGCTACCTCGGTTGTTCCCCCTCCGATATCTACAACCATATTCGCCCTTGGTTCCGTAATAGGCAAACCCGCACCAATAGCTGCGGCCATAGGTTCTTCCATAAGATAAACCTCTCTTGCTCCGGCCAGCTCTGCTGCCTCCTTCACGGCCCGTTTTTCTACCTGGGTAATGCCAGAAGGAATGGCTACTACTAAACGCGGGCGGATAAGGCTACGCCGATTATGCACCTTACGGATAAAATAGCGCAACATCTCTTGAGCCACTTCAAAATCGGCAATAACTCCGTCTTTTAATGGTCTAATTGTCAGGATATTACCCGGAGTTTTCCCCAGCATAGACTTAGCCTCTTTTCCTACAGCCAAGACCTTATTTTTCCCATAACGATCCTTCTTTACTGCTACCACCGAAGGTTCATTGAGCACAATTCCTTTATCTTTCACATAGACTAAGCTATTGGCTGTCCCTAAATCCATGGCCAAATCGCTTGAAAATAGACCTAAAATATAATTAAGAAACATAACTCTCTCCCTCAAACGTTAATCACTGCATGCTACCAAAATTTCCTTTTTTTAGCAATGGGAAAAATGACTGAATAAACTTTAGCAAATGTAAAGGCAAAGATCTTTAAAAAATGATACTCCAAAAAAGTGGACATGTAAATAAGCCCAAAATCCATGGTTGTCCTACAAAAACCTATAAGTAGGCCATAATGAGACAATTTTTTAAACGCCTTTTACTTAAAAAGTGAAAAGCATTTATCTTTTCCTCAAGTCCAACCATAATTATAGCGCCTCCGCTCGTTTATGCGGTCAAGGCCAAGCCCTACAGGTGGCTTAACGGCCAGTCTTGACCTCGCTCGCTGCGGTGCTGACTTTTTATTTGAAGCCAGAAGAAAAAAAGAAAATTCATCAATTTTTGTGGAATATTATAAATCTATCGCGGATTTTGGGAATAGCTATTGACTTACCATCTGTTTAACGTTAATAAGGGCATGAGTTTTTTAGGGAGTAGAAAAATGCTTAGGCTTGAGGATTTGACCGTAGAGATAAATGGTAAACATGTGTTGACCAACATTAACTTGGAGATTAAAAAGGGTGAGCTTTTAGTGCTTTTTGGCCCAAACGGTTCAGGAAAAACCTCTTTGTTGATGACCATTATGGGTTTCCCTAGGTATAAAGTGGTTAAAGGAAGGATTATCTTTAAAGGAAAGGATATAACCAATCTACCCGTATACGAAAGAGCAAAGATGGGTATTGGCATTTCCTTTCAGCGTCCACCAACCATTACTGGACTAAAAACAAGAGACCTGGTCAAACTATGTACCCATGGCAGAGACATAGATATTGAAGCCCTGGCCAAGGAGTTAAACTTTACGCATCTGCTGGATAGAGATGTTAACGATGGTCTTTCTGGGGGAGAGATAAAGCGGTCTGAATTACTCCAGCTTATGGCCCAACAGCCTGATTTAGTCTTATTAGATGAACCTGAATCCGGTGTAGATTTGGAAAACATTGCTTTAATTGGAGAGACTATAAAGAAAATATTGGGCAGGACACCAACAAAGGCCCTTGCCTATCGTTCTTTAAAAGAAGAAAAATTAGAAAAGAAGAAATCTGGTCTTATCATTACACATACAGGACATATTTTAAGATATGTTCCTGCCGATAAAGGGCGTATTTTGTATAAGGGGAAAATGTGTGTAGGAGGTAATCCCTTTGAAATCCTAGAACAGATAAGCAAATACGGCTACCAGGAGTGTATAAGATGTCTGAACGGGGAACAGAATATGATTTAACCAGTTTGCCAGAGGAAGAAAAAAAGATCTTGGCCGAAGCAGGCATAGAAATCGCCCCTGAAAAAAGAGAGGGCACCTTTATTCAACAGAACCTAGAGGTTGTGCATTGTGAGGTCAAACAAGAAGGCTTAGAAGTCTTACCAATTAAAGAAGCCTTGCAAAAATATGATTGGTTAAATGATTATTTCTGGCAGGGCATTTCTCCAGATAAGGACGAATACACAATGGCCGTAAAGGAAGGACCTTTTAATGGCTATTTCATCCGGGCCTTATCTGGAGTAAAAAACATAATTCCTATCCAGGCCGCTTTGCTTATTGCTACCCCTGGCTTTCAGCAAAATGTGCATAATATCGTTATCGTAGAAGAAGGGGCAGAATTGCATATCATTACTGGTTGTCTTACTGCCCCTCATGTTACCCAAGGTGTACACTTTGGTATGTCTGAGTTTTATATCAAAAAAGGAGGAAAACTTACCTATACCATGGTACACCGATGGGGAAGGGATGTGGTAGTACGTCCTCGCACCGCGGTAAATGTAGAAGAAAAAGGACAGTTTATTTCTAACTACATTACTTTAGGCGAAGTAAAATCTGTCCAGTCATTTCCAAGCGTTCGTTTAGAGGGAGAAGGCGCCGTCGCACGTCTTCACTCTGTCCTGGTTGCCCCTTCAGGCGCTCATTTAGACATAGGTGGAGAAGTCATCTGCGCTGCGCCAAGAACCAGGGCTGAAATTATTTCGCGCGCCATGACCACAGGAGGAGAAGTCATCTCTAGAGGGCGTCTTGTGGGGGAGGTAAAAGAAGTAAAAGGGCACCTGGAATGTAAAGGGCTTATTTTAAAAAAAGGTTTTATCCATGCCATTCCCGAATTGGTGGCCAAGACAGATGAGGTTGAACTTTCCCATG
Organism: Candidatus Desulfofervidaceae bacterium; assembly: GCA_027064585.1. Taxonomy (GTDB): domain Bacteria; phylum Desulfobacterota; class Desulfofervidia; order Desulfofervidales; family Desulfofervidaceae; genus JAGHCL01. The sequence goes on along the minus strand of JAMOPI010000003.1, from coordinate 30,401 downwards.
AGGCTGCGGTAGGTAAGATTGCTCAGGAAGAAATAGAATATCTAATGGCTAGAGGGCTAGATGAAGAAGAAGCAACATCGGTTATTGTGCGGGGCTTTTTAGAAGCCGATATAGAAGGACTGCCGGTGGCCTTACAGAAGAAGTTGGATGAGGTAATAGAACAGACGAGTAAGGATTTGTTGTAATGAATGTTATGTGTCATGGACAAAATCTAGAGAAATGCCGGAAGAACTTCCTAAATAAAATTTAACAACTTAAACCTTTCAAAAGGAGGCATAAAATGGCCAATATTGTAAAAATTGAGCGGGCAGTAGTGAGTGTAACAAATAAAGAGGGTATTGTAGAATTTGCCAAGTTTTTGTCTGAAGAAGGGACAGAAATTATCTCTACTGGTGGCACGGCCAAACTTTTACGCGAGAATGGAATTACGGTGACAGAGGTAAGTGATTATACTGGCTCCCCAGAAATGCTTGATGGACGGGTCAAGACCCTTCATCCCAAAATTCATGGTGGGATCCTGGCCCAATTGGATAACAAGAAACACACCGAGGAGATGCGAAAGTATGAAATTAAGCCTATTAACATGGTGGTGGTTAATCTTTATGATTTTGAAAGTGTCTATAAAAATCAAGGAAATATGCCTCTTAGAGAATCCTTAGAACAGATTGACATTGGAGGGCCAACGCTTTTGCGCGCCGCGGCGAAAAACTTTCCTTATGTAGCAGCTGTGTGTGATCCGGCCGATTATCCCAAGCTGATGGAGGAAATAAAAAGGGACGGAGGAATAGGCGGACTTACCCGTTTAGCCTTGGCCAAAAAGGTGTTTGAAATGATAAGCAAATATGACGCTATGATTGCCAAGTTTCTAGATGGTGCCTTAAAGTCTTTAAAATGGAGTATTGGCATTGCCGCTGAAATTCAAGTGGGTATGAAACTGGCTTAAGATGATAAATAAAACGCAAATGGTTAAAAATTTAGAACAAACCTTTGCTCTTATAGAACTCTGTCAGGAGTTAAGAAAGGCAGTTTTAAAGAAAAAATATCCAAATCTTTCCGAAAAAGAATTAGAAAGAATATTTTGGCAGGAAATAAAGCAACAAAAGGAAAAGGTGTGGGAACGCGAGTTAAACTTATTACAGTCTTAAAAGAAGTAGCCGATCTTTTAAGGCGTAAAGGTTATTGTTTCGCTGTAGCTGGGGGATTAGCTTATAGCGCTTTAGTTAAACCAAGAGCAACGGTGGATATAGACTTTTTAATTCTTTTAGAGAAAGAAAAAGATTTTGAGCAATTAGAGCATGAGCTTGCGCAAATATTTGATGATGTGTTTTCTCATCCTAAGCCAATGGTCTTTAACAAAACAGAAATCTGGCGTGTGGTAGTTATAAAGGAGAATGAAGAATTTATTTTAGATTTTTTACTGGCAAAAACACCTTTTCATAAAGAGGCTTTGAAACGCCGTATAGAAATAGAATTTGAGGATACTATATTACCTATCCTTTCTTTAGAAGATATTTTTATCATGAAGTCCCTCTCTAATAGACCCCAGGACAAGCTTGATATAGAAGAAATTAAACAACATTATGCTCATAAATTAGACTGGGCATATATTAAAAGGCATTTAGGAGGCCAACCATGAAGGTTTTAGTTATAGGTAGTGGCGGCAGAGAACATGCCTTGGTATGGAAAATTAGCCAATCACCTTTAGTGGAGAAGATATATTGTGCCCCTGGTAATGGGGGTATTTCTAAACTGGCAGAATGCGTGGATATAAAGGCCTCAGACCTTACCGCCTTAGCTGATTTTGCAGAGAAGGAAAAGATTGATTTAACGGTAGTTGGGCCAGAAGATCCTTTGGTTAAGGGCATTGTAGATGTCTTTACGGCCAAGGGGCTACGCATCTTTGGCCCTTCTAAAAAAGCCGCCATGATTGAGGGAAGTAAGGCCTTTGCCAAAGAACTGATGCGCAAGTATGGTGTGCCTACGGCTGACTTTGCCGTGTTTTCTGATCCAGAAGAGGCCAAAAGATATGTCAAAGAAAAAGGAGCACCTATTGTGGTTAAGGCCGATGGACTGGCTGCGGGCAAAGGAGTTATCCCTGCTCGCACCCTGGAGGAAGCATTAGAGGCCATTGATCTGATCATGGTCAAAAAGGCCTTTGGCGAAGCAGGTAATAAGGTAGTCATTGAAGAGTTTTTAGAAGGAGAAGAGGCTTCCTATTTGGTATTTAGCGATGGTGAAAATATTGTTGCCTTTCCTTCGGCCCAGGATCATAAACCCATATATGAAGATGACAAAGGACCCAATACAGGTGGCATGGGCGCCTATTCGCCAGCTCCGGTAGTTACGCCTGAGATAGAAAGGCATATCCTAGAAGACATTATTTATCCGACTATTAAGGGAATGGCCAATGAAGGTTATCCATATAAAGGTGTGCTCTATGCCGGGCTTATCATCAAGGACGGTAAGGCCAAGGTATTGGAGTTTAATTGTCGTTTTGGCGACCCTGAGGCCCAACCTTTGCTCATGCGCCTTAAGTCCGATTTATTAGAGGTGTTAAATGCAGTCATAGACGGAGATTTAAAGGATAAAACCCTCGTGATTGACCCAAGACCAAGTGTATGCGTAGTGATGGCCTCACAAGGTTATCCAGGCAAATATGAAAAGGGAAAACTTATCACCGGACTGGAGAAGCTAGAAGGCAGGGATGACCTCTTTGTCTTTCATGCTGGCACAACCCTTAAAGACGGTCAGTTTTACACCAGTGGAGGACGGGTATTGGGTGTAACGGCCTTAGGTAAAACTTTGCCAGAAACCATTGCCAATGCCTATGAAGCCGTAAAAGAGATATCCTGGGATGGCGTCTATTATCGGCGAGACATTGGCTTTAAGGCCCTAAAGCATCTAGGCCGCTTTGTGGGCATTGTTATGGGCAGCATCTCAGATAAGGACATTATGCTGCAAACAAAAGAAACCCTGCGCGAGTTGCTTATTCCGTGCGAACTCACCGTGGCCTCAGCCCATCGTACACCTAAGCGGGTGATGACATACGCAGAAACAGCCAAAGAAAGGGGAATAAAGGTTATTATCGCTGGCGCAGGCTGCGCGGCTCATTTGGCTGGTGTAATCGCCGCCCATACTACCCTGCCAGTCATTGCTGTTCCGTTGGCCGTGCCGCCTTTTAATGGTCTAGATGCCTTGCTTTCCTCAGTGCAAATGCCAGCTGGAGTGCCTGTGGCGGTTACTAGTGTAGGCAAGGCAGGGGCAAAAAATGCGGCCATCCTTGCGGCTGAAATTTTGGCCATAAATGATCCGGTACTGGCCAGACAATTAGAAAAAATGCGCAAAGAAATGGCAGCCAAGGTAGAAAGAACGGCAAAAATACTGTAGTAGACTTAAACCCTAAGTTAACATAAAAGGCAAAAGAAAATATGTTAAAAATCAATTTTAAAGGAGGTTTTAGGACTTAAATTGAATCGTTTTTCTCTCCGTCAAAAAGTTGCTCTTCTTTCGGTTATTACCATTTTCCTTTTTGTTTTGTTGGTCTACGGTTGGTTACATTGGATTGTCCTAAGATCATTTAAAACACTTGAAAGGAAAGATGCTCTTAAAGAGATAAATACCATTTTCCATATTATTTCCTACGAGTTGGGACACATTCAGAGAAGTGCTGAGGATTGGTCATTTTGGGATGACACATACGAATATGTCCAAACTAAAAATAAACATTACGAAGAAAGCAATCTGGTACCAAGCACCTTTGTAGAAACCCACTTAAATCTCATCCTTATTGCCGATACAAAGGGGAAAATAGTGTATGAAGGCAGTTATGACTTCCGTCAGAATAAACCCATTAGCTTTGCTGAATTCAATAAAGCCCATTTGGATCTTCATCATCCCTTTTTTCGGGCCTTAAAACAGAAAGAGATTAAAGGCATTTTATTAACCGAACACGGACCTCTTTTTGTCGTGGCTTGTGCTATCCTTAAAAGTGATGAATCAGGTCCTCCTCGGGGCATATTGGCCATGGGAAGACTTATAGACAAAGATTTCATAGAAGCGGCTACCTCTTTTACGCATTGTAAAGTCAGTGTTTATCTTATTAATACCCCTAATTTACCAGCAGAAATAAAAAAGACTCTCCTTATCTTAAAAAACAAGCCCTATTTTATACGTCCTCTTAATCTCCAAACCATAGCTGCCTATGCATTATTTAAAGATATAAGGGGGAAGCCAGCCTTTGTCCTAAAAGTAGAAAAACCCAGATTTATGTATAAAACCTTTAAAGGTCTTATTAAACGGATATTGCTTATTTTTACCATTGCAGGTCTTTTAGGAGCTACTGCTGGCTTTTTGTTGTATGAAAAGGCATTTCTGCAGCCTTTGTTTCGGGTCATTAATACCCTTAAAACCGTCACTCTATCTCAAGATTTAACCAAACGCGTTCCGGTAGAAAGAAAGGATGAGATTGGTCAACTTGCACAAACCATTAATTCTACCCTAGAAAAAATAGAAAAAAGCCAAAAGGCATTAGCGGCTGAAAAAGAATTTTTATCTCTTATTTTAAGCAGTCTAACCGAAGGAGTAATTGTAACCAATAAAGAAAATCGGATAATCCTTATGAATGCCATGGCTGAAGAATTGACTGGTTTTAAAAAAGAAAAAGCTATAGGGAAACCTTTTGAAGACATCTTTATTCCAGAAACACAGGCCTATAAAGATATTTTTAAAACAGCTATAAGAAATGGCCGAGCAGAGTGTCTGTATCAGGAAATGGTTTTAAAGTCTAAAAATGGGAAAAAATATATAATTGAACTGACTATTGCTCCTTTAAATAAAGACAATCAAACATCTGGTATTATTGTTATTTTTCGCGATGTATCTGAAAAAAGGAGAGTTGAGTTAGAATTGGCCCGCATGCAACGCTTAGGAGCAATAGGGGTATTGGCGGCAGGAATTGCCCATGAGTTTAACAACTTGCTGATGGGCATTTTGGGCAACATTTCGGTTGCTAAGGCCTTAGCTCATTCTCCACAGAAGGCAATTAAGGCCTTAGAAAAAGCAGAAGAAATCGTAGGTAGATCTAGAAAATTAACTAGCCGTCTCTTGGCCTTTGCCGAAGGAGGATTTTCTGTCAAAGAGAAAGTTGATATTGTCAGCCTTATTCAAGAAAAGACATATGCGGTGTTAAAGGATAGCAACATAAAAGTAAAGTTTCACTTACCCCCAGGCCTTTGGCCAGTAAAGGGAGATAAACACCAGATTGGTCAAGTTATAAAACACTTAGTGAGTAATGCCGTGGCTGCTATGAAACATAAGGGTAAATTTATTTACATCTCAGGTAAAAATGTAGAAATAAAAGCAGATAATGAAATTCCCAACTTAAAGAAAGGACGTTATGTCAAAATCTCTATCCGTGATGAAGGAGAAGGTATTCCTCCAGAAGAAATAGAAAAGATATTTCTCCCTTTTTATACCTCAAAACCCAATGCCATTGGTCTTGGTCTTTCTTTGTGTTACGCGGTAATTAAAAAGCATGGTGGTTATATCACCGTAACCTCTGAAGTAGGAAAGGGAACAACTTTTACCTTTTATCTACCGGCAGCTTAGATTTGACAAGCCTTTATGAGCGTGTTATCTCTTATCTTGCCGTGAGAAAAGGTATTTCTATATTTCTTTTTGTTTTGAGCGTTTTATCATTGTCCTTAGGACTGGCCTATTTTTTTAGTCAAGGCCCAAACACTTCGCTCTTGCCAGTACTCAGCCAATCCTTAGGGCTTAGTTTGTTTCTTATTCCCTTTTTGCTCTTCTACCTGGCATTTCTCTTTTGGCAAAAAAAGGGAGCTGGCCGCATTATTTGGGCATTGGCAGGAAGTATCTTGCTTTTTACAGGCAGTGCTGCTACTAGCGACCTTATTTATCCCCTTTCGGCAGGCAGATGGGGACATTTCCTTCACCAGTTAGTTTTTTCTTGGTTTTCCACTTCCTTTAAAGATAGTTTGGCCTGGCTAGTAGAAATGGGAATAACACTTTTAGGCATTACCTGCCTGCGTTTTTCTTTAATTCCACCTGCGTTTAGGGGAATGAAAATTGTTACCCAAATAGGACAACAATTCAAGCAGTGGTTTAAAAAGGCCTTTTCTCTCAAGCCTACCAGACCAGCTAAAACAGAAACCAAAGAAAGAAAAAAAAGACAGAGTCCATCTCCGAAAAAACAAATAGTTAAGCCTGTATCTTATGGTAAATGGCAACTCCCACCTTTAAATATTTTTACTACTAGTCAACATAAGAGCAAACGCCAAAATAATGGCTACCTTCAAACCATGGCCCGCCTGCTGGAAGAAACACTAAAGGACTTTGGTGTGGAAGGAAAGGTCGTGCAAATTAATCCTGGTCCGGTGGTAACGATGTATGAATTTGAACCAGCTCCAGGGGTAAAGATCAGCCGTATTTCCTCTTTAGCTGACGATCTGGCCCTAAAGCTTAAGGCCGGGAGCATCCGCGTGGTAGCCCCTATCCCTGGCAAGGCCGTTGTTGGTATTGAAGTCCCCAATGCTGAACGGGAAATAGTTTACCTAAGAGATATCCTTGAAGCACCTGCCTTTCACAAGGCCAAGTTGCCCTTAGCGTTAGGGAAAAACATCTTTGGTGAACCCGTAGTCTCTGACCTTACCAAGATGCCTCACCTGCTTATTGCTGGCGCCACGGGAAGTGGAAAAAGTGTGTGCCTTAATGTGCTTATCTGTGGGCTGCTTACTCATTGTACTCCTGAATATCTCAAGTTTCTTTTGGTTGACCCTAAACGAATTGAACTTTCTTATTATAATAACATTCCTCACTTGCTTTATCCGGTTATCACAGACATGGATGAGGCCAATCAAGCCTTAAAATGGGCAGTGTGGGAAATGGAAAGGAGATATGAACTCCTGGCCAATTTAGGAGCAAGAAATTTAGATAATTACAACGCCAAGATTCAACAACTCCCAGCCGAGCAAAAAGAACAATTCCTTCCCCTACCCTATTTGGTAATTATTATTGATGAACTGGCAGACTTAATGATTGTTGCCTCTAAAGAAGTCCAAACCTCTTTAGTGCGTTTGGCCCAAATGGCCCGCGCGGCAGGTGTGCATCTTATTCTGGCCACGCAAAGGCCCTCGGTAGACGTTATTACTGGCGTCATTAAGGCCAATTTTCCAGCCAGAATCAGCTTTCAGGTATCTTCTAAGACTGATTCCCGCACCATTTTGGATGTCATGGGGGCTGAAAAGCTTCTTGGCCGCGGAGATATGCTCTTTTTACCTCCAGGCACGTCCAAGCTTCAGCGCCTGCATGGGGCTTATGTTTCCGAAGAAGAAATCAAGGCCGTTGTAGATTTTTGGAAAGAACAGGGTGAACCCGAATACATCTCTGATCTTTCGGTAAAAGACGAGGGGAGCAAAGAAGACTTTGATTTTGGTGATTATGACGATGAAAAATATAAAGAAGCCGTAAGACTGGTCATAAGAACAGGTAAGGCATCTATTTCTATGGTGCAAAGACACCTACGCATTGGTTACAATCGGGCAGCACGTTTGATTGAACGCATGGAAGAAGAAGGCATTGTTAGCCCCTCAGACGGAATAAGACCAAGGCAGGTGTTAGTAAAGGAGTGGAAGGGAGAAAGATGACGAGAAAAACCTTTGTTTGGGCATGTTTATGGTTATTTGTCATTTCTTTTAGCGCAAGGGCTTCTTCATTAAAAGCTGTTTTAGGAAAACTACAAGAAAAAAGCGCCAGTCTGCACACCTTAAAAGCACACTTTACCCAAGACACCCTCGTCGTTACAGGTTTAAGCCGAAAAAAACATATGGAAGGAGAAATGTATCTAAAACGCCCCCAGATGATGCGCTGGGATTACTTTATTCCCCAAAGGTATCATGTTATTAGTGATGGTAAAAAAATCTGGTTTTATGACGAAGGCCAAAATCAGGTAATGATAGGAAAGTTGGCTAAATTTTTTGATAAACAACTTTTAACTTCTTTATTTTTAGACATTAAAAACGTAACCAAATTTTTTGAAATTGGAATTCAGGAAGGAAAGAATGCCTTCACTTTAGCACTCACTCCAACCCAAACTCATATTGGAGCTAAACAAATTCTGGTAAAGGTAAGGAAAACAGATTATCAAATTACCGAAATCAAATTCACCGACTTTTATGGAAACCAAAACATCATCCGGTTGTCTAGATTTGTTTATAACAAACCACTAAAGGACAGCCTATTTAAATTTAGTCCACCCAAAGGAGTAGAGATTATTCATCTGCCTTAGGAGATAACTCATGTTCTTTTATGTCTCCTAACAGGAGATCTTCTTCTGGAATTTCCAAGTCTAAGTCTGCCTCTGAAAGGCCTTCCAAAATATCTAGGGGTTCTAACTCCTCAGATATCTCAGAAACAGGCTTTTCGTCTGTCTTCTTCTCTTTTAGTTCTTCTGATTTAGGCTCTTCCAACTTGGGCTCTTCTAGCTCAGATCCTTTTAATCCTTCTAAACCTTTCAGTTCTTCTAGTCCCTCTACTTCTTTTAGGGCTTCCTCTGCCTCCTCTAGTTCATCTAACACCTTAGGTTGTAAAGAAGTCTCCTCGGCGGGCTCTGACTCAAGATTATCTCCTTCAGGAAGCTTAAGCTTAATTTCAGCTTCCTGCAATCCTTCCTTAGCAAACTCTGGCGAAGAAGATACTTCTGATGTGGCCTTTGTTTCTAGTTCTGGAAAAGAAGAAGTTTCTGTTTGTGGTATTTCTTCTTCTAAGGCTACCGTCTCCATTTCCTCTTGGGTAGAAGAGCTTAATGCCAAACCAGAGAGAAGGTTAAACTCCTCAGGTTTATAGGCTGTAATATGAAATCTCTCTTTATACTCCTTCCAATCCGTTCCACACTTAGGACAAGCATCTAAATAATCAAAGGAATGATAACCACACTTCATACACCGCATGTCCCTCTTTTAACACAGTTAGAGAGAAAAAACAAGTCAGATCTGTAATTGGCCTACAAGTTATAGGGTCATTGACATGGTTCATCATAAATGCTCCACTAAAGATGGAAGTATCTTGCTCTCCATGGGAACAGAATACCCTATTCCAACACACTTGTCTGGGAGTTTTAACTAAATTTTAACAAAGCCTTTATTCTGTTTTTATTTTGCTACCCAATTATTAAAATGTGTAAAAAATATTTAAAAGGAATCTTCGCAAATAAAGCTGGAAGATTATGGAGTGAATACTAAATTTAAACTTGTCATCCCAATTAAATTCTGTGTTAATAGCCTCTCTTCTCATTTTAAACTTCTCCATCTTGAAGGCTTTGATTACAGAGACCTTTTAAACACTCTGAATCATCTCCATTGCCAAAATGGCCTAAGGGATGCTTTTTTGTTAGATATTTCAAAAAAGAAACTAATTCCTTTACCAATACTCATGAAAAATCTACATTTAATTGAGGCCATCATTCAACAAAAAGTAGTTATGTATTATCAACCAATCATAGATATCAAAAACAGAGAAGTCTTAGGATGGGAAGCCCTATGTCGGTTGAAAATAAAGGATAACATTATCTCTCCTGGCCAGTTTATGGGGGTAATTAAAAACATGAGCATTGGATCGGAGTTAGACTGGTTGTGCAGAAAACTGGCAATGAAAACATTTCCATATAATCATAAAAACAGCCATCTTTTTATTAATGTCAATCCTATTTCTATCTATTCAGATAAATTCGGTCTGGGCTGGACAAAACGCTATTGTGAGAAATTCAATCTTTGCCCTGAAAGAGTAGTAATTGAGCTAACAGAGGCAGAAGAAATTGAAGATGTGAATACCTTAAACCAAATGTTAAGTCATTATAAAAAACAGGGATTTAAGATTGCTATTGATGACTTTGGTACAGGCTATAACTCTATCAAACTTCTTTTAGAAGTTATTCCTATTGATTTCATCAAACTCCCTCACGAACTTGTCCACGGCATTACCAAAAGCTCCCTTAAGTGGCAGATAGTAAACACCTTGATAGACCTGGCTAGCAGGAAGGGAGCTAGAGTTATTGCGGAAGGGGTAGAAAATAAGGAAGACCTTGCAACCCTTGAAGAGTTAGGCGTTAAGTACATGCAAGGATACCTTTTTGCTAAACCTTCTCCCAAGGGTAAGATCGACAGGGAAATTTTCTCCCAAATTGTTACCAATCGCCCACAAAGTAAAAAATACGATGTATATAGCATGAAAGACATTCTAAAAAACCTCCCCTCATTGTCTGTTTCCTTAAACTGGCGTTTTTTAGACATAAAACAAAAATTAGACAATATTCCTGAACAGTTTGTCCTTTTAGAAACCGAGGAAGGAACTTATCTGCTTGATCTAGAAGAATATAGAATCTTTGCCACCTCTGAAATACGAAAAAGTATCCTTACTTATAAAAAGATTAAAGACATATTAAAAACTGGATATTCCTGGATCATCAAAAAGTTGCCTGTTTGTGAATATACGCCCAATATTATAGACATTCTTCTCTTTATGGACCGAAATAGAACTAATGTTGCTATTATTACCGTCCAAGGAAAAATGCTCTTTTATATAACCAGAGAAAATCTACTCGAAAAGCTCTATTACATCTTCCACAAGGCCCGTTTAAGTCTTAATCCTCTCACCAGCCTGCCAGGCAATGTTTTGATAGAACATGAAATTGAAGAAAGGTTAAGCGCTGGAAAACCCTTCTGGGTTGGATATGTAGATATAGATAACTTTAAACCATATAATGATAGGTATGGATTTGCTAAAGGGGATGAAATGATCAAGACGGTAGCTGGTGTGTTAAGAAACACATTAAGTCCTATTCATGATTCCTTTCTTGGACATATAGGTGGTGATGACTTTGTCTTTATCCTTCCAAACAATGTAGATGTAAAGGAGTTTGGCGAGGAACTATTAGAAAAAATGAAAATGGCCTTAGCAAGACTTTATGATGAAAAAGATTTAAAACAAGGATACTTTATCTCTAAAGACCGAGAAGGAAATAAAAGACAATTCCCTCTTGCCTCTGTCTCTGTCGCCATTGTTTCTTCTAAAAACAAAAAGACCTATCAAGAAATTGCCATAAAGGCCGCCGAAGTGAAAAAACAGGCCAAGGCAATAGAAGGCTCTGCCTTGGTTATAAGTGATTAACCCTTTTTTCTCTCTTAAACAAAAACCTTAACTCAAAATTAACAAAATCTTTATTCAATTTTTAACCCAAAGGCATATAAGGCAACAAAAATTCAAAAAGGAGGGTTTTGAGATGCGACGATTGGTAAGGATGTGTTTATTGCTGGGTTTAGTGTTAGGTATGTTTAGTATTTGTCATGCCGGCCAAACATTGATTGGGGCTGGCGCAACTTTCCCTTATCCTCTTTATGATAAGTGGTTTAGTGTCTATCACAAGTTGACGGGGGTAAAGGTGAATTATCAGGCCATTGGCTCTGGTGGCGGTATCAGGCAGCTTTTAAGTCGGATCGTTGACTTTGGCGGCACAGATGCCTTTATGAGTGACGCAGAACTTAGAAAGGCACCAGCTAAAATTCTACACATTCCCACCTGTTTAGGTGCGGTTGTCATTACCTATAATCTGCCTGGCAATCCTACCTTAAGGTTGACACCAGATGTCATTGCCGATATCTTTCTGGGGAAAATCAAAAAGTGGAATGATAAGCGTATTGTCCGCTTAAATCCAGAGGTTGTCTTACCGTCTATGAATATTGTAGTGGTCCACCGTTCAGAAGGAAGTGGCACAACCTTTATCTTTAGCGACTATCTAAGCAAGGTAAGTAAGGAATGGGCAAAAAAGGTAGGAAGAGGTAAGGTCCTTAATTGGCCTACAGGCTTAGGAGCAAAGGGTAATCCTGGTGTAGCTGGTTTGATTAGACAAATACCAGGTAGTATAGGTTATGTAGAACTCATTTACGCCCAAAAAAACGGTATGCCCTTTGCCTTAATTCAAAACAAGGCGGGCAATTTTATTAAGCCAACCTTAAAATCTGTTTCTGCGGCGGCCAACATTAAGCTTCCTGCCGACACTAGGGTATCTATTACCAATACGGACGCCCCTGATGGTTATCCTATCAGTAGCTTTACCTGGATCATCTTTTACAAAGAACAGCATTATCAAGGGCGCTCTAAAAAACGGGCCCTAACTTTGGCTAAGTTGCTTTGGTGGATGATTCACGAAGGACAGAAATATAACGAAGGTCTTCTCTATGCTCGCCTGCCTAAAAGTGCGGTCAAAAAGGCAGAAGCCATCATTCGCAGTATGACTTATGATGGAAAAAGATTAGTTAACTGGTAACTTTTACATACATAACCAGATTTGAAGGGCGATGGGCAACATACCATCGCCCTTTTGTTTTCTATCAAAATGGCCTACTTAACTATTTTCAAAACCCAAATGAGGGTTGAAACCTAACAACCCCAATAAACCCAAGATAGAGATAAATCTTAAAGAAATTTCTGAAGAAAACTTTTAATCCAAATCCCAATATTCTTTTGCCAGCATCACCACGGCTTTTTTTAAAAAGTCTCTATAGCCTGAGATTGGTTTTATCAAATAAGGTAAATTATCCAACTCTTTAGGCACAGTTATCAACCTTCTTTGAATAACGTATTCAGCCCCATCTATGCCAAATTTCTCTTTGATCTTTTTGACTCCCCATAGAAGATAGCTCAACCCTTTGTGTTTTAAAATAAAGTAGACATCTATCAAATCTTTGTCTTCATTCCGATCGCACAATGCGCATAATTTATTCACAAATATGTCCTCAAGACTGTCTACAACCAAACCTTCAACCACTTTAGGTTTGGCAATTTGTTTAAAGGGATAGAATGTAAATTCTACCTTCAGCACACCGGCAGAAAAATGCAGAAAAAACAACCTTCTATCGTATATTTTTTCATATCTTGTCTGGCTTAGTCCTGGTAAGGAATTTAAAAATTTTAATATCGCTTCTAGATTTAAAGCATCTCTTTTCGCCGTAAAAAAATCCAAATCATAAGAATAACGGTGTTCAAGATAAAAGGCTGACAATGCGGTACCGCCTGTAAAATAAAAATGATTAGATAGCTCAGATGCTTTAAAAAAATTTAAAAATTGATCTTGCAGTAGAGTTAATACCTTCAAGCCAATTCTCCATTTTCAATTAGTTGATAGTAAAGTTTAATAAGTTTTTTGTTTTCTTCAGGTATATTTAACTTATGTAAATTTCTGTATAATTGCACCACAATGTTCTTATTTCTTCCCAGCTGGGGAAAAAACAAACCTATCCGCTCTAAAAATTTTATCTCTGAACATTTTTCATAATCCCAAAAAAAGGATTCATCGTTCATATTTAAAATCAAACTTCTTTTTTGTGGCGTCGTCAAGGGTTTCTAGACAACAAATTTCCTTAACCAAATCTAAACAAACTTTTTATTTGCTCTTTAATCTTTATTATTATAAGCATGCTGACCTCGCGAGGTCAAAAATTTTAAAGAGGAGGAGAGGCAATGCGTAAATGGTGTTGGCTTTTAATAGCTTGTTTAACTTTATGTGCAGGTGTGGCAAGGGCAGAAACGATTGAGCTACCTCCGGGTTTAAGGGGCATAAAAATCGGGGCACTTTGGTATCTGGATTATAGGGCAGGCAAAAAGAAGGGAGAAAGCAATAATCATTTTAGTATAACCCGCGGTTATATCAACATTAAAAAGAAAATTACACCTTGGTTAAGGGTCAGGGTAACGCCTGATATCACCCGAACGGGCAATGGTGATGTAAATGTGCGGATTAAATATCTCTATGCCCGTTTGTATTTTCCCAATCTAGGCTTTCTCACCAATAATTTTATTGAATTTGGGCAGATTCACTTCCCTTGGCTGGATTTTAAAGAGGCCGTAAATGGCTATCGTTGTCAGGGGACCATGCTCCAAGAAAGAAACCACATATTTAACTCGGCTGATCAGGGTATTGCCTGGTTTGGTTATTTTGGTGGAGAAATGCCTAAGGAATACAAAGAGAAGGTAGATAAACACTATGCGGGCCGCTATGGAAGCTTTTCTATTGGTGCCTTCAATGGTTCAGGTTATCATGCCGGTGAAAAAAACAACAACAAGGCATTAGAGGGAAGAATTACCATTAGGCCCCTGCCAGATATCTTGCCAGGACTACAGTTTTCTTATTTTGGTATCTATGGCAAGGGAAACCTTTCGGACGACCCAAGTAAGTCTGACTATTATGGGAAATACGGTTTTTCCTCTTTACCTGATTGGTATGTGAATACCTTTTATGTAAGTTATGAAGCGCCTTTTTATACATTGACCTTTACCTATGCCCGGGATAAAGGCTGTCAAAGTGGTAAAGACGAAAACAACAAACGAGGCTTCTCCTGGTTTGCCCGGGTAAAGATGCCGTTTGAGCCCAAAATAGAAGTCATTGGACGCTATGACATCTGGGACAAAAATCTGGATCAGACCGGTGATATTGAACGTAGAGTAATTACAGGTGTAAGTTACCGGCTCTATAAAAACAATTTGATTTTATTAGACTATGAAAAGCTCTTTCGGGAAGGCAGCCAGCCAGACGATTACTTTGTACAAACTGTGCTCCAGATAAGCTTTTAACTCTCCTAATTTTTAATTTTTACCCCAGGTGTACCTTCTCATTTCCCCTTTTGCCTTCTTCTAAATGAAGACACCTGGGGTGTTTTTTAATAAGATTGTTTTCAACCGCAAATAATTGTGATAATTTAAAATTTAATACTTTATACATAAGATTTGCTCAAGTTAAAGGTTGAGAAAATTTGAAGATATCAGGAAGAAACATGACTGTGAAAGTGGGTAAAAATAAAAAATTAAGTCAATAACAATGACCCTTATGGTCGTTTCGCTTTTGGTTATCCACCTTCAAACGCGGTGGACTGGAGCTGGATTTAACACATGTTTGCTTCTTTAAAAGATGGAAAACGCATAGCGGTGGTCTTGGATACCGGGGAGATTTACCGCGGTTCTGGTACGCAAAGCACAAACCGTAAGTGCGATATCCGCAAGAAATTTGTAGAAAAAGACTTTATTGAAGCGGTAATCCTCTTGCCTGAGAGCACCATTTCTGAAATAGCTAAGACTTATTTCAAGTGGGAAGGAAAAAAAGAGCTGAGCAAGGTTATCACTAACGAAGAAACCGTTAAGAACGACTATAATCTCTTTCCTACGCGGTATGGGGCTAAGAAAACCGAGGAAAAGGTGTTTCCGGTGGAGAAGGCTTTGGGGAAGATTAGGGAAGCGGAGGAGGAAAAGTTATGTTCTGTCCCCAGGGGGCAGGACACTTCTTTTCGGTTTTTGCCTTTCAATAAAGACTTCCTTAAAACCTCTTCAGGAATAAATACATTTCCAAAAAAATTAGTTATTAAATCAATTCTACCTACCTTGGCCAAATGAATTATTGGGCCTGAATTAATCACCACATGCATATTTTATATCTTCCTCTAGTTCTTTTTCTGTGTAGTGTCTTTCAATGCCCCTTTTAGCAAGTTCTTCTAAAAACTTCCATTTAGATAATTTACAAAGTTTCCTTGCCGTGCCCATAGAAGCAAGTCCTTTGGCATATAGGGTAAACGCAAGTTCCTTTTTTTAACTCCTTTTCTAGTCTATCACCTGGAATTTTTATTTCTTCGGCTATTTCGTCAGGAATTATGATTTGCATGATTTGCTCCCCCTGATTTTTTGAAAATCAACCAATTTCCATTTTAATGAAGATAAAAAAACAATCAAGAGCAAATTTTTGTCATTTAAAATAGCAAAAAGCTACTGGCAACGTCATTTAATGTTAGGCGATTGCGTAAATCTTTCCATCTTTTGTAGAGAGAGAGGGATTTATCCCCGCCAGAAAAAATGAATTTTCAAGAGGATATAATGTCCTGCCTTATATCTTGAAGTAGGGAAATGGGACAAATTGAGAAATCATCTAAAAATGGTGCCCGGGGTGGGACTTGAACCCACACGGGGACAAGGCCCCAAGGGATTTTAAGTCCCTTTAAATTTCATTTTCTATCTTTTACCATTTTTTGCCTGCTTTTACTAACTTCCCATAATATAGGCAAAAATACGATTGACAAAATTTACTTTTTTATGATAGAGTGGTGAGGAAATGGATACTTGATTGGCCACTATTTGGCCACTGGAAAGAAACAACAGAGGATAGAAATGGCTGTCAACTATCTATGTCAGAAATGCAAAAACACTTTTGCTTTAAAGCATAAGAAATGCCCTAAATGTGGAGCTGTCGTTCCGAAACATGGTAAAGTATACTATGTGCGAGTGATGGTAAACGGTAGACGAATATGCAAGACGGTGCCCGGCAGTCTTGAGTTAGCCAGACAGATAGAAAGCAAAATCAAATCTGAATTAGTAGCTGGCGATTATTATGATAGAAGACAGGCCAGAAAGGAAAATACCCCTTTCCCCGAATACATGGAAAAGAAATACCTACCCTGGGCAAAGGAAAATAAAGCCAGTTCAAGCTATGCCAGAGAGGAGAGTATTTATCGGCTGTGGATAAAGCCTACAATCGGGAATAAACCATTGAAAGATGTATCTCCTTTTGTCCTTGAAAGAATGAAAAAAGTGATGAAAGACGCCGGCAAAGCACCCAGAACCATTGAATATGCCCTTGCTATTGTAAGACAAGCTTTCAATAAGGCTATATTGTGGGATATTTATAAGGGGGATAACCCTGTTTCAAAAGTTAGCAAGCCCAAGACAGATAACAGACGCATTCGTTTCCTATCGCCAGAAGAAGCTAAGATGGTTCTAGAGGAGAGCCAAAAAAGAAGTAAACAGATGTATGAAATATGCACCCTTGCTTTATATTGCGGGCTAAGAGCCAGCGAGATAATTAACTTAACCTGGGCAGATATAGATTTAGAGAACGAAATAATCTATGTGAAAGACCCCAAGAACAAAACCAATCGCGCGGCCTATATGACCGAAGAGGTTATAAAAATATTCCAGGAAAAAGAAAAAGGACAGCCTGATGAGCACATCTTCCCAAGTTACAAAACTAAAGTGCAGGAAATATCCCACTTCTTTAAAGAAATAGTGGACAGCTTGGGGCTGAACGATGGTGTTTCAGACCCAAGGCAAAAAGTCGTTTTCCATACTCTCCGCCACACATTCGCAAGCTGGCTGGCGATCCAGGGGACACCTTTACATGTAATAAAAGAGCTTTTAGGTCACAAAACTTTAGCTATGACCGAACGATACAGCCATTTAATACCAGATACGAAAAGAGAGGCGGTTAAAGGTCTGCAAAAAATGTTGAAAAAAGAAACCGGAGTTGTTAGACTAAAATAATGAAAGATATAGTGGTTTATCTTGATAATTGTGTGTTTAATCGTCCATTTGACGATCAATCTTCAATTCGGATAAAACTTGAAACGGAGGCAAAGCTTTACATTCAAAACAAAATCATTGAAGGCAGGTTAAAAGTTTTATGGTCATATATCCTAGATTATGAAAACGAACAGAATCCCTTTGAAGAGAGAAAAAACGCTATTCGGGAATGGAAGCAATTTGCGATATTAGATATTGAAGAAAATGAAAGAGTTTTGCAAAAAGCAAAAGAATTGGTCAGCTATGGCTTGAAAGCCAAAGATGCGCTGCATGTTGCATGTGCAATAGAAGGCAAAGCTGATTATTTCATAACCACAGATGACAAAATTTTAAAGAAGATTGAAAAACTTAGGGAAATCACAGCAGTAGACCCAATTAAATTTTTGAAAATTCTGGAGGAAATATGAGAACCGATACAGAATTAAAAATAAAAGGCATGGAAGTGCTGTTAAAAGAGCTTGGCAAAGTGGAAGCAGAGAGATTTATTTCTTTGATAAAAAGAGAACCCTTTGATTACACCAAGTGGCAGCGGGATTTATGGAAAGATAAAAAAGTGGAAGAATTGAGCAAAGAAGCAATGGAATTCAGGAAAAACCAAACCCAATAAATTTTTCTACTTTATTTAGTCGTCCCTGATTAAAACAGGCAGGTTTGAAGGGAGGGAAGTAAAATGCTTAAATATACCGTCATAATAGAAAAGGCCAACGGTAACTACTCTGCTTATTGCCCTGATTTACCTGGTTGTGTTGCCACAGGCAAAACGGTTGAAGAGACAATTCAAAATATGCGTGAAGCTATTAAATTTCACCTGGAAGGGCTAAAGGCTGAAAATATGCCAATTCCTGTAAGCAATAGTATGGCTTACCAGGTAGAGGTAAACCTTTAGAAGTCAGACATAACTCTAAATATTAACATGGAAGATCTGGCAAAAATCATTAGCAACATGAGCAAAGAAGACATAGAGACACTTTCTCTTGTGCTTAAAGGAGAAGACAAGGAGCTTTTAGAAAGAAAACAAGACATAGAGCTTGACAAAGTGAGAACCCTTTCAAGAGATGAAGTCTTTGATGTAAAATCCCCAAAAAATAATCCTAATAAACTTTCTCCACTCTAATTGTCATTCATTTTTTAGGCAAAGGTAGCCCTCAGTGGGATTGTTTTCAGGTATTTCTGAATTATTTTTACCAGTTTGTCTCATTTGAGACGAATTGGTAAAAGTGTTTTCCACATAACTCACTGTTTACCGCGGGACACCCTGTTTTTTCTTTTTTTGAAAATATCTTTAGCTGAACGGAAATTGTAGCCCTGCAATTTTAGTTGAGAGTAACGACAAGTAATCATTTTCTATACTTCTTCACCTCCATCCCCAAAATTTTACTGCCTCCCCATTAAATAAATAGAGAGAAAAACAAATCATAAGGAGGCAGGAAGATGGAAAAGGAAAAACTCATTTGGGTGGGCGATCAAAAAGCGCTTGAGCAAGCTGGGATCATGATAAAACCCAGCACTCTTCGGAAGTGGCATTCAATCGGAAAGTGCCCAAGGCTTTTTGTTCGCATTTTCGGGAAGCTTTACATCAGAGCGGATGTCTGGCGAGAGGAAGTGGAAAGGGCAATTGTGGAAAGCGAAAAGAGGGCCCAGCGAATTCGTGAATTGAAAGGAGGTGAATAAAAATGATAACAAGCGAAGTAATCAAAGCAGACCTGGAAAAATCCGGGCTTTCTGGCCCGGAGGTAGAAGCCCTGGGTTGGTATGAACTGAAGGGCAGTGAAGAAGAAAAGAGAAAAAGGCTTTTTGAACTGCTTGGTTCTGCAAAGTTTAAAAAACATGACCTGGCCCGGGAGTGTGAGACTTTCCTGGTCATTCCATATCCCCGGGCCCGATTTTGTCGAGTAAGGCTTTACCCACCCCACCTATAAATGTAGAAAAAGAGAACAAAGAGGTCAAGTATCTACAACCTTCAGGGATAGTCACTAGACCCTACATCTTGGACCACATCTGGAAACTTCGGGAAAAACCACATAAGCCGTTGGTAATTACCGAAGGCGAAAAGAAAGCTGTATGTTTGTGTAAATATGGGTGGAATGCTATTGGTCTTCCGGGGGTCTGGAATTTTACAAATACTATTGATAAAAACAAACTAGCATCCGATCTAGAAGTTTTTAACTGGAGAGGAAGAAATGTCCACATAGTTTATGACAGCCCAGACATTTATGACAACTACCAGGTCCGAATGGCAGCGCTAAAGCTTTCACTTTTCCTCTTTTTGGAGGGAGCTAATGTTTACATCGTGTTACTTCCCAAACCAAAACCAAAAGAAAAATACGGCGTAGACGATTTTATAGCAGAACAAGGCCATGAGGCCTTTAAAGAACTATGTGAAAAGGCCAAGGAATGGGCAAAAGTAGCCCAAAATCACCCAAGGGATATCATCAAAGTCATATCAAAGCTTAATCTCAGCAAAGAACAGTTTACTCTAATTCAAGCATTCTTACCTAAAGCCCTTGGCCTGGGCAAAAAGGATTTTTTCTCCCTTTTATATGCTTTCAAACCCAAACCTGAAGTCAAAAATAGCAAAGAGTGGACCCAGGAGGAAGAACACAGGGCAAAAGAACTACTCGCTAATCCTGCCTTGCTCCAAAAGTTTATAGAGGCACAAATGCCTTTTATGTAGGCCGAGAAAAAGCCAGAACATTGGCGAAGCTCATCATTACTGGTCGGAAGCTTCTAGACAACAAGACAGGAACTGGATTGATAATCCAAGGAGCAAGCAGCGTTGGTAAAAGTGCGCTTGTTGAATCTGTACTGGCCACTGTTGACCCTAAAGATGTTGAAAAATTTACAAGAATGACGACAAATTTCTTACTTTATCGCTCTGAACCACTTGCAAGGAAAGTCCTGGTTGTATTTGAATTGCCTGGCACAAAAGACGCCGCCATGACAATCAGGACGGGGTTGTCAGAATGCAAGCTTAAGATAGGCACAGTAGAAAAGAATACCCGTACTGGACAAATTGGCATAAGAGAAAACGAAATAGATGCAACCGGAATGGTGCTGATTACCACAACCACACGGACCAAAATAGATTTTGAACTGGGCACTAGGGTAATAGTTATTTCCTTGGAACACAACCCAGATCTAGCAAGAAAAGCATATTACCTGGCCATTAAAGAATCGGAAGAAACAACTGAGGAAATGCGTATCTGGCAGATAGCAGATTCCCTTTTGCAGCCTGTTGGCGTGTTTATCCCTTATGCTCATGTAATTGCCTCTTGCTTTCCAACCGATCAAGAAAGATTTTTAAGAGATTTCAAAAAAATTTTATACCTGATTAAAGCATCTGCTCTTTTACACCAATACCAGAGGCCCAAAAACGAACATGGACAAGTGATTGCGACTATAGACGACTATCGCATCGTATATGAGCTTCAGCCTTTGCTGTTTGAGGCTGTCTTTGACCCTAAAGTAAAGGAAATGCTTGACATCATATTTGAAAATGGTGGGAAGATGTCCAAGGGAGAATTGCAGGACATATTACAGATATCTAAGTGGGCCCTGAATCGCAGATTAGCCAAGGCAAAGGAACAGGAGCTGGTTGAAATAGAAGGACGAGGCAGATATGCGACAATTATAGCTTCTGGGGGTATAAATGTCTTATATCCACTGCTAGCGCCTTCGGAGGTGGAAGAAAGAAAAAATATACCTCTGTGCACCAATGCACCAAGGCCAGAAAACGCAGAGGAACTCTATAAAAAAATGGTGCAACCCTCTTTGCACCATACTGCACCAACGCACCAAAACAAAGGGGTGATAGTTTAAACGGTGCAATGGTGCGAATTGGTGCAAGCGCTCCTGCACCAAACTTTTGCAGGTATAGTCAATAAAAATAATGAATGGTGCATCGGTGCATCTGAACATTAAAAATTTTTTCGAGGCACAAATCTTTTTTTGCGGTTGGAAAAGGGAAAACATATAATCTTGGGTTAAATAAAGCTTTCACAAGGGAGATTTATTGTTCATTAGATTGTTTGCAGATTTTTATCCCAAATAAGTTCTTGTAATGTCTATTCTATTATGTCCAAGGCTTTTGCTAACTTCCAGCCTGATTTCTTTGTCTATTTCCTTTATGTTTTCTACATCCATGCTTGTTTTTTCTGCTGCGTATGATAGCCATTCCTGTTTTTCCAGGCCAACTACGACCGGGCATTCTACTTTGTACCCTGTTTTTCCTTCCCATAAAGAGAAGTATAGAGAATGAGCATAGGCGTGGCGTTCTCCGTGGAAGTGGTAGTCTGAATGTCCTGTGGCCTGCCTGAATTCTTGCACGCAAGAATAAGCAAAGGTTTTCCATTCTTTTAGAGACATATTTGGGGCTATGAGGCTTTTCCAGCCGTGTTCTCTGGCGAAGGTTTGAGCTGCTTTGAGGGCTTCTTTTTGTGAGTCAATTCTGATTTCTATCTCCCTTGACCTGGCGTTTTTGGGTAGGTCGTATTTGTTTATCGAGAGAGTGTCCCCTATTTCTTTTTCTGCGATTTTGAGAGCAAATGATTCTCTGGCACGCAGGCCAAATTCCCGCTGAAGTTCCACTGAGTATGCTAGGGCAAGGTAGTTTTCATTTTGGGTGCTTTCGTATTTCTGATGGAGCCAGTTTAAAAAGTCCTGATGGGCATGCTCTGAAACCGATCTATCCTGAAAGTCCTGGTGGCCACGGGATAACTCCCATGCGGCTGCACTGATTTTTTCAAGCTCTGTATTTCTGTATTCGTTCACATATTCGATTATGGAGTTTAAAGCACTTATGTAAGTGGAGGTTGCGCTTCCGGATAGGTCGCCGCTTTCCAATCTGTCCTGCAGGGATTCAAGGTATTGCTCTATTTTTGACTGATCCAGTTCCTTCAGGGTTTTCAGGCCTGTTTCATCTCTCAGGTCGTTTAAGACTGTTTTTATTTTGTCTTCCCATGCCTGGCCTCTGTTTGTGAAATCCGCTATGCTGGAGGCTACGAGGTTTATTTTGTAGTCGTTTTTAATCTGCATGGGTGCTTTGGCCATGTTTGTTTCTCCTCCAAAAAATAGGGCAGTGCCTGCCCTCACTGCCCCCTGGTTTTTGTGTTTACCTGCTGCCCAACCGGGCACATCCTTCACCCCAACCAGGGTGAAGGATGCAATTTACAGAGTATTTCTTACATCTTCAAACACTTCAGGATTTTCTATCCCCCACTTCCTAAGCACTTGTTCTATCTTTTGCATTTTTCTCTGAATCCTGCGTTTTTTGCCTTTTTCTGGGTTTACTTTAATGTTCAACTTTGCCCGCTCAAAAAAGTCCCTCAAAGAGAGACAGTGCTTTCTGATTGTTTCGCCGGCATATCCCTTACTCTGCCTTAAATAGCCAACATAGCAGTCAAAATGCTTTTGCTCAATATTGCTCATCTTTTTTATGCCCCATCTGTTTTCACAATACCTGAGAAACTGCTCTACATGTTTTTGCCTCTGCCGTTCCCATCTTCGTGTGTTTTCATGCTTCCTCGTTAAAAGCCTTGTTTTTCTTTTTAAATATTGTTCAAACAGCATTTGTTTTTACCTCCTTTCCCTGGTGTTGAAGTTGAAAGTAAAAGCCTGTAGGTAGGCCACCCCTAATATGTGATCCCTTCAGGCCCCTTATGCAGAGGCGAGGGTTGAACGGTTTTTAGGTCAATCCCATAGGGCACCCCTTCTTCAGAGGTGTCCTACAGGCAGGAGGTTGTTTGTTTGGAAACTCCAAAACAAGTCTGCATGACAAGTCTGCAAGGTCTGAAAGGTAATTCCCCTATTTCATTAACAAAATGCTCGCAGTCTCTTTTTTTCTGGAAAAAAGAGACTGCTCGCTTTCTCTGCTGTTTGTCCTCTGGTTCCCGTTCTGCCCTGCTCCAAATTGGCTTCCACTTCGCTTTTCAAAGCTTCGTTACAGCCAAGCTTCGGGCTTGGCCTGTTCGTCCAAGCCCTCCGCTCTGCAAACTGCCAAAAGGAATGCATTAGGAAGCACACACTAGGGCAAATACACTAAACACTTAAAAAAGCAGAAAAACTCAAAAAGCGGGTTACGCAAGGCAAGATCCAAGGCAAGACAAGCACAGAAAAACCAAAAACTCTACACAAAAAACACCACCGCTTATCTGCCTGTCCAACCGGACAAGGCAGGGGCAGATA
The DNA here is from genome assembly GCA_027064585.1 of Candidatus Desulfofervidaceae bacterium. GTDB lineage: Bacteria > Desulfobacterota > Desulfofervidia > Desulfofervidales > Desulfofervidaceae > JAGHCL01. The sequence continues at coordinate 6,812 of JAMOPI010000003.1, read as the reverse complement.
ACCTGAATCACATCAGGGGACGCTACTCCCCTACTCTATCGCGGGACGGGGCGCAATTGCCGTCCATGCGTTTACCTGCTGCCCAACCGGGCGCAGGCTCAATCACTCCAACCGGAGTGAAGGATATAAACTACTAAAAAATTAGCAAAAAATTTGTTTAATGTCAAGTCCAGCCGTCCACAGGCGTAAGCCTGTGGACAAGTAGTGCCGAAGGCACTACTCAAAAAAACTGCGGCCGATAGGCCGGATGTAAATTCTCTTCTTTCCTTTCCAACCCAATTCCATTATAGCCCATCGCCTCCCTCCCGATGTCAAGGCCAAGCCCTTCGGGTGCTCCGCTATCGCTCCGCAGCCTTGACATCGGTCGGCGATGGGCATTGCTTTTTTTTGCGGTTGGAAAAGGGAAAACATATTTTTAACTTTCTTTTTACTGCCTTTTACCCCTTTTTGGCCACTATTTGGCCACTAAGTTTTTTGGTAAACAAAAAAAACCAGCTAGGAGTTTCTTCCTCATCTCCTAACTGGCCTTTATTTGTTGCTTTTTATGGTGCCCGGGGTGGGACTTGAACCCACACGGGCACAGAGGCCCAAGGGATTTTAAGTCCCTTGCGTCTGCCAGTTCCGCCACCCGGGCTTGCTCCTTTATTAAACGGCATTTAAAAGCATTTGTCAAGCCATCGCAGCTGTCTTAACCAAATCTATAAAACCTAAGGCAAAATAGCAAATACACGTGCAGGAAATCCAGCTCCTTTTTCTGGTTTGGGAAAACTGACAATCGCGATAGCGCCTTTTTCAGGCAGTTTGTCTAGATTTGTTAAAAGTTCAATTTGATAATGATTGTGGGATAAAATATATGTCTCACACTCATAAATGCCTTTAGAGGTTTTGATGCCTGGGTCTGTGTCTGTAGTTTCATGTCCAATAGCACAGATTTTTCTTTTTTCGCAAAGGAATTTTAAAACCTCCAAACTCCAACCTGGGTAATGGGCTATACCGTTTTTATCTTCATTTTTCATGGCCTTCATGTCAGGCCATCTTTTAAACCAATCTGTTCTCATTACTACAAATGCCCCTTCTGGAATCTTGCCGTATTTTTTCTCCCATGCCTCTATGTCTTTAAGAGTAATTATATAATCAGGATTCTGTTTTACCTTTTCATGGACATCAATTACCACCAAAGGCATAACCATTTCTTTAACACTAATCTCATCCAGAGTTCTTTTTCCAGGGGAAAAGTGAGCAGGCGCATCTACATGCGTACCCCATTGTCCTACAAGGCAGTATCTCCTAGCAAAAAAGCCAGCCCCAATGCTGCCTACACCTTTTTCATACCAATAAAGTGTCTCTATTTTTTCATCCGGAAAACCAGGCCAATGGGGGATTCCTGGATGAAATGTGTGGGTTAAGTCAACAAACTTTCTTGCTTTTAGATAATTACAAATTTTCCATAAATCCATTTGCCCTGCCCAAGAGTTAAAGGAAAAAGCTGATAAGAAGACCAAAATAACTATTTTTCTAATCATGGCCATTACCCCTTGATTAGTTGTTTGACTGTTTTATGAGGATAAAAACGTTTAAAATCCAAACACTCTACCATGGCCTTGATAAAGAGGCGGGTAGAGATAAAGGCGTATTGTTGAATCAGCGAAAATATCTCCTTTTTTTCAACGCTACTTAGGGTCAATCCGTATACCCGACGATAGAGTTCTACAAACCGGTAAAAGAAGTGCTCTAATAGTTGAGGATGAAGAGGCTCTAGATCAATGGTATAAATGTTATATTCGGCCGTTAGTCTTTCTAAAGAGACATCCGGCGTTACGGCAAAGACAACCTTTAAATAAGTAGGTAACCGGTAAACATAGGGCAACGGCCGCAGGCCTGAATAAATTAGATTGGTGCGCTCACCTTGGTAGCACGTTTCTGTCTTTACCACCTTTTCTTCTATCAAATCCGGCTCATCGTTGGCTACCAAGATAAGGGCTCGCAAAAAGTTTATCCCGCGCAGCCATTCATAGGTGTAACGATAAATACGGCTTGATTCGGCCTCATCAAAGAGGAGAATCAGTCCGTTTATGTCCATGATTTCTACTAAGGCATAGCTTAGACCAGAAAGAATATAACAATAAATATTGGCCGCAGTGGTATGGTCATAAAGCCCGCCCCATTTAGAAAAGGAGGTATCAAATCCCTCTATCCAGTGCCACATAGGTGTAGTAACCTGACCTTCTTTTAATGCCTTTAAAAAGGGACCAAGGATCTTATGGTCAGATAAGACATCAGCCTGGGCCAAAAGGACAAGGACTTCCCGAAAGTCCAATTCCTTTTGGGAAGCAGGCACCCTTAAGCTTTGGGTAAGGCCACTATAAATGCGTTTGGGAAAGGCCAAGTGGGCACTCACCGGATCTATACTTACCCTAGCCACGGCGTAATTGAGCTCTAAGGCTTTGTAAAAAACATATTCAAGGAGATGAGTCTTTCCTGCCCCGTATTCTCCTTTAATGACAAGGGTGCCAGAGGTTTGATCGTGTAGCCATGTCTTTATCTGAGCCACTTCTTCTGCCCGCCCTACCGTCCAACCCTTGACCCACGGTTGGGGCACAATGCCCATGCGGAAGGCTTCAATCACCTCCCGTCCTTGATTGTCCCTTGGTTTTAAAGGTAAAATAGAAGGAGCAAAGGGATAACGAGTCTTTTTAGATTCCACGGTCCTTAAGTGAGAAACAAAGGTAAGAAACTTTCTCTTTACCCACAGGGTAAGCCCATTTTGAAACTTCACCAGGCACTCTTGTCCCCGGTGGCGGGTTTCCAGGATAACGCCCTCGCCCAGTCTGGGATGACTGACCCGCAGCTTTCTCATGAGACGTTTAACATACGTTTGATTTTTTTATCCTTTTCTGCCAGTTTAGGATCCTGACGTAAGAGGTGAAAGGCCCTGATAACATTCTGCACAAACAAACGCAGGTAGCCAACATCGCCAAAGCGGCGTTCATAGGCCTCTTCCGCCACGGTGGCAATAATCGTCTCTGTCCTTTGGGGCAATTTCATCCTATAGGCCACTTCATAAATGTTTTTAAGTTTATTCCCTATTTCTAGCAAAAGTGCTATTGGATCAATCTTTGTCCGCTCCAGCTCAATCTTTACGCCCGAAGGATTGAAAAAATCAAATACTGAAGAAATACGTTGTTTCAGGGCCTCATAGATATAGGATGGGCCTTCTAAAAGCCTTTCATCTGGTATGGCATAAAAGACCATCACATGGCGAAAGGAAGTAAGCATACAGGCATCAATTAACTCCCTTAGATTAGAAAGCATGAGTTCCCTCTGTTTATGTCCTAAACTGGCGATAGGTTCGGCTTCATCAAAGAGGATAACTAACCCACTGTAACCAATCTGTCTTATCCATTGCACCAAAGAACGGATCATGGCAAAGGCATTACTACGGTCAATGGGGGAAAGGATGCCAAAAAAACGATGCACCTCACGGTCATATCCCTCGGCCTTAAGCCACTGCAAGAGGTGATAAAAATTCTGTTCCTCCCCATAGTGTAAGGCCCAAAAGGCAGCCGTAACGGCCTTGGCAAAGTTGGTATTTTCTATGCCTCGCTGCAGGGCGTCCAGATAAGGCCCGATCTCTGTCTCTATTTCCTCCTCCCCAAGGCCTGCGTTTTGAAAACCAGCTCTGACTCTTTCATACCAAGCAATAAGAAAGGGACCTACCCCTTTTTCCATCCCCTGCAAGATCTCCTGGGCCGAAAGGGGATAGGTAAGGTTGTTAATGACGCTACGATACACGCTTTCTAGGCGATAAAAGGGAGTTTCCTCTGGACTTAAGGGCACATAACTGACGGCAAAGTTTTCCTGCCAGGCAAGCTCACGCAAGCAATAAAGAAAGTGTGTCTTTCCACCTCCGTATGTCCCAATGACGATTTTAACAGCCGCCCCGCCATCTTCTTTGATGTAAGTCTTTAGATACTCCTCACGCAATATCTGCAGATATGGCTCAAGTCCAGCGGTAAAAAACTGAAACCCGTATTCAGGTGGCGTGCCATAACTGCCTACCGTTTCAATGATGCGTCTAGCAATTTGGGAAGTAAGTTGCATGTTAGCTACCTAAAGTTTAAATGATTCTTCCTCATTGTGGCATGCCCTGGTGTTACCGTCAAGTTATGTCCCACTAATCTGTACCCCTTCTACCAATACGCTTGGAGCCCCACAGTGTCCCCAAAAACGCAAGTCATTCCCCACAGAAGCAATGCGTTTAAACAACTCTAGCACATTCCCAGCCATGGCCACTCCTTTAACTGGGAAGGCCCTCTCGCCCTTTTCTACCCAATATCCGCTTATTCCCACCGAAAAGTCACCAGAAACAGGATCGGCTGTGTGCATACCCAAGACATCAGTCACCACAAGGCCAGTATCTAATTGTTTTAACAGGCCTTCAAAAGGCATTTCTCCAAGGGCTAAGTAGAGGTTAGTTACCCCTACTTTGGGCGGGGTTTCTAAAGATAGCCTCACCGCATTGCCGGTAGACACCTTCTTCTCTTTAGCCGCAGTGTAGCTATCATAAAGCCATCCCTTAACTATCCCCCCTTCTACCAATACCGTCTTCTGCTGTGGTACTCCTTCATCATCAAAGGGTCTAGTGCTATAACCCTTGGGATAAAGACCATCATCATAGATGTTTACCAACGGAGACATAACGGTCTTTCCTAAGTAAGGAGCCAAGAGTGATTTTCCCTTTTGCACTTCTTCTGCCAAAAAGGCGTGACTAATAACATCTAAGATCTCACTGGCTACCCGACTGATAAGCACCACATTTGTCTTTTGTGTCTTAATAGGTCTTGCCCCTAAGGCCTCAGTGGCCATTTTAGCTGCCTCTTTTCCGATCGCAGCCGGGTTCAAGTCAGCATAAAAAGGGGAAAAGGTAAAGTGCCAACCCATCTCAGCCTCACTACTCCTTTCGGCCATCACCAAAATGCTGGCGCTAAGAAGAGTACGGGCATAGTGGAGGGTTTTACCATGTTGGTTATAGAGAAAAACCTCTGAAATCACATCCCTTAACTGAGACTGCCTTACTCTTTTAATATAAGGGCTAAATTCCCTGGCCGCTGTTTCCATCTCTTTGGCAAATTCCATACGCTGGGCGAGGGTAAGGGTTTCTAGTTTATTATCATATTCCTCTATTCTCGGATAATCTTCTGCTAGTAAGGGGAATTTAAGCAATGGTTCCTGGACAGTAACAGTGGCTGCCGTTCTAGCTTTTTCTACTAATTGAGAAATAGCCTTCGGGCTTAAATCGGTCGTATAGGCAAAGCCTAGTTTGCCATTATTTAACACCCGTAAACTTAGGCCTTCATACCAGCCGGTTTGGGCAAAATCGTTCTTGTTCTCTTTAACTTGGACAACAGTACTCTTAATCTTTACGGCATAGATTTCATACTCCCTTATGCCCCTATTCTTAATTTCCTTTTCACATTGCTCAATAATCTTCTCCATTTTTAAACTCCCATAACATTGGTATTTCATCACATAAATCCGGATACTTAGGACAATGAATGCAGTCTGCCCAAATCTTATGAGGTAAAAGAGACTTCTCAATCTCCCTAAAGCCAAACCTTCTAAAGAAGTCTGGCTGATAGGTCAGGGTAAATACCCGGTTAATGCCAAAGCTCATTGCTTCCTGCAAACAGGCTTGTACCAGACGTGAGCCAATGCCCTTACCTTGAAAGGCTTCTTTTACCGCTAAAGAACGAATCTCGGCCAGATTTTCCCAACAGATATGCAGGGCACAAATGCCTACGACCTTTCCTTCCCGCCGACAGACAAAAAAATCCCTTAAAAAATCATAGATTTGGCTTAAAGGACGTGGCAAAAGTAAGCCCTTTTGTCCGTAATACGTTAAAAGCTCATAAATAGACTTTACATCTGCCATCTTGGCCTTTTCAAAGATGTACCCCATAGTTGGCATTTTAATCTTGCCTTGGAAAAGTTGCAAGATTTTACTTGATTTTTCTCATGAAGATGTGCTAAAAGACAGAAGAATTTAAAAGGGAGGTGAAACAATGGAGTTAAAGGATATTCTTCCGGTAGAAGGTTGGCAAGAGCTGGCTACTGAAATTCATACCAAGTTTGGCATGAATGGAGCCGTAAGCAATAACGAAGGATTTATTATTCATCCAACCCCAGGCTGGGCTAATGAGATATGTCCATTAATTAAAGGTAATGAACAAAGCCGGATAGTATGTGCCTCGGCCCAGCAAAATATGATGAAAATAGCTAAAGAGAAACGAATACCGATCGTGGGTGAGTGTGATGTCGGCTTTACTAAATTTGTCGTGCCCATCTTCTATCAAGACGAGTTTTTAGGTACGGCTGGTGGGTGTGGTTTTTTAGTAGAGGGTGGAGAGATTGATACATTTTATGTAGCTAAATTGTTAGGAAAAGACGAAGAGGAGATAAATGCCTTGGCAGCCAAAATAAAACCGATCTCTAAAGAAAAATTAAAAGAGGCAGTTGATTTTGTGAAAAAGCGGGTAGAAGATATCATTAAGGCTTATAAGGGTTAAAACATTTTCTTGACAAATGCCTTTTGGATTTTTATATTAAATTCACTTAAATTTAAATGAAAGGAGGTGAAAGGGAAGATGAAGGGATGGAAAGGTTTAACAGTCATCTTAGCGATAGCAGCCTTCTTAGCTGTAGGTTATACGTTTGCCATAAGTGGTTCCTTTCCAGAAAAGATGGTGATAAAAGATCCTGCTTTTGGAACCTTCAAGAAAAAGGGAGTGCCGTTTTCTCACAAAAAGCATGCA
>JAMOPI010000002.1 GCA_027064585.1 Candidatus Desulfofervidaceae bacterium | reverse complement strand
GGGGATAGAGGCGGTGATTGGGCACTTAAAGTCAGATTTTAGGCTTATTAGGAATTATCTTAGAGGGAGTATAGGGGACAGCATCAATTTGATGCTAGCAGCGGCTGCCTTTAACTTCAAAAAATGGGTGCGGGAGGCGGTAGGATTTTTATTTGCTCTTTTTGTCTTGATCTGGAATGAGCAATATGAAAAGCAATTGGGGCCGGTTGGAAGCTAAAACAGAGTTTTTCAGGGACGACTACTTACTAAAAATTTTAATTAATAGGGACAAGGCAGGAGAACTCCATTTCTCCTGGGCCATAGAGCCCTAAAAGGAGTTTGTTCCCTGCCTCCCTAATCCATGATAAGTTGGTTTGGCCTTTTAAGCCCTTGTCATCATGGAGGATTGGACGGGAGGCACATCCCCTGCCTTTCAACCCCAAAAACATTAAAAAGGAGGTAAAGAAGCCATGGAAAGCATCTTCGTCGGCATTGATGTTTCCAAACACTCCTTTACCGCCTGCGGCCTTGATAGCACGGCTAACAAGCTCTTTTCCTTCTCCGCTTCCATGGATAACCACGGCCTCTCCAAACTCCTTACTACCCTTAAACCTTATCCCAAAAACTCTATCCTTATAGCTATGAATCCTCTGGCTTTTACCACATCCCTTTGTTTTCCTTCCTCCATACTAGAAAATTTAAAACTCTGCTCCTTAATCCCCTCCTCATCTCTAATTACGCTAAACTCTCCATCAGAAAGACCAAAACTGATAAAAAAGATGCCTTTACCATTGCTTCTTTCCTTCTTAACTATCATAAGCCTTTGTATAAAGGCTTTCGCTCCCCTCCTTCTCAACAACTCAGAGATCTGACCAGAGAAAGAGAAAATATTAGCTGTCAAATTGCTAAACTGAAAAATGACATTGAAAAGCTCCTTTTTGTCACCTTCCCAGAATTGCCTAATCATATAAATCCTTTCTCTAAATCTATCCTGAATCTGCTTAAGTCTTATCCCTCTGCCCATGCAATTAAAAGGTAGTGCGGGGATGAAATTGTCTCTTTCCTTAATCCCTCTAAAGGCAGAAAACCTCTTATCTCTGCTCAAAAGATTATCTGGCTGGCAAAAAACTCTATTGCCCCTCAATGTGAAGCCAAAGAGTTCATCCTCTCTCAAACAATCTCTACCCTCATTTTCTTCTCTCAAAAACTTAAAGAAATTGATAAAATTATCCATAAATTTGCTCAAAAGCTTATTGCCTTTATGGGCATTGACCCCACTGTCTATGAATCTGGACAGTTTAAAGGGAAAGGTAAGCTCTCTAAAAGAGGCAATAAACATCTGCGAAGAGTTATCTGGCTTATGGCACATAAAGTAGTTAGATTTAATTCTGTCTTTAAAAGGTATTTTCAAAAACGTCTCTCTCAAGGTCTGCCTTTTAAAAAGGCCATCTTTGCTGTAGCTCATAAACTCGTTAGGGTTCTTTATGCCTTGCTTACTAAAAGGGTGCTTTTTAACCCAACTCATTGCTTATAGTTGACTCCTTAGTCTGTTATGTTGAGTTTGATAGCGGTGCCACTTTTGCCTTTCTTTAATAAAGAAAGTGCAAACAGGCAAATTAGGTGAGAACCTTACCCTATCCTTACCCCCTGCCAGGGCAAAACAAAAAGGCCAGCTAGGCCTTTCCTAACTGGCCCTTAATTCTTCTCTTTTTTCTGGCGCGCCCGGAGGGATTCGAACCCCCGACCTACGGATTCGTAGTCCGGCGCTCTGTCCAGCTGAGCTACGGGCGCATTCAGATATATTATAGCATCTTTTTACTTAAGTGCAACCCTTGAATACTACCCAAAATCCGCGATTGATATATAGTATTCCGCAAAAATTGATGAATTTCCTTTCCTCCTTACTTAAAGTAAATTATACGCCAGGGCCGAGGGCGACCAAGGGCAAGCCCGAAGGGCACAGCCTGCCCAAAGGGCGGGTCGGAACGAGCACAGCGAGTGAATACCCTTGACCGTATAACCGGGGTCCTGGCATATATTTTTAGGAGGAGAAAGAAAATTTGAGTCAATTTTACATCAACTTTTGCGGAATGCTATAAATTTAAAGGACTTTTTAATCTTGCCTTCTAAAGAGGTTTATGATAGGTTTAGGCCGACTTTGGTGGCGGAGGGGGAAAATGGGGTTTGTACGTGATGTTAACCGGCTTAAAGAAATTGCTAAAGAGATTAGAAAAGACATTCTTATTATGCTCAATAAGGCCGGTTCTGGCCATACAGGTGGATCTCTTTCGGCCGTTGAACTTTTAACTGCCCTCTTTTTTGGCAAGATGCGTTACAATCCACAAAATCCGAGTTGGCGAGAAAGGGATTATTTTATCCTCTCTAAAGGACACGCCGCGCCTTTGTTGTATGCTATTCTTGCTAAGTGCGGATACTTTAATCACGATGAACTCTATGAATTGCGAAAGATCGGCAGCCGTCTTCAAGGACATCCGGATTGCAAATTTACTCCAGGTATTGAGGTACCTACAGGTTCTTTGGGACAAGGACTTTCCATGGCTAATGGTATTGCCTTAGCCTTACGTCTAGATGGGCTACCCGGTCGCGTGTATGTGCTCTTGGGAGACGGAGAGGTACAAGAAGGACAAATTTGGGAAGCAGCTATGACCGCAGCCCACTATAAGATTGACAACCTCTGTGCTATTTTAGACAATAACCGTTTACAGATAGATGGGTGGACAAAAGACGTCAAAAACATTGAACCCTTGGCATCCAAGTGGAAGGCCTTTGGTTGGGCGGTTATGGAAATAGATGGGCACAATTTTGAAGAAATTTTAGCCGCCCTAGATGAAGCGGAAAAAATAAAAGGAAGACCTACGATTATCATTGCGCGTACCGTTAAAGGGAAAGGCGTATCTTTGTTTGAAAATAAGGCGGAGTATCATGGCGTAGCGCCAACCAATGAAGAGCTAGAGCTGGCCTTAAAAGAACTGGAAAACAGGGGGTAGAAATGAAAAAGGCAAGTTTACGTGAAGCTTATGGTCGTACCTTAGTAGAACTGGGCCGCAAAAATAAAGATATTGTTGTCCTAGACGCTGATCTCTCTGGGTCAACTAAGACAAAGATGTTTGCTAAAGAATTTCCAGAACGATTTTTCAATATCGGTATTGCTGAACAGGACATGATAGGCACTGCCGCTGGATTAGCTGCGGCTGGAAAAATTCCCTTTGCTAGCACCTTTGCTATTTTTGCTACCGGAAGGGCCTGGGAGCAAATCCGGCAATCTATTGCCTATGCTGGACTCAATGTTAAGATCGTTGCCAGTCACGGAGGAATTACCGTAGGGGACGATGGCGGCTCCCACCAGGCGATAGAAGACGTAGGGTTAATGCGCATCTTACCCAATATGACCGTAATTGTACCGGCTGATGCGATTGAAATGGAGCAAGTCATTAGAACCATCGCCGAATACTATGGTCCGGTATATGTCCGCGGAGCCAGAATAGATTTCCCAGTACTTTATGAAGGGAAAGACTATCATTTCAAGATTGGTAAGGGCGACATCGTAAGAGAGGGCAGTGATATAACTCTCATCGCCATGGGACTTATGGTACATCATGCCTTAGAAGCAGCTAATTTGCTGGCCTTAGAGGGAATTGAGTGCCGTGTGGTCAATATGTCTACCATTAAGCCCATTGACAGGGAGTTAATTGTTGAGTCCGCCGCAAAGACAGGAATTATTCTTACAATAGAGGAACACTTAATTACTAACGGCCTTGGCAGTGCTGTGTGTGAAGTAGTATGTGAAGAATATCCAGTGCCGGTAAAAAGATTAGGCATAAGGGATCGGTTTGGTATTTCGGGTAAACCTGATAAACTTCTCTCTTACTTTCGTTTAACGCCACAGGATATTGCTGAAGAGGTTAAAACAGTCCTGCAACGGAAGCCACGCTTGGTGCGGGCCATTGGTTGATAAATGATACAGTTTATCCATGTCTATAAGGCTTATTCGCCTGGATATTATGTGTTAATGGATTTAAATCTGCATATTAGAAAAGGAGAATTTGTCTTCCTCATTGGTCCCAGTGGTGTAGGAAAGACTACCTTTTTAAAACTCATCTACCGCGAGGAACTTCCGACAAAAGGAGAAATTCTAGTTAGTGGGTTTAATGTCAGGGTCTTACCCAACCACCGTCTGCCTTTATTACGCCGTAAAATTGGCATCGTCTTTCAAGACTTTAAGCTCCTACCCTATCTAAGCGTTTTTGACAACATAGCCTTGGTGCTTCAAATCCTAGGCTATCCTTATACCTATATTAAACAAAGGGTGTGCGAGCTTAGCGAGCAATTAGACCTAAAAGAGAAACTAAAAACCAAAGTAAGCAACCTTTCTACTGGTGAAAAACAACGGGTAGCTATTGCTAGGGCCTTGGCTCATCAGCCACCTTTACTCTTGGCTGATGAGCCTACTAGTAACCTAGATGCTAAGCGAAGTATTCAAACTATTGATTTATTTAAAGAATTAAACAAACTAGGCAGCACCGTTATTGTTGCTACACACAATCGTGATTTAGCCAATTTTGTTCCTTCGGCCCGAATGTTAGAGATTGGAAAAGGAAAAATTAAGGCAAAAATCTCTTAAACAATGCTTTCTTTTTGGTGGAAAAAGGTCTGGCAGAATATAATTCACACCCTTTGGTCACAAATTGCTTGTTTTTTGCCTACCACCCTTGCCTTAAGCACATTTGGACTGTTTATCTTGATAGGCATAAACTTCAATCTCTATCTCAAACACTGGCAAAGGAAAATACCCATTATTGCCTTTTTTCAAAACGAACCTCTAACAGAAAAAGCAAGAACAACACTGATTACCAAGTCAGAAATAGCCCAGATAGACTATATTTCATCCCAAGATGCCTTTCAAAGACTTAAAACATGGCTAAAAGGAAAAGAACTCCTTTTAGAAGGGCTTGATAAAAATCCCCTTTTGCCCTCCTTAGAAATCTATCTAAAACCTGCCTTTTACAAACTTGATTTTATCAATCATCTTGTTCAGGAATTAAAAGGCCTCCCAGGAGTGGCAGAGGTAGTATATCCTTCCTATCTCTTTTTCTTGGTAACAACAGGATGGCGTTTTCTTAAGCTTGTATTTTTGTTAATTGGTGTTTTTTTAAGCCTAGCCACGGTCTTTATTATTGCTAATCTCATTCGACTTCACCTTCAAAAAAGAAGGGAAGAAATCAAAATTATGCGTCTTTTGGGAGCAAGTGAGGGATTTATACAGGTGCCTTTTTATATTGAAGGCCTCTGGCAGGGAGTTATCTGCACTGGCGCCAGTATCTTACTCTTAAAAGGATTTTTCACTTGGATCAACGAACAGACAAAAACCTTGCAGATTCCTTTTACAATAGAGTTTTTTGATCTCTACCAAATCTTACTTTTTATTGGCTTTGGTCTTTTACTTGGTCTAATAGGCAGTTTTTTAGGTCTCAAAAAGTAAGATGATCAAAAATGCACTTAAGTTATTTTTTAATCTTTGGCTAGTATTTCTCCTTAGCTTTTCGGCTAAAGCTTCTTTAAGAGAAAAGGAGATTAAACTCCAGCAATTAAAAAAACAGATAAAAACCGTAAAGACCAAAATAATACAAAAAGAGCAGGAAGAAAAACGGTTAAAACAGGCCTTAAAAAATATTGAGCATCACTTACTGCTCTTAGAAAGCCAAAAGAAACAAATAGAAAAAAATATTACTCGTTTAAAAAAGGAAATTGAAACGATAGAGTCTCAAAAATTATTAATTGAAAGGGATCTTTCCCTTTGTCAAAAACGTCTTCAAAAAAGACTCCTTGCCATTTATCAATGGCAAAGAATAGGTTTTTTACATCTTGTTACTCGTCCTCTACCTCAATATCTGGTTCTTTCTTCTTACTTAGAACAAATAGCCAAACAAGACAAAGTCTTATTGTCTAAGTACACTCTCTTGCAGCAGAGATTAAACAAGTTGGTGTTCAGGTATAAAGAAAAAATAAATGAGCTTCAGTTTCAAAAAAACCATATAGAAAAGTTAAAGGTTCAAATTACGCAAGAAAAAAAGAAAAAGGCAAAGCTGCTTCAGCAGGCAAAAAGACTGAAGGCTAAATACAAAAGGAAAATGACCCAGCTAAAGAAGGATGCGGCGCGGTTGGAAAGAATTATAAAAGGTTTAAAAAAACAGCAATTACAAAAGAGGGTTAAAATCACAAAAGGCCAAATGCCCTGGCCGGCCAAAGGAAAAATCGTTGTTCCCTTTGGCCGATATAAAGATAAGCTTACCTCCACCTATCTTATAAGTAACGGCATTGAAATTAAGGTGTCACCCAACTCACCTTTTAAGGCTGTAGCTTCAGGGAAAGTTGTTTATGCGGATTGGCTACACAGCTATGGCAATGTGATTATCCTTGATCACGGAGGAGGATACTACACCCTTTACGCTCACGCCATTTCTTTGTATAAAAAGAAAGGGCAATGGGTAAAGAAAGGTGAGGTTCTAGGGAAGGTAGGCGAGGGTTATTCTCATTATGGGGCAACCCTTTATTTTGAGTTGCGATATCATGGAAAACCCATTGATCCCTTTGTTTGGCTAAAACCACAAGAGGGAGGATAAACTTATGAAAAAACGTATTGCCTTGTGGAGTTGTGTTTTTCTTTTATTGGTGCAAGTGGGATTTATCTACGGTTTTTCAGGTCTAAATTCATCTTCTAGTACTTACGACGAGTTAAAGCAATTTACAGAAGTTTTAGATATCATTCAGAGAAATTATGTCAAAGAACCTAACTCTAAAGAGTTAATTTATGGTGCTATTAAGGGCATGTTAAACGCCCTTGACCCGCATTCTTCCTTTTTAACGCCAGATGATTTTAAAGAACTACAAATAGAAACCAAGGGAGAGTTTGGAGGAGTAGGGATTGAAATTACTATTAAAGACGGATGGCTGACCGTTGTTTCTCCGATAGAAGATACGCCTGCTTATAAGGCTGGGATCAAGGCGGGGGACAGAATTGTCAAAATAGATGGAAAGTTAACCAAAGATATGAGCCTGACTGAGGCTGTAAAGCTTATTAGAGGGCCTAAAGGCACCAAAGTAACTCTGACCATTTGGCGAGAGGGGTTTAAAGAGCCTAAAGACTTTGTCATTACAAGGAGTATTATCACCATCAGAAGTGTCAAGGCTAAAACCCTAGAACCTGGGTATGGGTATGTTCGCATTACAAGCTTTCAAGAAAATACCACTTCAGAATTACAAAAGGCTCTCTTGCGTTTAGAAAAGAAAAACAAGCCCTTAAAGGGGATCATTTTAGACCTACGTAACAATCCAGGTGGACTTTTGGACCAGGCCGTTAAGGTAGCCGATGTCTTTTTAGACAAAGGGCTAATTGTATATATTAAGGGCAGAAAAGAACGGATGGATTTTAAGGCCCATCCTAACAAGCATACTCATGCCTATCCCATCGTCGTTCTTGTCAATGAAGGCACAGCCAGTGCTGCTGAAATCGTAGCTGGCGCCTTGCAAGACCAGCATCGGGCCCTGCTCATCGGCACTACTACCTTTGGTAAAGGCTCTGTTCAAACCATTATCCCTCTTGAAGATGGTTCGGCCATCAGGTTAACTACTGCCCTTTATTATACTCCCAGTGGGCGCTGTATCCAGGCCACAGGTATTAAACCTGATTTGCTCTTAAAAGAAGGAAAGATCACGGAAGAAAAATCACCTCATCCGATTTTACGGGAAAAGGATTTAGAAAGACATTTACAAGCCCTAGAAAAAAGAAAAAAAGATGGAAAAAAGAACGAACCTAAAGATTTTCTTATAAATGTAGGTTTGCAGATTTTAAAAAAGTGGGATGTGCTTACTCATCTCAGATATAATTAATGGCTACTAAGCAAAGAAAAAAGACCAGCAGGAAAAGAAAGAAGGTTACTTATAAAAAGATATGGTTTTCTTTTCTCTTAGGTATCACCTTGGGTATAGGCCTCCTTAGTATCCTTCTTTTTGTAGCCCACAAGTTGTTAACAAAAAAGACAGAGAACATTACTTATGAAGATTTCTCTTGTCTCCACCTTGAAGATCAAATCCTTTTAATAACCCAAGAATTGGAGAGACAGTTTTCTCAAATTGGGATAAAAAAGTGGCAGGAAAAGGTTACTTCCAGGATCTGGGGGAAAAATACATATCCCTTTATTGAGATGGAAATAAAAAAAGGCAAGGAGCTTTCTTGGGTTCAAATAAAAAAGGCTTTATTAGAACTGGTCCAAAGGCAAAGGGAGATTAGCTTTCAGTTTACTTCCTTTGGTCCTAACACCTGGGATATATATCTAGCCTGGCATGGTCTGATTACCCATCATCTTATCTTTAAGCCCAAAATTTCCATAAAGTCAACTTATAGGGAAAAACCTCTGGTCGCCCTGATTGTGGATGACATTGGCTATAAAGAAATGATCGTTAATCAGTTTTTGGCCCTGGACATTCCCCTCACCTTCTCCATTTTACCCTACTCTCCTCATGGACGGCAAATTGCAGAGAAGTTAAAAGATAAAAAAGGCATTGACCTTATGCTCCACTTACCATTAGAGGCCAATGGGCATCCTAAATTAAACAAACAGCCGGGGATGTTACTTTTAAGTATGTCCCCTGCCCTTATAAGAACTAAACTTAAACAAGACTTAGCGGCTGTGCCTTATATAAAAGGGGTCAATAACCACATGGGCTCTAAGTTTACCCAAAATAAAAAATATATGAAGCTCATCCTAACTGAGATTAAACAGCGCCATTTGTTTTTTGTGGATAGCCTTACTACAAATAAGTCGGTCGGCTATAAATTGGCTAGGCAGATGGGCATCCCGGCCTTAAAAAGGGACATCTTTCTAGATGCCACCAGGAACATAAACGAGATTAAAGCTCGCATAGGAACCCTAAAAAGGTGGGCCAGAGCCAAAGGAAAAGTAGTCGTTATTTGCCATCCATACTTACCGACCCTAATGGTCCTGAAAGGAGCCCTACCAGAGCTTAAAAGAGAAGTCAGATTTGTTACGGTTTCTAGTTTGTTAGAACACAATGGGCTTTTATCTTCCCGTATGTCCAAAGCCTCCTGCTGCCCTTTCTGAGGGTGGTAATTCATCCACCAATTTCCACTCTACCCTTACCACCGGGGCCACAATCATTTGGGCAACGCGATCTCTTGGTTTAATAGTGTATTTTTCTCTTCCCAAATTAATAAGGGGCACTTTTATTTCTCCCCGATAATCAGCGTCAATTGTACCAGGGGCATTAACCATGGTAATACCGTATTTAGCTGCTAGACCACTGCGTGGGCGAATCTGCGCTTCATAGCCAGAAGGTAAGGCAACAGCAATGCCAGTAGGGATAATCACGATCTCTCCAGGCAAGATGGATACCTCGGTCTCTATGGCTGCCGCGATATCCATCCCTGCTGCCTGGGCTGTCATATAAACTGGAAGGGAAACACCCTTTCGCAAGAACTTTATTTGAACAAAAACTTTATTGGGCATGATAACTAGAAAATCATCTCTTTTTAGCTACTCTTTCCCTTTCTTATCTTTTCTCCCTTTTTTCGTAAATGAGGAGGTGGACTCAAGGCCGCCTTACGGCTTAGCTTGATCTTTCCATCATCCCCTACTTCTAACACCCGTACAAGCACTTCATCTCCTTCTTTAAGAATATCACTTACCTTCCGCACCCGTCGGTGATCCAGCTCAGAGATGTGGACAAGCCCCATAATTCCAGGCAGGATTTCTACTAATGCACCAAAATCCATCAATTTTTTGACTTTGCCAATATAAAGTCGTCCTACCTCTATATCCTGCGTAACCTGTTTAACCATCTCTGAGGCCTTCTGGATGGCCTCATCGTCGTGGGAAATAATATGAACCTTTCCGGTTTCCTTGATGTCTATCGTCACCCCGGTCTTGGCAATGATGTCCTTAATCACCCTTCCACCAGGCCCAATAAGGTTGGCAATCTTTTCTGGCTCAACATCCACAATAGCAATCCGTGGAGCATAAGGTGAAAGGGTAGGCTTGGGCTTGGCCAAGACAGCTTCCATCTTGTCCAGGATAAAGAGTCGCCCTTCCCTGGCCTGAACAAGGGCCTGCTGTAAAATCTCTTTGCTTACGCCCTCTATCTTTATATCCATCTGAATGGCCGTAACGCCTTCTCTCGTGCCAGCAACCTTAAAGTCCATATCACCACAGTGATCTTCATCCCCCATAATGTCCGATAGGATCGCTACCTTATCTCCCTCTATCATTAGCCCCATAGCAATGCCTGCCACCGCCTTCTTTACGGGTACACCGGCATCCATAAGGGAAAGAGAACCTCCGCATACCGTGGCCATAGAAGAAGAGCCGTTTGATTCAAGTACTTCGGATACTACCCGAATAGTATAGGGAAATTCCTCTTCCGTAGGCACCACTGGTTTTAACGCCCGCTCGGCCAGGGCGCCATGCCCAATTTCCCTGCGGCTTGGACCTCTAAGGCGCTTGACCTCGCCTACACAGTAGGGAGGAAAGTTATAGTGCACCATAAAGGATTTAAAACTCTCTCCATAAAGGGCATCAATCTTTTGCTCGTCAGCCGAAGTACCTAAAGTCGTAACGGCCAATACTTGGGTCTCTCCCCGTTTAAAAATGGCTGAACCATGTGTGCGAGGAAGTACTCCTACCTCACACGTAATAGGCCTAATATCTTTAAATCCTCGGCCATCAATACGTTTCCCTTCTTGTAGAACCTTTTGGCGAATAAGTTGCTTTTCAAACTCCTTAAAGATGCCCTTTGCCTGCAAGACGGCAGTTTCATCAAGCCCTAACTCTTCCACTGCCTGTTTAAATATCTCCTTAAGCCGTTTGTGTCGTGGCAATTTTTCGGCAATAGTCAGGGCCTCTTCCATTAAGGGTACATATCTCTGCAACTTTTCTACCAACTCAGCTGGCCTTTCTGGTGGAGCAACAACTAGTTTTTCCTTGCCTACCGCCTGCTGCAATTCTTTTTGGAGTTCCAATACGGGCTTTAATGCCTCGTGCGCTACAAATAGACCTTCTAAGACCACCTCTTCAGGCACAAACCGTGCCCCACCCTCTACCATCACAATGCCCTTTTCATGACCAGCCACCACGATGTTAAGCTCGCTTTCCTCTAGCTGCGAACGGGTAGGGTTAATCACCCACTCTCCGTTAATCCTCCCTATTCTGGCCGCCGCAATGGGAATAGAAAAGGGAATGTCGGAAACAATCAAGGCGGCTGAGGCCCCAATGACGGCCAAAATATCCGGCTCATTCTCTTGATCTACCGATAAAACAGTCGCAATAATTTGCACTTCCCTAGCAAAGCCCTCTGGAAATAAGGGCCGAATAGGCCGGTCTACCAACCGGGCCGTCAGAATCTCATGGTCGCTTGGACGACCAATTTCCCGCTTAAAGAAACCACCAGGAATTTTCCCAGCGGCATAAGCCATTTCTTGGTACTCTACCGTTAGGGGCAGGAAGTCAACGTCAGGGATATCTTCTTGGCTCATAACGGCCGAGACTAGTACTACCGTGTCTGCATATCTTACCAATACCGCCCCATTGGCCTGATTGGCTACCTTACCGTAGATTAAAGACAGAGGTCGCCCCTGCCACTCAATCTTCACCTCTTTTTCCATTGCCTTACCTCTAGAATTACTTTCTCAAACCAAGCCGTTCAATTAACCGCCGGTAACGTTCAATGTCTTTTTTCTTAAGATAATTTAAAAGCTTCCTCCTCTGACCGACAAGTTTTAAAAGGCCTCGCCGCGAATGAAAATCTTTCTTATGTACCTTAAAGTGCTCTGTTAAGTATTGAATACGTTTGGTTAAAATGGCCACCTGTACTTCAGGTGAACCCGTGTCTGAAGGGTGTAACCTAAATTCTTTAATTATCTCTTGCTTTTGTTCTGGAGTTAACGCCATTTCCTATCCTCCTTTAAGATGTAACAAACACCCTTACCGGGCGTAATTGCACACCGTTTTTTACTTGTTTAGGTTGTAATAAGGCAATCAATTTTTTTTCTTTGTTTAAGCCACGAATTAGCGGTTTTGTCAATTTCTCAGGCCAAAAAATAAACCGTCCATGTTTTACCCAGTTTTCTTGCTGTTCATCCAGAGTAATAGCACTTAAGTGTTCTAAGGCCGTATTGATATCCACAAGATAGTCCTGCCACCGGTCTTTCCTAACAGCCTCCCTTAAAAATTCAAGGCTAATAGCCTTTTCTATAGAAAAGGGCCCTGTCCGCAAACGTCGTAGCCGGGCCAGACACGCACCACAGCCCAATTTTTTCCCTATATCGGCACAAAGGGTTCTTACATAGGTACCCTTAGAGCAAGTTACCGTAAACTCCACCTCCGGCGGCTGAAACTTTTTTATTTGCAAATCATAAATTTCTACCTCGCGCGGCGGCACATCTATCTTAAACCCCCTGCGTGTCCACTTATAAAGGGGAATACCTCCTACCTTAATGGCCGAATAAGGAGGAGGAACCTGCTTTATCTTGCCCTTAAATTTCTCCATTACTGCAAGGAATTCTTCTAGACTTACTTCTATATTTTCGGTTACCCTCAGGGGCTTGCCCTCAATGTCCTGAGTATCGGTCTCTAATCCTAGTCGCATGGTTACTTCGTAAGTTTTCTCCATGTCTAAAAAGAACTGCGCAATTTTGGTCGCCTTGTTGATAAAAATAGGTAATACTCCGGTGGCCAAAGGATCAAGAGTGCCCCCATGACCGATCTTCTTTACCCTCAGCCACTTTTTAATTTTCTTTACCACCCCAAAAGAGGTAATTCCAGCTGGTTTATCAATGATTAATACTCCCGCATCCTCCACCTTCTATCCCCTGATCAAATACAAATTCTAATCTCGGCATAAACTTCAACCGCACACGTCGGGCCAATTCCCTTTTAATAAGGGCATGAGCACTCTTAAATCCCCGCAAGACCTTTTCTACATCTCCTTGCATTGTCCACACATCAAAAAAGACCGTTGCTAGTTTCAAATCATCGGAAACCTCTACACGGGTAATAGTCACCCCTTCCAAACGCGGGTCTCCTACTTTTCGCATAAGAATATCAGCAATCTCCCGCTGAAAGATTTCAGCAATTCTAACCGAACGCACATATCTTCTCATAAAATGTTCTTCTTGTTGAAAATTGAATGAGTTCAAAATCAGCATCTATCACTTCGGCTAAGGCAAGTTTCTCAATAAAAGCAAGCACTTTATCTAAAGAGTTATTTACAACATCGGCATTTAAACCCACCTGACACATGCCAAGATGAATAAACTGCCAGTTGTCTTGTGCCTCTACCTCGGCAATGGAAATGTTAAACTGCTTTTTCACTCGCTCTACAATCTGGCGAATAACGCTTCTTTTTCCTTTTAAAGAGTGATTTTCAGGGATACGTAAAAGAATTTGCCCTACCCCTACAACCATTTTTATCTCCTAGGCCTGTTTTTCAGGCTGGGAGGCAAACTCTCTCTTTACCTCTTCCACCATATAGGCCTCAACGATATCATTGACCTTTATATCCTGAAAATTTTCAAAGCTCATTCCACATTCATAGCCAGCAGCTACTTCTTTTACGTCTTCTTTAAAGCGCTTCAGAGAGGCCAGTTTGCCATCATAAATAACCACACCTTCCCTTAAAATACGTATTTTGGCCCCGCGTTCAATCTTACCATTAGTTACATAACAACCCGCTACCATCCCCACTTTGGGCACTTTAAACAACTGTCTTATCTCTGCTTCTCCTATCACCTTTTCTCTGTATTCAGGCTCAAGCATACCACTCATTGCATCTTTGACGTCATTTACTAACTGATAGATGACATTGTAAAACCGTACATCTACTTTCTCCCGCTGGGCCAACTCTTTTACCTTAGCACTAGGTCGCACATTAAAACCAATCACAATGGCATGTGAGGCAGCGGCCAAGAGGATGTCTGACTCCGTAATGGTTCCAGTGGATGCATGAATAATATTAACTTTCACTTCATCAGTACTTAATTTCTGAAGGGCCTCTCTAATGGCCTCCACCGAACCCTGAACATCTGCCTTGACAACTAATTTTAACTCTTTGACCTCGCCCTCTTTTAGTTTTTCATAGATATTTTCTAAACTGATGCCTCCTGCCTTAAGTAAGGCAGCTTCCCGCTGTTTTTGTTGTCTATATTGACTTACTTCCTTAGCGAGTTTTTCACTTTCTACCACTACTAACTCATCTCCTGCCTGGGGAACACCAGAAAGACCTAAAATTTCTACCGGCATAGAGGGCCCAGCCTTCTCAACCCGTTCTCCCCGATCACTCATCATTGCCCTTACGCGACCATACTCCAAACCACAGACAAAATAGTCCCCTACCCTCAGGGTACCTTCTTTCACCAAGACCGTAGCCACTGGTCCTCTGCCTTTATCTAAGCGGGCCTCAATTACCGTCCCCCTTGCAGGTTTATTCGGATTGGCCTTTAATTCTAAAATCTCAGCCTGTAAGAGAACTAATTCAAGTAAGTCTTCAATACCTATCTTCTTTTTGGCAGAAATTTCAGCAAATAGTGTCTCACCACCCCACTCTTCAGGAATAAGTCCAAGTTCTGCCAGCTCCCTTTTTACGCGTTCTGGGTTGGCATTAGGTTTATCTATCTTATTAATCGCTACCACAATGGGCACGCCGGCCTCTTTGGCATGGTTAATAGCCTCTCTTGTTTGCTCCATGACTCCATCATCGGCGGCCACGACTAAAATAACAATGTCTGTTACCTGCGCCCCGCGTGCCCGCATGGCCGTAAAGGCCTCGTGCCCTGGGGTATCTAGAAAAACAATCTCTCCTTTGTCCAGTTTTACATGGTAAGCACCAATATGTTGGGTAATACCGCCTGCCTCCTGGGCCGTAACATTCGTGTGTCTAATCGCATCCAAAAGAGAAGTCTTACCATGGTCTACATGTCCCATCACTGTAACGACCGGTGGCCTGGGCTTTAGGTCTTCAGGTTTATCTGGAATAGGTTTAAGAAGTTCTTCAACAACTATTCCTTTCTTCACCTCATAGTCAAACTCGCTTGCTACCAAGGCCGCTGTTTCATAGTCAAGGGGCTGATTAATCGTAGCCATAACGCCAAGTCCCATCAGCTTTTTGATAACCTCGGCTGCCTTTACTCCCATGGCCTTGGCCAATTCAGCCACGGTAATGGTTTCACCCATTTCAATTCGTCTTTTACTGGGTTTAGGTGGAACGGTAATGGGTTTTGGTTTTTCCTCTTTAGGTTTCTCTTTCTTTTCCTTTTTGGCCACTGGGGGCTTGGGAGGAATAGGCTCGGGTTGAGGTACAACAGGCTCTTCTTCCTCCTCCTCTTCAAGCATTTCAATAACAATCTGACGGTGTTTTCTGCGACGGAAGGGCTTTTTCTTTCTTTTCTTTTCTCCAAATTCTTCTTTTTCTTTTGCCTTTTTCTTCTTTTTAGGTTTCTCTTCTTTTTTTTCTTCAGGCCTTTCAGGCTCCTTCTTTTCTACAGGTACTTTAGGAACAGACTCTGGCGGCATGGCCTCTTTTTCTTTCTCTTCTTTCTTTACTTTTTCGGCCTCTCCTTCTTTGATTTCTTTAGAAACCACAAAAGCAGGCTCTTTCTTTTCTTCTTCTGGTTTAATTTTAACTTCTTCTTTAGAAGGGACAGCTACTTCTTTTTTAACCTCTGGTTTTTCTTCGGCCTTCTTTACTTCAATCTCCTCTGCCGGGCTTTCTTCCGTTTTCTTTTCTTCTACCTTTTTCTCTTCTACCTTTGGCCGCTTACGGACAATAACCTTTTTCTTCTTAACCTCTCCCTTTTTCTCTGAAAAGGCCTGTTTAACTCGCCTTACTTCATCTTCAGTAAGGGCACTCATATGGCCTTTTACGATAATGCCTAATTCTTCCAAATGATAAAGGAGTTCTTTACTGCTAAGATTTAACTCTTTAGCTAACTGAAATACCTTAACCTTTGCCATGCTCGCCCCTTTTAATTACTTCCTCTATTTCCTGTCTTAAGGCCAGCGCCGTTTCTTGACTCAAGGGCTGGCGTAACGCCCGTGCAAGCCTTTTCAATCCTTTTGAGGTAGCCAATTTTTCTATACACTCTCCTCTAAAGCAAATATACGCTCCCCTACCGGGCAAACGTTGCCTTTTATCTAATCCAATTTTTTGCTGAAAGCAAGTAATACGGATCAAATTTTTCTTAAAATCTTTACGTCCACAAAAAATACACGTCCTTATGGGATATGACTTATTCTTTTTTCTCACTGTCTTCTGCGGCTACTTCCTCCTTTCCAGCATTCATAAACTGCTGGGCAGCGGCGATCAACGCCTTGGCCTTTCCCTCTTCTATTCCAATCTCGGTTAATTCTTCTACCTGGGTTTGAGCCAAATCTTCAGCCGATTCAATTTCATTTTGGGTAAGCAGATCTGCTAATTCTTTGGTCATGCCTTCTACTTTTAACAAGCTTTCATATTTCAACCGTTGTATCTCTTCATAGCGGCTCTTGCTTCTTACATCTAATTTCCAGCCGGTCAGTTTTGAAGCCAAACGTACATTTTGTCCCTGGCGCCCAATGGCTACGGAAAGCTGATCGTCAGGCACAACAATTTCCATGGCCTGTTCTTCTTTATCTAGAATCACACGTAACACCTTGGTTGGACTTAAGGCATTACACACAAACTTGGCTGGATCCGGATCCCAGGGCACGATATCAATCTTCTCTCCCTTAAGCTCCCTAACCACATTTTGCACCCGCGATCCCCTAATGCCTACACATGCACCTACAGGATCTACATCTGGATCTTGAGACACGACCGCAATCTTGGCCCGGCTACCAGGCTCTCTAGCAGCATTGATAATCTTGACAATTCCTTCGGCAATCTCTGGCACCTCTAAGGTAAAAAGGGCCACCAAAAAGGCAGGATGAGTACGCGTAAGGATGATCTGAGGCCCCTTGGATTCTTTTTTTACATCTAAGATATAGGCCCGTAATCTGTCCCCCCTCTTAAAGTTATCCTTTTCAGGAATAATCTCATCCCAAGGCAAAAGGGCCTCGGTCTTCCCCAAGTTGACAATTACTCCCTCTTTATCCAGCCTTTGCACGATACCATTGACTACCTCACCTTTTCTATTCTTAAACTCTTCATAAATGGCCTTCCTCTCTGCCTCTTTCATCCGTTGTAAAATGACCTGCTTAGCGGCTTGGGCGGCAATACGGCCAAATTCATTGGTATCCAATCTTACGCCAATGCTATCACCAATCTCTACATCACTATCTAATTTCTGGGCCTCTTTTAAGGCAATTTCTCTAACAGGATCTGTTACCTCATCAACCACGGTTTTAAAAAGGTAGACATCTACCTCTCCTGTTTCCTCGTTATACGCTACCTCTATATCGGCCTGCTGACCATATCTCTTTCGGGCCGCCGACCGAATGGCCTCTTCTATGGTTCTAATTAGATATTCTTTATCGATCCCTTTATCCTTGCTTAATTCCTCAATAACTTTTCTCAGTGTTACTGGCATACCGCAATCTCCTAAAATTCATACTCTAAGTTCGCTTTGGCAATGTCTTTAAGGGGAATACTCATTATTTTTCCTTCTATTTCCAAACTGACGATGTCCTCCTCTAAACCAAGTAACTTACCTTTAAATTCTTTTTGTCCTTCTATCTTTTGGTAAGTTTTAATACGAACCAATCTTCCTTTATACCTCTCATAATCCTTTATTTTCTTAAGTGGTCGTGTCAAACCAGGAGAAGAAACCTCTAGAGTATAAGGCGTATCAATAGGATCCTCTACATCCAAAATCGCACTCAACTGTTGGCTCACGACGGTGCAGTCATTAAGGGTAACCCCTCCTTCTTTATCAATGTAAATGCGCAGAACCCAGCCTCTTGTTTCCCGTTGGAACTCAATGTCCACTAACTCTAAACCTTCACTCTCTAAAATAGGAGTAACTAAACCTTCTACAATGCCAACTACCTTTTCCGTATATGCACTCAAAATAGACCTCCTAATAAAAAAGTGGGCTTAAGCCCACTTAAAATTCCCGGCTATGGAGCGGGCGACGGGATTCGAACCCGCGACCACGAGCTTGGGAAGCTCGCACTCTACCGCTGAGTTACGCCCGCTTCACAGCTAAAATATAATTTATTAAACCTTACTTGTCAACTAAGGTAGGGAAATAGGCCCCCCTAACCCCTACACCCTATACTCTTTTTCGCTCCCATTGCCTTTTTATTCTAAAAAAGTTAATTTTTAAACATGCGGGGTTATATTGGTTTTGACATCGGGGGAACGAATGTAAGGTGCGGGATTGTTTTGGAAAATGGGCAGCTTGTCGGTTTTTATAAGGAAAAAACAGAAGCAAAAAAGGGTGTTAAAGAAGTTATTAAGAAGATCATTTCTTTGATAGACAAAGTTAAGGGTGAACATCCAGAGGTTGAAATTGCTGGTGTTGGCATTGGTATAGCTGGTATCTTGAAACCAGCCAAGGGAATTGTGTGTTTTTCGCCTAATTTACCAGGATGGCGAAATATTCCTCTACTAGATTGGCTTAAGAAAGAGATTCCTTATCCAGTTTTTATTGAAAATGACGCCAATTTGATTGCCCTTGGCGAGGCCTGGCAAGGAGCAGGAAAGGGGAAGGAGAATTTTCTCCTTCTTACCTTGGGCACAGGTGTGGGGGGAGGGATTGTGGCTAAGGGGAAATTATGGTCCGGGGAAACCAGTGGGGCAGAAGTTGGCCACATAAAGATTGACCCAAAGGGCGAACGCTGTCTTTGTGGACGCAGGGGATGCCTTGAAACCTATGCCTCGGCTACCTGGCTTATTCGTCGGGCCTATCAGCATCTTAAAGCAGGCATGCCCTCACTTTTAAATAAAGATAAGGAACTAACGGCCAAAGACATCTTTACGGCCGCCCAAAGAGGTGATATTTTAGCGCAGTATCTGTTTGACCTTGCAGGCTGGGCCCTAGGTATAGGCATTGCCAATTTGTGTAATATTTTAGGCTTCACTACGGTAATTATTGGAGGTGGAGTTAGTAACGCCTGGAATGCCTTTATCGGACAACTTAAATATACCCTTGCCCATGAAGTCTTAGCCGTGGATTACGGAGAGATAAAAGTTCTCAAAAGTCAGCTAGGGAATATGGCTGGCATTTATGGAGCATGTTATTTGGCAAAACAAAAGCTGGCGAATGGTCAATAGCTGATAAGAAGAACAAAATGGAAGAGTAGGGATAAAATTATTATGGACATCAACAAAATCCGCAATTTCTGCATCATAGCCCATGTAGATCATGGTAAGTCTACGTTGGCCGATCGCATTTTAGAATATACGGGGGCGGTGCCGCCAAATAAGATGCGAGAGCAGTTTTTAGATCGCATGGAGCTTGAAAGAGAACGGGGGATTACCATTAAGGCCCAAACGGTGCGGCTTAATTATCAAGCAGAGGACGGAAATACCTATATTTTAAACCTGATTGACACCCCTGGACATGTGGATTTCTCTTATGAGGTCTCAAGGAGCATGGCCGCCTGTGAAGGGACGATCCTTTTAGTAGATGCAGCTCAAGGGGTAGAGGCCCAGACAGTAGCCAATGTCTATCTGGCGATAGAGCAAAATCTAGAAATCATCCCCGTCATCAATAAAATTGACCTGCCCAGTGCTGATCCAGAACGGGTAAAGAAAGAAATAGAGGACATTCTAGGTCTTGACGCCTCTTCTGCTATTTTAACGAGTGCTAAGTTGGGCATCGGCACAAAAGAGGTGTTAGAGGCGGTTATTAAACACATTCCTCCACCTAAGGGAGATCCAGATGCCCCTTTGCAGGCCCTGATCTTTGACTCCTGGTTTGACACCTACCAAGGAGTGGTAACCCTTGTGCGTATCGTAAGTGGTACGCTTCACTTGGGCCAGAAGATCAAACTTATGTCTTCAAATAAAACCTATGAAATCTCAGAAATTGGTGTGTTTACACCCTGGCAAACCCGGCTGGATAAATTGGGACCAGGAGAGGTAGGCTATATCAAGGCCGGTATTAAGACCGTGCGTGATGCCAGAGTGGGCGATACGATTACTTCAGCTCACAAACCGGCCTTACATCCCTTACCTGGGTTTAAGATCGTGCGGCCTGTTGTCTTTGCTGGACTCTATCCCACTGATTCGGGTGAATATGAAGAATTAAAAGAATCTTTAATTAAATTAAACCTAAACGACTCGGCCTTTGTTTTTGAGCCAGAAACCTCGGCTGCCTTGGGCTTTGGTTTTCGCTGTGGTTTTTTGGGATTGTTGCATATGGAAATCGTGCAGGAAAGACTTGAACGGGAGTTTGGCCTTTCCGTGGTGATCACAGCCCCTTCTGTCATCTATAAAGTAGAAATGACTGACGGCAAGACGATAGAGATTGATAATCCCTCTAAACTCCCTCCACCAGTTAAGATCAAACGCATCCTAGAACCTATTATTCGGGCAGAAATTCATGTTTCGCCCGAATTTTTGGGCAATGTGATTAAATTATGCGAAGATCGTAGGGGAATCCAAAAAGAAGTGCGTTTTATCAGCGAAAAACATGTCTTTTTAACTTATGAACTACCTTTTAGCGAGGTAATTACCGATTTTTATGATATGTTAAAGTCGGTCTCACGCGGTTATGCCTCCTTTGACTATGAAATCATCGGTTACAAAGAAGCACCTTTGGTCAAGCTGGACATTCTGATTAATGGTCAACCCGTAGATGCCCTTTCCATTATTGTGCACAAAGATCAAGCCTATTACAAAGGTCGTTGGCTGGTCTCACGGCTTAAGGAGGTTATTCCGCGGCAGATATTTGAAGTCGTCATTCAAGCCGCCATTGGCAGCCGGGTAATAGCCAGAGAAAGGATCCCGCCGTTGCGTAAGGATGTAACGGCCAAGTGTTACGGCGGAGACATTACGCGCAAGCGTAAGTTACTTGAAAAACAAAAGGAAGGGAAGAAGCGCTTAAAACGATTAGGAAAGGTAAATATTCCCCAAGAAGCCTTTTTGGCCGTATTTGCGAAAAACAAATAACCTTATTGTCTTACCTTTTAAAAAAACAGGCTCAAAAGGCATGCTTAAAGGTCGCTAAAGAGAAGGAAATTGATAAGAAAAATAGAGGTCTAGGCCCTTCTCTTTTACATACCTTTGTACCTGGGGTGGAGCCTGGTAGGTAACTAACACAGGAAAGACTTCTTGGCCAAGCAATTCTTTGATTTCATTAAGAGTCTTTAAAAACTTATCCACATCTTTCTTTTTAAGCTGGGTTTTACACTCTCCTATAATCCATATTTCATGTCCATTCCTTTCTGCCTTTCCAATGATATTTATCTCCACATATCTGCCCGGTGCGATTTCTATATAATCTCTTTTAAGGGGAGAAATTAGTCTTATACCCTTTTCCCTTTCAAGCAATGGAGGAAGCCCGATAAAGGCTCTGTCTTCAAGTAAATAACCGACTGTATGTGCCAAACCACCCAGCTGCTCTCTGGTCTTTCTGTGCTCGCCAATAAGTTTTTTGAGCTCTTGCTCGGTCTTTTTCTGTGCCTCGGCCAGCTCGTTAAGTCTTTGCTCGGTCTTTTTCTGTGCCTCGGCCAGCTCGCTAAGTCTTTGCTCGGTCTTTTTCTGTGCCTCGGCCAGTTCGTTAAGTCTTTGCTCGGTCTTTTTCTGTGCCTCAGCTAGTTCGTTAACTTTTTCTGTAAGGGTATCAAGTCTTTGCTCGGTCTTTTTCTGTGCCTCAGCCAGGGCGTTAAGTCTTTGCTCGGTCTTTTTCTGTGCCTCGGCCAGCTCGCTAAGTCTTTGCTCGGTCTTTTTCTGTGCCTCAGCCAGCTCGCTAAGCCTCTGCTCTGTGTTCCTTTGTGCTTCGGCCAGCTCTTTTACGATTGCTTTTAATTCATTAAATTCCTTCTTGGTAACGCACTCCTCCCGCTGACGCTCAAGCTCCTCCAGCATCTTAAGAAGCACATGCCGCAGCTTGGGATCTATGTTTTCCAACTCTCTTATAAAGGCTATGCTAACTGGCATCCTTTCATCCTGCAAAATTCAAATGATTTCTATAAAAGATAACCTATACTCTAGGAAAAATCAAGGAATGAATTTTCCCAAAATCCGCGATTGATTTATAGTATTCCGCAAAAATTGGTGAATTTCCCTTCCTCCTTACTTATAAAAAGTATACGCCAAGGCCTCGTTATAAGCGAGCGGAGACGCTATAATTATGATTGGGCTTGAAGAAAAGATATATATGTTTTTCACCTTTTAGGTGAAAGGCGTTTTTTTAAAAAATCGCTTTATTACAGCCCACTTGTAGCTCTGTCGGAGGGTAATTGGGGATTTTGCTTTTTTGAGTGTTTACACATTCGTTATTATAGATTAGATTACATTGCAAAGTACCATATATTTAGTCATCCCTGAAAAACGCTCTAAGCTACCATTTTATCACACATTTTTCTTGAAATAAGGCTGACAAAAATGCAAAGATATGCTAAAAATCAGTTTAAAACCTTGCAATTTGGGACATCAAA
>JAMOPI010000001.1 GCA_027064585.1 Candidatus Desulfofervidaceae bacterium | reverse complement strand
CCTTTTTAAAGACATCCTTAAGCATCTCCTCTGCCTTTTTTTCTATATCCAGAAATACCTGATACACTCCTAGCCATTCTTCCTTTTCTTGTTCTATCTCTTTTAGCCTCTGCTCAACCAGGTAAAGGAAGAAAGAGACGATTTAACAAAGCAGATTCAGACATGGAAATACGCCTTTTTAACTGCCGTAATTCTCCTTTTAACTGGTTAAGTTTATCAGACACGGCTTTTAAATCCTGCCGTAAGGCCTTTACCTTTGTTTTTATCTCTGTTTCTTCTGGCAATCTTTCTGGCACATCTTCTAGAAGCAAAAGTTCCTCTTCGGCCAAGATAAGATTTTTCTGTTCGCACTCTGTTTGTTTTTGTGCCTCTAGCATTCTAAGCTTATTAAGCTCTTTTTTCCTGCCACCACTTATACCCCCCAAATCCTACCCCCAGGATAGAAACAGGTATCACCCAGAAGATAGGCTTAACGTATATCCCTAAGACACCTAAACCAAGTCCCAGGATAAAACAGAGGGGAAAAAGGTTTTTTGCCCTTTTATTTTCTTTTTTCTCCGTTACGAGGCCTTGGCGATAATTTACTTTAAGTAAGGAGGAATGGAGATTCTTCAATGTTTGCGGAATCCTATAAATCAATCGCGGATTTTGGGCTCTTAAAAAACTTGACTTCTTAGTAGGCTTTCCTTTATGATAGAAGCACAATCCTTAAAGGAAGAATTGATGTTTTGGATAGTCACAGGTGTAGTTTACATTCAGTCAATACAATGTGCGGAGGGATTTAATGGAAAACAATTTCGTTCTTTCTCCCCTTGCTGAAGTGGTTTTGGGAGCGCTGTTTCATGACATCGGTAAGTTTGCCCAAAGGGCTAACGAAAAGGTAAGTCCTTTTCCTACCGATGAACAAGAATACCTTCCTAAAACAAAAGATGGCCGTTATACCCACCGTCATGCCCTTTATACCTTAAAGTTTTTAGAAGATATGAAAGACTATTTGCCCAAATCAGCAGGAACACTTGGAAGTAGAGATGCCAACTTTATTAATCTTGCCGCCAGACACCACCGGCCAAGCTCACCTTATGAGTGGATTATTGCCGAGGCTGATCGTCTAAGTGCCGGTATGGATAGAGAGGAAGAAGAACATGAAGAAAATATTGCTAGTGCCAGACTTATCTCTGTCTTTTCTGAAATAGAGCTTGATAAGCCTTTACCTCCACTTTGTTGTTACGAACTTGATTGTCTTGAACCAGAAAAAGAGGCCATTTTCCCTAAACCGTGTCAGCAATTTAACACTCTTCCTAATTATACCTCTCTCTGGCAGGCATTTAAAGAAGAATTTAAAAAACTTCCCTTTAATAAGCCTTTTAATATCTACCTGCCTGCTCTTTTAACCCTTTTAGAAAAATACACCTGGGCCATTCCTTCTGCGGTTTATTTAAGCTTGCCAGATATTTCCCTTTATGCCCATAGCATTTCTACCGCCGCCCTTGCCTCATGTCTTTATGTGTATCATTCAAAAAATGGCAGCCTTAAAGAAGATGCGATTAAAAACGAAAAAGAAAAAAAGTTTTTGCTTGTGTCTTTAGATTTAAGCGGTATTCAAAAATTTATTTTTGACATTACTGTTGATGCGGCTAGGGGTGCGGCTAAAATTCTTAGAGCACGCTCTTTTTACCTAAGTTTACTTTCAGAAGTTGCCTGTTTAAAACTGCTTGATCAATGTGGTCTTTATCTAGTCAATCGCATTATGGATGCTGGGGGAAGAAGCATTTTGCTTTTACCGAATTTAGAAGAAACAAAAGCCACTATTTCTGCCTTTAGAGAAGAAATAGACGCCTTTTTAAAAGAAGACTTCTTTGCCGAATTAAGCCTTAATGTGGCCGTTTTGGCCGTAAACGGAAAAGAATTAATAGCAGAGAACTTTGCGGAGACACTTAATAGGCTTAATTATCAAATTGAAAAGGCCAAAAAAGAAAAATTTAAAACCTGTCTGCAAAGTGGGGATGATTTCCTTTATAAGGACTTTACTAAACACTATGATCCACCTAAGAAAGATGTCTGTGATGCCTGTGGTAAGCATTACGGAAAACAGGATGAAGATGGCAAGTATTATTGTTCTCATTGTGAACAGTTTAGGGAAATAGGCCGGCTTTTACCTAATTGCGAGTTTGTTGCTTTTGGAAAGGAAAAGGCAGATGAGAGAGCTATTAAGATATTTGATTGGTATGTCCATCTGTTCAATGTAGAAACCATGCCGACAAGCAGGGAGAAATTTTATCTCTGCTACGCCTTAAAGGCATTTCCAGGTTTTCCTCTTAAATATATTGCCAACTATGTGCCTCGGTTTAGTAAAGAGGATGAAATTGATCCCCGCTTTCAAAAAGAGGACTTAGAAAAGCCTAAGCTAGGTGAGATAAAAACCTTTCACCACCTTGCCCTTTCTTCCCTCTGGCAGGATGGAGATAAGTATAAAGGCCGTTCCTATCTTGGTGTGTTAAAGGCAGATGTAGATAGACTTGGCTTTACCTTTAGTTATGGTCTGCGCAATTTTCAAGACCCAAAGAAAAACAAACTTACCATAGCCCGTTTTTGCTTCTTAAGCCGTATGCTTGACTTCTTTTTTAGTGCTTATCTGCCCTTTTTATTGCAAAAGGAAAAAATCTTTTCAGACACCTATACCGTGTTTGCCGGCGGAGACGATTTGTTTTTAATTGGCCCTTGGGAAAACATGGTTAGGTTAGCCGATAAGCTTTATCAAGACTTTCGTCGTTATACAGCAAACAATCCTAATATTACCCTCTCAGCAACTGTTACCTTAGTAAAACCACGTTTTCCTGTAAACACGGCTGCCCACCTGGCTGAAGAAGGGCTTAAAAAGGCAAAAGATGGGGGTAGAGATAAACTATGTGTGTTTAACGAACTGGTTGCGTGGAAGGATTTTAAAGAAGTAAAAGATATTGTTGACTTTTTACATAGCTTGCTTAATCGGTTTGATTCCAAAATAGGCACAGGCTTTGTGTATAAACTTTGGCAATTGGCAGACATGAAAGAGAAGTTTGAAAAGGGAGATGTTTATGCAGGCAGATGGCTGGCAATGCTTAAATATTTAGTGGCAAGGCATTTAAAAGAACTTTCAGTTGAGGACATTAACTTTATCTTTAAAGTATTTAGCCCAGAAAAAAGGGTTGCCTTAAAAGTGCCTTTGAGTTGGGTGTTGCTTAAAAATAGAAGATAGGAGGGATGATAATGAAATTGCATGAATGGCAGCAAAAGCAGAAAAAATTCCTCCAAGGAGGTGGGAGGATGTTTGCATATTATGAACAGGATGGAAAAACAATAAAAAAAGAACTTTTTTCCCAAATAGCTGAGCAGGAGGCTAAAAAGTGGGCTTCACAAAGAAACAGAAAGGGAGAACCAGAATTAAGTCATAGTCAAGTGAGAAAATTTTATAATGAAATTAAGGCCATTGAGCGATATATAGAGATGCGAGGAGAAAATGCATTTTTAGAGAAACTACCTGAAATCAAAATGATAAAGGCGAAGGCTGCTTATGCTTATGGGAGAAAGCTGCAACGCAAGGGAGGAAGTATTACTAAAGAATTTAAAAACTTTTTAGACGCCAATATAGATCAGATTAAAACTTTAAAAGACTTTAAGGTATTTTGTAAATTCTTTGAGGCTGTTTTGGGTTTTTTTGAGTTTTACAGCATAAGCAAAGTAAACTGAAGGAGGTCATAAATGCAGCTTCAAAAAATTATCACCATCACAGGTAAAATTGTCTTAAAAACCGGTTTACATATCGGCGGTAGCAAGGATGACATTGAAATCGGTGGTATTGATAATCCGGTGATCAAGCATCCCCTCACAAATGAACCTTATATTCCTG
Source organism: Candidatus Desulfofervidaceae bacterium (assembly GCA_027064585.1). GTDB lineage: Bacteria > Desulfobacterota > Desulfofervidia > Desulfofervidales > Desulfofervidaceae > JAGHCL01. The sequence continues at coordinate 19,144 of JAMOPI010000001.1, read as the reverse complement.
GGTCTTCTTTAAAGGGGAAAATGCGCTGTTTGATGGAGTATTTTTATGGAAAGAATCCTGATAAAAAATTTGGTTATCATGTTTGCGAAGGCGAAAATTGTCCTGTTTGTAAACTTTTTGGCACAAGCAAAGACGGCTGGAAGGCTGGACCTACAAGAATTATTGTCAGGGATGCTTTTTTAAGTAAAGAATGGAAAGAAAAAGTTTTAGAAAAAGGACTTCCTTTAGTTGAAGAAAAGACCGAAAACGCTATTGATAGACTTCAAGGCAGGGCCCAGCATCCTCGCACAATGGAAAGGGTGCCAGCAGATGCAGAATTTAAACTTGAAATAGGGTTAAGGGTGTTTGATATAGATGACGAAAAAAAGCTTTTTGAAGATGTGAAGCGGGCCATGAGACTTTTAGAACTAGACACCCTAGGCGGCTCTGGCAGCAGAGGTTATGGAAAGATTGAATTTAAGGAGCTTAAAAAAATAGAAGGAGATAAAGAAGAGGCGTTTTTACTCCCTAAAAATCCTTTTGAGGAGTAGCAATGCAGACCTATCTAGTAAGAATAAAACCAAAAAGCAGTTTTGGCACGCCTTTACACTCAGACACTATCTTTGGCCATCTTTGCTGGATGTATCGCTATTTGTATGGAGAAGAAAAATTAAAAAAGGACATTTTAAATACGTATGACACCCAGCCAGCTTTTATTGTTTCTAACGGTTTTCCCAAGGAACATTTGCCTAGACCGATTCTTCCTCCTCTTTCGCAAAATGAATTAGAAGCAATCATTAAAAAATATTTTATGACAAAACCGTTAAAAGATAAAAACGGGCAACCTCTCTCTGAAAGAGAAAAGCGCTTTTATGGGCTTTCTATCTTAAAAAAGATAAAAAAAGAACACTTTATCTTGGCTGAAGATTTGCTTGAAATCAAAGATAGCCTTTGTGAAAAAGCGGTTACAGAAATGCTTCTTTCTAGACGCATTACCGGACAAGGAAAAGAAATAGAAACTTCTTTTAAGTTCAAAAAAGGAGCCTTCCCACACAACACCATTTCCCGCTTAAGTGGCACGGTGGTCAAAGAAGGTGGGGGTTTTTACCATACACAAGAAGAGGCTTATATAGGCAAAGAGGATTTTTTAGAAATGGACATTTATATTAAAACAGAGCCTTCTCTTCTAAACAAAAACCGACTGCGTGAGCTTTTTTCAGCTCTTTCTCAATATGGCTTTGGCAGGGATAAGTCTACTGGCAAGGGTAGTTTTGAACTGGTTGAAATAAAAGAAATTAAGCTACCCCAAAAAGGCAATGCCGTCATGAGTCTGTCTTATTTTATCCCTGGCAGCTCTCTTAAAAATGGCTACTATGAACTTTTCACCAAATTTGGCCGTCTTGGCGGTCATTATGCCATAAGTGAAATTCCTTTTAAAAACCCCTTAATTCTTATGACTCCTGGAAGTGTTTTTAAGGTAGAAGAAAAAAGGCAATATTATGGTATGGCCATAAAAGGCATCCACAAAAAAGAAGAAATAAGACACCAGACATACCTTTTTCCTTATTTTGTTACGCTTTTGGAGGCAAAAGATGTCCTTTAAGCAATATACCCTTAAATGCACTGCCTTAACACCCATTCACATTGGCACAGGTGAAGAATTAGAGCCATTTAATTACCATATAGAAAAAGAAATGCTTTATGTCTTTGATTTTTCTAAATTTATTAAAGAAACAACTCCTCAAATAAGAACAGAACTTTCAAAACTAATTGATCAAAATGATGTCATTGCCTTAAGGCGCTTTTTAAGAAAACACATTGACCTAGAAAAATACAGCCTTTTTAAGCTACCTGTAGCTAAAGAAATTGCCTCTGAATATGAAGCCAAAAAAGATGATCCTAAAAATCAGCTTCTTATAAAACCATTCATCAGAAATGAAATAACATTTCATCCCTTTATTCCTGGTTCTTCTATTAAAGGTGCCATTCGCACGGCGGTGTTAAACTATTTTTTAAAGAAAAGAGATAAAAAGGCGATAAAAGATGAGCTTTCTAAGGTAAAGCCTAGATTCAAAAGTCAAAAGGCAGAAAAACTTATTCTTAACCATAAAGGTCCCATAGACGACCCGTTTAAAGCCGTGAAAATAACTGATGCTAAGCTGCCTTTAGAAAGCACCTTTGTGGCTGAGGTGTTTAATTACAATCTTAAAAAAAGACGCTTCAATTCTATGGATATGCGCATTGAAATGACCAAGGCAATGCTTTTAGGAGAGCCGTTAACCTTTGAATTTGAACTTACACTTTTACCTGAAGCAAAAGTAAGCCTTTCTTTAAGCATCTCTCTTATCAAAGATGCCTGCAATGAGTTTTATAAAAAAATTGCCGTTTATGAACACGAAAAATTTTATAAACATCAACCTGATTTAAAAGAGGTTTCCAACCGGCTTTTAAATAGCATAACTGATCTAAAAGAAAACAGCTTTATCCTTCGTCTTGGTCGCTTCTCCCATGCTGAAAGTATGACCCTTGAAGGTTTACGCCAGATTGGCGTTATGGGTAAGGGAAAAAAATTTACTTTTCAACCAGAAGGCACGACGCGTAACTTAGCTATGCAAAAATACCCTATGGGCTGGTGCTTGGTGGAATTTGAGGAATAACTCATGCCTAAAATCTACTTCCTTTTTTCCTACAAACTAACTCCTGAGCAGGAAAAAGACCACTAAAAGGATTTGTAATTTAGAAAATTATGGATAAACCTGCAAATCACTTTTCCTTGACTTCTCTCTAGTCTATTAGTAAAATTTAGACCAAATGAATCTAGTAAGGCGTAATATTTTAGACAAAATTTATTCCTGGCTTGAAAGTCCACATATTTTAGTAATTCATGGTGCAAGAAGGACAGGGAAAACTACTCTCATACACATCTTAAAGTCAGATTTAGAGGCAAAGGGTCAAAGGATAGTTTATCTCCCTGTAGACCAGATGTTGTTTGAATCCTGTTTAAAAACCCCTATTTCGTTGGAAAATTGGTTTAAACAAGAAGGTTTTTTATCGCAAACTCGCCTTTATCTTTTGTTAGATGAGGCACAGTATCTGCCTAATGCAGGCATTTTTCAATGAAACCTAACAATTACCCCCAAACCCTTAACCGGTGGCAAAAATTCCATGCATGGGAAAGGCAATATCAAGAAGGACTTCTTTCCACCCCTGAAGAAAGGTTAAATTCCTATGCTAGTCTGTATAAGTTGGTGTTTTCTCTAAAAGGCACACCAGATGAAGTATCTAAAGACGATCCTCATGTGCAGTATTTTAAACAACTAAAGGAAAAACTTGCATGTTTAAAACGGCTTTGAAAGATCTGGTGGTTTGTTTAGAAAAGGCCCAAATTGATTATATGGTCATTGGAGGCTTGGCCGTTGCTTATTATGGAGAAGTGCGCTTGACCCAAGACATAGATGTGAGCATTGATTTGTTACCTAGCGAGTTAAACCAACTGCTTTTGGCCATTAAAAATAAATTTTTGCCTTTAGTAGAAAACCCTGAAAGTTTTGTTAGGGAAACTTGGGTTTTACCAATTAAACATAAAAAAAGCTCTATCCGCATAGATGTAGTTTTTGCAGGCACTTTTTTTGAAAAAATGGCTATTTTAGAAGCAAAAAAAGTTGAGTTTGAAGGTGTGAAGATAAAATTTATTCCGGCCGAATATTTGATTGTCCAAAAAATAATTGCCGGTCGGGCAAGGGATGTGGAAGACATAAAGGGAATTATAAAAAGACAAAAACAGTTGGATTATGAGAAAATAACTAAGACTTTAGACACTCTCTCGCAAGAATTGGGAGAAACAAAATGGTTAAAATTATGGGAATCTCTTATCCCTGCCAAGTTGAAAAGATAAGCAAAATATGTTTAATCTTCAAATTATGAAGCTCCAAAACTTACCCTTTTCCTCAGTTTACTTCTGGACATATAAAAAAGATGCGAATTTACCTGATGAGGAGATTATTGAAAAGGTGCTTTTATATGGTAGTCTGAAAGAAATGTCGATGCTTTTAAAATTGTTTGGTTATGAAAAATGCTATGAAGTTTATAAAAACAAAATCTTACCTCAAAAGGAGCGTTATCCTCGGCTCATAAATTTTTAAGGATATTTTTTGATTATTTTTTGATGCCTTTGCCAAAGACAGAGAAGTTACTAAGTGAACTTTCAGCGGATAAGTTTAGGAAAGAACATGCCTAATATCTACCTTCTCTTTTCACATAAGCTAACCCCTGAGCAGGAAAGGGATTTAAAAGAAAACTGGCAAGTAAAGGAGTTTATTTATCTGCCTCCAGAGTTACAAACTCTTTGGTCAAATGTGCCACCTGATCTGGAAGCAATAGATGGTTACTTAGACCCAATCAAAAAATGGCTGGGAGAAAACGCTTCTCAAGGTGATTTAGTGCTGATTCAGGGTGACTTTGGCGCTGTGTACATCATGTGCGAATATGCCTTTTCGCTTGGTTTTATTCCTGTTTATGCTACCACAGAAAGAACAGTAAGTGAAAAAACCTCTTCTGAAGGTAAAATCCTCATAGAAAGAATCTTTCGGCATAAACGGTTTCGGATATATGGGAGGTAGGGGAATGGGAAGAAAGCTTTTGAGCTTTTTAGGCACAAACAGATATGTAGCTTCTTACTATTATCTCAACGGCCAAGGCATTGGGCCTGTTACCTTTATTCAGGAAGCACTAGTTAGGATGCTTTGTAAAGATTGGCATGAAAACGACCGCATTTGTATTTTTTGCACCAAAGACGCAGAAGAAAGAAACTGGCAAGACAAAGCAGAATCTCAAAGAGCAAATTTTGAAAATGGTTTATACTCCCGCCTCTTGGCTTTAAATCTAAAGCCTAAAATAGAAAAGATTAGCATTCCTGAAGGGAGAAGCGAAGAAGAAATTTTAAATATTTTTCAGATAGTTTTTGAGACATTAGAAGAAAATGACCATATTATTTTTGACATAACTCACTCCTTTCGGTCTCTTCCTATGCTTAATTTGGTGGTGCTTAACTATGCTAAATTTTTAAAAAATATCCGGCTTGAAGGTATATATTATGGAGCCTTTGAAGTTTTAGGAAATCCTAGAGAAGTTGAAAAAAACATTCCTCTTGAAAAAAGAAATGCCCCTATTTTTGACCTCACACCTTATGCCAAATTACTTGAATGGAGCTGGGCGGTATCGGATTTTGTAAGATATGGACATACAAAGCATCTAAAGGAACTTGTAGAGGAGAAAATAAATCCCATTTTAGCCCAAACAGCCGGCGCAGATAAAACGGCTAAAGCCCTAAAAAAATTAGTAAAAGCCCTGGACAATCTTTCAAACAACATCCTCTGTAATAGAGGAAAGAAAATTCTAGAGCAGCAAAGCTTTGAAGAGTTAATTGAAGATTTGGAAACAGCAGAACTTCTCCCACCTTTTAGACCCCTTTTAAAAAAGATCAAAGAAAAAACCGCAGGCTTTAAACAAGACAAGATCAAAAATGGCTTTGTAGCGGCTAAATGGTGTTTAGACCATGGCCTTATTCCGCAGGGCATCACTATCTTAGAAGAAACTATCATTTCCTTCTTTTGTGAAAAATACGGTTTAAATATGCAAAAAAAAGACGACCGGGAATTGATTTCACAAGTCATTCAAGTAAGGGCTAACAATCTTCCTAAAAACGAATGGAAAGGTATTTTGAAAAGAAGACAAGAAATAGCAGAAAAAATATTTCAAACCTTACCTGAGGAAGTATGCAAATTCTTCAAAAATCTTGCACAGGTAAGAAATGACATCAATCATGGTGGATTCAATAAAGACGCTCGTGGCTATCAAAAATTCAATCAACATCTAAAAGACTTCTTACAGGAAGCACACAGACTGATATGGGCAGATTAATTATCTCTACCATATCACCCTCACCCCTGCATAATTCCGTATCCTTCCATCTGCTGAAATGAGGGGGAAGGACAAGATGCGTGCAGTGGCGACAATTATTTGATCAGCGGGATCAGCATGAAAATTTTTTAAAGAGCAACTTTCCACACATATCTCCGGGTCAAGATGCACCACCGAGATTTCACATTCATTTAAAGAGCGTTTTATCCAAGTTAGAAGAGGAATAGAAAAGGCAATCATTCCTTTTTCCACCAATTTGGCCAATTCCCACATAGATATAGCACTAATCCATTTTCTTTTTGCTTTTTCAATGGCCTTTTGGGCCTTCTTAGAAAGCCTATGATAGTGCTCCAGGCTTATCCATATCCAGATGTGGGTATCAAGTAAAACATCCTTCACCTTAATACCTCCCAATCCTCTTCGGCCACCGGCGAAACAATATCTCCCATAAAAACAAGTGTGTCTTTTAAAGGGACCTTTTCATTTTCTGCCTCAACAGCCCTGACTTCCGCAATCGGATGTCCCCTTTTGGTAATGATTATCCGTTTTTTTTTCTATAAACCTCCTCAAGGATGCCTAAACACTTAGCCTTAAATTCTGAAACAGAAATCTTTTCCATCTTTTATCTCCTCATGACCATAATCATTTAACCATAGTCAAATTAACACAACTTATTGACAAAAACAAGACCCAAAGGCAAAACTTTTAGTAGAACCAAACTTTCGGCTATATGGGAGGTAAAAAATGGACAAAACGCTTCTTGTTTCCTTGATAAGTAAGCAGACTATACCCAATATTTTGGCTATTTTACATTTTAAACCAAACTACCTTCTCTTTGTAAGCACCCAAGAAATGCAACAAAAGAAAAAGAAAGAGGCTATTTTAAACACCTTAAAGCAGCGGGGCTTTCATTGGGAAAGGGATGAGGTTTTAATTGTAGATCAGGATTCTATTAGCGACTGTATGGATAAACTTCAGCATTGGATAGAAAATACAAACCTTCATGCCTATGAAACCATTGTCAACATTACCGGGGGCACCAAAATGATGTCCATTGCTGCCTATGAGGTTTTTAAAAAACTTCCTTGCCAGATCATTTACATTCCCATTCCTAGAAATGAATTTTTTATCATTCATTCCAAAGGCAAAGGTAATATGCCGCCAACAAAAATTGATATCAGACTAAATGTGGTAGAATATCTTACTGCCTACGGCATAAACATTCCTAAAAAGGCACAGCAAAAGTCCCTGGAAAACGGCCAAAAGGCCATAAAACGGTTTGATAAAACCAAGTTTATTTATAAACACTATTTAGAACTTAAACCTTTTTTAAAGGCTATATGCAGCGAGTTGCGGAGATTGAAAAAGATCAAAAAAGGCAAAGAAATAGAATTTTCTTTTGTCTTTTGTGGCAGTTTAACCGATACATTAAAAAGGCTTCTTTCTGATTGGAAATTTAACTATGAAGTTGACAATGATAAGCTAAAAATAAAGTGTTTTATAAACTCTGACTTGCATCATTATTTTATTGGCGGCTGGCTAGAGGAATATGTTTACAACATCCTTCATGATCTAAAACCGCAGGGAATTACCGATGTCCAGCTAAATCTTCAGCTCATTTCTTCTCAAGGTGCTCAAAACGAATTTGATGTCATGTTCACCTATGAAAACGCCCTTTACTTTGTAGAATGCAAATCGCTTGATCAGGAACACGACAAAGAACAAGACATTCTTTATAAAGTCGGTGCCTTGCAGACCGACTTTGGTTTAAGGGTAAAATCCTTCCTTGCCACGCAGACCACAAATATCTTTGATCAAAATGGAGAAATTAAAGACCACCTTAAAAGACGGGCCAGACAAATGAAAACCACTATCTTGCCCTTAGCTCAAATTAATGATTTGAAAGAGAGATTTATAGGGGAAATATTTAAATAATTAAGACAACCACCCTGGCAAAATTAAGCCCTTTTCTTATACAATCTCCAAGCACACGGGGAATGTAGTCTTTCATGAAAAATCTTCCATAATTTGGTCTATTTTTAACCAGATTATGGATGAATTTTAACCAAAAATCAAGCTTTAAAAACTTGTATTTTTCTGATAGGAGTGTTATATAAACAACAAAGCTCTTTTGACAAGCGAACAGGGGAAAGCCTAAAGTTGCCTTGCGGGAACCTCATCGGTTGTCGTAAGTGCCCTAAAATCATCGGTGGTTCCTGAATAGGTTTTTGTTTGAGTTTTAGGCTGGTTATTGAATTTAACAAAAATGTTAAGTGCAAATTTTGGGGGTTAGGATAGAGGTTCCCGAAAATGCCCTTCTAAGGGCGCTAAAAATCAGCCAAAAAACAGGCCGCTGTCAGAAACCATGACCCGATCCGAGGGGATTGCGACCTGCTTTCCCTCTTCTTCTCTTTCTTTTTGCCATTGCGTCAGAAACCATGACCCGATCCGAGGGGATTGCGACCCGGCTAACAGGCATTAAGCCTGTCAACCGGCCTTGCATTGCCGTCAGAAACCATGACCCGATCCGAGGGGATTGCGACTTGACCAGGTGATGGACAAACTCCAGTGCCGCATATATTGGTCAGAAACCATGACCCGATCCGAGGGGATTGCGACGGTTTGAAACTATAGTTATGAATCGCTTCACTTATCCTGCGGTCAGAAACCATGACCCGATCCGAGGGGATTGCGACACATCACCGTATACATCATAATACTCAAATCTTTTCATTTTGTCAGAAACCATGACCCGATCCGAGGGGATTGCGACCCTCATAAATCATTTCAAAAATCTGATGAGCTTTTAACATGTCAGAAACCATGACCCGATCCGAGGGGATTGCGACTTACTGGCTTTTGTAACAAAATTCTATTATCTTTCATAGTGTGTCAGAAACCATGACCCGATCCGAGGGGATTGCGACACTTCTTCCAAAGAATACTCTTCTCTCATCTTTCTACCTCGTCAGAAACCATGACCCGATCCGAGGGGATTGCGACATCCCCGTTGTATTTGTTATTTTTGATTTGACTAATGGTGCGTCAGAAACCATGACCCGATCTGAGGGGATTGCGATGGCCATGCAGGCATTTCTCGCCAGGCAGTTGTTTTTTTCAGAAAAAGTTCGTATAATTTTGTTATGGTTATAAATGCTGATCTGCCCATTCATCGTTATGAGGTAAAGATTAAGGCCTTAACCCCCTTTTCTATCCCCTATTTTCCCGGCTCAATGCTTAGAGGGGCCTTTGGTGTGGCCTTAAAAAGGGCGGTTTGTTTAAATCAGAAGAAAGAGTGTAGTGCTTGTCTTTTAAATAAAACCTGTATTTATCGTTTTTTGTTTGAAACCCAGAGTGATCTGCCAGACATTACCAATCCGCCTCATCCTCTTATGCTTTATCCCTTAGCCCTGGGCGGCAAAAAGATGCGGCGGGGCAGTGTATATCAATTTGGCTTTACCCTCTTTGGCCGGGCAAATGCGTATTTGCCTTATGTCATTTATGCCCTTATGCAGATGGGAAGGCTGGGCATGGGCAAAGGAAAAGGAAAATTTGAACTTAAAGAGATAAAAAAATTTATCTCTCCTAAACGCAAACGCCTCATCTTTCGCCAAGAAACAGGGCAGCTTGTTTCTTTAGATACCTGCCTTAACGCCACGCAAATTTTACAAAACAATGATTCCCCATCTAACATTATCCTTGAAACCATCACCCCCTTACGCCTGAAAATCAAAGGAAGATTGACCGATAAAATTACCCTTAAAGACATCCTTTTGGCCATTGCCCGGCGTTTTAAGGTCTTAACCCAGCTTTATGGCCAGGTAAAGTCAGACCTCTTACAAGGCATGGAGATAGGTACCACCCTTAAAGAGGTCAAAACAGAAACCCGACTTTCCTGGACAGACTTTAAACGTTTTTCTAAACGTCAAAACACCTACATGCAACTAGGTGGGGCTATGGGTAGGATGAGTATTTCTGGCAATCTTTCTTCCATTTATCCCCTTCTTAAATTAGGTGAATATATCCATATTGGTAAAAACACCGCCTTTGGTCTGGGAAGATATCGGATTTGTCAAATCAAATCGGGTTTGTCTTGACAATTAACATTTAGCAATGCTATTAAGTGTTATGTCCTACAAAGATTATTATGACACCCTCGTAAAAAGGCTTTTGTCTCTTTCTAAGACATATTATCAAGAAAGGCTTATCAGCTTTGTCCTTTTTGGCTCGGTGGCAAGAAATACCTTTAGGCCAGATTCAGACATTGATTTTTTACTTGTGATAAAGGACCTGCCTAGGGGACGGGTTAAAAGGATAAGGGAGTTTGAAAGGCAGATAGAAGATAAAATTGAGTGTTTTTTAAAAGAACTAGCCAATAAAGGCATATATCCTAGCCTTTCGCCTGTTTTAAAAACGCCACAGGAGGTGCTTTCTGGGAGTTGGCTTTTTTTGGATATGGTAGAAGATGCCAAGATTCTTTATGATAAAGATGTTTTTTTTACGACTTATCTCTCCCAGTTAAGACAAAGGCTTAAGCAGATGGGGGCTAAACGCATAATCCTTGGTAATGCTTGGTACTGGATATTAAATCCAGATCCAAAGGCCATTATTGAATTATGACCAACATTACCCTGGCCCAAAGTTATCTTATAAAGGCTACAAAAAGGCTTAAAATTTTGGATGTGCTTTTGGCAGAAGAGGATTATTCTGATGTTGTGCGTGAAGCTCAGGAAATTGTAGAGCTTGCCCAAAAGGCCATGCTTAGACATGTGGGCATAGAGCCACCCAAATGGCATGATGTGGGCAAAATTTTACTTGCGCATGCAGATAGATTCCCTGAGGAAATAAGAAAACACTTGACTGAACTAGCTCAAATATCTAGATGGCTCCGTAAAGAAAGGGAATTATCCTTTTACGGAGATATAGATTTTATTCCCACCGAAGAGTACACAATTGAAGACGCACATGAAGCCATTTATGGAGCGAAAAAGACAGTAGAAATAGCCACAAGACTTATTTCTGCCTACACCACCACTACCTTTTCTTCCTCCAAATAAAACGGGGTGCGGCCAAGGTGTTCTATCTTTTGCCGGCAGTGCTCGCAAAGAAGGTAATAAATTACACTGTCCGCATGTGGATCAATGATTTTTTCTACCCTGCCTTTCATTTCCGCAAAGTCACGCCTTGAAAGAAGACACTCAAACACACTATAAAGCACCCTAAAACCATAGTCCTCCATCAATTTGGCAATCTTTTGCAAACGCCTTTCATCGGCAATGTCATAGCAGGCAACAATAAAAAGCCTTTCCTTCATACGATCACAAACTCTTCCTCTTCTGGCACCTCGGCAAAACCGCTTATCTCGGCCCTTTTGCGACAATGGCGACAGATTTGATAAATCCTTACCCGGTCTTCATTTTCCTTGATAAGCAACTTTATCTTGCGTTTAAGCTCCTCATACATGCTTTCAGTCAAAAAACACTCAAACACACTCTTTTGCACCCGGTAACCGTAATCTTCAAGCAGTTTAGCCATCTTGCGAAGTCTTTTTTCATCAGAAATATCATAAGAAATTAAATAAAGGCTTCTCATCTAAACACCACCGCCTTATATTCTTCCTCTCCCTTTATATCCCTACAAAAACGCCTTACCTGATCTTCTATGTAAGCCCGGTAAGAAATCTTTTCTTCCCTTTCAGGATGAGTCACCTTTTCGTTCATCTTCCTCTCAAACTGGGTAATAAACTTCTGCCAGCCCTCACTGCTTAAATAAACGCCCTCTTCCTCTATCGCAAAATTGTCCCTGCTTATAACCTTCCGATTTATCACACTTAAAACCAACGCATCTACAATCACCGCCCGCCACTCCTCCATTAAATCAAAGGCCAGGGCCGGCCTGCCGTAATCTATACTATGAAAACATCCCAAATAAGGATCAAGCCCAACCAGATTTATAGCACAAAGCACATTGCTAAAAAGCAAGGTATAACCCAAGCTTAAAAGGGCATTTAACGGGTCTTTTGGTGGTCTTTTTTCCCTTCCCTTAAACTGCCAGTCTTCGTTAAAACCTTTAGCCAGCCCTTCAAAATAAAACCTAGCCGCCGTGCCTTCTATCCCCCTTAGGCTGGCAATGTCTGCCTCTTCTGTCTTTTTAGCCAGTTGCTTAAGCCTTAAAATTGTATCTTCAAGTCCCAATCCTTTACGGTTTATCCGCCTTAAAAGCAAGCGCTGGTTTTCAACCTTCCCTTTGACAATTGCCCTGGCAATCCTTTCTCTAAAGTTCATGTCTTGAAACCGCTCAAACTGCCTTAGCCGCAATTCTATGTTCTTACCGGCCATGGGCATAAGTCTTCCTAAATAACGGCCAGATTTGGTCAAAAACACTGTATCAATGTTTCTCTTAAGCAGGGCAGAAATTACCGCTGGTGTAAGTCCAATCTGCCCAATTAAAACAACCTGTTCAAGGGTGTGAAAGTGAATGGCCTTTTTAACCTTTCCTTCCTTTTTAGCCAAAAGCCGCTGCCCGTTCTTGTGTAAAACAAGCCCCTGTTCTATGGCATAAAAGACGGCCATCCTTACTGCCTCACTTCTAAATCTCCATCAACAAAACAAACTTGCCTGCCTTCTACGGTTATCTCCTGCCAGCCCTTTTTCTCTAGCCCCTTTTTTAGCTCAGCCTTAACCCGATTCAGTTTGGTCTCAATTCTTTCTTTTTCCCGCCAAAGTTCAACAAATACCCTGGCCAATTGACTTAAAGAAGTTCTCTGAAGACAAAACCTTTCTTCTTCGGTGGGCACAAGTAAAGGATTTACATGCAAAAGTGGTGAAGGATAACGCCCATCCTTTAAATCAAATACGCAATGGCAATTAAGACTATTGGTCAGCTCTGGTAAAAACTCCCTGATTTTTATACAGCTTATCGGATTGGGTTTAATGGCCTTTAATATTCGTTTGACCTTGTGATAATTATAATCAGGCAGGGGATAAAGCACTTGATGTAACAAATCACCTTCTTTATCAAGCAATCCTACTGTATAAAACAACACCAGCTTTTCTTTATAAGTAAGCATTCTTCCTGCCTGCGCCTTTTCTATCAGGGCATTTATCACCGGACAGCCTTTCTTTAACCTTTGCAAACGGTCATCCCACCTCTTTTTATTTTTGACCGCGACTGGATGTCTTAAAAATGTCTTTAGATCGGCTAGGCTAAGCTCCTTTATCTTCTTTAAAAAGCGCAACTGTTCAGGATAGGGATCACCCTCTGCATTTAAAAAGAGGCTTCTTACTTTTGTCTGTCTTTCTATGCCTAAGGGTAAAAGGATTGCCCTTTCCCGCCAACCTATACCTACCGCAAGTGTAGGCAGATAAGGTTCTACCACTACCCCCAATTCAGGATAGGGCAGTTTAGACACAATCTCTTAAAAACCGCTTTATCAGCAAAAAATGCACAAACTCTTCTAAAAACAGCCAGATGCGGTAAAAAAATCGGTTTACCCTTTCTAAATAGGCCGGTAGGGCAAAACCACCATTGATCATCTTTAAAACCTTTAAGGCGTACTCCTTTAGTGCCTCGGCCTTAAGCTCTAAAAAAGATGGCTGTCTTGTATAATAGAAGCGATCTCGCTTAGAGATAAAAAGGGCAAGAGTGGCCTGTTTTATCCTTTTATCCTCCCGCAAAGGGAAAAAGAAAAGGGTCTTTTCACCCAAAAGGTGACTTTTAATCCAATCTTCATTTAAAGGTATATCATGAAATAAAAGCTTGCTTAAACCAGTTTTTTCATCCCTTACCTGTTCTGCCAAACCTTGTTGTCTGCCGGCAAAAAGATGCAGAAAAAGGGAAAGCTCTCTCTTGCCCAGGCTTGGCGGAAAATAGCGTAAGGGTGAAGGCTTTTCCTTAACGTCCTTAATCTTTTCATATGCCCCTTCAAAACCAAGCTCCTTTAAAAGGGCCGTCCAACACTTCTTTATCTCTTCATCCTCTGGACAAAGTTCTCTAAGACGTTTAAGGCTGTGAAATGCCTCTTTAAGCTGGCCAAGCTCATAAAACAAAATGGCCAAGGGCTTTAGATAACGAGGATTATCAGGAGAAAGCTTAACTGCCAACCCATAAGCAGAAATGGCCTTTTTAGCCATGCCTAAAAGCTCAAAGGTCTTGGCCCAGGCATAAAAAAGCTCTGGATCCTGGTAATCATTGGCAAAATAGCGTAAGGCCCGCTCCCTTGCCTTGCCCTCCTTCCCCTGGGTAAGAAGCTGCTGCACCTCTTCTAAACATACCCAACCTGCCTCGCGCATCAATTAAGCACATAATACAACTGTGAAGAAAAGTCAAATCCCAAAATCCGTGATTGCATTTTTTCTTCAAGCCCAATCATAATTATAGCGCCTTCGCTCGCTTAACGGTCAAGGGCAAGCCCGCAGGGTGTTGCCTGCGCCTTTGGCGCAGGTCGGAGCGAGCAAAGCGAGCGTAGACCCTTGACCACCTAACGAGGTCTTGGCGTATACTTTTTTGTAAGTAAGGAAGAAGGAAAATTCATCATTTTTTGCGGAATACTATAAATCAATCGCGGATTTTGGGGCGAGGGAAAACTTGCATTTTTTCTCTATTAGTGTTACAAAATTAAAAACATGCTCTTTTGACAAGCGAACAGGGAAAGCCTAAAATTGCCTTGCGGGGACCTCATCGGTTGTCGTAAGTGCCCTAAAATCATCGGTGGTTCCCGAATAGGTTTTTGTTTGAGTTTTAGGCTGGTTATTGAATTTAACAAAAATGTTAAGTGCAAATTTTGGGGGTTAGGCTAGAGGTTCCCGAAAATGCCCTTCTAAGGTCGCTAAAAATCAGCAGAAAATGGGGGGTGCTGTCAGAAACCATGACCCGATCCGAGGGGATTGCGACTCTTTTTTAGGAGGGGGAGAAGTATACACAAGTTTACACTTGTCAGAAACCATGACCCGATCCGAGGGGATTGCGACCGGATTTTTTTGTAGTCAAACTCTTTATCAATATTTGTCAGAAACCATGACCCGATCCGAGGGGATTGCGACACATAGCTTCTGCGTCAATATCCGGGTCTTGTCCATTGCAGTCAGAAACCATGACCCGATCCGAGGGGATTGCGACTCCTCCCAATGTAGAAGATCAAGTCTTTCAGAAACCCATTCCTGTCAGAAACCATGACCCGATCCGAGGGGATTGCGACACTCAAGATATTCCTCGGTAAACTTGCTAATAGATACTTTGGTGTCAGAAACCATGACCCGATCCGAGGGGATTGCGACACGCTTCTGTAAGGGCCTCCCAAAATTTGGGATCAGACTTGAGGGTCAGAAACCATGACCCGATCCGAGGGGATTGCGACTTTCATCATATAAAATTAACCGTTTATCTAACAGTTCGGTGTCAGAAACCATGACCCGATCCGAGGGGATTGCGACCTTAATTTGTTGCTTCCCTTCTGATCTGCCGGTCCGCAGGGTCAGAAACCATGACCCGATCTGAGGGGATTGCGACTCAATTTTTTTAACAATCAGCCTGTTTAGCAAAAATGGGTCAGAAACCATGACCCGATCCGAGGGGATTGCGACTCTTTTTATTCTTCTTCTCATCTTTACCTCCTTTTGTTTTGTGTCAGAAACCATGACCCGATCCGAGGGGATTGCGACACTCTCTGATCTGTTCCTCATCCCGCCTGGAAAACACAACAAGTCAGAAACCATGACCCGATCCGAGGGGATTGCGACATCTCCTCGTTTTCAACACAACCCCTACATACCAGCACGTCAGAAACCATGACCCGATCTGAGGGGATTGCGACTTCCCCAACAGGGATAAAAAAACTACTCCTGCATTCCCAGTCAGGTCAGAAACCATGACCCGATCTGAGGGGATTGCGATAGAATACCTTTTTGAAATATAGTTTGATGGTGCATGGGATATGGGAATTGATGAACTGAACAAAAGGATAAAGGAATGTAAGAGGTGCAGGTTATCTGAAACCAGAACAAATGCTGTCTGTGGAGAGGGAAATCTGCATGCCAAAATTATGTTAATTGCGCAGGCACCAGGAGAAAAGGAAGATAAAGAAGGAAAAATGTTTGTTGGCCCTTCGGGGGAGGTGTTAGAGGAATTATTAAGTAAGGCAGGCATTAAAAGGCATGCAATTTATATGACAAACCTGATTAAGTGTATGCTTCCCCAATACAGAAGACCCAGACAGGATGAAATTGAGGCCTGCAGTTATTATCTGGAGGAAGAGATCAAACTGATTAACCCAAAGATTCTCGTGCCCTTGGGTTATTATCCTACCTGTTACCTTTTGCAAAAATACGGTATTGCATTGCCCTCAAAAGGAGAGTTTTCTTCAGTTTATGGGAAACTTTTTTGGGTGAAAGATAAAAAGATATTTCCCCTGCACCATCCCGTAGTTTGTCTTGATAATCCTGACTTTAAGCAAGATTTAATAAAAAGTTACAGAAAATTGCAGGTGTTACTTAGAGACTGCAAATGGTATCCTGTTTGTCCAATGAGGAGATTTTATGAGGAAGGAAAGTTAGATAGAAAATGGATAGAATTGTATTGTAAGGGAGATTGGGAGAGTTGTGTGCGTTATCAAATGGAGGAAGAAGGCAGGTATCACCCCGATTGGATGCTTCCTGATGGAAGCTTAGATGAAACATTGCGGAGAGAGGTAAAATAAAACGGTTCTACAAATACCACCAGGGAATGGCCAAGATTTTACTGTGAAGCCATTTAACTTCCTTTCCAGTGTGGATTATAACCCCTTTCTGGAATGCGGGAAATTTTTCAAGAAACCGAAGGAGATTTTTGGCATCCCTTAAAGTTGGAGAATCTGTAAGTTTTACCTCAAAAGCAACAGTTTTAGCCCCCTTTTCTACTATAAAGTCCACCTCTACGCCCGTCGTATCCCTATAAAAATACACCTCTCCTTTGGGAAGTGAAATTTCACAATTTACTTTTAAGTGCAAAAAGACGAGATTTTCAAAAAAGGCCCCCTTTTCTCTGGCCTTTTGAAGCATTTTTGTCTCATTGTAACCGCTTAAATATACTGCCAAAGCTGGATCAATAAAAAAAATCTTTGGACTTTTAATCATCCTTTTTGCCCTTGCAGAAAAATAGGGAAAGACCCTTCTTATTATGCTGGTTGTTTCAAGCAAATTTAAATACCGGTAAACTGTAGGTTGGCTTACTCCTGTGTCCCTGGCAATTTCTGTTTGATTTACCAAATTTGCGCATCTAAAGGCAAGAGAGTTCATTACCCTGCGAAAGTCTATCAAAGATTCTATTCGGGCAAAATCTCTTAAGTCTTTTTCAAGATAAGTTTTAACATAGCTTTCCCACCACAAAACAGCACTTTGAAGACCTTCCACATAAATAAGAGGAGGCATAAAGCCTTTTATCAAGTAATATTCTATTGGTTTGGGTTTAAACAGGGGTCGTTTTAGTTGATTTAATGCAAGATCGTCTTCAAAAAGGGCCTCAAAATTTAAAAAGTTTGTAAAATTTTCTGTGATTTCCCCTATGGTTAAAGGATACATTTGCAAATAAATAGCCCTTCCTGCTAAGGAATCAGTAACATTTTTCATAAGAAGAAGATCAGATGAGCCTGAGAGGATAAATTTTTTCTTGCGGCGCGTCTTGTCAACCGTAAGTTTAACTACCGAAAAGATTTCAGGCACTTTTTGAGCTTCGTCAATTATTACCTTATTCGCATCTTTCCACAGAGAAACAGGATCTACCTTGGCTTGTTCAAAAAGCGAAAAATCATCCATAGAAAAATATGTAAAATCAGAAAATTCTTCCTGAAGAAAAGTGCTTTTTCCTACCTGTCTTGCTCCACTTAAAACCACAACAGGAAAATCTTGAAGAATACAATCTATAACCCTTTTCAAAACCCTTTTTTTGTATTTCCATTCAGATGCTGAATGATTTTTATTCATGATTTGAATAATATCTCAAAAAATCAAATTGTCAAGAAAAGGTAAAAATCCCAAAATCCGTGATTGCCCTCCAAGAAACATCGCAAGTGGGCTATAATAAACATTTTTTTTAAAAAAATGCCCTTTCACCTAAAAGGTGAAATCATACTTACTTTTTCTTCAAGGCCCAACTATTAATTATAGCGCCTTCGCTTGCTTAGCGGTCAAGGCCAAGCCCGAAGGGCGCAGCCTGCGCAAGGGCGCAGGTCTGAGCGAGCAAAGCAAGCGTAGAACCTTGACCACGGGCCTTGGCGTATACTTTTTTGTAAGTAAGGAAGAAGGAAAATTCATCAATTTTTGCGGAATACTATAAATCAATCGCAGATTTTGGGAAAGAGGATTTAAAATTGGCCTTTCCCTTCTTAAGAAATTATTGCCAGGGCCTTGGCAAGCAGAGGCATTATCATTTGTAATTAGGCTTAAAAAATGTCTGCACATTTATAGAAAGCTTAAGCCATTTTTATGGAAAAGCACTATTTTGTAAAACAGCCTGCTTTACTCTAGAATTTTTTTGCTTTATTATTATTTTCAGCTTTGGGTGAACGGTATTTTTTAACACCGTTTGATAATGGCCCATTGGAGCTTGGAGGGCAATTGCGGATTTTGCAAAATAGTATCTTTTTAGATTGCGTAAGGCACTAAAGATTGCAAGGAGGATAAAGTTATGCCTGAGAAACGTATCCCTGCAAATTACACTGAAATGGACCTTTTGGAGGCAAAGCGTTTTGATAAAAAGGTTAAAGAAAACTTTATGCCAGCTATTGTTTCTACGGTTAAACAAATCATTGAGGATTATGGTGTGTTGGAGGGTGTATGTGTGGATGTCGGTTGTGGCACGGCGGTTTTTGCAATTGAGTTATGCAAGCATTCTAAATTAAAGATATTTGCCCTGGAGAAGGAAAAGGCAATATATGAGGTTGCCCGTATGAATATTGAAGAGGCAGGATTGGCAGATAGGATAATACCTGTTTTGGGCGATGCCCATAAGCTTCCTTTTGAAAACGAATTTGCCGATTTTGTAATCAGCAGAGGCTCATATCATTGCTGGAAAGACAAGGTGCAGGTGTTTAAAGAAATTTATAGAATATTGAAGAAAGGTGGTACTGCCCTCGTTGGCGGTGGGTTTGGGCGATATGTTACTGCTCTGCTTCAGTTGGAATTGGACAAACGGGCTATCTGAGTTAAGGTGGAAAAGAAAGGAGGAAAAAATGCCTAAGCAAAGGAGACATTACAGTCCAGAGAAAAAGGTTGAA